>DFIS01000055.1 GCA_002372175.1 Solobacterium sp. UBA3691
ATGCTGTAAGATCTCCGTCTTCAGCTTTGACTGTAATGACTGCTGTTCCCTCTCCGACACCGGTGATCATACCGTCGGAAGTAACTGTCACTGCTTCTTCGTTATCCGATGTGAATGTGATATTCGTGTTGGAAGCGTCCTTCGGCAGTAACGTTACGTTAAGCTTCTTCGTCTCATTTTCTTTGATCGTGATCTCTTCACTTTCAAGTGCGATACTCTCCAGATGTACGAAGACGATCTGGATCGTGTTACTGTCAGTGAAGTTTCCGTCTTCGGATGTTGCGGTGATCGTTACGGTTCCTTCTGATAACGCAGTCACCTTGCCGAATCCGTCTACAGAAGCGATTGCAGGATCACTGCTTGTCCACGTTACTTTCTGGTTAGTCGTATCCGCAGGTTCAAAGGCTGCACGCAGCTGTGCAGATTTACCCACATTGATCTTCTTCACGTTAGAAGTGATATGAATACTTTCCGCAGGTACGATTTTCGTTGCACGAACTTCACAGACGGCACTGTAATCTCCGTCTTCACTTCTGGCTTCGATATACGTAATACCCTTACCTGTAGCTGTTACATATCCGTTTTCATCAACTGATGCGATGGAAGGATCTGCCGATGTCCAGATCACATTCTTATTATCGGCATCTTCAGGTGTAACGGTCGCATACAGCTGAACACCGCTTCCGTATTCGATCGTTTCGCTTTCACTGGACAGCGTGATTCCGGAGGCAGGTGTTACTACCGTTACCTGGCATTCTGCTGTCAGGCCTTCCGGTGTTGTGGCTGTGATCGTTGTCGTACCGGAATTTAACGCTGTGACTTTTCCGTTCAGAACAGTTGCGACATTTGTATCACCGGAGGTCCAGTCTGCGAATCCCATCTGCATTTCATCTGCGTAGTCGTAGATCACTTCAACCGTAGCTTCCTGTCCCTTTTCAAGACTGAGACTATATATATTGAGTGCTATACTATCCTGATGCTCGGTCAGACTGTCATAGACTGCACGGTCACTATTATTTGCATAGCTTTCTTCTTTGTCGTTTGTCTCCAGTTCAAACTGCAGAGAGATCATAGTCTCATCTGTTGCGGTATAGAGATATCTCTCAGGAATCGTATAATTCAGGCTGAATGATTCTCCGGGCTGTAATGCAGGGATTTCGATTTCCTGCAGAAGCTCACCCAATGCATTGCCTCCGAAAACAGTCACTGCAGACTGTGAAGAAGCAGTATGTCCCTGGTTGGATACTACCAGAGGGACGACCCACGCTTCACCCTGCTGTACAGGATCAGACACTTTAACGATAAGATCCGCATGACCAACTTCTACATCAGCGTGATTATTCGCTGTATTGGTTTCACCTTTCGTGTATGTCGGTGTCGCGTAGATCTCCACCATTCCCTTTGTCAGGTCTGCAGGAACCTGATAACGGAATGACAGAGCTGCACTTTCTCCTGCCGGTATCTCACAGGCAATATTCTGCGATGTACTGCTTCCGAAAGCATTGATATTTACTGTCACATTATGCAGAGTCTCTTCACTGATATTTGTTACATCAAAGAAGAACTCATTCTCTTCTCCGGGTGTGATCGTCTCGTCATAATACAGGTTTTCATCCACGATTAGATCGCTGTAATTCAGATCAGATACTACAGCCATATGTGCATCGCCGTATACCTTATCCGCATTCTTGTCCACATCCACAAGTGTTAATGATACAATCAGCTGATCATAATCATCGAATACTGCACTGTAGTTTCGGATAAACTTGTTATACCCGGTAATCTGTTTCCATTCACTCCAGGTCCCGTTCTCCAGATAGCTGACAAACATCTCGTTGGTAAATCCTGTAGATACTAATGCAAGAGCTGCTGTACGGTTACTACCCTTAACGATACTGAAGTTGTTTACACCGTCCAGGCCGATATATTCACCGTTGCAGTATACAGCACCTTCTTTCAGGGTATATACATTGCCATCTACGACAGTAAAACGATCACCGTCGTCAATGAGTGTCTCCTTACCCTCAGACTGTTTGTATACATACGAGTTTGTCTGCGTTGTTGCGGGATCGAACGTAACATAATACACTTCGTACCCCGTTTCGCTTTGCTTAACAGTCACATTACTGATCTGCTCAGATGTGGAATAGATATTTTTGATCTCACCCCAGGTTCCGTTATTATTTACTCTGACATACAGATTATTGATACCCTCGTTCATGAGCAGATCATTCTCGGTATTTTCTACCCAGACTACAGCTGTTTTATTATTATAAGTAGCAACATCATAGTCCGTCTCTGCAAATGCATTATCAGGAGCCGATACGATCGCGGGCTCACTCCAGATCTGTGTATTCTCATCAAACACGGAATACACGATCTCCATATGTTTCAGCATTTCGTCCTGATCCCAGTTTGCATCCACTGATGTATCTGCTCTGGCCCATACAAGATAGACTTTATCGCCGGACTGACACACCTTCGGATGATCATTATAGGCATTATTTTCATGGATCACCGCAGGATCAGACCATACACGGTTCTCATAGATACTGTACATGATCGATGTGCGTTCATATTCCGGCTTCTCTCCTGTATCTCCTACCCATACCATCAGCATCCTGCCGTTACTCAGCCGGAACAGCTTTTGTTCGGGATATGGATAAACGGCTTCTTCTGGAATACTGTTGTTGTTGACTATAAGTATCGTGGGATTATAGGAGTATAAACGGCTGATTGGTTCTGCTTCCTCAAAGAATGTATCCATGGTTACTGCAGTATTGTCCTTTGGCAGGAGAAGGAGTTGCAAATTTGGATACAGTTCTAATTTGTATAAATGGTATTTAAACCGATCTCCAATATCAAGGTTGGCAAGAAACAAGAAAAGCTTGATACGATATTCACCATATAGATCACCCGTCAGATCCATGTAGAAATGTGAATTATCTACGATTTTTTCTGTTGAAGCCTTTGCGTTCATTGCTCCGGTGAAGCCGACTTCTGCATAAATTTGATTTTTTCCAGTATTATCGCCTGCGCCAACACCAATATCGGTTTTTACCGACGCCTCTATAGTAAGTGCGGGATCAATATTGAATATCCCGTCTTTCACAAGCCTCAATTGTCCCTTACCATCTACTTCAAATTTAAATGTTCCATAAAGAATCGGTGCTTGGACAAATCTGTGATTTATCTTTTTGCTGGCACTAGCTTCAACAACAATTCCGCCTTCAGAAAACTGAAGAGTTCCTGTTTCATATGACCATTCAAAATAGCCACAGACCGTGAGCTTTGCATCCACAAGCATATCTGCGTCAATTGTTTGCAGATCTTTATAATGCTTACGGAATTTCTTTGCAAACGATCCCGAGTCTGTATTGCCCAGAAAATGCGTTCCTTTGTAAATTTCTTTCGATTCCCGATATGCATTCCAAAAGCCGCTGCCTGCTTCTTCTGTTTGAGAGTTTGGATCACCGATTATGGCAGCGTCCTCATCGAAAGCTTTCCACCCTATAAGACCGCATATTTTCTTCTTCTCATTATCATTACTTACCTGAACCATCAACTTCTTTGTGGGAAGAGCAACTTTCATATCTGCCAATTCAAACAGATTGAAAGTATATGATCCGATTGAAATCTCCGGCCCTTTTACTGTCCCGATATCTATACTGAGATTTGGCAGCTGACTCTCTATATCGATCTGTGAGAGTGCTGCATTTATGACTTCTTCCTTGTCTTCCGTATGAACATCGATTTTCTTCTGGTTCTGAGGTTTGTAATTATAGTGGATCACAGCATTCACCAGATAATCATTGTCAGACCTGATGGATATAGCGCTCCATTCTTCCTCACTTCCCGCATAATAGACATCCTTTAAACTCCGGCAATAACCAAAAGCAAGTTGGTCTATTACTATTATGCTTTTTGGAATAATGACGTTTGTAAGGTTGGAGCAGTTTTGAAATGTTCCGTATGCTATCAGTTTAACACCATCAGGAATCGCAATGCTGGTAAGCCCGTCACACCCACTGAATGCAAATGAATCTATAATTGTTACGCTGTCAGGAATCTTAATAGTGGTCAGGCCATCACAGTCAGCAAATGCTCGTTGCCCTATGCTTGTCACGTTATCCGGAATTTTAATGCTCGTTAAACCGCTGCAGCCAGAAAACAACTCATTGTTTATGCTTGTCAAACTGTCCGGAAGCGTGATGCTTGTCAGTCTTGAGCATCCTCGGAATGCAGAACCTGCTATGCTTGTTATACTATCAGGAATCGTGATGCTGGTGAGATATTCACAGCTTGAAAACGCATAGCTGGGTATTTCCGAGATCCATCCAAATTCATAATTACTACCGCTGCCAATCGGTCCGGCTGTTAAAAGCCTGTCACAGCTGAGAAATACTGACCATCCAAAACTTGTTACACTGGCAGGAATCGTAACGCTGGTAAGATTACTGCACAACTGAAATGCTCTATCCTCAATACTGGTGACACCGTCCAGAATATTAACACTGGAAAGATTGCTGCATTCATAGAATGCACAATATCCGATACTTTTAACATTCCCCGGAATCGTGATACTTGTTAGATTGCTGTAGCCATAAAATGCATTTTTTCCTATACTTGTAACACTATCCGGTATAACCGTATTATTGCTTCCGTGTAATAATGAGTTGGTTTGTGTCTCAATAATCGCATTACAATTATTCCTGCTGTCGTAAACCGTATTCGCCGGGTCCACATTAATACTGCTAAGGTTTTTACAGTAACTGAATGCTTGTTCTCCTATAGCTGTGACACCTGACGGTATCGTGATGCCAGTCAAGCTTTCACAGCCCTTGAACACTTCTTCTCCTATAGTTGTGACACTGTCCGGAATACTGACACTAACAAGACCGGTACAATATTCAAATGCATAGTCATCGATGATTGTTACATTGTCTGGAATTGTTATACTGACCAGTCCGTCAGACGATTGGAACAGTCCAAATTCTATCCTTGTAAGGCCGGCCGGAAGCGTGATACTGCTCAAGCTGTCACAGTCAGAAAACGCTCCTCCGCCTATCCATGTAACGCTTTCCGGAATGATAATACTTTCCAGATTCTTGCAGTAATTAAATGCACTGCCTCCTATACTTGTAATGCCGTCAGGAAGGATTATACTTGTCAGATTTGTACAACCATCAAACGCGTAGGCGCCTATTGCTGTAAGACTTCCGGGAAGCGTGACACTTGTCAAGCCACTGCATTTTTGGAATGCATACAGGGGTATTTCTGATGTCCATTCAAATTCATAATCACTGCCGCTGTGAATCGGACCCGCAGTTTCGAGACTATCACATCCTAAGAATGCTTCTTTTCCTATATCTGTTACACTGTCCGGAATAATAATTTTGCTAAGGCTATCACAGCCCTGGAATGCCCACATCCCTATACTTGTTACAGTTCTCGGGATAGTAATGCTTGTGATATCGTGACAATAACTAAATGCAGATTTGCCTATACTCGTAACCGGATACAGATCAATTGCCGAAGGTATCTCAATTATTGTATCCCTTCCGGTATAGCCAGTGATCGTTGCTTCATTATTACTATTAACGCTATACTCAAAACCATCGCTTGTTGTTTCAAACGTTATAGTGGGTTCTTCTTCATTTTCGATTATCTCGGTCTCCGCCGTTTCGGAAACATCTTCCTGACCATTCGTGTTTTCCGAAGTTGAATTCTCTTTCTGTTCATCTTCATCTTCGTTAGTTACTGTAGCCGGTGTTTCTGTCGGCTGAGGTTCCTCTGTCGGTTCAGCAGACGGCTCAGGAACTTCTGTTTCTTCAGGGACTTCCGTATTTTCAGGTTCACTTTCTTCCGTGGGTATGATCGTCTCCGGAGTCTCTTCCGGTTCAGCTGTCTCCGGAATTGCCGTCTCTTCACTTTCCTGTTCTTCAGCAGAGAAAGTTTCGGTCTGTTCCGGTTCTGTACCTTCTTCTGTATCCTGTGCTGTTACAGGAAGCAGATTGCTGAAACACAGAAAAAATGACAAGAAGATTGTCAGAAAATGATTGAAATTTTTATGCATAGGACCCTCCTCGTAATGAAACCGCAGCTGTGCAGGGTATATATCATTTAAGTGTATTGTATCGTATCTCACAAGATTATGTACAATACTTTGAATGCAAGGTACTTGAAAAGGATGAAGAGTTACCGCTCCCCATCCTTTCCGTATATAAAATGTTTGTGTGTTTTTGTTTAACCGCCGATCAGACTGCTGAAGAATGATCTAACACTATTCCAGTAATCACTGATACTTCTCTGCCCGATCTTGAACTTCACGGTCTTCGTACCGCCATATTCTCCAATGCCCTGGAAGGTAACAGTTGCAGTACCTTTGTTTATGTTCTTTGTGTATCCAGTGATGACGTAATGCTCATCAAGCTTCAGCTCCTGTACTTTCTTACCAAGCCTGATACTTGTGATATCAGACTCGTCGATTGTTACAGGCCTTCCCGTATATTCCTTGTTGGCGATCTTGAATGACATCTTCGAGATATCCTTGCCTGTGTCTACGATGCGATACTCAGTATAGGTCTCTCCGGTATAATTACCCTTACCAGTGACTGTGACTCTCACGACCGTTCCTGCAGGTACAGGTTCACTCAATGCCTGACCATACTCATCTGTGTAAGTATAGACCTTCTCGTAATCTGTTCCAGCTTTCAGCTTCTTTCCGTCTGTATCTGTCAATACAGGTGTACTCTTATACTTTCCAGCCTTAGTGGTATAGATCATATCTTTGGCTGTCACTGTTACCTCAGAGATATCCTTCGGCTGAATGTAGAAAGTTCTTGTGACAGATGGTGTACCTTTATAGTTGCCCTTGAAAGAGATCACAGCTGTTCCTTCCGTATTCGCCTTCGTATTATTACTGTACTTAACAGTGAAGTCTGTGCCTTCGGTTAATCCTTCTACTGTAACTTTTGGCTTGGAGCCTCCCTTACTGTAGTAAGCTTCTTCGACATTTACCAGACTCTCTTTCGATGAAGTATCCGGGGTGATCGTAAAGGTAATCTTTCTGGTACCTGTATAGTTATAGAGTCCTTTAACTGTTACCGTCGCCTTACCTGCATTCGTATTTTTCTCATAACTTACGATCTCGTAGTCTGTTCCTTCTGTAAGAGGTGCTCCGTTATAGGTCAGAACACTTGTCTCAGCAGGTATCTCGATCTCTTCACCTGTATACGGATATGACAGTAATGCAGGTTTAATCTTCTTATTTGTTAACGAGATACCGGTGATCTTGACTGTGACTGTCCTCTTACCGTAATAGCCTCTTTCTTCATTACCCTGGATAACAAAGCTTACTGTGCCGACATGTGCGTAATCTTCCGGCACGTCTAGCATGTAGTAATCTTCATCTTCTCTTGACAGTACAGTCTTCTTGCCGTTCTTTACCGTGATCCTGCCAAAGAGATCATTTACAGGATCTCCTGTCAGATCTGCGTAGGAAATAGGCTTGGAAGATACTGATAACTTAGCTACCGATACCAGGTCCTTGGATGCCACATGTACATTCACTTCTCTTGTGCCGGTAAAGTTACCCTTACCTGTGATCTTTACAGTTACTTCTCCGTTGCTGATTCTATCCCATGGCTCATACTCTACTGTATAGTCTGTCTTATTCTTCAGTTTCTTTCCGTTGAAGTACACCACTGGTACAGGTGACAGTGTCTTACCTGTTGCCTGCACAGACAGTTCATCTATGGTAATCCCGTCGTCATACAGGTCTACAGGATCGATACTGAAGTACACTGTCTTAGTTCCTGCATAGTTACCCTTCTTGTTCGACTCGATAATGATCTGAGGGGCTTTCTTCTTGTCTGTCGGCGTAGGATTGTCAGGATCTACAACCTTGTACGCCTTGGTGGTGTTCTTGTATGTGACTGTATAATCCATCTTATTCTTCAACAGAACACCTGAATCATAGACTTCAATTTGCGGTTTAACAGCTGTCCCCGAATACTGATAATTAGATTGTAATCCAGAGATATATATCGAGTTTTCAACATTAGCATATCCAGCATATAAAGTCGTATTGTCATATACTTTATCAGTTTCAAAATCCCAGTAAGTTTCATCATCCTGATAAATGCTGGATGTGTACCATCCCTTAAAAACATATCCTTCTCTCTCAGGATCTTCAGGCTTGATGACAGATGTTCCTGCAGCAACGTATTGGTTTGCAATTTCAGAATTTTCAATACCGGTATTAAAGAATACGCAGAATTCATCTTGGGCAAAGTGATGATCGTTAAGTTCAATTATAGTTTCTCCACTTGTTTCATCAAACTCTTTAAAATGCCTGCTGTTTCCAATAAAAGCAACCGAAAGATCGGGTTGAATTGCCGTATCATTTTCGGCTACTATTGTTCCATCCTTTACATGAATATACGTATGTCCTTCTGCAGTTCCAGTCATAGAATTCATCAACAGGTCATTTCCAGCATAAATATCTGACGTTATATAGGATTTAAAACTATACTCTGATCCATTGAGGTGAATTCCTTCATCAAAAGATATTGAAGCATTCTCGATCCCTTCTCCTTCAACAGACAATAAACCTTTTTCACTGTAAAAAGTTATATCTATTCTATTTGTGGAAGGTGTTATGGTTGCAGCACTATACCCATCAATTTCTATTGTTGCATGCTTTCTTGAGTTACCGCTTTCATCATGTACAGGATCGAAATCAGACTTTAAGCCAATAATAGGGACATTGCCGGTAAACTGATTATTTGAATAAGAAAGCCACATATCTGATCCGAAATCTAAAGCAAATGAAGTGTCTGCATCATACTCAATATATGTGCTATTGCTGCCATCTCCATATAATGCATTCATACCCGAAGAAACAGATTTACCACTCGGTTTTTTCCCTGCTCTGTTCAGGGCAGCTTCTGTAGATTCGATCAACTCAACAAAAGCAGCTTTGCCGATAATACACAGGCATTTAATTGTAGAATTGTCATTTAGTAATTCAGAACCATAAATATCCGTAAATGAGCATCTCGAAAAATCTCCGCTTATCGTCATTTTCCCAAATAAGCCCAGCCCATTCTTATCAACTGTATTCAGATCATATAGAGTAAATTCATACCGATTATCACTTACATTAAATACTTTATCTGTAACTAAAATTGCATGACATATTTCATTTGTCCCATCTGTTGAATAATATACTAGTTCTCCGACCCCTTTTAATTCATAGTTTGCCAAGTCTTTTAAAACTTCACGGAGTTCTTCAGAAGTATCGATTTTTTCAGATAAATCTTCTGTATATAGTCCCGCTCCTTCAATTTTTAATAAATCTTCAATTTCGTACTCCGGAAAGTGCTGTGAGAATTGATAGTATACCAAGTAATTTTGCAGCTTTTTATCTTCGGAAGGAGTTAGGTCATGATACACAGTACTATTTGAATCTGATATATCTTTTATTGAATATAGACCATCAAATATCTGCAGCATTGTCATTGAGGTTCCATAGCATACACCTCCAAAAGTATCATCCTTATCCACGAACATGGCATTTGAATCGTATAATTTCTTCTGAATATAAGATGCTAAGCCACCGGGATTTAAAGACTGCACCGCCTTCCAATACAGGTTGTCCATTTTAAAAATTCTTGCATTACGAATGTAGTCGAAACTCCATGGATCGAAACGTCCAAATACTCCCGAAAAACTATGAACAAAACTGTTATTATCACGTCCAAGAGTAAATAGGGTTTGGCGGCCAAGATAATGCAAGGTTGCATTTGATATGGCATCGTTGTTTTCATCAATAATGATTCTGTTCCATTGATCTTTACTGCCTTCATAATGGATATCCTTGAGCCGGTTACATTTATAAAAAGCATAGCTATTAATTCTGAGTATACTCTCCGGCAAGGCTATATTTATTAAATTTGTGCAGCCAGAAAAGAGAGACGATTCGACAGATGATATTCCGCCAGGTAGTTCTATTTCAGATAAGACTACACAGTCCTCGAATGCCGCTCTTCCTATCGATACCATGTAAGCAGGCATGTGAATGTTTGAAAGTTTAGCACAGCCTTTAAAGGCTGCATCGCCAATCCTCGAAACACTATCCGGAATCACGATATCCGTTAAATTAATGCAATCCTGAAAAGCATAATTATTTATAATTTCCACAGAGTCTGGTATCACAGTATTTTGGCAGCCCGCAATCAAATTGTTATTCTCAGTTTCAATGATCGCATTACAATTGTTCCTGCTGTCATAGACTGTATTATCCGAATCGACTGTGATAGTCTCCAGTTTGTCGCAACTAGTAAACACATGCTCTCCGATACCAGTGACATTTTGGGGAATATTTATTTCTCTGATACCTGACTGATAGAATGCCCAGTTTCCAATCGTTGTAAGACTGTCAGGAAGTTCAATCGTTGTTAATCCGCTGCATCCGTAAAAGGCATCTGCTTCTATGGTTGTTATACCTTCAGGAATCGTTATCTTATGAAGGTTATAGCACCAGTTAAATACGCTCTTCGGAATGCTCTCTTCCCAGCCAAATTCAATATTGGCTCCGCTCCCTATCGGACCGGCATTTGTAAGCATATCGCAGTATTCAAATGTTGAATCTCCAAAACTGGTGAGACCCTTAGGCAAATTTATGAATGACAGATTCTTACAATAACGAAATGCACCGGAATTAAACTTGGTAACACCCTCGGGAATTGTAATACTGTATAAACTCTCACACGACTCAAACGCGTAGTAACCGATCGTTTTCAGGCTTTCAGGAAGAGTAACCTGCGTTAAATATAGGCATCTCTGAAATGCACTCTGATCAATAAGAGTTACACCTTCGGGAATCGTTACACTTTGAAGACTATAACACCTCTGAAACGCTTCTCTGCCAATACAAATCACCGGCTTCCCATTGATTTCAGACGGTATGACAACATTTGAATCGCTGCCGTTATATTTTGTAATCGTGACACCGAGAGAAGTACTTGTATAGGTATAATCACCGTATTCGGCAAATTCTTCGCTTTCCTTGTCATCTTCTTCAGCCGCAGTCAGTTCCGAATCATCCGTTTCTTCACCTGCGTTTTGCGGATCTTCCTCCGGAGAATCAGGGCTTGGTGTAATCTCCTCTCTGGTTTCTTCTTCAGGCAATTCTGTTTCTGTCGGTTCTGCTGTTTCCTCGGGGACTATTGTCTCTTCTGGATCTGTTGTTTCTGCCGGTTCGGGGGTCTCTGTCGGCTGAGGTTCCTCTGTCGGCTCTGCAGACGGTTCAGGTGCTGCTGTCTCTTCAGGTATGGGATCTGTCTCTTCCTCTGCAGTCTCTTCCGGTTCAGCTGTCTCCGGAACTTCCGTCTCTTCACTTTCCTGTTCTTCAGCAGTGACCGTTTCGGCCTGTTCCGGTTCCGTACCTTCTTCTGTATCCTGTGCTGTCACAGGAAGCAGATTGCTGAAACACAGAAAAAATGACAATAAGACTGTCAGAATCTGATTATGCTTTTTATACATAGGCCCTCCTCAAGATGATATCGCAGCACTGCAGGGTATGCATTACTCACATGTATTTTACCGTACCCAACTGATTCCTGCACTGTAATTTGACTGTAAGGTACACGAAAACAGGATTACCTGTTCTTCACTGTCCCATGCGGATTTTGTTCGTGCCAAATTTTTCCTGTTTGTTTTATGATTATACATATGAATCAAAGAGAGGACCGGACGATCAAAGTCTTTAACATATGGTGGTGGATGTATGTGCTGCTTACGGTGCTTGTACTGTGTGCGGTAACGTTCATTGCCAAAGATATGCCGGAAGACATGCGCTGGCGGATCATCACTGTTCTCAGTATCATCGAGCTGATCATCCTGCGTATATACAAGTATTCCCTGCGTCATATCCGTTCAGACTATAACTATTTCAATGAGCTTCCCTGCTACCTGTGCAACCAGTCCACGCTTCTGTGCATCATTGCCTCGGTGCTGAAGGATTCCGTGCTGGCATCCTTCTGTGCTTCGATCGGTACGCTGGGTGCTGTGCTTGCCTTTGTCATGCCGGACAGGTATAACCGTGATCAGTCTGTCTTCTCCATGCAGGCTTACGGCTTCTACGGATATCACGGATTGCTGATCATCACCTGTCTTCTCTTCTGTACGCTTGGCCTGTATATGCCCGATCCGAAAGACTGCATCTGGTCGGCCGTGATCACCTTTCTGCTGGCAGGTATCGCCCATATCATCAATACGGTATTAAGAAAAACCGGACTGAATCCGGTATCCAATTATGTCTTTACCTATGAGCCGGATAATATTATCCTGCGGAAGATGTATGATCTCGTCCCGGTAAAGCTTTTCTACATGATCCCGGTCCTGCCGATATTCTCGTTATATACGTTTGTATTCTTTTCTGTACTCAAAGTGCTTGCCTAGACATATGCATCTTCTTCAGCTCCCGCATCCTGACGATGATCATGATGATCAGTACCAGGATAACGAAGAGATACAGATAGCAGAAGACATCCCCTTCCGCAAGCCATGCAAAGAAACTGCCGGAGCTGTAGGCAAACGCGCTGTATACCGCATATAACAGACCTGCCGCATACAGGAAAAGCAGGATACGGGAGATCAGGATCTTATTCTCTGATGACGCATGGTACAGGATCGTGTTGACCAGAAACAGAAAGAGATCGAGCAGGAAAGCTCCGCCCAGGATCATATACACCAGTACTGCTGTGACCGCATCACCGATGTCTCCGCCCGAGCGCACAAGCCGGAGATATACCGCTGCCAGCAGGATCCCCAGGATGAGAGCTGTCAGACCGTGGATCTTCAGGATCTTCTTCATCTCAGCCTCCGTATAAAACAGACAGAGTTACCCCTGTCTGTCTTCGTATACAAACCATGTTAAGGCAGAACGGGTGACCATCGGTATCGGTGTACCGTTGGCATCTCTGCCTTTTTTCAGTATATCTGCAGCCTCTTCTCTTGTGACTAACAGGATATCCGCAAAGCGTTCACTGCCTTCTGCACCATCATGTGACAGTTCATGATAATCCTGCACATGCAGGTGCACTGCCACAAGGGCCGTACTCTCATCGGTCATGCCCGGTGAGTTGTAGACCATCGGTGTCAGTACTTCCACGGTATCGGTGGGCTTGACGTGCAGACCGGTCTCTTCGGTGATCTCTCTGACCATGGCGGTAACGATCGGTTCAGCTTCCGCATGATCTCTTTTGTCGATCAGTCCCGAAGGTATGCTCAGGACATACTCACCGATCGGATACCGGTATTCATAGAACAGCAGTAAACGGGGTTCTTCAGCACCCTTCTTTATACTGACAAAGCCGCTCACCGCATCCGGGAGATCTGTCCTGTGCGATACCGCAGATAGGTCTTCCTGTTTCCTTCTTGAGGCATCGTAGTAGTGCAGACCATCCTCGTAACAGAGCTCATAGACCCGGATATACGGTGTATCCAGCAGGGTCTTTGTCTCCTCAAGTACGGGTTTGTCTATGCGTGCTGTGCTTCTTTCTCTTTCGTCCATGTCAGTGCCTTCTTCAGATATTGTCCGGTCCAGGACTTTTCACATTCTGCGACTTCTTCCGGTGTGCCGGTGACAAGTACCGTACCGCCATTATCGCCGCCCTCCGGTCCGAGGTCAATGATCCAGTCTGCTGACTTGATCACATCCAGGTTATGTTCGATGACGATCACGGTATTGCCGGAGTCTACGATCCTTTGCAGTACGGCGATCAGTCGCTTGACGTCATCGGTATGCAGACCGGTCGTTGGTTCATCCAGGATATATACGGTCTTGCCGGTAGGTTTCTTCTGCAGTTCGCTGGCCAGCTTGACGCGCTGGGCTTCACCGCCGGAGAGTGTCGTTGAAGACTGACCAAGCTTGATATAGCTGAGACCGACATCATACAGGGTCTGCAGCTTATTGCGGATACGGGGATTGTTCGCAAACAGCTGTAAGCCTTCCTCGACAGTCATTTCGAGGACATCATAGATGTTCTTGCCCTTGAATGTACACTGCAGGGTCTCTTCGTTATAGCGCTTGCCGTGGCATACTTCACAGGGTACATAGACATCAGGCAGGAAGTTCATCGAGATCGTACGGATACCGTCACCCTGACAGGCTTCACAGCGTCCGCCCTTGACGTTGAACGAGAAGCGTCCCTTGTCATAGCCTCTCATACGGGCTTCCGGGGTTGCCGCAAAGATCTCACGGATATCATCGAAGACACCGGTGTAGGTAGCCGGGTTGGAACGCGGTGTGCGTCCGATCGGGTCCTGATCGATCTGTACAAGCTTGTCGATATTGTCGAGACCCTTGACTTTCTTATGCTTACCAGGCTTGATACGTACCCTGCCGAGGTTCTGCTGAACAGCCTTCATGAACACTTCATTTACGAGTGTACTCTTACCGCTGCCGGAGACGCCTGTGACCAGGATCAGCTTGCCGAGGGGGAACTTCACATCGATATTCTTCAGGTTATTCTCGGCTGCCCCGATCACTTCCGCAAACTTGCCGGAGCCTTTGCGTCTTTCCTTCGGGACTTCGATCCGCTCTCTGCCGGAGAGATATCTGCCGGTGACCGAGTTCTCACAGTTCATGACTTCCTCGGGCGTACCGTTGGCGATGACTTCACCGCCGTGGATGCCTGCCCCGGGACCGATATCCACGATCCAGTCTGCGCTCATCATCGTCTCTTCGTCATGTTCGACGACGATCAGTGAATTGCCAAGATCCCGCATGCTTTTGAGGGTGGCGATCAGCTTGGCATTGTCGCGCTGATGCAGACCGATACTGGGCTCATCCAGAACATACAGTACCCCTGTCAGTCGGGAACCGATCTGGGTTGCCAGACGTATTCTCTGGGCTTCACCGCCGGACAGGGAACCTGCCAGTCTGTCGAGGGTCAGGTACTCAAGACCGACATCCTTCAGGAAGGACAGACGGTTATCGATCTCCTTGATGACCAGTTCAGCGATCGCTGCCTGCGTACTGTTCAGTTCCACATGTCTGACCCAGTCCAGGGCACCGACTACAGACTGTGTTGTAAACTCATGGATATTCTTATCACCCACACGCACACTCAGGGCCTGCTCGTTCAGACGCTTCCCTCCGCACTTGGGGCACGGGGATTCCACCATGAAGGACTGGTACCACTCCTTGGACATGGAGCTTGTGGTCTCCACGAATCTTCTTTCGATCAGGCTCTTTACGCCTTCGATATAATCGTTTCTGGAATACTTATTGCCTCCGGAAGAGGTAATACTGTACTTGATCGGTCTGTCACTGCCGTAGAGGATCGCATGCATCTGCGTCTTTGTCAGCTTGTTTATGGGCTTGTCGAGATCCACCTTGTACGCTCTGCACAGTGTCGCAAACGTCTGCCACTCGATATTCTCTGTATCCACGATATTCTTGTAGTACTTGATACCGCCCTGTCTGATCGACTTCGTGGGATCGGGGATCAGGATATCGATATCCACTTCTTCGGTAATACCAAGACCATGGCACACGTCACAGGCACCAAGAGGCGCATTGAACGAGAAGAGTCTCGGCTCCAGCTTCGGTACGGAGAATCCGCAGATACGGCATGCATAATTACTGGAGAAGAGCGTCTCTTCCTGATCGGTCATCACGACTGCCATCCCTGATGCCAGATTCAGTGCTGTCTCCAGGGAATCATGTATACGGCTGCGGGAGTCCTCTCTTTTCACGATACGGTCAACGATCACATCAATGTTATGTTTCTTATTCTTCTCAAGAACGATCTCCTCTTCAAGCAGGCGGATCTCTCCGTCTACTCTCACACGGACATATCCGTCCTTCTGCAGCTTCTCAAACGTATCCTTAAATGTACCCTTCTTATCCGTTACGATCGGTGCCATTACCGTTAATCTGGTACCGTCTTCGTTCTTCATGACCGCATCGGTCATCTCGGTGATCGTCTGGCCGGTGATCGGGATATTGTGATTCGGACAGTAGGGAATACCTGTTCTCGCATACAGCAGACGCAGGTAGTCATAGATCTCCGTGACTGTACCTACCGTTGAACGCGGGTTGTTCGATGTTGTCTTCTGGTCGATCGAGATCGCCGGTGAAAGTCCTTCGATCATCTCCACATTCGGTTTGTCCACACCGCCCAGGAACTGTCTGGCATAGGCACTCAGTGACTCTACATACCTTCTCTGTCCCTCGGCATAGATCGTATCAAAAGCCAGTGATGTCTTTCCGCTTCCCGAAAGACCTGTCATCACGACCAGTTTATTTCGCGGGATATCCAGAGAGATATTCTTCAGGTTATTCTCCTTGGCACCCCGGATGATGATCTTATCCTGTTCCATAGTTACTCCTTCTTCGCTTCTTCGGCGAGATCTGCCAGCATGGTCCAGGCTTCTCTCGGCGAAAGATCATCAGCACTGACTTCCTTCAGTCTCTTCATCAGGGCTGCTGTCTTCGGGTCTTCGTGCTTCATCTCCACAAGCTGGTATGACTGCTGCACGACTCTCTTCTTGGATTCCAGTTCCTTCTGCAGACCTTTGGCACGGTTCAGCACCGCTTCCGGCAGTCCGGCAAGTCTTGCGACATTGATACCGTAGGAACGGTCGGCACTCCCCTCCTTGATCTTGTACAGGAAGGTGACCTTCTCCTTTTCTTCCTTGACGGCTGCGTGTACATTGCGGATACCGTCTACGGTATCGCTTAACATCGTCAGCTCATGATAGTGTGTACTGAACATTGTCTTGGCATGGATACAGGCAGAGATATACTCGATCATCGCCTGGGCAAGCGCCATGCCGTCATACGTGGAAGTACCTCTTCCGATCTCATCAAACAGGATAAACGAACGGGAAGTTGCTTCCGTTAATGCTCTGTTGGCTTCGGTCATCTCCACCATGAATGTAGACTGACCCGACAGGATATCATCACTGGCACCGATCCTCGTAAAGATCTTGTCAAATACAGGCATACGGCATTCCTTTGCCGGTACGTAGCAGCCCATCTGCGCCATGACGATCGTCAGTGCTGCCTGCCGCATATATGTGGACTTACCGCCCATGTTCGGTCCTGTGATCAGCAGGATATTCTCATCCCTGCTCATGCGTATGTCATTTGCCACATACCGGGGATCTTTCATCATCACATCGAGGATCGGATGTCTGCCGTTCTTTACCATAAACTCATCATCGGTAAAGACAGGTCTTACATACCCGTACTTCGAACTGATCTCCGCCAGAGCTCCGTAGCAGTCGATCTCGGCCAGAGCCTGGGCTGTCTTCTGCAGCTGCGGCAGTTTCTCCCGGATACGGTCAAGGATCTCACTGAACAGTCTTCTCTCGATACGGATGGCATTCTCCTCCGCATGCAGGATCATGTCTTCCTTCTCTTTCAGTTCCTGTGAGATAAATCTCTCGTTATTGACCAGGGTCTGCTTGCGTACATACCCCCACTCATCCTTGACCTGCTGGGCAGCAGCCTTGGATATCTCAATATAATAGCCAAAGACCTTGTTATAACCGATCTTCAGGGTCTTGATCCCGGTCTTTTCTCTTTCTTTCGCTTCCAGTTCGCTGATGAACTTCCGCCCGTTTCTCTGGATCTCTCTGGCTTCATCCAGTTCTTTGTTATACCCGTCACGGAAGATACCACCGTCAGAGATCTGTACCGGCGGTTCATCCACAAAGGCATCCTTCAAAAGATCACAGAGACTGCTTAACGGATCAACAGACGCATAGATGCCAAAGGCCTCACAGCGTACATCCTCCAGGATATACGGTACTTCCGTCAGGGTCTTGGAAAGACGCAGACAGTCTACGGCATTGGCGGTATTCATTGCACATCTGCCGATCAGTCTCTGCAGGTCATAGATACGGGAAAGATGATCACGCAGGTCTTCTCTCTTCATGAAAGCCTTGATCAGATAGGCTAAACGGTCATATCTCTTCTCTATCTCCTGCTGATCAACTAACGGCTTCTCGATCCACTTCTTCAACAGACGTGAACCCATCGCACTCTTGCAGACATCGAGGAATGACCAGAGCGTATCTCCCTTGGACGCATACCTGAGCGGCACCGTCAGCTCCAGATTCTGTCTGGTATTAAAGTCCATGTACAGGATCCTGTCTTCATCCTCGATCGTACATACTTCAAGATGACCAACAGCATGTTTCTGGGTCGCCTCCAGGTAGTTGAGCATCCTGCCCCAGGCTTCCCTTTCGTAGTCCTTTGTCAGTGCTTCACCAAGCGGCACATATTCCGGCTTGATCATCGTCTCATCACAGTACGAGATCACGATCTGCATCTCCCGCATCATCTTCAGAAGACGTTCCTCAAAGCCGTGTCTGACCACGACTTCCCGGACACTGTTTCTTAGCAGTGCCTGCATCAGTGACGTCTGCGTATGATCACAGGTCTGAATGAAGTTTTCCCCGGTACTGAGTTCAGCTGCCGAAAGACAATAGCCATAGCCGTAGTCTTCAACTGCCGCCAGATATACACTGGCCTTTTCATCACTGATCTCTTCCATGACCGTACCGGGCGTTATGACACGGATCACATCTCTTTCGACCAGACCTACAGCCTCGGCAGGATCCTGCAGCTGTTCAACGATACCGATCTTGTATCCGCGCTGCACAAGTCTCTGCACATATGTACTTACCGCATGATGGGGAACACCGCACATTGGCACTCTCTCCGGTACGCCGGCATTCTTGCCTGTCAGAACCAGATCCAGCTCTCTGCTGGCTGTTTTGGCATCATCAAAGAACATCTCGTAGAAGTCTCCGACTCGATAAAAAATGAGCGTATCCGGATACTGCTCCTTGACTTTAAGGTAATGCATCATCATCGGTGTATATTTCTCTGCCATAGGTCCTCTTTTCAGCCTAACTATTATATCAGACTTTTTATTATATGTACGGCAGATGCCTGCTATGGCAAAACAGAGTAGATTTCGCTAGAATAATATCAGGAGGTAATCTATGCCTACAGGAATACTGATCAATGTTTTTTCTGTTATACTGGGCGGTCTGCTTGGCTCTGTTATGGGTGACCGTCTGTCAGAGAATTATAAGAATACCCTGAATATGATCTTCGGTCTCAGTGCCTTCGGCATGGGCATCACCGTTGTTATTCTGATGAGGAACATGCCGGCAGTGGTCTTTGCGGTTATTCTCGGCACCAGTATCGGTGTCTTTCTGCACCTGGGTGACTGTATTACGAATGGTGTTACAGCGGTACAGCAGAAGATGTCAGGAGGTCAGGGCAACGCCCAGGAACTGGTGACAGTCATCGTCCTGTTCTGTGCCAGCGGCACCGGTATCTACGGGTCTCTCGTATCAGGCATGAGCGGTGATCACAGTGTGCTGATCGCCAAGAGTATCCTGGACTTCTTTACAGCCATGATCTTTGCCTGCCGACTGGGTAAGATCGTCTCACTGGTGGCCATACCGCAGTTTATCATCATGATCTCACTGTATCTGTTAGCAGGAGTGATCCTGCCGTTGACTAACGATGTCATGATCAATGACTTCAAGGCAGTCGGAGGCTTCATCATGTTGGCATCAGGCTTCCGCATGTTACAGCTGAAGCAGTTCCCTACAGCTGATATGATCCCTTCGATGATCGTAGCCATGCCCATATCCTGGCTGTGGATGACATACATCCTGCCGTTAGTATCGTAGACTTACGGCTTGAGAGCATTCTTCCCAGCTAAAGCTGCTTCGGCAGCTTTTTATATTTATGTGAGTGAGTTTCATCACACTATTGTATTATGCTGTCTGAAGCTTATATCAGCCGTCTAGATCCAGGTTATTATCCAGGTCATACCCGGCAATGTCCTGTCTATACAGCGTCAGGATCCCACGCTGTTCACGAATTACTTCCTGCAGATCATTCGTTTCAAGATAGCGGTCAACGACGGAGGGCATACCGCCGACAATAAGATACAGACGGAAGAGATCCATCATTCTTTCATGTACAGCCGGATCTGTCTGTGTCCGTTTTCCCAACATTTGTCATGTCTGTTCATTCCGAAACAAATCCGATATTCATACAAAAAACGAAGGAGTTCACGTGATTCTTTCACATTTCTCCTTCGTCTTTCTTCTCATGAGATTATAGAGGTGTTTCCTCTGATCCCCACGGAATTCTGGATTACTTGTATTGTCTCATCAGTCGAGCCAGAACAGCAGTGCCTTCCAGCTTCTTACTCTCTGCGATGCGATCTTAAACTTGACCGTCTTTGTGCCGCCGTAGTTGCCCTTACCGGCAATGGTTACTGTCGCTGTGCCCTTCTCCGTATTCTTTGTATAGGAGAGGATATCGTAATCATCAGGACTTAATTCCTTCTTGTTTACAACGATGCGCAGTTCATCCTTGGTGAGTGTGATCGGCTGCCCTGTATATGTCTTGGTAAGCTTCTTTGTGAACTTGCCGTTCGTATTGCGGAAAGTAACTTTGGCTTTGGCGATATCCATGTTCTTTTCCAGTACCCGGAACGTGGAGACTGCTGTACCTGTATAGTTTCCCCTACCGGTTACTGCAACAGAGATATACGTTCCGGCAGGTACCTGATCTGCGGCAGCCACAGGTTCTCCAGCATAGCGCACAGTCGTCTGCTTATTGTTTGTCACGACTGTATCAGACACATAGGTGTAGCTGATATTCTTCTCGTAATCCGTTCCGGCTTTCAGCTTCTTACCATTCGTATCCTTCAGTGTCACCGGCGGGAACATCTTCACTCCTGTGACTTTATCGGGAACTGTAAGCATGTCATCAGACAGAGCTTTCTGAGTGATGGTAAACGTCTGCTCGGGAAGATTACCTTTGAAGTTGCCTTTACCGGAGATGACCGCGGTACCGGTGCCAGCCGCTTTGTTATTCAGGTATTTGACTGTATAGTCCCTGCCTTTAGTCAGGCTATTACCGTTCCAGCTGACTTCTACCGGTGCTTTTGCGCCGTTTTTCTCATATACTGCATCATTGACGGTCACCGTGAATTCATGACTGTGTGCAGCCATGTCTCTCGGCATGATCTTGAAGGTTTTGGAGATGGTTCCGCTGTAGCCGCCCTTACCTTTAAGTGTCACCTTCGCAGTACCTGCATTAATATTCTTGCTGTACTGAATGTCATATGTCACGTCATCAGATAGTGTACTGCCATCCTTGCCCAGTACGGTTATTCCTTCCTGCGGCTGTCCGTTGTACTCGACAGTTCCTGCAGTTATAGACACATAATTCTTGAGCGGTGCACCGGTAATGGTAAAGCGTACTGTCTTTGTGCCTGTATACTGACCCATGCCGCAGATCGTCAGAACAGCTGTCCCGGGCTTTGTACTATGCGTCAGATATGCATAGTAATCTTCGTTATAATTCAGGACTGTGTTCTTACCGTACGTTACCTTCAGATATCCATTATTCAGCATATCCAGCGGTGTGAGACCGGTATTGGAATCCGTTATCACATCATACGGTACAGACTTCACGGTGATCTTTGTCTTTGCGACAGAGATCAGTGTTTCCGCAGGATCCAGGATCTCCACAGATGTACGGATCTCTCCGGTATAGTTACCCTTCAGAGAAGTAACCATGGTATACTTTCCTGCCGCTTTCGGAGTAACCTTGTTTCCGTTTTCATCAAGATAGTAAACTGTGTAGTCCTTCTTCTTTTTCAGAAGTGTGCTGTCCCACTGCAGCAACGGCTGAGGCTGCTGCTTCTTGCCTGTGTAGTTCAGGACAACATCGCCGGGAACGTTCAGATCATCCTTCTCTACAGGATAGATATCAAACGGAACATAGATCTTGCCTGTATAGTTTCCCTTACCTGTGATCAGGATATACGGTTTTTTCTCCTTCTTGGCAGGTTTGTAGTTCTTTCTGCCTTCTTCATCAAGAGTATGAACACCGGCATTCCTGTTATTGACATACTTCAGTGTGTAGTCTTTTCCTTCCTTGAGAAGTACCGCCTTGTTGTAGACTCTTACCGCAAAAGTATGTGCAGATCCGGTATATGTGAGATGGGAAGGAATACCTGCTGCCCATAAGCCGTCAGGAATGATAAAGTTCACACTTGCGGCATCTTCCTCGGTAACATCACCAGGTGTATGGTGCCAGTCTGAAGGATCATAGAATGTCAGTGTCTTTGTAACGGTGAGCTTTCCTTCCAGCAGTGTACCGCTTGCGGTAACCGTACCGGCATGACTGTACTGCTCGGCTGCGATCATTTCCCAGGTAATGCGTTCCTGTGTTTTATCTCCGTTCGTCCATGTGACTTCCGCATAGCGGTCAAGATACTGTGCAGGATCGGTACCAGCAGGAATCTCAACGGACTCAGGCTCACTCACTGACTTAACCAGTGCCGGATTGACCTTCACATACAGTATCAGATCAATATCCGTACTGTCGGAAGTACCGCTGACTGTATATGTTTTCCCGTCTCTGACGGAGTATTCTTCAGCCGTCAGCTTATTCCAGGTTACCGCGATCTCACGGGTCTCGTTATCGGAATACAGCACATTGACTGCGGCAGGATATACAGGCTCCGTTCCGCTTTCCGTAACTACCGTTACAGGTGTGTAGGAAACAACATAGGGTGTCTCTACCTTGACGGTAACTGTCCGGGATACATCAGCGAAGGGATCATTACTGCGGATCGTGATCACCGCGGTACCGTCTTTGATACCTGTGATCATGCCATCCTGGGTAGCTGCAGCTACTGCTTCGTCGGAAGAAGTCCATGTCAATCCCTTAAAGTCTGCATTGGAAGGAATGACCGATGCCGTGATATGTACTTTCGCACCAGGCTTCAGTTGTACTTCATCCATGCTGACAGCGATATCTACGACCTTCTTGACGCCGGCCAGAGCTTCATCATATTCCGCTTTCTTCTGGTTTGTATTTGCAATGGCGGCATCCAGAGCATCCTTTGCGTCAAGATATTCATTATAGGTGCGTGTGTATTCAGCTGCTTTACCTGCCCATGTCTTCTGAGCTTCATCCGAGGCAGTCTTCGCATTCGTATATGCACTTTCCGCATTGGCATATTCCGTCTGGGCTGTATTCCTGGCAGCTGATGCATCATCCAGAGCAGTCTGCGCTGCCGTCAGTGCATTCTGGGCATCACTTAACTTCTGCTCAGCCTGGCGGATTGCTTCCTTCTGTTCAGGAGTACCCGCATCACCGGAGTTCAATCTGTTAAATTCTGCTTCAGCAACCTTAAGAGTTGCCTCAGCCTTTGAAAGATCAGCATGAACTCTGTCATAGTAGGCATTGAACTGCTCCGTGTATTCTTCAAGAGTATAGATCGTCCCTACGCCAACACCACTTCCAAGACCGGTGTTCGTTGCGAATTCCTGAACCTGGGAGTCACGATAACTACCACCCTGTGCAATACCATAACCGGTCACTGTATAGCGTCTTGAGTTCTGATTCTTCGGATTGGCAAGGTTCAGATAATGACCGGTTCCGGACGTCTCGCCGGCATCGTACATCTCTTTCTCTTCCCAGTACCATCCGTCATACGGGTCGGGGTATCCAAGGGACAGGTTTTCGCCAGTCCAGTTCAGTTTGAGTTCTGATTCCTTTCTGAAGTAGTACCAATGATACTGTTCCTCGCGGCTTGCATTGGCATTGATCTGGGCAATCGCCATCAGTTCGTCTGTGACTTTCAGCGGTTCTTTGTTTACTCCTTCATTGTTGTTGTCAGACGCACGCAGAGCATTACCTTCGGCAATCATCTCGAAAGACTTCTTCATATTGTCGAGATTTGTGGCATCCAGTTTACTTCCAAGCACGGTCTTTCCGGAAGAAGAGAAATGACTATTGGTTGCCTCAATTCCTTCTTCAAGAATCTTTACTGCCATCGAGTCTTCACCAGAATGTTCCTTGAAGAATCCAAGAGATCCGGAGTCAACGACCGCACGAGCATCATGTAATGTATTCAGTGCTGCATCTACATTTTCAGAGGCTTTTTTAATATCTTCCTGTGACGGCATGGCGGCTGCCTTGGCCTGTGCCAGTTCTGCCTCTGCTGCTTCGACATTACTCTGGGCAGTGCTGACATCTTGCTGAGCCTGTTCATAAGCAGCATTTGCTTTATTCAGGTTCTGCTGTGCCTGTTCTTTCACAGCAGATGCTTCCTGCAGAGCTTTCTGAGCATTATTGCGGTCTTTTAGTGCCTGTTCCTGTACTGCCTCAGCTTCTTTATAGGCTGTATATTTTGCGTCTGCTTCCGCCTGTGCCTGATTCTGCGCCTGCAGGGCATCTTCATAAGCAGCTTTCTTCTCATTGATCACATCAAGGATATCTTCGGGATCTACAGGTTCCGGAGTATTCTCCTGCCAGACAGCATATAAATATACCGGGTCTTCTGTATCAGAAAGGCATTTATCAGTCCAGGTGTCATTTTCATAATCTATGAAACCTGCTTCCGCTTTTTCTGCTGTTGCAGCCCAGCCAAGCAGGGTATAACCATCACGTTCAGCATCATATCCGATATGGGTACTGCTGCCCACGTTGCAGACCTGCGTGGTACCCTCTGTACCATCCGCATCAATCACATAATGCAGCGTAAATGAAAGTTCCGTCCATTCGGCAGTGATGGTCAGATCTCTGGGTTTATTGATGTTCCAGTCATGGACAGTGTAGATCTCATTCAGATCATAATATCCACGAATACTATTTTCCGTATACCAGCCGGAGAATTTCATGCCAGACTTTGTGATCCGGTTGTCTTCACTCGTTCCATCCGGGAGTGTGAACACATCATTCATCAGATCAGATGCAGTATACGGTATTCTTACGGTATCCTCATCCACGATCTCAGTTTCGTATTTCTGGCACTCCAGTTTTCCGCCGTTCAGCTTCAATGTTAAGTAGTGCACAGTTTCATCCGGAGTATTATCCTCCCAGACAGGTGAGAATATGAATGTCATATTCTCTGTAGGAGCAGTATCCGGATTCTGGAAAATGATTACTTTCTCCTTATTTACATCAATATGCTGTAATATTGTCTCCGGTTCTCCGGACCTGTAAACATCCCAGCCTCTAAAGGTAAAACCTTCCTTGACTGGTATATCGTACATGACGGAATGAATATTTATATCATTCGGATCATAAGGTATTTCATACTCTGTCTGAGGTGCCGGATCATTCCAGTATGCGCCTTCATCCAGCTGATAGATTACCTTCCAGGTAGCCGAGGAGTCTTCTCCTTCCGCAGATACCGGGATCGTGAAGCTGCTAATACCCAGCAGCAGGCTTAGCAGAATAGTAAGAAAGTGTTTGAACTTGTGCATGAACAATGCCTCCTTGAATAATACTGAATGTTTTGTGCTGCTCGTTTGTTTTCTGTAAACTCTCAAATAAATATCTGTACTGTTTTACTTAAAGGGAATAAACATGTACTCGGTCTCCCCGTCTTCAGTAATGTTACCTTCTCCATCCTTTGTGACATAAGAAAGCCTGAGCCCTGTTTCGGACACCATATATTGAGATTCTGAAAGAAGATTACCCTCTCCATCATGTGAAACAGAGCTGATCCGAAAGCCATCATCGTTATAGTCGTTCTCGGTTACCTTAAGCAGATTCCCCTCCGCGTCATGCGTAACAGAGTCGATCAGCAGGTTATCATCGTTAAAGTGGTTTTCAGTAACTTCAAGAAGATTTCCTTCTGTATCATATGTTCTTATAAACGTAGTCACACAGCTATACGGATCAGATTCATACCTGATCACTTTATTCTGTACTTCCTCATCCGGCTCGTATGTCCGAAGCTCTGTTATTCTGTGAAAGAAATCATAAGAATACGACGTTACACTTTGTATCTCATCGGAATGCCATTTATAGGATGTATCCTGCTGGTGATAGCCGCTGTCGTCATATTTGGTTTCAGAACTCAGATACAGACGATCTTTTGTCCCTTGATAAATCCTGTATCCTGCACTTTTCCCGTTTTCATCATTCAAATATTCACACTTGTATGTAATATAAGGGCCGGATCCATAATCAACGTAGTCTTCATAATCAAGCAGATCTCCGGTATCGTCATAGTGATATTCTATCCATTTGGTTTTCTTTGTTTTCGCAGAGTCACTGTATGTAACACTTTTGAGTTTTTTTCCATCATTATTGTATGTGATGTCTGTGTATTCGGTAGGCTTTCCATCCTTATCAAAAGTTATAGAACCTGTTTGTAGATCATCTTCGTTATATTGGTATTCTGTTATACTCGATATTTCTCCATCCTTCCCGTAATAAATAGTTTTCAAGATGTGGCCTTCGCGATCGCGTTCATACGATGAATGACTCCATGAATCCACTTTCCCATCCTTATACCAGTTTCTCCAGTAGCGAGTCTCTCTATACTGGTTATTGTAAATATTATAATAAAGTGATCTCATGACAGGAATATTCAGCTGATGCATATATTTTTCTGCCAGTTTCAGACTTTTTACACGTTCTTCTTCATTGTAAACATTGTAAACAAGCTTATTTACTGATGAATAAAACCCGTAATTTGCTATCCCAAGTATTTCCTCATCTTTGAGAATTCCGGCAATTTTTGAGGTGGTCCTAAACGTTCCGGCTGCTTTCTCGTACTGTTCATCCTGATACTGGTCCATTGCTTTTTCTTTCAGAGATTCAGCAAGATAGGGCAGACCCTTGTAATATCCGACAGTACCTGTACCGATCAGCAGCAATACTGCCAACAATACAGGAATAAGTTTGCTCTTTTTCTTTACTGCCGGTTCTTTAGTGGGAACTGCCTGTTCTACTGCAGGACTCTGTGTCTTCTGAGAAGCACCGTTTATGATATTCTGCAGTGTACTGTACAAGTATGTTTCAAACTGGCTTTTATCCTGTAACTGTTTCAGATTTCTGAATACTTCAATAAAAGTATTCTGTACATCTGTATCTGTTCCGCCAAGCTGTTTTGCCTGTGTACTCAAAGTATCATGGTAGTGGTTATATACAGCTCTGATTGCATTCTCATCGCCGACTTCTGCTTTTTTCAGTATGTTATTAAGATTGCTGTTCCAAATCTGTTCGTTTTGTGACATGTTGTGTTCTCCTGTTAGTTAGATGTATATTCCACCCATTTACCGCTGTCATCAGCGATCCATCTGTTTTCTTCTATACGATACCAGGTATAGCCTTCACCGTAAGCAATCTCATAGACATCATACTCAGTACCATTTTTCACTTTCGGAAGCTTTGTGCCGCTTGTACTGGGAATCGAGCGACTGTTAAGATTGGTGACTTTAATGCGAACTTTCCCGATAACAGGATTTGTATCTGTTGCTGTAATAACACTTGATTCTGTTGGAACAGGCTCCGGTATATCCGTTGCTTTAAGCTCTGTAACTCCGCCAAACTGCTTATAACAAGTCTCTTCAGTTACAGGTATATTCCTGGAGAGTGTCTCTTTAAGATCTATTACTCCATAAATACCGTTGATTCCAACATATGCATAACCTTTATACAAAGTAGAAACATCGTCCCAGATAAAGTCAGTTACTTCATTTCCCTGTTCGTCAACAAAGCCCCATTTACCATTCTTCTTTACCGGGCAGTAACCGTCTTCAAAGAACTTTACATCTTCATAGATATAATCCGTTATATGCTTGCCATCAGAAGCTCTAACTACTGAATACGGACCTCCAACATAAGGATCTTGCGTGCCTTCATAGGAATACTTATATTCGTCAGTAAAGCCGATACATGGCTGGCTGCTTTCTATAAAATATCCATTCACAAAATGGGGACACCCATAATTACTAAGTATTCTTTTATTACTGGAATACAATATTTTTCCGGCATTATTCACTACAGCAAAACCAATACCTCTGCCAGAATCATTAATTTCTAATATTGCTTGATATTCAGACAGTTGATCCGCTATGCCTGGTTCAAAATTGAAACTAGGATTTGGAGATGTTGGGTCTCCGCTTGAATATTTTGCTACTCCAAGAGATCCATTTAAAACCACATCGTACTGAGATGAGTATCTATAAGAGACATATACACTGTCATGATGCTCATCACCACGAAGAACGTGTTTCTTTTCAATAGACTTAAAATCTTTACTGAAATAATAGAAACACAGATTATGATTCTCATCATAATTGAAATATCGGAATCCGCCATTGCCTTCCATATCTCCGTATCCGTAATCTATAAAGACTATTCCCGGATAGACTGAGTTTTTCGGATCGCTATCATATTTATCAGGAAGAAGTAATGGTATCCCTTCGTAGTTGTACACCCCTCCATAGTATTCTTCAGTAGATGACGCATCATTCTGCTTTTTCACTATTACTTCAATAGCATTATTTGTGTATCCGCTATTGTTCCATTCTTGAGGATAGCCATATACGGATCCACCAATACCTATACCAGCCATGGATAGTTGATATGTTTTTACTATTTCCAGAGAAGGTTCTACATGCCAAATGACATTTTTTTCATCCTCAGAGATTCCAATCCCTTCATTGTCCTGTGAAAAGCCGGATTTATCATCACTGATTTCATCGTCGGTATTCTGACCAGCTGTCTCATCTTTTTGAGAAGATGATCCGGAAGTAATATCCCTTCTCTCCGCATATGTCTTATAGAGATATCCTCCTCCAAAAACAGCTGCTACTCCTACCGCCACACCCAGTATGATTGGAAGGATCTTCCCGGTAATTGCAGTTCCTGCAGCTTTCGCAGCTGTATGTGTTACTGCTTTGGCCGCTGCTGCTTTGGCTGCTGTCTCTGCTGTATTTACAGCTGTTCGGTTCTCTCTTAACGCACTCAGTACTCCCTCGACACCGTTGTTTGATGATGAAGTCACTGTATGCACTGCAGGTGTTACAGGTTTAACTGTGGATGTTTCTTTGATACTTTCAAGAATAGTTTTTATACCATGTCCTGCAGGTCTTGTGCTTCCCGATATGCTTGTCGGTACTCGCATCGGTATACTTGCAGGATCTGTCTGTCCAAGAAGACTTAACAGATACAGGAAGAACGTCAGCGGTGTCAGGCTGTACAGCTTGATTCCGTCTGTCTTCTCCAGACTTAATACACTCGTCTTGATATTCTTCTTCGCTGTATTGATACGCCCTACTACCGTGCTCTGCGGGATATCAAGCTCCTCTGCGATATCCTTCATGGTTAAGTGCTCGTAGTAGTACATCATCGTTACCAGTCTCTGTTCTTCCGGTAAACTGTCCAGTATCTTTATGATCAGTTCTTTCGTTGTCTGCTGATCCAGTACCAGATCAGGTCTGCTTTCGATCTTCTCATCACTCGGGTCATACTGCATATTTCCCTCTTCATCTTCCATATCCGTGAAGTAGGTCGTACTGTTCTGCAGTTTTCCTCTGACAAGTGATGTCGCTTCATTTCTGACGATACGTCTCAGCCAGACTTCAAACTTACTGCCGTCTTCCAGAGAAGAGATATGTCTGAAGGCATTAATAAAGGCATTCTGGACGGCGTCCTGTGCATCTTCATTATTACTTACATAGTTACGGGCATACCGGATCATCGGTTTCTCGTAATGATTGTACAGAGCTGTAATCGCTCCTTCATCATTGTTAGCCGCTCTTTGTGTTAGACTTTGCAGGTTTGTATTCCAAATTTCTTCAAAATTGGACATTGTGTTACTCCTTGATTATCTGTAGCTCACGGTTACCCATTTACCGCTGTCATCTGCGATCCACCTGTTTTCACCGATTCGATACCAGGTGTAACCTTCCGCATATGCTGTCTCATAGAAATCATATGTCATTCCGCTTTTTACTTTTGCCAGTTTTTCTGCACTGGTACTTGGTGCTGAGCGGCTGTTCAGATTTGTCACTTTTATATATACCGTTCCCGCTGGGGATAATGTCACTTCCGCTGGTTCCGGAGTATTAACCACAACAGGTTCCGGTATCTCCGTGGCTTTAAGCTCTGTAACTCCGCCAAACTGCTTATAACAAGTCTCTTCAGTTACAGGTATATTTCTGGAGAGTGTCTCTTTAAGATCTATTACTCCATAAATACCGTTGATTCCAACATATGCATAACCTTTATACAAAGTAGAAACATCGTCCCAGATAAAGTCAGTTACTTCGTTCCCCTGTTCATCGATAAAGCCCCACTTACCGTTCTTCTTCACCGGGCAGTATCCATCTTCAAAGAACTTTACATCTTCATAGATATAATCCGTTATATGCTTGCCATCAGAAGCTCTAACTACCGAATACGGCCCCCTCTCAAGTGTGACAAAGCTTTTTTTCTCTGTATCATAGTGCGAAAATTGTTCCCTTACGAATCCTACGGATTTCTGATTACTTTCTATGAAGTAGCCATTCACAATATATGCGTTTATCCAATAGACTGTTTTATCGCTGGAATAGAGTATCTTTCCGTTTTCATCTACAACACTGAAGCCAATTCCTCTGCCAGACTCATCTATCGTTAGACGTATATTTAAACCACCAAAATCATTACTTACTCCCGGTTCAAAAGTATAAACAGATGTGTTATCTGTATAGATTGCCGTTCCTGCAATTCCGTTTAATACCACATATTCTTCATGAGTCTCGTAATCACAACCACCACATAATCCTTGCGAAAGATATTTATGATCAATCGCCTTGAAATCAGGAGTAAAGAATAATTCACAAAACCTGTCATTTTCGTCATTTCCTGAATACTCAAATCCAGGTCCTCCTGTTTCCGGGTACTCGTCGAATTCAATTGCTGATTGAGGTGTTTCGTAATTGTTCTCAATCGTTGCCGGAAACAACTGGATGCCATCGTAACTGTATATACCGTTATATTTGCCGAGTGAGACTTCTATAGCATTATTAGTATAGCCGCTGTCACCCCATTCCTGAGGATACCCGGAGAAGCAATCATGTAATATCCAACGTCCAGACCGAAGCGGGAAAACAGCCTTGAACTGCAGAGAAGGCTCTACATGCCAGACAACATTTTTCTCGGCATCAGAGATTTCAGTCTGCTCTGTAGTATCCTGTGAAAGACCAGTTTCATTTTTACTGTTCTCATTATCACTGTTCTTATCAGAATCATTCTGACCGGCTGTCTCATCTTTTCGAGAAGATGAACCGGAAGTAATATCCCTTCTCTCCGCATATGTCTTATAGAGGTATCCACCTCCAAAGACAGCTGCTACCCCTAACGATATGCCAAGTATGATTGGCAATATTTTCCCTGTGATTGCACTTCCTGCAGCTTTCGCAGCTGTATGTGTTGCTGCTTTGGCAGCCGCTGCTTTAGCTGCTGTCTCTGCTGTATTTACAGCTGTTCGATTCTCTCTTAACGCACTCAGTACTTCTTCTACTCCATTGTTAGCAGACGTTGTCACCGTATGTGCAGCTGGTGTTACAGGTTTAACTGTTGATGTTTCTTGGATACTTTCAAGAATAGTTTTTATACCATGTCCTGCAGGCCTCGTACTTCCCGATATGCTTGTCGGTACCCGCATCGGGATGCTTGCAGGATCTGTCTGTCCAAGCAGACTTAACAGATACAGGAAGAACGTCAGCGGTGTCAGGCTGTACAGCTTGATTCCGTCTGTCTTTTCAAGACTTAATACACTCGTCTTGATATTCTTCTTCGCTGTGTTGATCCGTCCTACTACCGTGCTCTGAGGGATATCAAGCTCCTCTGCGATATCCTTCATGGTTAAGTGCTCGTAGTAGTACATCATCGTTACCAGGCGCTGTTCTTCCGGCAAACTGTCCAGTATCTTTATGATCAGTTCTTTCGTTGTCTGCTGATTCAGCACCAGATCAGGTCTGCTTTCGATCTTCTCATCACTCGGGTCATACTGCAGATTTCCCTCTTCATCTTCTATATCCGTGAAGTAGGTCATACTGTTCTGCAGTTTTCCTCTGACAAGTGATGTCGCTTCATTTCTGACGATACGTCTTAACCAGGCTTCAAACTTACTGCCGTCTTCCAGAGAAGAGATATGTCTGAAGGCATTAATAAAGGCATTCTGGACTGCGTCCTGTGCATCTTCATTATTACTTACATAGTTACGGGCATACCGGATCATCGGTTTCTCGTAGTGGTTGTACAGAGCTGTGATCGCTCCTTCATCACCCTTAACTGCTTTCTGTGTAAGACTCTGCAGGTTTGTGTTCCATATCTCTTCTACTTTAGGCATGTATAACTCCTTTATTGGTTTGTTTTATTCTTTACTGTCTCTCTGTTTATCCATAGGAAGCATATGATCACGCTGACGATTGCGAACAATTGTCCGTTTGTCATTCCTGCAAGCTGTGATGTTGGTTTTCTGACCATTTCTGTGATCATTCTTATGATTCCGTAACCGCCCATGAACAGTGCATACCTGTATCCAGAATGTACTTTTGCTTCTTCTGTCTTCAGGATAAATATCAGCAGGATAATATCCAGTACAGCTTCCAGAAGCTGTATCGGAAAGTAAACTGTATTCCCGTTGATCATGTAAGCTCTGCTTCCGCAGCAGTTATTCATAAAGCATCCTGTACGTATCATTGCCAGCATGATCAGTCCTGACGGTGTGCAGTAATCCAGAAATACTGCTGGTTCTTTGTGTCTGATCTTCGTATAAACATATACGGCAAGCGGCACAAAGAAGACTGTCCCGAAGAACGATACACCGCCGATACCGATTCCGTTTTGTAATACACGCTGCAGGTTTTCCACTGTATACAGCAGCTTTGCTCCGATATATCCCGAGACTGCCAGATACAATGCTGTAATAATTGCTTCGGTACTGCTGACTTTGTACTGTTTTGCACGGATCAGGCATATCCAGATCATCAGGAATACCCCGATCACATGCATAAGCCAGTACAGGGATACACTTACCCCGAACATACTTACCGAATGATAGCGAAACACTCCTCCTATCCCTACAACATTGAGCAGATAGTGATAATCTTTCACCAGTACTGCTTCAAGGAAGAAGAATAACAGCGCAGACAGCAGGAATACTGCCAGTACAGTCAGTATTCCGTATATCCTGTTATACGTTCTGCTTCTCATATCAGGGGTTAGTCTCCTGCGGTTCAGGAGATACTGCAGGATTTACACGCAGTCCCTGACCGATATAGTATAGGAAACTGTCTGTTTCATGAGTTACCCACATATAATCTATTAATGAGTCAAGACCATAGCTTTTTGCATACTCGTTAGCTTCAATTTGGATCACTGAGCTAACTATACCAGGGGATATTTTTGACAATAATCCATCATTGTGTTTTCCCTTATGATTTGCTATTGCTTCTGCTGTCGCCTGATATGTTTTTTTGTCTCCGCAATGTTCTCCGATAGCAGAAACAACATCTCCTCCAATGTTATAGCTGATCAAATTAGACCCATCATAATAGTCACTTAATATCTTCATGTTTGGTGTTTTCAAAGAAGTGACTAAGGCATTACGGATTTTGCTTGCAGAGGATACTTCCATGCCCTGTCCCGGATTATATGTAGTAAAACTCTTTGCCATCAACTGTTCGGCAGCGAGAATACCATAAGGAATATAGTAATTCATTCCGATTCCGTTAAAATAAGCTACATGTTTGGGTTTGTTAATTCCGTCTTCAATCAATTGTATAGTTCCAACTTGTGCCAGATAGCCGCCCAATGAATGCCCTGTAATATATATATTGGAATTAGGGTATTGTGCTGCTATCTTTCGAGCATAGTTCCGGGCATATTTCTCCTCACAATGCGTTCCAAGCATACCGTAATTGATTATGTTATCTGCCCACTCTGCAGCATTTTCAACATTGGTATCCTTACTGGTTCCTCTATATGCGATCACAACATTATCCCCGTTCTTGAATGTTGTTGCGCTGAAGTTATCAAGTCCCGGTTCTGTTATTATTCCGGCATAATCAGTTATCTGTTCAAACTCTGTAGGGATATTTACATAATCAACGATCTTCCAGTCTTCGGATATACCGTGATCCATGCCTTCTCTTCCGTCTTTTTCCAAAGAACTGATATCGGCATAATTCAGGAAGTAATACGACTGTCCGGGCTCATCAGGCTTGCCCACAATATCTCCTGCACTGTACATCTTTTCTTTAAACTCAGAACCATCTTCATATGCAAGTGCCGCAAAGATTGCCAGATCCCGGTCTCCCACATCCCACTCTGCAGGATGTTCATCTTCACCATCAGGATACCCGTCATGATCGGTATCTTTCTGCAGAGGATCGGATGATACTTCCATGTAGATAAATCCGTCTTTATCTTTTATCTGTACCTCTTCACCGTTCAGCAGTCCGTCTTCATCCAGATCGGAGTTTTCCAGTAATGTTTCTTCAGTGATATCCTTAAAAGGATTTGTGCCGGTCCCGGTCGTCAGCTCACCGCTGCAGATCAGCTTTGCATAGTAATCTGTGATACCATCTTCATTCGCATCAGGATAATGATCTATCGTGCTCTCTTCGATCTTATCGAAGGCTTCCTGAAGAGTTACCGTTCCTTCCGTCTCGATCTCTCCGACTGTCGCATAATAATAGGTTCCACCGGTAGACTCTGATATTTTACGCAGAAGCTCCTCATCACAGTCTCCCATGCCTACCGAAAAGACAACAATACCATTATCTACAGCTTCCTGGATCAGCTGATCATAGTCATAAGATGCTGTCGTATCTTCGCCGTCTGTGAGGATAATGACATATTTATCTGTTGCATATGGTGAGCTTTCGATCTGATTCATGGCAGCACGCAGACCGGCAGATCCATTAGTTCCTGTTCCTGATTCACATCCTGTCTCACTTTCATTCGTAATCAGATCTACAGCATTGATCAGTACTGCTTTATCTGCTGTCATTCCGGCCAGCACCGTAGCTGAACCAGCATACTGAACCAGGGCCGCCTGATCGCGGTTATCTCTCAGTTTGGATATGTATTCTTTAACGATCTTTACCCTCAGGTATTCCGGGTCATTCGTAGTCATACTGCTGGAGTAATCTACCGCAAATGCTATATTGACTACAGAATCATCCAGAGATTCCTCAGAAGCTATATCTGCCGCATACACTTCATCTATCGTCTTCTTGTTCAGAAGAATGTATATACCTTTGTGGTGGATCACGGCTTTAGCTGTCTTGTCTTCTATTATTGTCTCCTGTGCCTCCAGCGTCTGAGTTTCCTCATCATAGAAATAGATCATGAACTCTTCGTCACTGTTCAGACTGTCATTGGAGATCGTGATCTCTGCCGATTCAAAGTCTTCTTCACAGTCTACTTCAACAGCACCGTATACTTGTTCGGATATAGACGCATCAAACAGATCATCTGTCTTCTTTGGCTGAATCGATACATGATTTGGTGCTTCTCCGACAACGATCGTCACTGATGCAGACGCTTTATCATCCTTGCACTCTTCGGTGATCTCAATGACTTCATCTTCGATCAGAGGATCCCAGCCGTTATCCAGCTCCCATTTATCCCATGCATGATCTCCGTCAGTATCTGCATTCTTCGGATCGGTCTTATGCGTCAAATGCTCTTTGCCATCCGTGAGACCATCTCCGTCGGTATCCGACGATCCCGGATCTGTTCCAATCTCCAGTTCCTGCAGATTTGTCAGACCATCTCCGTCTGTATCTCTGTCTCCGTCACTGATGTCATCATCTGCTGTTGAATACTTCACTGGATCAGTATATGTAATGAACTTTTCCAGCGCATCCGACAGACCATCTTCATCTGTGTCTGCCTTCTCCGGATCAGTTCCATAGGACTCTTCAAGATAATTGACCAGACCGTCTTCATCAGGATCCTCAGTATCGACCGTCACCTGCTTAATATACTTTCCGCTCTCATCAACGATCGTCACAGTATCAGTTACTGTCTTCCCATTGATCAATGTAGCTGTGACTTTCAGTTCATTCAATCCCGGAAGCATTGCCGGTTCGCTGATCTTCCACTCTTCATTGCTGAAATCCAGTTCGCCCTGCTGCAGGACAACATTTGCCTCATCGATGATTTCATAATCCACATGCTTAACGAGTTTTTCAGATCCCCTGAAGGTACCCTGAAAACCTTCAAAATCTTCATTCAGATAGTAAACATCAACGTCCTGATCCTGCGTCACCTGACTCTTATCGATAGTCACATGTACCTGATACTTTGTTTTGTACAGGATAACACCGCCGGTACCGCCAACAAGAACGGTGCCTGCCAGTACAGCTGGAATAGCTTTTCTGATGACTGCAGCAATCCCGGCTTTCTTAACTGTGTTAACTGCAGCCTGTGCCTGTACGATTTTCTTTGCCTTGTCTGCCGCAGTTAAAGCTGCAGCTGCTGCTGTAGTACCTGTCACTGCCGAAGCAGACTTTGCAGCAATATCCCCGCTCTGCAGTCCTTCCAGAACAGCTTTGATACCATGTCCTGCAGGTCTTGTACTGCCCGATATGCTTGTCGGTACCCGCATCGGTATACTTGCAGGATCTGTCTGTCCAAGAAGACTTAACAGATACAGGAAGAACGTCAGCGGTGTCAGGCTGTACAGCTTGATTCCGTCTGTCTTTTCAAGACTTAATACACTCGTCTTGATATTCTTCTTCGCTGTATTGATCCGTCCTACTACCGTACTCTGCGGGATATCAAGCTCCTGTGCGATATCCTTCATCGTCAGATGCTCGTAGTAGTACATCATCGTTACCAGTCGCTGTTCTTCCGGTAAACTGTCCAGTATCTTTACGATCAGTTCTTTCGTTGTCTGCTGATCCAGCACAAGATCAGGTCTGCTTTCGATCTTCTCATCACTTGGGTCATACTGCAGATTCCCTTCTTCATCTTCCATATCCGTGAAGTAGGTCGTACTGTTCTGCAGTTTCCCTCTGACCAGAGAGGTAGCTTCATTTCTGACGATACGTCTTAACCAGGCTTCAAACTTACTGCCGTCTTCCAGAGAAGAGATATGTCTGAAGGCATTAATAAAGGCATTCTGGACTGCGTCCTGTGCATCTTCATTATTACTTACATAGTTACGGGCATACCGGATCATCGGTTTCTCGTAGTGGTTGTACAAGGCTGTGATTGCACCTTCATCATTGTTAGCCGCTCTTTGTGTTAGACTTTGCAGGTTTGTGTTCCAAATTTCTTCAAAATTGGACATTGTGTTACTCCTTGATTATCTGTAGCTCACGGTTACCCATTTACCGCTGTCATCTGCGATCCACCTGTTTTCACCGATCCGATACCAGGTATAGCCTTCCGCATACGTCGTCTCATAGAAATCATATGTCATTCCGCTTTTTACTTTTGCCAGTTTTTCTGCACTGGTACTTGGTGCTGAACGACTGTTCAGATTAGTCACTTTTATATATACCGTTCCCATAGGAGCTACCGTAACTTCTGTCGGTTTCGGAGTATTGACTGCTACAGGTTCCGGAACCCCGCCAAACTGTTTATAGCAGTTGTCTTCCGTAACAGGTATACCTTCAGAAATCGTTTTCTTCAGGTCTAAAATACCGTAAACTTTGTCTTTGCCTACGTATGCTTTGCCCTGATACAGAGTCGTCACATCATCCCAGATGAAATCAGTAACTTCTTTTCCCTGTTCATCGATAAAGCCCCATTTACCATTTTTCTTTACAGGACAGTATCCGTCCTCAAAGTATTTGACATCTTCGTAAATGATTTCCGTGATCTGCTTATTATCCCGTACATTGAACAGTCCGTATGCATTCTTTGCTGGATTTGTTAAGACGATAAAGCCATTTATAAACCCGCGTAAATATGCAACACCAGGCTCAGATCCCGAATACATTACATGTCCGGTAGGATCTGCCGCAGCAAACACATTGTTCTGCTTGTCAATGAAAACATAGTAATCCCCTTCAGTGTTTTCAATTACGCCTGTATTTGCTGTATCCCCCAGCATACGCCAATACAATTGATCATTCTCCAGAGATGGGACCGGGTACAGTCCTCCTAAACCTCCGGTATTTGGGAACTTCTCTATAGAACTCAGATCAGAAGAAATCTTATAGAGATATTCATTAGACGGACCGCCGAAGAAATAGAAAATCCCATACTTGACATAATCAAACGGCATACCATGATCACTGCCTGTATCTGCCGACAGGTATATGCGAGATCGATCAAAGGAGGAGATCGTTAATACTCCGCCATTTCTGTACACTATTACCTGCTCATTCTGTCTTTCACCGGTGCCAGGCGATTCATCAAACTGCCAAAGATATGGATAACCGATACGTTCACAAAGCAACCCTGATTCTAATGTCGGATCAGCAGAATCCTCCCAGCCTATAAGAGAGTACTCCAGAGGCTCAACGATATCAAAGGATATACCAGGTTCTTCCGCCCAGACGACGGAGCGATCCACTGTAGTTTCTTTGTTTTTCTCATTGTCTTTAGTGAATAATCCGCTAATTCCTGATTCACCATCATGGTCTGAATCTGATTCAGAATTACTGCTGTTTTCAGCTGTTTCTGTACCGGTCGTCGTCTCTTCTTTATCTGCATCAGATATAAAGTTCTTGTAGATATATGATCCACCTAAGGCTCCTGCTGTTCCTATTGCCACACCCAGAACGATTGGCAGGATCTTCCCAGTAATTGCAGTTCCTGCAGCTTTAGCAGCTGTATGTGTTACTGCCTTTCCAGCAGCTGCTTTTACTGCAGTCTCTGCTGTACTGCTCTCTCTTAACGCACTCAGTACTTCCTCTACACCCTTGTCAGCAGACGTTGTCACTGTCTGTGCTGTTGGTGCTTCAGGTACAGTATTGGCACTGCTTCCCTTGATGCTATCCAGCACAGATCTCAGCCCATGTCCTGCTGGTCTTGTACTGCCCGATATACTTGTAGGTACCCGCATCGGTATGCTTGCAGGATCTGTCTGTCCAAGCAAGCTTAACAGATACAGGAAGAACGTCAGCGGTGTCAGGCTGTACAGCTTGATCCCATCCTTCTTTTCAAGACTTAATACACTCGTCTTGATATTCTTCTTCGCTGTATTGATTCGTCCTACCACCGTGCTCTGCGGGATATCCAGTTCCTGTGCGATATCCTTCATGGTTAAGTGCTCGTAGTAGTACATCATCGTTACCAGTCTCTGTTCTTCCGGTAAGCTGTCCAGTATCTTTACGATCAGTTCTTTCGTTGTCTGCTGGTCCAGTACCAGATCAGGTCTGCTTTCGATCTTCTCATCACTCGGATCATACTGCATATTTCCCTCTTCATCTTCCATATCCGTGAAGTAGGTCGTACTGTTCTGCAGTTTTCCTCTGACAAGTGATGTCGCTTCATTCCTGACGATACGTCTCAGCCAGACTTCAAACTTACTGCCGTCTTCCAGAGAAGAGATATGTCTGAAGGCATTAATAAAGGCATTCTGGACTGCGTCCTGTGCATCTTCATTATTACTTACATAGTTACGGGCATACCGGATCATCGGTTTCTCGTAGTGGTTGTACAGGGCTGTGACTGCACCTTCATCGCCCTTAACTGCTTTCTGTGTTAGACTCTGCAGGTTTGTATTCCATATCTCTTCTACTGTAGGCATAACTCTATTCCAATTTGTTAATATCCCAGATCTTTAATGAACTTATCGAATTCCTTTGGAGCATCTGCTTCCTTTACGCAGAACAAGAATTTTTTCCCGTCACGGATTGCAATGATTTGTCCCCAATCACCTTCATATACATATTTATCACCGTTTTTCAGTTCTTTATGCTCCTTCAAATACTCCTGTGCGTTGCTCGGAACCATATTTGATAATGTTGTTTTAGCTGCACTTGTAGTTTCAAACTCCATATAATAGACTCCGAAAGACGGCTCGCTGTCATCGTATTTATTGGCAATGAATCCTGTTGAAGCTTTGAGACCTTCAACGTATTCATCTCTAAGATCATCTTCAGCCACCTCATAGCATTCGTCATAATCCAGATCAAGCTGATCTGCCAGTTTCTCCGCCAGTTCGTCAAATCTCTCCACTGTCAGTTCCGGTTTCTTGAACAGCATCTTTCCTAGTAATCCGACGATGGCCAGACATACGACAGCAGCTGCCGCAATGACTGCAGTTTTCTTCGCTTTCTTTGGTTCAATGGACGCTATCTTGGTGCTTACACCCTGGGCTTTCTCGTTGATCGTCGTGCCTGCGTTGTTCAGGGCTTCCTTGACCTTCGGTGCATTCTCCTGATACAGCTGACCTGCCTTCTCTCCGGCATTGTTCAGGGCTTCCTTTACTTTCGGGGCATTCTCCTGGTACAGCTGGCCCGCCTTTTCCCCTGCATTATTCAGGGCTTCTCTTACCTTTGGCGCATTCTCCTGGTATATCTGCCCGGCTTTCTCTCCGGCTGTATTCAGTGCCTCTCTTACCTTCTTCTGCATATCCTGCAGAGTGGCTGTATTCTGATTCTGTGCCTGCTGCGCGTTAGCTGTCGGAGCTCCGCAGAACGGACAGAATGTACTGTTATCGGGTATTTCTTTTCCACATTTTGAGCAATACATGATCGTCTCCTTTATTCAAAATCTTTTGTTACTGTGTAATTACTTACATATGGCTGGATAAGTTTCTTTTCCAGGTCTGCCACGCTCTCATAGCCATAGAACCAAAGTTTCTGACTGTCACTTTCCGATTCAAATGTCTTAGTGAATGAATTGTTTGGCGTGCTGTATCTCAAGACATTCAGACTGGTTGTACCATCAGCTTTCATAACGATATTGGTGTATTCTATCGGATAATAATATGTCATTTCTCCGGTAATACCATCAGCGTCATATTTTGCGTTAACTGTATATACATAGGTCAGTGCGTTTCCTGCGCCTTCTTTCCGTGTAAGCAGATAGCTGCCCATATACTCCATTGACTCGATCGTCATGCCGTCTACCCAGCTTGATGTGACTGATGTCAGCTGATCTTTCATCTGTGCTGCGATCTTCTCCATATCTGACTCAGGCATTTCATCAATAGTAGTGATGTAATGATCCAGTCCTGATACTGTAAATTCTTTGGAGAATGACTCAGGTACGTAACCATAGTTTTCAGCAAATTTTGCGGAGATATCGGATTCATCACCGTAGATCGTAACTGTTACGGTATCACCGTTACTTAATCCGCTATACTTGTCCAGCTCAAAGTCCAGGTATTTGATCTCGTCCTTATCCGATTTATTAACTACTTCCGCTCTTCCGTCCGGTGCTGTTCCGCTGAATTCTACAGTAACATCTGCGAATACATCTTTTGCGGATACTTTGTCGAGATCCTTAACGGTATACTCTTTATCTGCGTACTTGAATTTCACGCCGAACACATCTCCAAAGCTCTTGATCACATCGTCTGTATAATCTTCTTTACCCCAGATCAGACGGACTTTGTTTCCGTTGGAGAGACGGTTGTATTTGATATTCTCATCTACAGGTTCAGTCTTCGGGAAGATCACGTACTGTTCCAAAGTACCAACTGCGTATCTGAACAGTTCTTCACTGTTTTCACCCTTCTTCAGTTCTTTCAGTTTTCTGGGTGACAGAGAATTAATATAGTTCTCAAAGCCAGATCCAAACTCATCATATTCATCAATGAACTTTTCGGCTGCTTTGTAATTGAACTTGATCTTTTCGGAATAATCTTCATAAAGTTCTTTTGTATCAAAGTCCAGAGTTGTTTTGCCGTATCCGTCGGCACCGCTGAACTCTACCGTCACATACTTGTTCAGGTTGATTGTAGGCTTGTACAGTGCCTTGAATCCTACCACCAGCAGTAACACTGCCAGGACTGCCGCAATGGCTGCTTTTGCTTTCTTTGTCAGTTTGAACGAAGGCATCTTTACCGGTGCTGTTTTAGCTGCAGGTGCTGCCGCAGGTGCAGCTGTCGGTGCTGTACCGTCCAGTCTGGCGCCGCAGGTATTGCAGAACATAGCACCTTCAAGTACCGGACTGCCGCATTTCGGGCAGACCTTCTGTGCAGGTGTTTCTTCGCTCTTCTTTGCTGCTGTAACATCAGCTCCGCAGTGATTGCAGAACTTTGCGCCTTCCTGCAGCGGTTTTCCGCATACCGGGCAGATACTTGCCGACTGTGTCTTCTCTTCTACAGGTGCTGTTTCTTCCGTACCCTGTAATGTTTCAGGTTCTTCCACAGGTGTTCCGCAGATACTGCAGATTGTAGTCCCCTCAGGGATCTCATTTCCACATACTTTACATTTCATTTTTGTTATTCCCCTTTGCTGTTTTGTTTAGATTATTTGATGCTTGTGATTCTTTTTACATTATACTCTCTTTTTGTATAGCGCACCCTGCTTAACTGGCCAATATCCTCTCTTTTACAGCAAATATTGCATTCTTATATACAATTTCAGCCAGCCAGGAATCAAATCCTTTTCCAGGGTACACACATAATGATCCGCGAAGATCACTGATTGATTTGTCGAGGATCTCTCTGGCGGTCTCACTGTCTTTTACATATGTCAGTGCCGCAAAATATATTTCATCTGCATAGACCGCCACGAGTTCATCCGTTGCTTTTTTGTTGCCTGATACTGCTTCTTTCAGAAGCATGTCAATACATCCTGTCCCCCCGTCTCTGTATAACGGAATCCTTGTCAATGTATTTACCTCCTTGTATTGCGTGCAGTTGCTACGTTAGCCATTGCTGAGATGAATGTGTTTCTTTCAACATTCCGCATATGCTCTGTCTGCATCTTCTGTTCTCTTAGCGCTGCATCACTATTCTGTTCCAGCTTCAATCTGTGCAGGAAGTCATCACACTGTGACAATGCCTGTCCGATCGTTTCTGCTCTGTCATCTGTCACCATCTTTACGATATATCTTGAAGCTGTCTCGAAGTGATATTCTGCCGGCAGGATACTCAGTTCTGCTGCATAGGTATCTTCCAGTTCAGCGACTCTGTCGTTTGCTGCCTGAATATCTTCGTTGAGTTCATTCACACGTTTCTGCGTACTATTCTTACGACTGTTTACCAGAACCAGACGCAGAATAATCAGAACTGCGCTCATTACAACGAATATCGTCGCATTATCCATAAGCACTCCAACCGCAAAGAACAGAATTACCACAAGAATCCAGGTGATCTTACCAATACTCTTCTTATTCTTCTGGAATCTGAACCACAGATCATTGATCTCTGCTCTGCAGTTATTGATGCGCTCATACTCCGGCTGAAGATAACCAATAACGATCTCATTTGCTGCTGTAACTTTCTCTCTTAATTCGTAATTCATCTTTAATTTCCTCCCTGGCTTATCGCCTTACACTACTAAGACGCAGGCAGAAATGCGTTTTAAAAAAAGTTTTTAATTTTTTTGCAAAAAACTATTTTCTGTTTTATTTCGCTGCTCTGCAGGTATCACAATGCATGAAAAAAGAAGCAGAATACTCTGCTTCTTATCCGGTAAGCATAACTGCAGGAATGATCACTTCCGCCATTGATCACTGTACAGGTAATCCTCCGGGTCTTCATCGATATGTCTGATCGTTATCTCCGGGGAACCGCTCCTGTTTACTGCCCGGAAGAGATAACCGATATCACACCATGTTGTTGTCACATACACGGTCTTTCCCTCTTCCGCCTCCGGCCAGCACTCCGCAAAGGATCCTTTCGTCAGCTTTGTATCACCGACATAGATCATATAGCCTGTATAATCATGATCTTCCGGCATATGTACCGTTATCGTACTCATTCCGCGGCTGTAGTTTTCTTCACATATCCATTTATCCAGTGCGGAAGCATCCATTACCACGGCAGGAGGATTGGTAAAATCGCTCAGATCAATACCGGCATATGTAATTCCTTCTCTCTCTTCGATCAGTCTTCCGCTTATGTAAACTGCTAACTTGTAATCAATATGGCAGGATTCCTGTGTGCATTCGATATTGATTTCTTCGCAGGAAGACATTCCTGTCGGTAACGGGCAGGAATCATAATTATCCGTATGCGGTTTATATACCAGGGCATCCAGAACCCATGTGACATCCTCCGGTTCCATAAATATCAACGTGGAAGGATCACTGTTTTTCTTTCCCAGTACGATACGGGCAGTGGCGACAGGGTTCTTTCCGGTCTCCATGTCTTTTTCCGTACGGTACAGATCTGCTCTTGTCGGTACTCCTGCAAACACCCAGTCATTCAGATTGAATTTCGCTTCAAATCTTCCCTTCTTATCGAGCTGTCCCTGCCAGATCGTTTTATCTGCTTCCTTCTTCAGATCCCTGAACTTAAACCAGTAACCGGCGTAGATCACCTTCTCATTGCCGTCTGTGACCCGCAGGGTCGTCTTGCTGTTAAGATTGTTGTATGTCTTGCGCAGCTGATCCAGAACAGCTTTCTGGTTTCGTTTCCGCATTGTACTCTCGCATTCATACATCACCGGGTGAAGACGGTAGGTCAGATTGTTTATATAGTCATTCGTCAGTTCCTCGATCTCAGCATCGGTCGGATACGGCATCCGTTTAAACCCGGCATCAGCTATCACTTCATTCTGAACAGAAACAGGAAGTTTCCAGAATGCTTCGGCATATAAACGTATCTCTCTGTCTACCGCATCCGGGATATACTCCTGCTTTCCTGCCGCACAGTATCTGTCAATGATATCCATGAAGATCTCATACCATTCAAGGTTGGTACGCGGTCTATAGTCACCGCTTTTAAAACTGTCTCCGAAATACTCATAGACTTTGCCCATATCCTCCATCTTCATATATCTGGCTTCTTCAAACATGGAGTCAATGAACAGTCCGAAAACGAATACCCCTGACATATACATGCTTACCATCGGTACGATCGTCCCTGTCTGATAATACGAGACGTAATCCAGGGCTGTGTTGATATAGGTTTTGTAAAGAGACAGGACTTCGTTTCTTGTGATATCTCCGCCGTCATTCTTGTGCCTGAAAAACTCATAGGAAAGCTTGCACATGGATGTATAGATACCCAGTTTTCCAAGCATCGTCATCCCCCGGTTCATATATGACTGGGTGTATTCTCCGCCCAGAGCCAGGATATTTGCGGCATTGCCGAGCCACATGGAAGAATCATACAGCTGTGCATTCAGTCCTTCCGGGAATACCTTGACCAGTGTGCCGTACATCGCTCCAAGCCCCAGTTCGACAAGACCGTCTTTTGTGTCTGCCCATTTGCGGTAATCTGTATCCCAGGACTCAGGATCCATTTCGATATCACGAATAAACTCCTCAAAAGCTTTTGTGTAGTCCTCCAGACTGAGATTGCCCACAAAGGCATTTCCGAAGTTAATATCATATCTCAGGGCACGCAGTTCATCACGGTAGTGAAACAGCTGCCGTTCCGAAAGATGTTCTGCGTAGATGATGACTTCTTTGTTTGCTTCATCCACATCGAACAGTTCGAGTTCAAAGGAGCCATCATCATTCATGGCATGTACACTCATACAGCGGGCAGGATCTTCTCCTTCCGTAAAGAAGTCTTCATCATAGGGTATGCGGATCTCCATAAACCCGTTGACCGTTCCCGTGATCTGATCACTGGAGATATCATACCTGTATATTTCTGATTCCCCGCCTTCGGAAACATATGAGCTCAGTGCTGTAACTGTGTATTCTACAGGTTCTTCCACAAGACAGTCGGATACCGTCAGCGTTACCTTATCCGCACCCGGAGACAGCTGACCGGTCTTTGTATAGTTCAGTGTCTGATACTCCCTGTTATCAGGAGCTGCTGTTTTTGGCGTTTCATTCTGTATGACCTTTGTGCCTGCGGGTTCTTTTCTGTCACGCAGAAAACCCGGATAGACAAATCCGGTGAAGGCCAGGATCACTGCCAGAGCAAGGATCAGAAACTTACCGCCGATGCCTCCGGAGGTCTTCTTATTATCCTGTTTTACGTTCTTCGGAGCAGAAACAGATGCTGTTTTCGTGCTTATTTTTTCCGCAGGCTGATTCTGCCGGGTTTCTTTTCGGCATGAAGAGACGGGTATCTTTCGCTCTGTCCTGGCACCGCATTTCATGCAGAAGTTTGCGCCTTCCGACAAAGCAGCACCGCATTTACTGCAATATTCAGCCATATATATCCTCCTTCGAATTGTTAAGACAAACGGAGAAAACCAAAAAGCATTCACTTCGTGATCTGTTATCGGTGATTATCTGGTGCTGTTTGTTCACAAAGCTGTAACCCAAAACTACGGATTTCAGCCTTAGTTGTTTGACACTTCAATAATACTATAAAAATGCACTCCGCAGAGTGCATGATCTGTCATTGTTCACAGGATACTGACAAAGGGCTCTTCTTTTCGTGTCTGAGCCTCAGCTGACAACGTTGATGGGTCTGCCGCTGCGGTAGGCTTCGATATTCTGACGGATGATGCCGACAAGGCGTTTCCTGCTGTCTGCTGCTTTCCAGCCGATATGCGGTGTCAGAATGACGTTGGGAAGCGTAAAGAGCGGACTGTCTTCCGGCAATGGTTCTGTCTCCTGTACATCCAGGGCGGCTCCGGCGATCTCTCCGTCACGCAGTGCTTCATACAGTGCCTTTTCATCGATCAGAGCACCTCTTGAGGTATTGATCAGGCAGGCACTCTTTTTCATCTTACGCAGTGCTTCTGCGTCAATGATGTGGCGTGTCGCATCAGTCAGCGGACAGTGCAGGGTGACATAATCACTTTCCCTCAGCACTTCATCCAGCGATACATACCGGACATTTTCTCTGTCTTCCTTCGGTGTACGGGTATAGATCAGGATATTCATGCCCAGACTCAGTGCTGTATGAACCACCAGGGAACCGATATGTCCCTCTCCGATCACACCCAGGGTCTTTCCGCAGACTTCGTTGTGCTGAACACACAGATGATCCGTGAAGTTTGCGTGGTCACCGCGCGCCAGCATTGCCGACTGGATCTGCATCGAGCTCGACAGCATCAATATAAACATGATTGCCATCTCGCGTACGCTTTCCGAGGAGTAGGCAGGAGCGTTGCAGACGGTGATGCCGTGCTCTTTGGCAGCCTGAATATCAATATTGTTATATCCGGTGCCGGCTTCCACGATCAGCTTCAGCTGCGGCGGAAAAGAGGCGATCATCTCTGCGGTGACCGGGTTCTCTTTGGTGATCAGAATATCTGCGTCATGAATGCGCCCGGCCATCTTCGTTTCATCAGCGTCTTCGTATACAGCGACTTCTTCCGACAGTGACGAAAAATCAAGCAGCCTGTCATAGTTCATCTTCTTTTCGCACAGAACTACAGTTTTCATGATCATTCTCCTTTTCTGCTCAGCACCAGCTCCTGCAAAGGACGCTTCTTTACATGTGTGACATTGTTCTCATCACGTAACGGCAATGTGCTGTCGCCTTCCTGCATCTCTTCAAGCACACTGGTCTCGGCAGGTTTGCCTACAGCCAGTACCAGCAGGATCTTCAGGTGTTCATCCAGAGACAGCAGTTTCTCCAGAGGTTCTCTGTCAAAGCTTCCGATCATCAGTCCGCCGAGATCTCTTTCGGCTGCTGCCAGCATGATCGTCTGTGCCGCTATACCGGCATCACGCCACCAGGCCCAGGCTCTGTCATCGATCGCTGTGTCCTGCAGGATCAGGATAAACCCTGTACAGCGGATACCGGGATACGGGCGGTCCTTGCCCCAGTGTGTATGTTCGGCAATCGCATTGACTTCATCTGTTTCCCAGCTCACGTAGAATTTCAGGGCCTGGGCATTGCCTGCGGTCGGGCAGAAGCGGGCATGATCGACCAGTTCCAGAAGGTCTTCCTTACTCAGTGTACAGGTTTCGTCGTAGGCGCGGATACTGCGGCTTTTGATGACCAGATCTTTCAGTTTCATGAGATATCTCCTTGTTTATATCATCATTATACGTTCTGACTGTTACAATAAATACAAGAAGTGAGGAACTATATATGATCATTAAAAACGGTATGATCCACGACTGTGTCAGCAGAGAACCCTACCGGGCAGATATCCTGCTCAGAGACGGAAAGATCGCAGCGATCGGTCATGATCTCGGTGATGATCCGGAAGTCTATGATGCCTCCGGTAAACATGTCTATCCGGGCTTTATCGATGCCCATGCCCATCTTGGACTTGACGGCTACGGTATCGGCTTTGAGGGTGCTGACTACAACGAACCCGGGGATATCTGCACACCGCAGTTACGGGCGATCGACAGTTATAATCCTCTGGATCCTTCCGTGCGCAAGGCTGCTGAGGGCGGTATCACCACCGTCGCAACCGGTCAGGGAAGTGCCAATGCGATCGGCGGCACATGGATCGCAGTCAAGACATACGGTGTATGTGCAGATGATGCCGTGATCAAGGACCCTGTGGCGATGAAGTGTGCGCTGGGTGAGAATCCCAAGCGTGCATACCGTGAGAAAGGCAATGCGTCCAGAATGTCTACAGCCAGTGTCATCAGAAATATGCTGTTCAGGGCGAAGGAGTATCTGGCAAAGAAGGAAGCTGCCGGTGATGATATCTCCAAAATGCCTGCGTTTGACTACAAATGCGAGGCGATGATCCCGGTATTAAAGAAAGAGATTCCGTTAAAGATCCATGCCCATCAGGCAAATGATATCCTGACGGCTGTACGTCTTGCCCGTGAGTTTGATCTGAAGATGACGCTTGAACATGTCACAGAAGGTCACCTGATCGCTGACAAGCTGGCAGAGACAGACTACATGATGGCAGTCGGTCCTTCCCTGACACATGCGACCAAGTTTGAGCTGCAGAACAAGTCCTGGACGACACCTGGTGTGCTTGCGGCTAAGGGCTGTCATGTATCGATCATCACAGACTCTCCGGTCATTCCCCAGGAGTATCTGCCGTTATGTGCAGGTCTGGCGGTCAAGGCCGGCATGGATCCGTTTGAGGCACTGAAGGCGATCACCATCAATCCGGCTGAACATATCGGTATCGCCGACAGAGTGGGTACGCTGGAAGCGGGCAAGGATGCCGATGTCCTGGTCTATGAGGGTGATCCTCTCGACAGTATGTCCACCCTGCACCTGGTCATGATCGACGGAAAGCGGATCAAATAAACGATTTACGTGATAAATGCACAGGCTGTCATACCTGTGCGTTTTGTTTATGCCTGTGATCCGTGTGATCAGACTGTATACTTCTCGATCACTGTCTCTTCGACGTATGTATCCTTCAGTTCCCCCAGTCTTCTGAAGTGAGGCATCTTCCGGTGTTCTGCGAAAGCTTCCTCATCCTGCCATTTCTCCAGCAGGAACAGTTCATCACTGTTTTCTGTTGAATAATAGTAATCATACTTCAGGTTACCTGCTTCTGCTCTGCAGGCTTCATCGATACCTTCCGTCCTGATCATCTTCAGGAATTCTTCCCGCATGTCCGGTTTACACCTGTACGTTACATTCAATACGATCATTTCTGTTCTCCTTCTGTATTTAATGCCGCTTCGATCTTCGGCATGAGCAGGTCATATCTGTCTTTGAAATACTGACGTACACGTTCAAGTTCTTCGTCCCAGTACTTGTAAGAACCGTCGAAGCGCAGGAAGTGATCCTGCATCAGCGGGCGGTACTGTGCTGCCAGTGCTGTGATGACTTCTTCCGTTCTTTCCGGGGCGAAGTTTACGCTTCCGATCTCTCTGATCCTGTCCAGAAACAATTCCCGGAATTCCGTATTCCGCATGGCCGCAGAAAATACCGGGAAGTGTTCGATGGCAGCCGCAAAGTGATCATATTCTGCCGAGGTAGAGTCCTGTTTATACAGATCTGTACTATACTCTGTATCATACAGCAGGAAGCGCCATCTGCCGTCATCTTCGCTGCAGGTATATCCGGGTGTGCGCACACGCCACAGGCGGATATTCTTATCCGGCGCAAAGTCATTGTTTCCGAAGTAGATCTCAGCCGCAAAGTATTCTGCCATATTCTCTGTATCAACGGTACTGCTGAAGGCTTTCCATACCTCCGGATCTGTCAGATCCTTGTCCGCATATGATTTAAACTCTTCATACAGCAGGATATCTTCATCTTCACCCTCATCCAGTTCATCTTCTTCGATGATGATGACATTATCTCTGTCCACACCGTAATGTGATTCGAAGTACTGGTCATCATATGTTTCCGTCATTGCATATACACCCCAGTATTCTCCGTTCAGAAACAGGATCACCGGATATGATTCCTGTGTCTCAAAGACTCTGTCCTTCAGCAGCTGCTGGATCATATTGTCACGGAACTTCAGGTACATGGCATCATTGCCGCCGTTGCGCAGGGCAAACTTTCGGTATTCGGTGATCGTCCTGTCTTCCGGGTCCTTCGCTTCTTCAAACAGCGGACAGGAGAGGATCCCTCCGTAATCCTTGCGGAAGTATATGTTGAAGCTCTTCTGCGGGAGGGAGCGTGTATGTCCGCCGCGTATGCGTATGCCGGCATCTGCTTCAAAGCGGATCGTCCCGTCACTGTCAAACATCGTCAGCGATACCGGTCTTTCCCACTCTCTGCCATGCTGGGAGAAGTTCGCTTCCGGCTCGATCTTTCCGACCGTCTCACTGCTGAAGCGCATGCCTTCTTCGGTCTTCTTCCACTCGTCATAGATCCTGCCTTTGGCCATGATACCGGTATCGTAATCCAGCAGATCTTTCGGATCAGCGATTGCCGACAGCAGAGGTACATCCCCGTATCTTTCCTGCAGATCCTGTCCCACCCAGTATGTCTTTGTGACGACGGGTCCGCTGTTGCCCTGGCTGTCGATACATGCGGCACGGAGGATGTTCGCCTTTGGCAGTGAGGTATCCTCCAGGATACGGCGGTGCCATCCCTCAACTGTGCTCAGAGCCCCGTTTTCTTCCGAGGCCAGATTGTCCGGACTGCCCGTGGCATCCTCCAGGGTGATCGCTCTTCTGTATTTTCGGGAGTTCTTTGTCGGTACGCTGCCGTCTGTGGTGTAATAAATATCAAAGTGATTCTCACTGCTGAGTTCCAGTTTTACCGGCTGTTCATATATACCTGAGGGCATGGAGAAAACAGGTACTTCCGTGCTGATCTCTGCACCTGGTACAGGTTTGTTAACACATCCTGCAGTGCAGAGCAGAAGGCCTGTCAGTATTCCTGTGAATGTCTTTTTCATAATACCTCCGTTGCTGAAATGTTTTGCGGAGTATGATGTTTTGTGCTATCGGAAGCTCTTTACCCAGTTGACCAGAGAATCATGCCAGATGTTATCCAGGACACTTTTCTTCATCTGTTCATTCACCGGTCCGTTCTTTGCCATTTTTGCCAGGATCTCTGCCTGCAGTTCTTCTACGGTCATCTCTTCGTATGATTTGGCAGGTCCTGTATATCTCTGCGGTTCCGGTGTATTCTTCTGTTCTGCTTTCTTCGGCGGTGTGATCTTTACCGGTGTGTATGTTCTTCCCTCCGGGATCCAGATCTCGCCGCTGTTTCCTTCCAGCTGTACATGCATGTGTCCGTCTGTTACCGTACATATCCTTCCGGATATGGCACCGGTATAGGTGCCGTTTCCGGCCCTGGCAGGGATATCCGCAGGATGTCCCTCATTGTTTACCGTAATGATGATATCTCCCCGGCGGAAGGCAAACTGCCCTGTTGTCAGATGCAGCTCTTCGTAATCTCCGTAAGACAGGGCTGTTTCCGTCCTGCGGATCTTTCCGAGTGCCTGCAGGAAGCGCAGACAGTCGTTTTCCTGCATCTGTGCAAGATCGAGCCGGGGACGGAGTGAGGCGTCACTGAAGCGTTCCTTTCTGCCTTCAATGCCGTATTCGGAGCCATAGTATAGAGATGGTATACCAGGCAGTGTATACAGCAGGATATGCAGCGGATACCAGTTGGCTTTCTCGTGCAGACGGGTCATGATGCGCTCGGTATCGTGGTTGTCCGCGAAGTTGTACAAGTGCCTCATGCCTGACTGCAGCGTGCGTCTTACGGTGTGGGCGATCTCGAAATAGTTATGATCGTTATGACCGCTGTAGAGGGCCTTGTGCAGGGCATAGTCGGTGACGGCATGCAGGGTGTGATCGTTGACCCAGCGTGTATACTCGCCATGGATCACTTCCCCCATCAGCCAGAATTCCGGTTTGACTTCGTCTGCTGTCCGGCGAAGCTCCTGCATGAAGCCGAAGTCCAGCACATCTGCCGCATCCAGGCGCAGACCGTCGATATCATATACGTTTACCCATTCTCGGACTGTGTCCAGAAGATAGTTTCTTACCTCCGGCTCATGCATGTTCAGTTTGACGAGCAGGTCATGACCGCCCCAGTTCTCGTACCGCAGGCCGTCGTTATAGGTGTTATTCCCGTGGAAATCGATCCGGTACCAGTTACGGTAACGGGAGTTTTCACGGTACTGCAGGATATCCTGAAAAGCAAAGAATTCCCGGCCTGTGTGATTGAATACCGCATCGAGAATGACCCGTATCCCCTGTCGGTGACATTCGCTGACAAATTCTGCCAGGTCTTCGTTATCACCGAGACGCTCATCTACTTTTCTGTAATCACTTGTATCGTAGCCATGCGTACCCGAGGAAAACAGCGGTCCGATATACAGGGCATTACAGCCGAGATCCTTGATATGTCTGATCCACGGATGCAGATCACGGAGTCTGTGCACCGTTTCTGTGTGATCGTTGCGTTCCGGAGCACCAAGCAGTCCCAGGGGATAAATATGATAGAATACAGCTTCTTCAAACCATGCCATATCTGTTGCCTTCTTTCATCCAAATTATACAGGAAGTATATCTTAACAAAACAGAGTATAATATGTATGCATATCACTTATGAACGAACATACAAATATACTAAATATATTTATCAGCGAATACGAGAGTTGGTGCCGTACCGGTACAGAACCTGTTTCGGCAGCGCAGGATGTCCGGTATTTTCTTGATTGTCAGGAGAAACGGCTGAAGGCAAAAAGCTTATCCATGACACGTTCTTTTACGATCTCAGCTGATGCGGTCGGAGGTACTTTTGTTTCCGATGTACCGCCCTATAAAGCGAGTGTGCCCTATACCGAGACAAAGATGATCACAGATTACCGATATGGAAAGAAGACGGTACACCGTGAGGATCCTTTGATCCTGTATGCATCGGTACTGGACAAACAGGGAAGTGAAGACAGACTTGTCAACTGTCCTTCCTGCGGACATCCGGCTATGGTATCAGAGCTTCAGGACGGCTGCCCCTACTGCCGTACGATCTTTAAACTCTCGGATCTGTATCCGAAGGTTACTTCCTGGTATACCGTGCCCCAGATCGTTGAACGGACGACTCTGACTTCCGGTATCCGAAAGGTCATGATCATCACTGCATCTGTTTCCGGCACTGCTGTATTCCTGCTGAGTTTCCTCACGAATGCGGATGGGTTTCCGCTCGTTCTGCGTATTCTGTCTTCCCTGTTTGTGGGTGCTTTCGGTGCTCTTGGCATTAGTTTCGCTGTTTACATGACCCTGGGTATGGCTTTGCTTATCAAGGCTCTTTATGAGGGTGGAAGAGCTCTGCCGCTTCTTGGCGGGATCAGCACGCGTAAGAAAATGACAGCGTATATGAAGACGTATGATCCGGCTTTCTCGTATGAACTGTTTGAGGGAAAAGTCACTTCTCTGGTACGGGCTGTCCTGTTCAGCAATCAGCGTGATGACCTCAGTATCTATACAGGCAGTGAGGATCTTTCAAGGTTTGATGATCTGGTCGACATGGCTTACCGCGGGGCCGTAAAAGTCATGCGTTTTACCGAAGACAGCGGTATCCTGCAGGTGACTCTGCAGCTGTTTCTGACCAACACCTATATGCGCAGGCATCTTACCCGCAAAGACGAGAAACTGACGGTAGTTCTGGAAAGAGATGCGTCCGTAAAGGAAGATCCCGGGTTTACCGTACATGCGGTCAAATGCCGCGGATGCGGGGCAAGTTTTGATGCCATGCATGAGAGATACTGTCCGAACTGCGGCAGAACGTATGATGCAATGTATGATGACTGGGTCATCACTTCCGTCAGGATGTGAAACTTTTTTTCAGAAATACTATTGACGTATTGTTTTCCATCACGTAAGATGGTTAAAAATTGAATTCAGCAATAGAGGCGCGGAGATTAAGAGTACGCATTGCCGAGACTGTGCAGTCGCTTGAGGCAGTGAGGAAAGGATGATTCGCCGAAACCATGGATCAGCACATGATCTGTGAGTTGGGGTATGACCGAACAGGTTATGCACTCCTACGAGAGTAGAGGAGCTATTGACTCAGACGGTTATGTATGGGCAGTGTTTCTCGGTAACACTGCCCTTTCTGTTACCGGATGATACCTCTAGCACTGGTTCGATGAAGAAAGGAAAGGCATATGATCGATTTTCTCAACTGGCTTGACGGTGTCCTCTGGGGCTTACCGCTGATCGTCCTCATGGTCGTTACAGGCTTTTACTTCACCATCCGTTCCGGTTTCTTTCAGTTCCGTTATTTCGGACTGATCTGGAGCCACACGATCGGTACCATCTTCCGCCGTACTAACAGCACAAACAATGATGAGGGTATGTTAAGTCCCTTTGAAGCAATCGTTACTGCTGTCGGCGGTACGGTCGGCTTCGGCAATATCGCCGGTGTCGCTACAGCCGTAGCTGCAGGCGGTCCCGGTGCTGTGTTTTGGATGTGGTTTACGGCGGCACTCGGCATGATCCTGAAACAGGTGGAAGTGACGCTTGGTCTTTACTACCGTAAGACGAAACCGAACGGTGATACTTACGGCGGTCCGACATATTACATGGAAACAGGTCTTGGCGAGAAGAGAGGCTGGGGCAGGCTCTGGCTGATCCCGGGTGTGATCTTTGCGCTGGGTATCTTCTCCACGTTCTTTGTGACAAGTTCGACACTGACGGCTTCGCAGGTCGTTGCCGGTGCTCTGCAGCTGGGTGATCTCCATATCGGCGGGATCACGATCGAGGGCATCATCATTGTCGGTGTGGCTCTGGCCGTGCTGTCATTCATCATCACGAGCAGAGGAACACGCGGTGTGGCGAAGATCTTCTCGAGCCTGGTGCCGTTTATGAGTGTTGTCTATATCCTGATGGGCGTGGTGATGATCCTCGTCAATCTGCCCAGAGTTCCCGGTGCCATCGCTTCGATCTTTACGAATGCGTTTACGAGTACGGCTGCGGTCGGCGGTTTTGCGGGTGCTACGGTCGGTGCCATGGTGCGTACAGGTATGGCAAGAGCTGTCTACTCCAACGAAGCCGGCTGGGGTACTTCCCCGATGATCCATTCTTCGGCGAAGACGCATCATCCTGTCGAACAGGGTCTCTGGGGCTCCTTCGAAGTCTTCTTTGATACCTTCGTGATCTGCTCGATCACAGCGCTGGCGGTGATCCTCAGCGGCACGTGGTCCAGCGGTGCTAACGGCGGCACTCTGGCTCTGTCGGCATTTGCCCAGGGCTTCGGCAGGATCGGTTCGATCCTTCTGGCTATCGTCATGGTCATCTTTACGGTCACGACTTCTGGCGGCTGGTTTACCTACTACCTGGCGATCCTTGAGCATCTCGGCAATGATGATGCCGCATGGAAGAAGATCCTGATGAAGATCTTCTACGCGATCCGTTCCCTGCCCGGTCTGCTCTGGCTGATCTATCTGGTCAAGACAAACAACCAGGGCTTTATCTGGACAGTTGTCGATATTACTTCGGCGATCCCGACCTTCGTCAATGTGGCAGTGATCCTGATCCTGTCCAATGACTACTTCCGTCTGTTAAAGGACTACAAGGCAAGATACCTCGGTATCGGCACTGTCGATCCTGATACTGTATTATTCTATGAAGATGAAAGCGAGGCATAAACATGCGTACGATATATCATAACGGACAGGTATTTACAGGTTCTCTGCCTCTTGTGCAGGCATTCATCGTGGAGGACGGCAGGTTTACTGCTGTCGGCTCCAATGAGGAGATCCTGGCACAGTGCACGCTCGGCGACACGGTCGTAGATCTGGAAGGACACTTCGTCTCTGCCGGCTTCAATGATTCCCACATGCATCTTCTGAACTTCGGACAGTCTCTGCGCATGGCTCAGTTAGCCAGACATACGGACAGTCTGACAGGCATGATCATGTATCTTGAACAGTTCCTGCAGGATAATCCTGTCGTTGAAGGACAGTGGCTCAGAGGCAGAGGATGGAACCAGGACTACTTCACCGATGTACAGCGTATGCCTTCACGGTGGGATCTTGACCGTATCAGTACGGATATCCCGATCATGATCACAAGGGCCTGCGGACACAGTGCTGTGGTTAACTCGAAAGTGCTGCAGATCGCCGGTATTACCGCGGATACACCTGCCCCCGTCGGCGGTGCCATCGGTATCGAAAACGGTGAGCCGGACGGCAGGTTCTACGATAATGCCCTGGATCTCGTGAACAGGTATCTTCCGCTTCCCGACAAGGAAGAGCTCAAGAACATGATCAGAGCTGCCTGCATAGCCCTGAACCGTTACGGTATCACTTCATCCCAGACCGATGACTACTGTGTGTTCAGGGGCATACCGTTTGAGATGATCAACGAGGCATACAGAGAGCTGGAGGAAAGCGGTGAGCTGACTGTCCGTGTCTATGAACAGAGCAACTTTACGACGGTGGAAGATCTGCAGAGATTCATCGATGCCGGGAATATCACCGGTACCGGTTCTGACTGCTTTAAGATCGGTCCCTTAAAGATGCTGGGTGATGGTTCCCTGGGTGCCCGTACAGCGCATCTCAGCCGTCCCTACGCGGATGATCCTTCGACCTGCGGTTTCTCCCTGTTTACGCCGGAGCACATGAATGCGATGGTCTCCCTGGCGAATCGGAGCGGCATGCAGATCGCGATCCATGCGATCGGTGATGCCTGCCTGGATCAGGTGCTGAATGCGGTGAATCTTGCCCTGCAGGAGTGCCCGAGAGAGGATCACAGACATGGTGTTGTCCACTGTCAGATCTCCAGAGCTGACCAGCTTGAGCGTATCGCACAGCTGCACATGCATGTCTATGCCCAGTCCATCTTTCTGGATTATGACAACCATATCGTCAGGGAGAGAGCCGGTGATGATCTCGCTTCCACAAGCTACAGCTGGAAGACGCTGATGAATAACGGTGTCAGTGTATCCAACGGATCTGACTGTCCGGTAGAGCTTCCCGATGTCCTGGAAGGCATCGAGTGTGCGGTGACCCGTACATCGCTTGACGGTACCGGTCCGTATCTTCCCGAGCAGGCATTTACCGTAGAGGAAGCGCTGAACAGCTTTACCTCGATGGCTGCCTATGCCAGCTTTGAAGAAAACACCAAGGGACGCATTGCCCCGGGATATATCGCTGACTTTACTGTTCTCGGCGAGGATCCGTTTACTGCCGATCCCCGCACGATACACAGTATTCCTGTGTTATCTACATATCTTGCAGGAAACTGCGTATACACAAAATAAGCACTTCCCCCGGAACTGTCTTCGGACAGTTCTTTTCATATGACAATAAAGTATACAGTATTCTCTGAAGCCGCTGTGCTTGTGCAGTTCCCTGGCATTGAGTAAGATCATTTTCATGCGTTTATCCCGCTTCCTTTCGTTAACGTTACGGTAACGGATACCGGACAACACCGGGACAAAATCACTTTGGAATCACACATTTCTTATCCGGTGCAGTAATCACCTGTTCTGTACTGTATAATATGCGTAAATAACAGGAGTGATCATATGCAGGATTCTACAATTTTCGCTGCAGCAGTATCCGAGAAAAGACTGCTGAACACTGTCAAGGAAGTATCCAACTTCCATCGTATACAGGCTTCTCCGATGTACAGGGAAGCTGCCGAACATGTCATGAAGATCTGTGCGAAGAACGGACTTGACGCAAAGATACTCTCCTACGAGGCTGATCCCGATGTCTGGTATCTGCAGTCCAAGATGTTCAAGGAGTGGTCGATCAAAGAGGCATATCTTGACCTCGTTGATCCGGAGATGCGTCTTGCGGATTATTCCCACGAAGCGATCTCCGTGATCCAGAAGAGCTATCCGATCGACTGCCGTCAGAACCCTGTTGATCTGGTATTGCTGGATAAGGGAGCTGACCCCAGGGCGTATGAAGATCTGGACCTGAACGGTAAGTTTGTCTTTATCAGGGGTCATATCAGACAGTATCCGTGGGTATATGAAAAGGGAGCTCTCGGTATCGTCACAGACTACATCATGGAGACTTCCAACCGCAAGAGAAAGGATCTCTACCAGTCTCTGACATATACCTCGTACTGGCATACGCATATCGAGGGTGAACCGGAGGGCAGAGGCTTTGTGCTCTCTCCCGAAGCCGGTGATAAGCTGGCAGAACTGTGCAGGAAGGCACGTGAAGAAGGAAAGTATCTGCAGGTCAGAGCTTACATTGATTCGGCTTTGTATAACGGTCATATCGAGGATGTCGAGGTAACGATACCCGGTAAGGATGATAAGACCGTATATCTCTCTGCGCATCTCTGCCATCCCAGAAGTTCATGCAACGACAATGCGTCCGGTGTTTCCGCAACTCTGGAAGCGATGAATGTCATGAACAGACTGATCAAAGATGGTAAGATCCCGCAGCCTCAGCATACGATCAAACTGATTCTGATTCCGGAGTTTACCGGCACATTTGCCTACCTCAGCGATCATACGGAATACGATAAGGGTCTCGGAGCGATGAACCTGGATATGGTCGGCGGTAAGCAGACACGCTTCTACGGGCCGATCACGCTGACAAGAACACCGCACAGCACACCTTCGCTGAACAACGAACTGTGCATGTATGCCCTCGAGCAGGCAGGCAGAGAAGCCAGCTCTCTTGCGGGTGATCCGGTGGCGCTGACCAACTACCGTGTGGAACCGCATTCCGGCGGCAGTGATCATACCGTATACTGTGATCCGACGGTCAATATCCCCTGCTGTATGCTGGGACAGTGGCCCGATCTGAACTACCACACGGCTACCGATACACTGGATGTGATCGATCCCGCCGTGCTGAAGTTCTCCTGTCTTACTGCGATCAACTTTGCGTATAACCTGGCCAATCTCACCTGTGATGATGTCCCGCAGTTATTCGCAAAACAGGATGAACATATCATTGCCGAAAAGACAGCTTACCTGCAGAAGTACCTGGACGGTAAGATCGACAAGGCAATGTTTGGCTCGGCAATGTACCGGTTGAAAGACTACTTCCTGGCCTGCACAGACAGTGTCACAAAGCTTGTCGGCGAATATGACACAAGCGCAGAGAAAGCACGTATTGAAGCTCTGTTTGACGGATGGATCAAGGCATATGACCTGCAGGATGCGTATCCTCTCGATGAGACACTGAATACGGTATATCACAGAGACTTTGTCGGACCGATCCAGCAGTTAAGCGACTACGAAGCACTCGGTTACGGTGAAGTACTGAAGGCATACAACGAGAAGATCGGTGATCCCTGGAAGATGATGGGACTTGCGGATAATATTACCAACAGTATCGACGGTAAGCGTACGGTCGGTGAGATCGCAAGACTGGTATCTCTGGATACCTGCAGGGATGCGAAGGAACAGACAGTTCTCTATCTCGGACTTCTCGAAGACCTGAAGCTGATCTCCAGAGTACAGTAATCTGAAGGACTGCGGCAGGGAAACCTGCGGCAGTTTTTCTTTACCGGGCACTGGATAATCGCCTGTATCTGTCGGATAATTTGTACATAGGAGGACAGCTTATGACCGCAGACAATATCGGTATTCTGGATATCCGCTGTCCAAACTGCGGAGCTCCGGCACATTTTGATATTATCAAACAGCTGTACCTTTGCAGTTACTGCGGCGGTACGGTCGGGATCTCCGAGGCAAGACAGCAGGTACAGGGTTTCCGTAAGATCCGTTCACAGAAACTGCAGGACAGTATCAAACACTATCATCTGAGCCGGGCAGTATGTACAGGCTGCGGTGCGGAAGTTGTCTTTGAGGAGAATGAAGCTCTGTCAAATTGTGCTTTCTGCGGAAGCAGTCTTGTGCGCAAGGATTATCTGAGCAGTGAAGACATGCCCGAGAGTGTGATCCCCTTCGCCCTGACCGAAGCAGAAGCCAGAGAGCGTCTGGAAGACTGGTGCAGGCAGAATTCCGCCAAGTCTGAAGCAAAGAATCTGAAGAAGATCACGGGAAAACTGAAAGGATATTACCTGCCGTATGAGCTTATCCGGGGACCTGTGCACATGGCTGTTTCGCGTATGGACGGAGGCGGCACATTCCGCTGTGAAGGCCTGCTGGAGAGTACGTTTGTGAACCGCTCCAGACAGCTGGATAATCTTCTGCTGGATGGTATGGAACCGTATGATCTGGATATCCTGACCGATTTTGATTTTGGCTATGTTGCAGGACACCGGGTCAAGATCATGGATCTGCCTGAAGATGTTCTGGAGAAAAGAGTCAGAGAAGAAACTGCCGTAACATATACACCGGCAGTGCGGAAAGTTCTGCAGACCAGGGCTGTAGATATCAATGCGGATGTCAGTTCTGCCATCAGACTGCCTGTATTACTGCCGGCATATTATGTTGCTCAGGGAAACACGATAGCTGCCGTCAATGGGCAGACCGGTAAGGTCAGTGTCCGGGCGGAGAAAGAATCGCATTACTACTTCCTGCCGTGGTGGCTGAAGGCGATCCTGGCAACATTTGTGATCTGTCTTGTACTGTTTGCCAGCTTACGTCTCTTCGGTATGGAATCTCCGACAGCTCTGATCATTACCGGTTCACTGGGCATTGTCATGATCATCATTACGCTATGCCTGTACAGTGATACGACCCGAAACAAGTTCATTACTGCGGCCGGAAAAGAGATCTTCACTTCCGGGGAGAAGACGTTTCACCGTGAGCCTGAAGGCCTTGTGCAGGATGACAGGATCCTTGAACGCAAGACTGCTGCCCCTGTTTTCTTCGAAGAGATCGAAGGCGTCGAACAGCCTGTTGTACTGCGCTTCACAAGCCCTTGGCGTATACTGCGTATGGTGCTTCTCAGCCTGCTGGTGATCTTCCTGCCGGTGATCATCGCGTTATTTCTGAATGGCTTTGACTTTGCACGTCTGGAACTCGGCGGTTCAGCCGTCTGGTTCTGCATCATGGTTCCGGTCGTGCCTGTATATCTGCTGAAATTCGGCATCGTAGAACTGTACGAAAGACCGTGGATATACCTGATCAATCCCGATGGTTCTACGACAAGATACCGGAAGAAGTATAATTTCAGGATCACCCGGGAAATGGTAAAGACGGTGCTGCATGCGCTGTTTGTACCGCCGGTTTCTCTTGGCATATGGTTTGCGATCCTGTGCTTCTGTATGATCTGTTATCTGACTGCATTTGGTTTCTGATATCCTGTGAATATATAAAAGAACCGTACTGACTTGTACGATTCTTTCATGATCAGAGTTCTTCGCCGTTGGATTCGATGACTTTCTTAAACCAGTCATACGAATCTTTCAGGCTTCTTTTCAATGTACCTGTACCGTCGTTATGTCTGTCGACATAGACAAAGCCATAGCGTTTCTTCATCTCTCCGGTGCCGGCAGAGACGATATCCATCGGTCCCCAGTAGAGATAGCCGAAGACTTCACACCCATCTTCGATCGCTTCTCTGACCTGAACCAGATGATCATGGATATACTCCACCCGGAAGTCATCATGGATCTCTCCGTTTTCATCCGGTGTCTCATCCAGACCGATACCGTTTTCAACGATCAGGATCGGCTTGTGATATCTGTCCGAGAGAACATTCAGGGTATATCTTAATCCCACAGGATCGACAGGCCAGGACCACGGTGCCGGGGATGTCTTTGCCAGGTACGGATTGGGTTTGCCCTTTACGCCTCCGGTATCATAGGCATTCTCGGTATCCTTGGAGTATGTGCCGGATCTGTAATAGCTGAGTGAGAAGAAGTCGACCGTGTATTCCTTGATCATCTGCAGGTCCTCTTCGTACAGTACCGGTGCGATGCCTGCCTCTCTCCAGATCCGTTTGACATATCCGGGAATGATGCCTGTGCAGAAGGGATCGCCGAAGTAGAAGTTGGAGATCCGCTGTAACTGGTAGGCACCCATGACATCTTCGGGATCACAGGTATACGGATAGGTAGCTACCGAGGAGCTCGACAGCATACATCCGACCTGACAGTCAGGATCGATCTCATGTCCGAGCTTTACGGTCCAGGCATTGGCAGTAAGGATGTTGCAGTAGCCCTGCCAGATATCGGCTGTTTCCATCTCCAGGGGCTTGTCCGTGTGCACAGGATGGATGTTCAGCAGTCCTGCGGAGACGACCGGACGTCTGTACATGTTGTTTACTTCATTGAAGGTCAGCCAGTACTTTACCTTGCCTTTGTATCTGGTGAATACCGTTGTGACATACCGCTTCCAGAATTCGATCAGACGTCTGTCGGACCAGCCCCCGTATTCGGTAAGCAGGTGCAGCGGTGTCTCGTAATGACTCAGGGTGATGACAGGTTCCATACCGTCCTTGATCATCTCGTCAAAGAGATCATCGTAGAACTTCAGTCCTGCTTCGTTGGGTTCTTCCTCATCACCGTTGGGATAGATCCTGCCCCAGGCAATGGAAGTACGGAAAGCATTCATGCCCATGCCCTTCATCAGTTCGAGGTCTTCCTTATACCGGTGGTAGAAGTCGATACCTTCATGACTGAGGTATACCTTCTTCGGATCGAGCTTCATCTCCCACTTCTGTGTTTCTTCGTTCCAGGCCAGACCGGGTTCGGGTGAGTTGATGCCGACCATGACATCGGTGATGTTTGGTTTCTTGCCGTCGGTAAGCCAGGCACCTTCACACTGGTTGGCTGCTACAGCACCGCCCCAGAGAAAGCTGTCCGGAAATCGCTTGTTCATGGTTATACCTCCATTATGCCTGAATCTTTTCACCGCATGCGACATGTCCGTACGAACGGAATGCCTGTTCGCCTTCGGTGACAATCAACATGACAGTCGTATCATAGCCTTTCTCCCTGATCTTCGCAAGGTCAGCACGGATGACGGGATCCCCTGCCTTGACATGTGCACCCTGCTTTACCAGAGCGGTAAAGCCTTCTCCGTTCATTGCCACGGTGTCGATACCGATATGCACCAGCATGTTCAGTTCATCATCTCTGGTGACCGCAAAGGCATGTCCGGTTTCCGCAAGCATCTCGACAATACCGTCACAGGGTGCGCATACGGTACCGTCTTCGGGGATGAAGGCTACACCTTCACCGAGGATCTTCTGGGCAAATGTTTCATCATTTACAGTCGTGATGTCGATCATCTCACCTTTGACAGGTGCCTTGATATCCTTACTGTCTTTTACAGGTTCTGTATTCACTGTCTTCTGTACAGGTGTTTCCGAGACGTCAGTACCGCATGCGCGTAGGTACCGGAACAATGTTTGCGGACTTCCTGATCAGACCGGAATTCTGGGCGATCGCACCGGCCAGTCTTGCCCGCTATCTCAGTCACAAGAAACCGATCCGGTACTGTCACCTGGACCCTGCACCGCCGGACAGGATCTGTTATATTGAAGAATACAAGTATGTCAGGAAAAGCAGAAAAAAAGGCATTGAGGTATTCACCAATGCCCTGTATGAGTATTTAAGACAGAGTCATTCCGTAGAACTTTATGAAGAGTAAAAGGGCGGCAGCACCGCCCTTTCATGTTAGTTATATATCCTGTATGTTACGCTTCGATCAGGCTCAGGAACATCGCCTTGATGTCTTCTACCGTAACAGGTCTCGGGTTGCCCGGTGTGCAGGCATCCTTCAGTGCATCAGCAGAGAGTGCATCAACATCTTCGAGAGGTACAACACCCTTCAGGCTCATCGTGATGCCGACATCCTCACCAAGCTTCTTGACAGCTGCGACAGCGGCGGCACGGGCTTCTTCCAGAGGCATTGTATAAGCACCTTCAACACCGAAGGCAGCTGCGATATCTCTGTACTTCTCACCTGTAACAGGGGCGTTGTATGCCATGACGGTAGGCAGTAATGTCGCACAGGCCTTGCCGTGAGGCATGTTGTAGTATGCGGACAGTGTATGCGCCATCGAGTGGTCTACACCAAGACCGACGTTGGAGAAACCCATACCGGCGATATACTGTGCCAGAGCCATGGCTTCTCTGCCCTCGGGTTCATTCTTGACAGCCCCGCGGAGGTTCTTGGCGATCATCTGGATGGCCTTGATATGGAACATATCGGAGAGTTCCCAGGCACCGCCTGTGATGTAGCCTTCGATCGCGTGTGTCAGAGCATCCATGCCTGTAGCAGCAGTCAGACCGGCAGGCATCGTGGACATCATATCCGGATCAACAAAGGCAATGACAGGAATATCATGAACGTCTACACAGACGAACTTTCTCTTGTTTTCAGGATCGGTGATCACGTAGTTGATCGTAACTTCGGCAGCTGTACCGGCTGTCGTAGGCACCGCAAAGATCGGAGTGCACGGGTTCTTGGTCGGAGCGACACCTTCGAGAGAACGGACATCCGCAAACTCGGGATTGGTGTTGATGACACCGATCGCCTTGGACGTATCCATCGAAGAACCGCCGCCGATCGCAATGATCATATCTGCACCGGCTTCCGCAAAAGCCTTGACACCGGACTGTACGTTTTCGATCGTCGGGTTGGGCTGGATATTCGAATAGATCGTATACGGAATACCTGCTTCATCCAGAAGATCTGTAACTTTCGCTGTTACACCGAACTTCAGAAGATCAGGGTCACTTGCGACAAATGCTTTCTTGAATCCTCTTGCCTTGAATTCAGTTACGATCTCCTTGATCGCACCGGAACCGTGGTATGATGTTTCATTCAGTACGAATCTGTTAGCCATATTATAATTCCTCGCTTTCTCATACTGTTGTCTCTATTATACAACGAATATATCCTATTTGTGAATGCATTCACAGGTTATAACAGGATATAATTTATGTATGAACCAACAACTGTACAGCTGGTATAATGAGCCGAATATCCTGCAGGTCAGCGGGTCTCTTTTCCGTTACTTCGGCATTGATCCGGCACATGGCAGTGACCGTACTGTCGATGCATATCTGCAGACATATAGACCCCGCTGCGTGATCGCCTTACTGGTGGATGCCCTGGGTTCTTCGATCCTGCAGAGACATGCGGAACAGACGCCGTTCCTGCGTGCACATCAGCGTGCGAATGTTTCCACGGTATATCCGCCGACGACCACGGCTGCCACGACTTCGTTTCTGACCGGACGCAGTCCTGCCGAAAACGGATGGCTGGGCTGGAACCAGTACTTTCACGAAGAAGATGACAATATCGTGCTGTTTCTGAACCGCAGCCAGTATGGTAACAGAGTCTACGCGTACGGTACGGCGGAAGAAAAGCTCCCCCTGGACAGGATCTACGATGTGCTGAACAGGCACAGCATCCCTGCTGAGCATGTCTGGCCGGGCTGGGCTCCGCACAATCCCTGCGCCACCTTTGAAGAACTGCTGCAGAGGACGGCAGAGCTCTCCCGCGCGAACCGCTTTGTCTATGCCTACTGGGATATGTTTGATACGTTCATGCATGAACACGGTGTATCCTGTGCTGATACCGGTGAAGAAGCCGCAAAGATCGATAAGGCTGTCAGAGCCTTTGCGCAGAGCCTGCCGGAAGATACCGTACTGCTGATGACGGCGGACCACAGCCAGATCGATGCCGAAAACTATCCGCTGTATGAAGACCGGGAACTGATGTCATGTCTGCGTGTACCGCCGGCACTGGAACAGCGTACAGTAGCCTTCTATCTGCGGGAAGGCTGTCATGACAGGTTTACCGAACTGTTTCACAAACGCCTCGGCGATGCGTTTCTGCTCGCGGAAAGACAGGAAGTGATCCGCTCCGGGATCTTCGGACCGGGTATTCCTTCCGCACGTTTTGAGGAATTCATCGGTGATCTGACCGCCTTTGCGTTAACACCTCTTGAGCTTGACTGTAAGCCGGGTTCTCTGCCTCTTGGCAATCATGCCGGGATGTTGCCGGAAGAACGCTATGTACCGGTGATCCTGTACTGTCATACATCGGAAATTCTGTAGATTCATATAATCATACCAATACATTCGTACTGATACGAAAGAAACGAGGGTGCTTATGAAATATGCTGCTCTGTTCCTGTATGTAATCGTCTGTATTATTCATCTGCGGGCCAGCTATGCGGATGACCGCACTGCCCGTGCCCGTACAAAACCGTTTTTACTGTTACTTCTGCTTGTATATTATCTGCTGGCGGCAGATCACCCCGACGGACTGCTTGTGCTGGCGCTGTTTACGAGCTGGCTGGGAGATATCCTGTTGATTCCGAAGGGTCATCACTGGTTTGCCTGTGGCGGTATCTCCTTCATGTTCAGTCATCTCTTCTTCGTTCTTGTCTATCAGCGGCAGATCGATCTGCACACAGTATCGCTTCCGGCGGTGCTGATCCCGGCTTTGATCTACACCGGCATATCTCTGGCAGTGATCCTGGCTGTTAAGAATACAACACCGAAGAAGATGATCCTGCCGATGTATTTCTATCTGCTCTGCAATAGTGCGATGAATGTCTTCGCGTATCTGCAGATGCTGTCGGTGCATACCGTCGGTTCCTGTGTTTCCTATGCCGGAGCTGTAATGTTTTTCATTTCTGACTGTACTCTGTTTCTCGTTAGGTATTATAATAAACCGGAGATCATCTACAGAAAGCATTTTACGGTGATGCTCGCATATCTTCTCGGTGAGTTCCTGATCGTGGAAGGTATACTACTGATGAAAGGCTGAATACCATGAAATACATCTTTGTCATGAACCCTGCAGCAGGCAGCGGATCTGCAGAAAAGATCATCCATTCTGCACTGCGGGATCTGGATGAACAGGTGCAGTACGAAACATATGTTACAAGAACAGAAAAGGATGCCACAGCTTACGTAAAGCGCTGGTGTGAGAAGCACCCGGGTGAGGAAGTGCGCTTTATTGCCTGCGGCGGTGACGGTACGATCAACGAAGTATTCAGCGGAACTGTCGGCTTTCCGAATGTCAGCGTTACCTGCTACCCCTGCGGCAGCGGGAATGACTTCGTCAAATCCTTCGGCGGTGCCGGGAAGTTCCTGAATATACCTGCCCTGCTGCATGCAGAGACACGGAAGATCGACCTCCTGCAGGCCGGTGATCACTACAGTGTCAACGCCATCAACTTCGGCTTCGATACTGCAGTGGCGATGAGCGTGGAAGAGGACAGAAAGAGAAAAGGCACCAGCAGCCGGAGTGCCTATACCCGCGGAATTATCAAAGCACTGTTCACCAACATGAGCAACCAGTTCCGGATCATTGCGGACGGTGAAGAACTGCTTCCCGAGGGATCGGCATTGTTATGCACACTGGCAAACGGGCAGTATCTCGGCGGTTCCTTCCGTGATGCCCCGAGAGCGAAGACCGATGACGGCCTGATCGAAGTCTGTATCCTGCGTGAGATATCCTATCTGCAATTTATGAAGACGATCGGCATCTATGCCCGCGGTGATCATCTGGATGATCCATCTCTGAAAGATATCGTGATCTACAGACAGGCAGAAAAAGTAGAAGTGATCGCCCCGGAAGGCTTTGCCTACTCCCTTGACGGAGAGATCATCCGGGAGAATCACTTTACAGTAGAAGTCAGGCATAAAATCCTTGATCTGGCTGTACCGGAATAGATCTGTACAAAGTGAGAAAGTATTGACGGAGACCGCAAAGGCCTCCGCTTTTACTGTATATTCCTCTTTAAGACACCGGAGAACTTTCTCCCTGCTGTTCCGCATCATATTCACGGATCAGATCATACATATCGAACCGTTCACCGCAGCTGCGGATCCGGTCAAGCTTCATACCGAGATGAACATAGCGGGCAGCTTTATCCTTATCATCCGTATCCAGTATTACCGGCACCTGATGATCTTCCGCAATTTTGTATGCATACTCCATCATTTTCCGCATATATCCCTGACCCTGATACTCTTTTCTCACAACAAGCATCTCGATGCGCAGAAACTTGCGCTTTTCCTTTTGCATACGGGTCTCAATTGTCCCGCCGTCAGAGAAGCAGGCATTAATGAACTGCTTCATGTTTCCACAACCGCCGAGTGCTTTCTTTTCCGCAGCAATCATCTTCAATCCATCCACAATCCCAATTCTTCCTCCGGCTCCTTCTCCGGACAGCATCATATACCCTTCCTGATATTCTGATGTTGTATAAAGTACACCGGCTTTATATGCGGCTTGAACAATCGCATCAATATAGATGAACATCGCTTCTCCGGTGGGGATATACTTGATCAGACCGGTATCATCCTCGTTATACTTGTAATCATAGAATGCCTCTGCGATCTGTGCAGAGATCTGCTTCACCTGTTCACCGGTCAGTCCCTGAAGTTTTATCATTTATGCCTCCTCCTTTATCCCGAACCATTGCCGCTGCAGTCTCCGTCAGATCAGCAGCAGTAATCCCAGAAACATGGCTGCCCCGGCCCAGTTTCCGGCACCGCCGATCCGCAGCGGAAATAATACGGACGCAATCAGCAGTATATTGAAGATACATGCCCACCTGGGAAGAACCGTTACCCCGGAAACGACCAGCACAAACAGCGTTACACTGAAAATGATCAGACCGAGATAGCAGACGATCATGGTTACAGAGGTCTTTTTGAAGAAATCCGTAATTGCTTCACGTGCCGCTTCTGTCATGCCCAGGCGAATGTAAAACCATTCTGCCGCTCCGCAGAATACATGATGTGCTGTTCCCGGAATAAAGAAAATAACTGCAGAGATCAGCATGATCCTTGCGGCTGAATCCGAAAACTGCTGCATCCATACGCATAACGCATAATACCCGCCGCAGTACATGCACATGGCCAGACATCCCAGCAGCATGGACAGCAGAGGATTCTTAAGCGGCATTTTCCGGAAAGCCAATCTCATTTTTTCGTTATCCGACATCATGCGAAAACTGAATTTTTCGCCGCCGGCATAGATCAGCAGGCAGTCACAGTATCCGCAGAGAAGATGCCCCAGAACAGCAATTATCATCAGTACTTTTATTGTTGTCATCGTACATACCTCCGTTCCCATACCAGCATTATCCCAAACCAGATGATCATACTCTCGCTCATCAGCCCGTTAATGAATCCCAAACGGAAAGCACTGACCGGAAGCAACAGGGACAGTCCTTTCAGAACAGCAAAGATCACCAGCACATTGGTAAAAGCCATCCGCCGGGGAAATACAGTACTGCTGCTGAGCTGTAAATAAAACCACCAGACAAACACAGGAAGCATCATGGCTTCGGCAGCCGGAACCAGCCACGAAAGCTGAGAATACAGCCCTTCGCAGACTGCCGCAGCATCCTCAGCATATCCATTGCCGTTCATCCACGAGAACAGTACCAGGATCATGACATAGAACAGATGAAGGGCGATCCACGGTGTCAGTCCAAAAGCGTTCAGGAAACAGTAAATCCTGCGCTGCCTTTCATCCCGGATATACTCTGCCAGGGCAAATAACGCAATTCCGTACAGGATGATTCCCGGAAACGCCAGAGCCATGGCAAGATCATATCGCCACTGAGGAATGGACGCTGTTCCTGCTGTAAGCCAAGAAAGCTTTCCCATATATGTCGGATCCCCGAAGATCATCAGCCAGTCACCTGCACCATAGCAGATACAGCCGAGCATGCCGCACAGCAATGCGGTCACCATATGTTTCTTCATCTTCCTGTGCCTCCCTGCTTCGGTGTTATTATCCTGCAGTCTGCAGTATGACATCTGCTCTGCCTCATGATACGCAAAGTTTTTGTTAGTTATTACTAACTATTATATTTCGCTCCATTCCTGTTTTCAAGATGCGCAGCCGGTCAGACACTGATGGATGACTGTTCGATTCCGCATCGCATTTTCTGCGAAGAAAAGAACCTCTGCCGAGGTTCTTTATGTATCTGTGACTGACAGACTGCTGTCTGTTACCCGCGGGTAATCGTGTTGATCTCAGTACCGTTCACAATGATCGTACCGTCTGTATATTCTGCTTCACCGTCATAGTCGAAGGCTGACTCTGCACTGATCTCAAGCGTGCCGCCGCTCATGTATATATTCCCGTTGGCATCTACGGCATCGCAGTCACCCTGGCCCATCGTGATCGTGATATATCCGCCGGTGATCTCGATTACCGGTGTGTATGCAGAGGACTTTCTGCCGGCATTCAGACCGTCACCGGAGGCACTGATACTGAGTTCACCGCCGTTAATCAGTATATATGTCGCTTCGATACCCTCTGCGGCCGTCAGGGAGATATCACCGCCGTCGATCTGTACGAAGGTTGTGCCGTGGACCGCATCATCTTCACCGCTGACCATGATCTGACCGTCTCTGATATAGATATAGCCTGTACTGTCATCCTTGTCATTCTCGGCATGGAATCCATCCTCGCAGGCCAGCACCGTAATATTTCCGTCATAGATCAGGATCGCGTCATTTGCCTCAAATGCGGCATCATCCGCAGTGATGATATATGTACCGCCGGTGATTTTCAGGATATCTTTGCATACTACTGCGTTGTCCGAAGAATGCAGTGTCAGCGACCCGGTACCGTTCAGCACAAGATCATCCTTTGCAAAGATCACGCCGTCTGTCTCCGTACCGTCTTCTCTGAATTCACCGGTGACAGCCAGATTGTTTTCCGTATCTGTAGTGGTAATGAATACCTTATCCGCATTCTGCACATAGATGCACGGAGTATCTGTATTGGTGATCGATACACCGTTGAGGACGATCTGTACCTTGTCTTCATCTCCGGCATCGACCGTCACGGTTGTGCCTTTCGCCGACCCGGTCAGGATATATACACCTTCCTGCGTGATTCTTATCTCCTGATTGTCGGATACTGTGATCTGTTCGGCACCTGTCAGGTCTGCCGTCTGTGTGAGGTCCCTTTCGGTAAACATATTCTCTGTATCCGGCATCACTGCAGATACTGCTGTTTCTGTCTTCTCCGTGACAGCCGGGCTTTCCGCTTCGGCGGTACTTTCGGGTGTACTGACTGCGGGTGTATTCTCTGCCATCGAGCACCCCGCCAGAATAAGCAGGAGGCTGAGCAGGCATGCGCTGTATTTCTTCATGAGCTGTCTCCTTTCGCTGTTATGTTCATATTATCCGCAGCTTATCTGAAGTTTATCTGAACATGAGGTGCGGAAGAAGTGAATCTTTGTGTGAACATTGTATGTTGCTGGAATATATCTTACACTTGACTCATGAAGCCTTTACGGATCCTGTTATTACTTTTGATAGGTACACTGCTTGGTATTTTCATCATCTTTTCGGCCGCACTCGTCGCCGGCGGTGTTTCCTCACTGCCGAGCGGTAAACTGCCGTTTTTTCTTACCTATACAGGTTTGATCCTGTTGTTTCTTCTGGCTTATGAAGTACAGCTGATCATTCACGAAAGCGGACATCTGCTGTTTGGTCTTCTGACCGGTTATTCATTTTCTTCGTTCCGCATCGGTACGACAATGTTTCTGAAAGAAAACGGGAAGCTCGTGAAGAAGAAATTACAGATCAGCGGTACCGGCGGACAGTGCCTGATGGTACCTCCGGATACAGAGAATCCTCCGTTTCTGCTGTATAACCTTGGCGGCGTGATCATGAACTTCATCACTTCCGCAATCTTCTTTCTGATCTTCATTCTTGTATTTAGATACGGACGCTGGTCGGTCATCTTTCTGTTTCTGACCATGACCGGCATCGTGATCGGTCTGATGAACGGGATCCCGATCCACACGGAAACACTGGCCAACGACGGGCATAACGCTGTTGTCCTGTGCAGAGACAAAGAGGCAGTGCGTTCACTGGCTGTACAGCTGCTGGCGGCGGATGCGATGAACCATGGTATGCGGCTGAAGGATATGCCGGCAGAGTGGTTCACGATGCCAAGTCTTGTCAGGATGCGCAAAAATGACATGGTCACGGCACAGGCAGTACTGCGGGAGAACCGGCTGATGGATGCGCACCGCTTCGATGAAGCAGAAGAAGCAATAGAACTGTTACTCGGGAAGGATATCCGCATCCATGGGCTGTACAGAAACATGTTACTGCTGGATCAGGCCTTCCTGCGTCTTCTGAAGGATGGCGAACAGGCGGATATCTCTGCTCTGCAGACAAAGGAGATGTATACGTTCATGGTACAGATGAAGGATTATCCATCCGTACAGCGTACTAACTTTGCGATCTCTCTTCTGCATGACAAAGACACAGAAAAAGCAGAACGGGCATATCAGAAACTAGTGTCTCTGAAGGATACCCATCCTGCTCTGTCTGAAGTGCTTGGTGAACTGGAGCTCTGTGAATGTGCCCGTGAAAGGGCAGCGAACACAGATATACCGGAGCACGAAGAAGAATGATGACTGTCCGTACGCGGGCAGTTTCTTATTGTTTCTTCTGTGCAAAGCGTGCGCACATCGTTGAGAGTAACGGTACGAATCTGTTGACGATCATCCCGCCGGCATCGAAGGTACCCGGGGAAGAAGACGTAAACAGCTGTATCAGACTGTACAGCGCAAGACCGATACTCAGGGCAAACGGTACTTCCTTAAGAAAGGAGTCCGGGAACTTTGATACACAGTACAGCTGTACGGATGCCCAGATACAGGCAGTGAGAATGGCCTTGATGCTTGCGCTCCAGACGATCCAGGGCTGGATCAGCAGAAGACCGCTGACGACAGCAACGATCAGCCTGATGTCATAGTTGATTGCGGGTTTGTTTTCCATCTTTGATACTCCTTAATGCAGTGGATATTTCTCTGTCAGTTCTCTGACGATATCAGCCGCTTTCGGCACACCCTCTTCACCTTCTCTGATGATCAGAGCGATAGCTTCAGCGATCCTGTCCATGTCTTCCGTACCGAGTCCGCGGGTCGTGACGGCAGGTGTGCCAAGCCGTACACCGCTGGTCACCATCGGGCCTCTTGGATCGTTGGGAATACCGTTCTTGTTGGCAGTGATGCCTGCCTGATCCAGCAGTTTCTCGATCTCCTTACCAGTGCGTTCATACCTGCGCAGATCCACCAGTAACAGATGACAGTCGGTGCCTCCGGAAACCAGATCGATATCTCTGTTCAGGAGTCCGCGGGCAAGTGCCTGGGCATTGTTTACGATATTCTGCTGGTAGATGCGGAATTCCTCACTGAGGGCTTCCTTAAAGCATACTGCCTTGGCTGCGATCACATGCATGAGCGGACCGCCCTGGATACCCGGGAATACCGCTTTGTCAAAGATGATGTTGCCATTGGCTGCCCGCAGTTCCGGATGCCTTTCCAGTGCTTCCTGTGAGACCAGGATCATCCCGCCGCGGGGACCGCGCAGGGTCTTGTGCGTTGTCGTCGTCACTACATCGGCATAGGGTAACGGGTCAGGAAACAGCCCGGCTGCCACGAGACCTGCCACATGCGCCATATCGACCATCAGGTAAGCACCTGTCAGATCGGCCGTTCTGCGGAAGCGTTCAAAGTTGATCTTCCGCGGGTAGGCACTGGCACCGGCAATGATCAGCTTCGGCTTATACTGCAGAGCCAGTCTTTCGACTTCATCATCGTCGATGTATCCGTCACTGTTTACGCCGTAGGATACCGCGTGAAAGTATGTGCCTGAATAGTTGACCGGACTGCCATGGGTCAGGTGTCCGCCGGCATTCAGATCCATGCCGAGGATCGTATCTCCGGGTTTCAGCAGTGTAAACTCCACGGCCATGTTGGCCTGGGCTCCGGAGTGAGGCTGGACATTGACATAGGCCGCGTGAAAGAGCTTCTTTGCCCTGTCACGTGCAAGATCTTCGGCTGTATCCACATTCTCACAGCCTCCGTAATACCGTTTTGCCGGGTATCCTTCCGCATATTTATTGGTCATGATACTGCCCTGAGCTTCCATGACAGCTTCACTGACCCAGTTCTCGGAAGCAATCAGTTCCAGGTGACTGTTCTGTCTCCGGTATTCTCTGTCGATTGTTTCGGCGATCTCGGGATCGGTCCTGCGCAGTGCATCCATGTTCATAGAGTAGTCCTCCATACTGTATTCATTGTAAAAGAAAATGGCTGTTTCGCATACCACCGCCGACGGTTTTTCGTGTATATTACGGGTATGAACAAAGCCGAACTGCGACATATATGTCAGGCAAAGACAAAGACACTGACGGCAGAATATCTTGCCCGTGCTAACGAGGACATCACTGCCGGAGTGCTCTCTGATCCCGCTTTTATTCATGCCGAAAAGATCTTCGTCTACATCAGTATGCCCCGTGAGCCCGATACTTCCCGGATCATTCAGGCTGCCTTTGACATGCATAAGCAGGTATATGTGCCGAAGTGTCTGCCTGAGGGGGAGATGCTGGCGGTGCGGGTATATCCGGATTCTGCGTATGTCACCGGGGCTCTGCATATCCCTGAGCCAGAAGACACGCAGGAGACAGTCACTGCCGATGAAGCAGATCTGATCATTGTACCGTGTGTTTCCGCTTCATCTGACGGCAGGCGTCTTGGACATGGCAAGGGGTACTATGACCGATATCTCGGACATACGGATACTATAAAAATGTGTCTGTGCTTCCGGGAACTCCTCTCTGCGGATATCCCGGTGACAGACACCGATGTATACATGGATCAGGTGATCAGTGAGAAGTAAGCGGTGCCCGCATGCGGTATACACCGGCATAGGCAGCCTGTACATTCTCAATGATATAGAACGCTTCCGGGTCGACAGAGAGGATTGCCTGACGTATCCGGGAGAGTTTTTCATATGGCACAACGGTCATGATCGCTTCGATCCTGTCTTTCCGATAACCGGTCACTGCATCAAGACAGGTCAGACCCACATCATACTTATCCATCAGTTCCTTCTGCATTTCCTCATACTTCGATGAGAAGATGATGAGTTTCGCTTCATTCTTCTCATACGACAGGACTCTGTTCAGGACGTAGTTACATACGACGATGACCAGAATACCGTAGATCAGTTCCAGCATACTGCAGTGCATGGCCTGCAGGGAGATCAGACACAATTCAATGATACAGATCACAAGTGCAGGTTTGACTCCGGTCAGCTTCTGTGCCAGAAGACCCAGGATATCCAGGCCGCAGGAACTGGCATTATTCCGCAGGACGATACCGTTGCCGGCCCCAAGCAGTGCCCCGGCCAGGATCGCCGACAGTAACGGATCTGCGTGCAGGGCTGTTAACATCGGATACTTTACCGCAAGACTCAGCAGTAACGGATATAGAACAACAGACAGGAACGTACGCAGCGCAAACCCCCTGCCAAACGAGATAAACCCGATCACAAACAGGATCACGGTCAGTACCGTTACGGTGGGAGTGATCTGCACACCGAATACCAGTGATAATAACCTGGCAAGACCGGTAACACCGCTGACCGCAAATCCCTGCGGCAGGATGATCCATCCGACAGCTACAGCTGCGATCATATTCCCCAGGACAACTGCCCCGTATTCTTTTACTTTCTTCATACTCTTTTGCCTCCGCACGATTACTGTAACGGATATCTTGACAGAAGATTGTAGTGCAGGCTACATTTTAAACATGAGTGTAACGATTCCCGAATCAATGATCCCGCTGTTTGAACAGATCGGTCACCGGCGTATCTATATGCCCTTGGAAGCCATCTTCCTGCAGCAGGATAAAGCCGACAGTATCTATATCATCAAAAGCGGCAGAGTGCGTGTATACGCGGTCTATGAGAACGGCAAGGAGATCAACTTTGATGTACTGCGCAGGGGCAGACTTTTCGGTGATGCGTCGTTTCTCGCGCATTCCCAGCGCACCGTGAATATCTCCGCCGTGACCCAGGCCGAGATCATTACCTGCAGGACAGCTGATGTGCTGGATGCGGCACACATGCACAGAGATGTCATGGAGATCCTGTTTGCGCACATGACTGACACGAACAATGCTCTGCAGCACATGATCGAACGTCTGACCAACTACGACAGCACACAGAAAACAGCTGACTTTCTTCTGGAACATACATCGCCTGAAGACCCTCAGCTGCCGTATACACATAACGATATAGCACTCTGTTTAGGCATGCACAGAGTTACCGTATCCCGGATCATGAAGCAGTTCGCGGATGATCATCTGCTTGAATATACCTACGGACGGATCACAGTACGTGACCGCAGAGGTCTGCAGAAGATCATTCACGATGCCGGCTGACAGCTCGCATGATCATATACGCAGAGATACCGCACACGATCCCGGCAAGCACATCCCAGGTACTGTGCTGTTTCAGTAACATCGTCGACAGGATCACGACAAAATTATACCCGTACAGAAGATATGTCTTTCCGGATCTTCCGAACAGTTCACGCTCAAGCAGAGACATCAGCACAGCATCTGTCACATGAATCGAGGGGAAGACATTTTTATTGTTGTCGGTCAGATACAATAAACGCACAAGATCAGAGGTCAGTCCCTGCCCCGGCACCTCGGCAGGCCGCAGATGGATCTCGGACGGACAGACAAAATAGAATAACTGGATCACGGTCATCGCACTCCAGACCGTCAGTACAAAGCGCAGGAAAGTATCTCTGTCTCTTTTAAAGTATGTATAGAGAAGAAGACCGGCGATCTCAAATGCCCATCCCGCATACGGATAGAGTGCATACGCAAAAAACGGTATCCTGTCATCCAGTGTACTGTGCAGGGTGATCACAGCCGGCAGATCCAGCCACTCCCCGATAAAGTACAGCAGTATATAGACGATAAACAGGCATACAGCACCGATAAGCGGATAACGTTTCAGTAAACGAATCATTTTCATAAAATATTATTATATTCAGAAGTGAACAGAAAAACACGGACAGATTTTCCGAAGTGTCGCATATTTCATGTACAATAAAAGTATGATCAGACTCGTATCCTGGAATTATACAAAGAAAGATCTTGAAGATCTCTATGCCCATACCGATCAGACACACTGCCTGGTCGCTTTACCCATTCCCCTGCCTGAGCAGAAGACAGAGCAGTACATGCAGGCCCTGCAGGCAGGTACGGTCAACGGGAAGACCTTCCTGTGCTTCGGCATCCTCAGTGATGATACTCTGATCGGTAAGATCGATCTGTTCCGTTCCGATGACATGAGTGCCGAACTGGATATCGTCATACGCAGGGAATATACCGGACAGGGAAACGGCACCGAAGCGTTACGGCAGCTGCTGTACCGTCTTAACGTTACCGGCTGGTGTTACAGTATCCATGCCTATACAGACAGTGAGAACATCCCTGCCGGCAAAGCCTTCCGGAAAGCAGGCTTTCATCCCTCGCGCAGATTCAAAGCAGATGTCGTTACAGAGCATGAAGGTATCTACAAAATGAAGAATGTACTGGGCATCGAATACTCATATATTCTTGAGAACCTCCCGCAGGAGTACAGACACAGCGCATGATCAGGAATATATCCTGTACAGACTGCGGCCAGAGCTACACCGTGGAGGAAACCGCAAATACGATGGTATTCTGCCCATCCTGCAGGAAGATGATCTTCCTGACATGTGAGGCAGGATACGGACCTGTAACACCCTGTTATCTGTATATCGGAGAGGATCCTGCAGGTTCTGTAGTTATCGAAAACAGTACATATATACTCAAGTCCCTGTACTTATCCAAGGTCATTCCCCTGCAGCAGAGATATCTGCAGGCACTGTACGAGACACAGGACATCGTTGAGACATACTTAAAAGAGGAAGGATAACCCTTCCTCTTAATCTATCTGTCCATGAAGAAGTTCTGCTCGATCAGACTGATCTCATTATCCGCCTGCGGCTTGTCTGCCCGCAGGATGATCTCTGCGTCTTCGGGAGAGCTCACTTCCGTCACACCCTGGGCTTTGTACAGAAGATCCAGATACCTGCGCAGGCTGAAGCTTTCTTCGTTCAGCGGCTGATCAACATATCCCTGAATATCCTTGCCAAGATAGACAAGTACTCTGTGTTTCATATCCAGCTTACCGTACAGTAACTGGTTCTTTTCCGTTCTTAACAAATGTGAGAAGAAGCAGTTTGCCGGATCATACAGCTTCGCACTCTTCTTTACACCGAGCTTACTGACAGCCATCATGCCTGTAAGCACAGTCTCGATCTTACTGAACGGAACACCGGTAAAAGAATGGATCCGGAATACTGCCTGTGTCAGTCCGTTTTCTACAGTCTTCTCAAGATCTGCGTCAAGATACTCGGCAGCGTTGGAGTGTGTCACATCCCCGGACATCACAAGTCCCTTACTCTTGAACTCATCATCCCATCCGACATGTACACGGTTCTCACCCTTCTCATCAGACGCATAGGCATGCAGGTCGATATCGATCCTTTTCTCGTCATTCCAGTACGTAAAGAAACGTACATACCGTACATCCTCGGGTATCCGGTAAGCCATGCCGGAGCGCATGTATCCGCCTTCTGCTGACTTGTCAGAAGCTTCCACAAACGAATACGCAAAGCTGTAAGCACCTTCTTCGGTATAGATCTTCTTCCCCTTTAACGGTGTATTCAGACCGCACAGTGCCGCATACAGCACCTCCGTAAAGATCACTTCCAGGTACCTGTATTCCTTCTCCTTGGCAGCTTCTTCACTGTGCTTGCCGGCAAATCTTCGGCATACCGTTACCAGTGTCTGGATGCTTAATGCGTCCGCATGCCTGATCAGCACTTCCCCGATCTCTGCCGGTTCTACCCCGTTACGGATCAGATAGGCGCACTTGCGCAGTAACTCTCCGGGACGCTCTGCCGCCTTGGAAAGACCTGCCTCAGGGTTCTTCGCCAGTTCCTTCTTCAAGCTGCTTTCCCACGAGTACAGTTCACCGTCACGCAGCTTGTTTACGCAGTTTCTGTGCTCCTCTGAACGTGAGTAGATATTGTAATCCAGATACTGCAGAACAAGCAGACTCTGTTCTCTTTTCTTCCGTGACAGGATCAGATTATTCCGCAAGTCACCCGGTGTAAAGCTCTCCAGCAGCTGTACGATCACTCTCTTCTCGGATGTACGCAGATGATAGTCCTTTCCGGCAATATAATTACGGGCACATGTCAGAACATCACCGGCATTCTGCACGATCTCACGCAGTGCTTCCTTCCTCTCTTCACCCTGCAGGCTCTCCATCATGACCGCAAAGACCGGGATCAGATTCTCCTTGAAGGATACCTGTACACCCCTGATACATGCCGAATCCTGTATAACAGCTTCTCTGACCAGTTCCTTCTCCGGTTCCGTAAAACGTTCCCTGCGGGCCATGATACGCCTGTATACATCAGCGTATATACCCTCCGGAGAGATGACCTTCAGTGTCTTTGCCTGCAGCAGGAGGTCGTCTTTCTCCGTCTTCTCCGTGCTCTCTGCCATATCATTCTCGACCGGCAGCCATCCCTTATGTATATCTACGCCGAGCAGGAACTCCATGCCGTACGTACTGAAGTAATGCATGTACTGGTGCAGACGGTATTCTGCCTCTTCCATCTCCATGACGGCTGAAGGGAAATCCGGGTACATTGGTTTCGCCTTAACTTCCGGCACAAAGCTCTTCACCTTGCTGTAGATCTCGGCACTGCGGTCACCCTGTGCGATCTTCGCAAGACTCTCCGGATCAAAGACATATCCTGTTTCGGTGATCAGGTTCTCATTCATCGTTACGGCTTTGATCAGAGCTTCATCTGTGATCTTTTCCTGACTGTCTGCCAGCAGGACTTCTCTGAACTCAGTAAACAGATTCTGTTCAAATGTCATGTTTTCACCTCCGGAGTCAGAAAAAGTGCAGCCATCCATGATCGGTTTGTCTCCCAAGATAGTAAAAGTAGGATCATAGTCAGCACTTGCGTGCCACGCTGCACTTCTGTATTTATTATAGCTTCTTATTTCTCATTTGTCTTCATAGGCTTCATAATGCTGGGTGCCGAAGTAGTACAGATATCCTTCTTTCATCGTCTCATAGGAAGCTTCCGGACTGCCGTTTTCACATACACGGTATACATTCCAGGTATAGCTTCCGCTGCCGTAGCACTTCATCAGAGGCTTGTCATCGGTCCTTTCCGAGCGTACGTAGAGTGTGATATCATCGTGTTCCTGCAGATAGGCAGCGATCTTCTCCGAGAAGACAGGCTTGTAACAGGGAGCTTCGGGATCATCCAGAACTGCCCGTTTCTCATGTCTCTGATCATGTACCGTGTAGCCGCCTTTCTTGTTTTCCGGGGCATCTACAGGCATGGCATAGTACTTCTCATCCAGGATCGCCTGGATATCCGCACAGGTACCATCCTGCACAAGGACGATATCCCCGTCCTCCAGCACGAGATCTCTCTCGGCCGAAGTCATGTATATCCCGTCTGTCACTTCGATATACTTCTGCCTGTACCACTGCATCTTTCCGCCGGTAAAGTCCGGATATCCGACTGCCAGCAGATCCGGATTCCTGCCATGCAGTCTCTCAAGACCCTTGTATGTCTCGGCCGTACCCTGTTTGACAATGTAGATATCTCCCCATCCCCTGACATACGGACTTAACTGCCGGAAGATCTCTTCGCCGCGTTCCGTATCCTGTTCCTCGGCTGTTTCCTCCAAAAGGATCTCCAGCTGTATCTGCGGTTTCTCCTTCTCACAGAAAGACCGGATATCCCCGTCATAGTATTCCGTATAGATGCACTCATCGAAGGAATCCATACCGGTACGGGCAAGATCATACCGGATTGTGATCATATCCTGTGCATTGACCAGCGGCCGGATGATCTCCCGGTCAAAGGCTTCCTGAATCTCCTCTGCCTGTCTGTTATCCGCGTAGATGTCCGTACCGTCCGCATGATATACCCAGTATCCGTCACTCATCTTGTATGCTCTGTTTTTGACCCCGATATAGCCGAAAAGACCGCTGTTGCCTGCCCTGATCGTTTCTTCCAGGGTGATCTTACGGTCATTGTATTTCTTCCGGTAGTATGTCAGGGCTTCACTCTTCGCCGTGTTTTCTTCTTTGCGCTTATCCAGGCATCCGCCCAGCAGTGCCGCAAGAGCCAGCAGACCCTTTAACATGATCCTCTTCCTCTTCATACATTATTCATGATACAGGCTGTCCAGATACCCTGTACAGGCATCCCACAGATCCTGATAAGTCTCCTCAAAGTTACCGGTATACCAGGGATCCCTGACATCCCTGTACACAGACGCATACTCCATCATGTGATGTATCTTATACGCCGGATCATTGCCTGTCATATCCATGAGTCTGCGGATATTTGAAGCATCCATCGCAAAGATCACATCATAGTATTCATATTCCCAGGATCTCATCTTATGCGCACGGTGTCCCTCACAGGGGATCCCGTATTCCCTGAGCTTCCTGCGGGCAGGCGGATACAGTCCGTTGCCCTCTTCTTCACTGCTTACCGCTGCTGAGGCAATCTCGAAATCATCCTGCACACCTCTTCTGCGCACAAGCTCCTTCAGGATAAACTCTGCCATCGGGCTCCTGCATATATTGCCGTGGCAGACGAAAAGTATCTTAATCATATCGTTTTTCCTTGTTTTATCAGGGCTTAGACACCTTTTTCATTTTCATTTGCCGGCATAATATATGCATATTTTGGCATATTTACATCGGCAAAAGGTGTAAAGTAAGGTGTAATTATTTTTCATTTACACCTTAAGATTTTTACATAACATTCAGCTTCTCGATCTCTGCTTTTGCATCCTCAAAATTAACGTGAGTATAGACATTAAGCGTGGTTCCGATGTCTGCATGTCCCATGAGATACTGAAGCGTTTTCGGATTCATTCCGGACTTCGCCATATTGGAACAGTAGGTATGGCGGCATACATGAGGTGTAATCTCGGGCATCTGAAGCTTGTAAATGGAATTATACTTGTCCACTATATGCTTAAAGTAATGGTCCCAGTGAAGCGAGTATGTAATACTTCCATCCTTGTCGTAGTACAGAAATCCGGTATATCACCATTCCTGTATATCTACTTTAGAACCAAACGTCATCTCCAGAAGCTCTGCGGCAATATCTTTACTGCATACCCTCATAAGATTGTCTTCAGCATCTTCCTTAGACAGCAGATTCACGCTTCCATACCAGACAATCTCATTATCAATCACGGCATAATGTTCACAAAACTCTTCCACAAGCCTGATTTCAAAGCCTGCTTTACGAAGCCTCTCCATAAGTTCCATCCTGACATCATCCCTGCCATATTTATAAGCGTCCGGATGCCAGGTAACAATTGTAACCCTTACACCTAGTTTCTGCCGGTTGCCAAGAACGGAGATGATACGGTTTACTTTTTGATTGTTAAGTCTTGGGCTCGAAACAATTACTGTCCTCTTTGCTTCTTCAAGATCTCTCCAATAGGTATCTGCATAGTTTTCTATGTCATAGATAGCATTTGCCTTCTGCTTCTCGCCATCCATATTAACACAGAGTTCATATCCGATCTTTTTATATGCCTTCAATCTTGCAGCATACATTTTATCGAACTTTGGAATATGGCTGTCCACATAGTCGTAGACGATAACATTTTCTTTACCATCATAATCCCTGTTCAGACGGCCTACATACTGTTCCACGACATTTTCACCTGAAACCGGCGTTGCCATAAACAGCGTATCAAGTCTCGGGAAGTCAAATCCCTCTCCAAGTAAAGAACCCGTTCCCACAAGGATCAGGCTATCAGAATCATCCACGTTGTTCAGTTCCTCTACCTGCGCCCTGCGAGCTTTCGTACCATTTGCCCCCGTCAAAAGGATCAGCCTGTCAGCATATGTTTTAAGTCCCTCAGATAGTTTCTTTGCATGATCAACATATTTTGTCAGCACAACCGGTGTTCTTCCTGCCCGAACACAAGCCACAACATCTTTTATGATCTGATCATCACGAACATCGTTATTTCTGATCAGTTCAAAAGCATCATTGCCATATGGTGTTTTTGACAGATGGTGTGGTTTCACAGTCCTTGTAAATCGAGGGTATACCAGATGATCTATATTTTGTTCTTCTGCTCTATCCTTCGCCGTAAATCGGTACCTGATAGGTCCAAGCAGAAACTCATTGATCTTTTCTTTGCCATCTCCACGCTTTGGTGTTGCTGTTACGCCGTACACGTACTTGGCTTTTATCTCCTGAAGCACTTCGATTGCACTGTCTGAAGCTGCGTGATGGCATTCATCAAAATACACCTGAGAATATTCCTTAAGCATCGGATGGAATCCGTCCTTTTTCCTAAGGGAACGTATCATTGCTACATCCACTATCCCGGTCAACGTATCATGTGCTCCCTGAAGGTTTCCTATCAAAGTTTTTCTTTTTCTTGTTCTTCCGGTCTTTGTCTGATATTCCGGTAGTTCTTCATCAATTTCGAGAAACTCGTCCAAACGTTTAATCCACTGGTTCATCAAATCCGCCCTGTCGACAAGGATCAGTGTGCTTACACCTCTTTTTGCTATCATATCGCAGCAGACCACAGTCTTTCCAAATGCTGTAGCAGCATGTAATATGCCCACGTCATTTTCAAGCATAGTATCCACAGCAGGAATCTGGGAATCCCTGAGCTCTCCCTTGAATGAAATGTTTAACTTCCGACCTTCAGTCCTCCTATCTTCAATCTTAAATTCGATACCTGCTTTATCAAACTCCCTTAAGATTCTCTCTCGAAGTCCGCGGGGCAGAACAATATATTTGCCTTCATCCCTTCCAAGATAAATAAACCTGGATTCGTCGTAATTTGGCATATCCATAGCCTGATTCTGAAAATACTGCTTGTTGGAAAATGTTGCCATACGGCGAAGCTGTCTCTTCGCTTTATTCGTCATCCCTGTGGAATCAATGTATATGTGATCAGACAGCACGATATGTACCACCCCCTTCACACTTCCGGCTTCAATCTCAGAATTCTTATCCCAAGGAGTCTCATTACCATCATTCTCATCGGTAGTGCCTGAGCCGTACCACAATGAAAGATAGTCTTCTATCTCCTGTCTGGCTAGGCGTTTTGTCCCTGCAAGAAGTTTTAACTGATCTTCATATGCATTCCAGTTTTCATCAACAAAGGCACTATTCCCTGACTTTAATGCCATCCCTTGAAGAGGAAGAGCAATTACATTTCCGAGTCCGCCTGTGGGGAGAGCATCCTGTGTCGGTATCATTTGATCATAGTATTTGAACGACTTCAGATTTACAGATTCAGCACCTTTCTCAAGCAAAGCAAAACCAAATCTTCTAGCCAGCCTTGCTGGGATCATTTCTTTGAAGAATATCCATAAATGTGCACCTCGTCCTGACCTCGACCGCTCTACAACCACATCCACATTCAGGTTTTTACAAATGTGTCGCAATGCATTTATCTCATCCTTCCAACTGCCATCTACATTTGCATAGTCATCCTGCTCTGCACCTTTTGCATGGTTATCAAAATCAAACACCAGCAACTGACAAAGATTATTCTCAAGCATCGGATATATCGCCACGACATCATTTCCGTTAGGATCCTCTCCCTTCATATGAGCCTTTATAAGAGGCAACGTAACCGGCTTGTACGCCCTAAGTTCACAGTCCTTACACCGAACACTATCCTTTTTCTGTATATGACAGTTTCTATCCCAACGATTAAAGCACTGTGTATAATATCCGTTTTTCCCGGTCTTTGGATTTGTATATCGAAGATCGTACACATCCTTCCTGCCGCGGCAGAACATCATAAAGAAATCTCTCGCAACCTTATCGGTAACATCAAATTTCCTTATTCGCGCTCCCTGATTAGGATCATATAGTTCTGATGAATTATCATTACTATCAGACACAATATCCGCATACGAAACACCTGCTTCATCCATACGCTGCTTCAGAAGTCGATTTTCATCCGTAAGCGCCTGTATCTTGGATTGCAAATGTTCAATTATGTCTGAATGCTGCTGCACATGTTCATTCATAACTATCACACTTCCTGAATTTTACTTTGAAAACTTGTACTTTCCTTTTCCCATTCCTTCTACCGGAACAATGATCTTCAGTTCATTCTCCATCCTTTTCAAATAGGACGTTGCTGTCACTTCCGAACAACCAAGAATTTCGACTACTCGAGAATTTCCAAAAACCTCTGTCCCGATTTCCTCATATAACTTCAATACGTTTTGTTTTATTTTATTTGTATATCCCGAATCCAAGATTTTCTGCTTGAAATCTTTGGTTTCAGTCTCAATCCAAACTTTTTTCTTTGGTTTGGAGCCATTTTTTATTTCATAGTATTCTTCATTTACAGGTATAACCACAGAAGTAACGTTGTCATTTACATCAAAAGTCTTATAGAAAAGATCCGGAGATCCATTTTCCCACATTGATCTTTTGGCTTCCCCGATACCTGTTCCGAAAGATTCTATAATGCCTAATGCTTTAAACATATCCCTGATTTCAGGATTCTCCGTGTCTCGTTCGTTAAAGAACGTTCTCTCATTCAGATCACTTATACGTATAGGCGGTAACGGCTTGTTATAATTCACAATGTTTATCTGTTTTTCAGACACATATATTTGGATTGGCTTACCATTTTCATAGTTGTTATGAACAATGGCATTTGCAAGCAATTCTTCCAATGCAATAAACGTGAAGTTCTCGATTTTACGATTATCTGAGTTGCCATCATCACGTATAACCAATTCATTTAAGTAATTGTTATTGATGTACTCCAACGCAGCATAATACTGTTTCCAAACTGCACCTTTAAATACTTTGGATTCCATCTTTCTTTTTGTGCCAAACATATCAACAATTAGTTCCGTATATGCATATGGAATACGATCTTCCGGATGCCCGGAAAACATGAGTACAGCATAATTTTTAACTCGTCTTTCAGTTGGATCATTTTTATCAATCAAATCCAAGGCCTTAGCCAGCTCTTTCTTTCCCATTCCATCACTGATTTGTCTTGAGCTTGTAATAGAAAAGTATTCTCTTAATAAGTCAATATTTAAGTCATCAATTGAAGCACCGGAACTTACAATCGAACTAAAATGAAAATTGGAAAACTTACGCAACAGATCATACTCTTCATCTACTCTCGCAAGACGTGTTTCCGCTTCAATTCTCACATATCTTCCCGGTTTAAGATTAATCTTTTTGTCTTTTTCAGCTTTTTCAGCCACCATGAAAGGACCTCCGGTCTGGCGCTTTACAATAATAAGCAAATAACTGATTCCATCCATATCATTTGCTACTACTTCAAACGCAACATTGGGATATAAAAAAGAACGCAATGAATTGATGGCATTCTTGCATTTTTCCAGCCGTCCTTCAGTAACTCCCTTGATTGGAAGAACCGGAATCGCTTTCTGTTCTTCGTTATTTTCCTCTTCGACACCAATAAAAATATATTGAATATCATTGTTGTAATAGTTATTTCCGTATGCGCAGATGGTTTTTAATATTTTATCTAGCTGTTGCTCTGATGCCTTGTATTCTATATACGAGCATTCTGCTGTTTTGTTCTTAAGTATTTCATTTGCCTGTTTTTTTATCTGTCTATAATCCATAGTTTTGTCCTCCGAATCCAAAGAAATTGTATCTCAAACCAAAGTTTTCGTCAATCAATCCAAAGAAAAAAACACCCTGCATTATGCAAAGTGCTTTCATCATTCATCGGGTAGTTCACCTCAAAAGGTGTAAACGGGGTGTAAATCAGATACCACTCTGCCCATAAATGGCTTATTTCCGCCATTTCTTTAGGGCGATTCAAATCCTGCCATGGTATACAAACAGTACTTTGATCATGTGAGTTTCACCGGCTTATGCCTTACTTTATGCGGGTATCCGCAATTATCGATTTCATTGAAATCCGGCACAAACCGGTATCTCCCTGCATATCTTGGACTTCAATGTAGATACAATAAACCGAAAATACCTGTCTTCCCTCCTTTGCAGGAGAGCCTTCCGTTACGACATGGTGAATATACCATAATCATATCATCTCCCGTACTAAACCTCCGTATTCCGGCAGTAAAACCTTCAAAACTTTTAGGCTAAATAATAAAACTTCACTCCGGCATACAGAGTGAAGTCATTTGAGAACTCTGATGGTCAGCTGTCTCAGAAGCCAAGTTCAGAGAGCCAGCTGTTTACGTTTTTCCTTACTTTCTCCTGCGCATTCTGGCAGTCGCTTCCACGAATCGCGAGGCCTTTCCCGATCACTGCACTCGGGCATTTTTCTTTCAGCTTTTTATCAAATCCTGCCAGCCCGCTTCCTTCATTCGTGGAAAACGGAATCAGCGTCTTGCCGGAAAAATCATTGTTTTCGAAGAGTGTATACATGATCATCGGCCAGTCACCCCACCATACCGGAGAGCCGATGAAAACCGTATCATACCCGGCAAGCTCCGGCAGATCCCCGGCGTATGCAGGTCTTGCGTTTTCACTCTGTTCCCGCTTTGCGACATCGGTCAATTCTTCGTATGTCATGGGATAATGATCATCCTCAGGCAGTACCTCAAAAAGGTCTGCACCGGTTTCTTCCGCGATCATTTCCGCTGCGATTGCCGTATTGTCATGCTCGATCACACCGACAGTGTACTGTTCCCCGGTTCGTGAAAAGTAGATGACAAGCACATGACTGCCGGCCGTTTCCTCTGCACTGGCACTGTCTGTAATTGTTTCTGCAGATTCCGCCGGGGTTTTCTCACTGTCTGTTTCTGCCGGCTGCGGGCTTGTTTCTTCTGCTGTTTGCGTATTCCCGCAGGCTGAAAGTGAACCGATCAGGACGGCTGCCGTCAAAGCTGTGAATATCTTCTTCTGACACTTCATCGCAAAATCTCCTAAAATCCTCCCAGTCCTCTGTGACCGTAAACCTTCAGACTGTTCAGGGTATCTTCCAGAGCAGTAAACTCGTCTTCTGTCAGTTCTACGTTCGCAGAATCCAGGTTCTCGATGATCCGTTCCTTGTTTTTGGATCCCGGGATCGGCACCACATTCGGATACTTGTGAAGCATCCAGGCAAGCGAGATCTGTGCCGGAGTCGCACTCTTTTTCTCTGCGAATCCCTTCAGCATCTCCACGATCGGCTGATTGCCCGCAATGTTTCTTCCGGACAGCTGAGGCACCCAGTTGCGGACATCATCGTTTTTCTCGAACTTCGTCTGCGGCGTGATCTTTCCGGAGAGAAGACCGCTGGCTATCGGTGAAAACGGCACAAAACCTATGTTATGTTCCATGCAGTAAGGGATGATCTCCGCTTCGGAATCCCTCTCCACCATGGAGTAGATGTTCTGGATCGCTGCCAGAGGTGTCACCTGCTGAGCACGGTCAATGACATCCACATCGACCTGGGACAGACCCCAGCCGCGGATCAGCCCTTCTTCCATGAGTCTTCCCATAGCTTCAGCTACTTTCTCGACCGGGATACTGCTCATCCTGTGCAGGTAATAGATATCCACATGATCCGTCTGCAGGCGTTCAAGGGAACCTTCCAGGTGCTTCCGGACTGTTTGATAAACACTGCCGGTACTGAAGCCGTGAAGCATCAGTTTTGTCGCAATGACCGCATTCTCCCTGACATCCTTCAGAGCTTTGCCGACGATCAGTTCATTATGTCCGATTCCCGCAAGATTCGGGCTGTACACTTCCGCTGTATCAAAGAAGGTGCAGCCATGGTCATACGCATTCCGGATCGCTTCAATACTGTATTTCTCCGGCGGGATCTGTCCGTATCCGTGAGAGAATGACATACAGCCCATTCCCACTTCAGACACTTCAATATCCCGCAGTATCCTCTTTTTCAATGCTTTTCACTCCCTGTTATTTTGTTTCAAATGCAGGCCGCCATGCCGCAAATCCTGCCAGCTGTTCGTCCGTCCGGTGATAGTAGCGCTCACCTTTATCCAGCTTTGCGATCTCCGCCATCTCTTCCTCCGTCAGCCGGAAATCCAGGATGTTCAGATTTTCCCTGATATGATCGACATTCTTACTGCCGGGGATCACCGCAAAGCCCATCTGGGTATGCCAGCGCAGGATGACCTGTGCCGGTGTCTTGCCGTACTTCTTTCCAAGCTCCGCAAACACAGGTTCATTCAGAAGGGACTTATCGCCATGTCCCAGCGGGTACCAGCTCATCAGCTTGATTCCGTACCGGTCCAGAGTCCTGCGAAGTTCCTTCTGTGTAAAGTAAGGATGTGCCTCCGCCTGAATGAACTGGGGAACGATCTCCCATTTAGTCTCAAGTTCTTCGATATATTTCCCTTCGAAGTTCGAAATACCGATACTCCTTGCCTTGCCCTCTTTATATGCTTTTTCCAGCAGACGGTATCCCGCAAGCCAGTTTCCTGCCGGCTGATGAATGTAAAGAAGATCCACATACTCTACACCAAGGCGCGCCAGTGTCTCGTCCACGGCATTCTCATTTTCATACTCGCTCGGCCAGAGCTTTGTGGAGATGAATACTTCTTCCCGTTTCAGACCGCTTTCTCTGATCCCTCTTCCGCAGGCTCTCTCATTGACGTAGGCATTGGCTGTATCCACCAGCGAATACCCCATTTTCAGTGCTTCCCTGACGCTGTTTTCTGCTTCTGCCGGAGAAAGCCTGAAGGTTCCGATTCCGACTGCAGGACATTCCAGTTTGTTATTCAAGATGATATATTCCATTTCCGTTACCTCCTAGTATGTTGATGCTTTGGACTTTGTCAGTTTCCAGCTGCCGTTTTCTCTTCTGAGCGTAAAATCCCCCTGCAGGCGCCAGCTGTGTTTTCCGCCGCCGTAAACTGCCGCAAGGACCCGGCTTTTCCCGGTCATGACAGCTTCATCACCGTCAATACGGACCTCAATACTGTCATGATCTGCCGAATAGTAGTTAAATGTACCATCTGTAAGTCCCCTCAGGAAGCTTTCTTTTGACTGCCGTATGCCTGTCATATGTTCAAGACAGTAATCCTCTGACATCAGTGAGCGCAGAAGATCTGTGTCTTTCCGGATCATTCCGTCCCAGTATTTCCGGTACATCTCCCTGATCGATTCCGTCTCTGTCATTCTTTCTGCTCCCCGGGATCCATATACTTGATGACCTTTGCCGGCACACCGCCGACGACCGCGTAATCCGGAACATCTTTTGTGACTACAGCTCCCGCCGCAACGACCGCATACTTCCCGATCGTGACACCGGGGCAGATCGTTACATTCATGCCAAGCCAGGCATTCTTCCCGACCGTGACCTTCCCGTATGTATATGTCGTATGACGTTCATTCATGTCGTGATTGATCGTGGCAATCCTCAGACCCGGTGCTGACATGGAACCATCTTCAAATTCGATACCGCCGGAGGCAGAGAGGATCGCAGAATGATTGATAAACACGCCCTTTCCGAATTTGACACGGTTGCCGAAATCACAGATAAACGGTGTCAGGATCCGGACATCATCCAGCTTTCTGCCAAACAGTTCCTCGAGATACCCGACATAGGACGGAGCATCCGGCATGCATGCATTGGCCTTGGCGCAGAGCACCCTCGCACGCATCATCTCATCAACGGCCTCTTTGAAGTACGGCTCCCGTACACTCGTCGGACCTCCGCTTTCCATCAGATCAAACACGTATCCCTTTTCGTATTCCATGCGTCAGCTCCTTACATGAGCCCGTTTTCCGCAAGCCATCTCCTGACACGGGGTGCCGCATTGGCTGCTTCACTTCCCGTGACAGACAGGCCTCTTCTTACTTCCGCACCGGGACAGGTCTTTTTGATATCCCGTTCACTGCCGCCCATACCGCTGCCTTCGTTGGTGCAGAGCGGAAGGATCGTCTTTCCGGAGAAATCAAATTTCTCAAGGAAGGTGAACACGGCCATCGGCATGGTTCCCCAGTAGTTCGGATACGCGAGAATTACCGTGTCATATTCATCGATGGAATCCGGCATGGATACCAGCTCCGGACGTGCCTTTGCCCGCAGGTCTTTCTTGGCCTCATCAATACAGGTCATATAGACCGGTGAATACGGGTTCTTCATCTCGATCTTGAAAGTATCTGCTTCGATCATCTTCTTCATGTCATTTACGACGATCTCGGTATTTCCGACCTTTACATATCTCATCGCACCGCCGAAGTAGTTTTCATCAGCTCTTGAAAAATAAGCAATCAGTGTCTTAGCCATGTTTGATCCTCCTTACTATGTCCGCATCCATGCGGCTGTTTCCTTATCTGATGTTATTGTCACACGGTGCTATTGCTTAATCTAATTGAAATACTATATACTTGATTTAATATTTAAATAGCTTGTGATTCTATGACGATTAAACAGATCGATTACTGTATTGAACTTTCCCGTACATTGAACTTCAGCCGTGCCGCTGAAAACATGTTTGTCAGCCAGCCGACATTTTCCTATCAGATTAAGCTTCTGGAGGAAGAGATCGGTTTTGCGGTTTTTGACCGTAACGGAAAGGGTGCTTCTCTTACTCCCGCCGGTGCCCAGTTCGTGGCTTACCTGGCCGGTATGCGTCAGGAATTAAAGCGGGCGATCGAGCAGGGGCAGAATTTCAGTGCGAAGTATCAGGACAACATCACGATCAGTATGATGGTCCGTCAGGCTGTCTATTTCCTGCCGGAAGCCATGCGGCTGTTTGAGGAACAGGAACCGGGTGTACAGATCACGCCGGTCTTTCGGTACGAAGGCGGTATGGAATCCTTCCTGAAGGAAGAGTCTGATATCCTGTTTGCCCTGAAGGAACAGAGCAGGCAGGTTGCCGGCATCACCGTTCATGATCTGTTTGAAAGCCGGATCTATCTGATCACGGAAAGAGACGACCCTCTCGCCCTGAAAAATACCATCACGGAAAGCGACCTGTATGGCCGGACACTGATGGTCGGGGGAGGATCCCCGCCCGCATTAAGAGCCGTACAGCAGCGGCTGATCGCAGGCGGTAAGATCAATTACTTTAACAGTCCGGATCATGATACAACGCTGACAAATGTAGCAGCGAAAAGAGGGATCTGTCTTGCGCCGGGATTTCTGAATGATCACAGCGGTCAGTTTGCCTGGATCCCGTTTGACTGTAAAGAAAGCTTTACCTGTCAGCTGCTGACACACAAAACAGATGCCAGAGAAAGTGTCAAAAAGTTTATCGGGATACTGAAGAAGCTCTACGCCGACGCTGTCGCCTTCCCGCTGTAGGATACGGCCAAAGCATCAACAATAATTACCGGGCAGGAATCCTGTCCGGTTTTACTGTACTTTCATGATCCGGGAATGCACCTCAGCGCAAGGGAGTACTGATATGCCGGTATTTATCCGGTTCGAGCATCCGGGAACCAGCCCATGTTGAAGCGCACTTCTTTACGCTGTATATCCCGGTTTGTATAGCAGCACGTATCAAAGCCGATCAGTGTAAATCCCTGATGAAGGTAGAAATCAACAGCGTTGACATTCGATGACTGTGTTTCCAGCATTAAGACACGGTATCCCCGGTCTTCTGTGATCTTCTTGGCCAGATCGATCAGCTGCCTGCCATAGCCCTGTCCTCTGATCCTTTCCGACACAAATAACTCTGTGATCAGGAGTCTGTTGGACCATTCTTCCGGGCATACCTCTATGGCTGCCAGTAACTGTCCGTCTTCCGTGATACCGTAGGCTTCAGCATTCTCCCACCAGTCTTCATATAGCTTATCCGGGTAATCTCCGTCTTCCGGCACATGGGTAAACGGTTTTTCAAATCTTTTCTTCTGTATGGGAATACGGAAACCATCCTCGGTTCTGTCTACCGATATGTCATAGTAGTATTCCGATGTATATACGATTGGAAGAAGTGTTCCCTTCCAATCCTTTCTGTCGAGTTTCTGAATATTCATTTCCTTCATAGGCACTCTTCGTATTATGGATGATATTATGTTCCCTCTCCATATCCCGGTATTTCGAACTAATAATATTATACCCGACACCTTTGCATATACGGAAAAGTCATATGGTTTCTCTTCATTCTGACATTGCACTGAGATACACGAAAAAGAATAGTGCACTGCTTCTCCGGCAGTACACTCCATGTCTGTATACCCTGCTATTTCTGCAGGCTTTCCGCCCACTTCTTCATTCCTTCGGCATCGTCTGCGTCAAAGCGTACAGCGCTGAGGATCTCTGCTCCTCGGATGTACGGCTGAAGCTTTTCCTGTGTCTTGCCGATCCCGCTGCCGCCCGATGTCGCAAACAGACCGATCTTCTTGTCTGTCCAGTCATATGCCTTACAGAATGTATTGATCACGTTGGGTGCACATCCGTACCAGATCGGGAAGCCGATCAGTACGGTATCATAGTCTTCAAAGTGATCCACTGTCCCGCTGACCGCTACGTTCTTTTTGCCGAAGAACTCACGGTTGCATCGGGCCAGAGGATTGGTATACCTGAGATCTGCGGCTGTATAGGGCTTCTCCGGTACGATCTCAAAGAGATCCGCATGGATATTCTCTGCCAGCTTCTCTGCCGCTCTTCTGGTTGTGCCGCTTTCTGCACTGAAATAGACGACCAGTGTCTTCATGTCTTTCTTCTCTGTTATTCCTTCATCAGCCAGTGATAGACTCTTTCGTTAAAGTCTTTGGCTTCCTCATATACCGCATGTCCGTAATCGGGATAATACCCAAAGGTACAGTGCGGGATCCTCTCGTAAATCTCATAAGCAGCTTCCGTGCCTACTGTTTTATCTTCTCCGCCGGCGATCACATATGTCGGACAGGTGATCTGATCCAGTTCATCCAGGGCATTGAATGTGAGGATCGCTTCGGCATTGATCAGGAACCTGTCTGCCTCCTTCGGGTGGAATACCTTGCCAAGCAGTCCGGAGATCTTGCTGTATCTTCTGAGATTCTCTCCCGTATAGCTCTTTTCGGCTGTATCTTTCATCAGTTTCCCGTACTCCCCGTCGGCCGCATAGCTGATCCAGCGTGACAGATTCTTCTCAATCACCGGGTTGACACGGGCTGCCGGTACGGCCAGCACAAGCTTCCGTACAAGCTCGGGATGATCAATGGCCAGATACTGTGCGATCATACTGCCCTGCGATACACCGAGGACATCTGCCTGCTGAATATGCAGCGCACGCATTGCCTGCGCCTGATCTTCTGCCATCTCCCTGATCGTATATCCCGTGTGCATCTGGCGTTTGCGGCTGAACATGTATACCGTGTAGTCCTTTGAGAATATCCTGTATGACAGCGCCAGGGGAAGCGCCTTCCCGCGTACGGTTGCCAGTCCGTCAGAAAGCCCCGGCAGCATTACCAGCTTCTTCTCTCCCTTGCCGAAACAGACATAATCCATCATCGTACTGCCGATCCTTACCGCTCCGTTATGCATACCTCTCACCTCACTATCATTATACTGTTTCCGCAGATTTCTGAGTGACTGTCCTGACCGGGTTTCTTTGTATAATAAACATGAAAGGTCAAACATGTGCAGACCGCTTCCTCAGTCAGGAAGAATACCCTCTGCGCACACGGAACTTATGGATCTGTGTTTCTCACATACACCGCAAATGTACGGAATGTTTCACCTGACCATGCTAGGTGTGACTTTCATCATGGCACTACTGACATGGAGGAAATCTTCTGGTCTTTCGGAAGATAAGCTTGTGCGGATCATCGGTATCTGCGGTCTTGGTCTGTGTGTGGCGGAGATATGGAAACAGCAGTTCTGCCTGTTTCTCTATGACGGGAAGTATGTCTTTGCGTACTTTCCGTTTCAGCTTTGCTCACTGTCGATGTATGTGAGTGTGATCTTTCCGTTTGTCTCTGTTCGCATAAAGAGAATACTGGCATCCTTTCAGTCCACGTACCTGATGATTGCCGGGATCCTGGCTTTACTGTATCCGGAGGATATGTTACGTCCGCAGGTTCTTCTGACCATGCATGGTTTTCTCTATCATACCGTGATGATCATCCTGTCTCTGCTGTCCCTGCACTATATGACGAAAGCAGGCGGAGATATCCGCGGGGCTGGTATCTTGTTCATCCTCTCTGCCGGGATCGCCTATCTTCTGAATGTATTCATGCATCACCTCGACCCTGCACAGTATACATATTTCTTCTATATCTCTCCGTATTTCGAGAATACCCAGCCTGTCTTCTCCCTGATCAGTCATCATATCGGGATCACGGCGGGCAATCTCTTCTACCTGCTCTGTATCATCCTGTCCGCATCACTTCTGCATACGTGGTATGTACACAGGCTGTCTGTTCCCAAGGTATAATACAGATATGTTTGATGGTGTTCTCTTTGACTTTAACGGTACCCTGCTACAGGATACGCCCTATCATATCAAAGCTTTTGCCCGGATCGCCCGGGAATCGTTTCATTATGACATGAGCGCGGAGGAGTTTACCTCGGTATATGCAGGACTGCCGAATCAGGAGATCCTGCGCCGGATGTCCGGGGATACTCTCAGTTACGAAGAGCGGGAAGTTCTGTCTCTGCGCAAGGAAGCGTACTACCGTGAGATGGTGCGTGAGGCAGTACCTCGTGCACGTCTTACCGGCGGTGCAGAGGAACTGTTTGACTGGCTGCAGAAACAGAACATCCCGTATACGATCGTCAGTGCTTCGATCAGGGAGAATATCGATTTCTTTGTTGAGTGGTTCTCCCTCAGGCAGTGGTTTGACCCGGCACGGATCATCTACGATACCGGGGAATATGTATCCAAGAAGGAGATGTACCGGAAAGCCGCAGAGGTCATGAACATGAAACATCCGCTGGTCTTTGAGGATTCCCTTTCCGGGGTCTCTTCTGCCCTTGAGATCGGTGCTTCTGTCATCTTTATCGAGGGAACTGCCAAGCTTCCGCCGGAGTATACCGTTCTGGCATCCCGCAGGGATATGTCAGACTGTATCTCCCTGCTTCAGCCTCTGCTTCGTACAAACAGACAATGATCTACAGAAGATATTCAGGCAGGAGAAAACAGCGATGAATCATACTGAGTACTCTTATATCTTTGTGCATGGTCTTTCAGGCTGGGGCAGATACGATGCTCAGTATGCGCGTATGCCGTACTGGGGCATGCGTAACGGCGACCTGATCAAACATCTGAATGATAACGGATACCATGCATATGCGGCCTCTGTTGCCCCGAGAGGAAGTGCCTGGGACAGAGTCTGTGAACTCTATGCACAGTTGACCGGTACGATTACAGACTACGGCAAGGCCCACAGAGAGAAATACGGACATGCCCGTTACGGGAAGGACTTCTCTGCAGATTCGCTGATCCCGGTATGGGATAAACAGCATCCCCTGGTGCTGCCGCCGGCTTTCGGCACTGATGTCGAGAGGCAACACCCCTGTTCAGGATGGCAGAGACAGCTGTGATTATGCGCCGTTTGACATGCATATTGATGAGGCAGACAGACTGAACCGGAAGCTGTCGGTATCTTCGGATATCTACTACTTCTCCATTCCCTGCAGTGCTTCCGCAAAGAAACCTGGGTTGTGCAGACAATCAGATCACCATCGGTCTCCTGCGTATATCCGCCGCAGACTGCTGTCACCTTCGCTTTCGGAAACCAGCCGGCAAGGCGTTCCCGCAGTTCCAGTACTACCTGCCTGCGGGGGATGGCAAAGCATACCTTCCTACGCTGCGCCAGCATAGCGGCAATGGAACGGGCAACCAGCTCCGTCTTGCCTGCTCCGCACACACAGTACAGCAGTACGTCGCTGTCCTGGATGAAAGACGCACACTGCTCAGAGACGGTCTGCTGTTCCGGTGTGAGCGGATACTGCAGTGCATACTCTTCACTGCCTTCCTGTACATCCTGCAGCTTCACTGGTGCAGTATCCTCCTCCAGCATCATCCTCCCGAAGGAGATGCATCTGCGGCAGTACCAGCCGCGGGATCCTTTGTATAAAAACGTTTCATCCGTATTCAGGCATCTGGGACATTGCATACCGTACCTCCCTGTTTTCCTGTTATACGAAGAAAGGGTACAGAATCGATGCGGAGCACAAGAAAAAGGGCCGTTTTCATAGTTGTTTCCATATCTGATACCTGTATCGTGTACATCAAAGAACACAACCATGCTGCAATACTATTGACTGCGTTTTAAAGCATAAAAAAGCAGTCATAGAACAGATTCTGTTCTATGACTGCATATATTTACTCTTCCGCGAAGATCTCTTTTTCAGATACACACTCTTTCTTCAGCCGCCCTACAAGGGTTTCCAGTGCGGCTACGGCATGAGGACGTATATCCGCTCCGATCAGAACCATCATGATGTCATCACCAACCTGAAGCAGACCTTCATTCAGCCATACCTTCACACAGTAGACTCCTTCCATCTGTCTGGTTTCAGTGATTAACTGTTCAGCCTTTTCCGCGTCATAACTGAAATGCATACCAACGACTGCCTTCGCGCTGTCGTCATGATCACGTACTTTTTTCCTGGCTGTCGCGCGTACAATACCGTTATGAATGAGATACATACCGACTTGATCCGCATCCGGCTGCCGCTTCGCCTCTGACAGCCAGGCATCCGCAGAAGGTTTAGTGCTTCCTGCTTTGTCTGCCGGTACTGCGCAATCCGCTGATCCGCCGGACATCAGCATATCCACACCATGTTTAAGAGCATCCATAACTGCAGATATATTCTCCAGTGCTGCCTTCGGGCTTCCCGGCAGATTTACGATCAATGTCTGTCCCCGGATGACCGCTGTTTCCCTGGACAGACATCCGCGCGGTGTGATCCGCATGCTTTCTGCCCGCATGGCTTCCGGTATTCCCGGAGCCAGACGTTCCGCAACCGAGAGCGCTGCTTCAGGCGTGATGTCACGGGGAGAGAATCCTGTTCCTCCGGTAGTCAGTACCAGGCTTGCTTTGATTTCCTCTGCACATCTCAGTAATTCTGCCCTGATCCGTTCAAAATCATCCGGTACGATGACGGTATAGACTACCTGCCATCCCTTCTCTGCCAGCATTCTGCATAGTGCCGGACCACTGGTGTCTTCCCTCTCTCCGCGGTAACCTCTATCACTGACTGTTATGACTGCTGCAGTATACTTTTTTTCACTCATCGTTCTGCTCCTCTATGACATAATCTCCGTGAATGCCGCCGGTTTTTTTCAAGAGACGGATATCGGCAATCACCATATCTTTCTGTACCGCTTTACACATATCGTAGACCGTCAGCGCAGCACAGCTGACTGCTGTCAGCACTTCCATTTCCACACCAGTCTTTCCCACGCAGGAAGCTTCCGCTTCAATCTCCACAGATCTTCTGGATTCATCCAGGGAGAGACGCAGATCTATACCGTTCAGAGGAACCGGATGACACATGGGGATCCAGTCAGGTGTATGCTTCGCCGCCATGATTCCGGCAATCTGTGCAACGGTCAGGACATCTCCTTTTTTCATTCCACCGGATTGAATCAACCGGAACGTTTCTTCATTGACCAGAACTCTGCCTGCAGCTGCAGCGGTACGTTTTGTCTGATCTTTATCCCCGACATCTACCATGCGTGCCCGGCCTTGATCATTGAAGTGTGTAAAATCACTGTGCATTTTCTCTGCCTCCTTCATGATAAACTCTGCCACTCCCTGAACCTCTTCCAAAGAGAAACAAGGAATGCTCATCCCGTGCAATGCTTCATCTGTTACGATTGCCATGTAGTTTTCTGCTGTCTCAGGCAAAGAAGTGCCGGCAGTGGTTCTGTATATGCCTATACGAGGAACAGACGCATGCTTGAAACCTTCCACCAGTATCAGATCCACATCGGATATCATTCCGATACATGCTTCCAGATCCATAGCATTCTGAATCATCTGCACAGTTTTATCCGGAGAAGTGATCAGGACCCGGTCTGCGCCTGCCTGTACAAACCGGTATGTATCTTTCCCGGGCCGGTCAATCTCAAAACCATGACCGTCATGCTTGATTACGCCAACACGCAGTCCGCCTGCCTTCAGGATAGGAATGATCTTTTCCAGCAGGGTTGTCTTTCCTGTCCCGGAATAACCTGAAAAACCGATCACTGGTATATTCATTGTTATCCTCCGACTCTGTTCATACTGCGCTCCGATTCACTTCTTTGTACAGCGCTCAGCGGACCATGACGCTTCGGTTTCTCCATAATTGCCCGGTAAATCTGTTCGCGCATCCCTTCTTCGTTCAGCCCCTTGATGGATATCTCTTCAGAGGAGAGCAGACATGGTTTCAGCTTACCGTCAGCCGTCAGACGAATCCTGCTGCAGGAAGCGCAGAAATGCTGGCTGACCGGGGTAATCAAGCCGATTCTTCCTGCTGCTCCGGGCAAACGGTACATCTTCGCGACCCCTTCTTCCTGCTCATACACTGCTTCAGGAAGCGCATCCAGTACTGCTGCAGCTGAAACGTAACAGTCCTGTCCAAGTCCTGTATTGCCTGCGGTAGGCATCAGTTCGATAAAACGGACATCCAGAGGATATTTCACAGTCAGCTCTGCCAGAAAGCCGATCTCGTCCGTATTGTACCCTCCGATCAGTACGGTATTGATCTTAATCTTCCTGAATCCCGTACGAAGAGCCCGCTCAATTCCCTGCAGGACATTCTCCAGCTGACCGCCTCTGGTCATCAGCCTGTATTTTTTCGGATCCAGTGTATCCAGACTGACATTGATTCTTTGGATTCCTGCTTCCAGCAAGGCATCCGCATATTGTGCAAGCCTTGTACCGTTGGTCGTCATCACGGTTTCGGTGATTCCCGGGATTTGTGAGATGCTGCGGCATATCGGAATGATCTCCGGATGGATCAAAGGCTCACCGCCGGTAATTCTCACTTTCGTGATGCCCAGTTCCGCCGCTGCCCTGACTGCCATGACCATCTCTTCCTTCGTCATCATTTCTTCGCGGCAGGGTCCGGACCCCTCTTCCGGCATACAGTACCGGCACCGGAGATTACACTGTTCAGTCACAGAGAGACGAAGATAGTCAATGGAACGGTTATAGAGGTCTTTCATATCTAATACCTTCCGAATGTGCAGTTGGGGAAGTGGCATGTCCGGCATAGCTGGCAGAGTCCTCCGTCCCCAAGCCTGGTCAGGTCTTCTCCGGTAATCTTCAAACCGCTGAAGATCTGGGGCAGAAGTACATCAAATACGGTTGTCGGCTGGCTGATGGCAGCACCGGGAACACCGATCACAGGAATATCCCCGAGATATCCGACAAGGGTCATGTTTCCGGGCTGGCTGGGCACACCGTAACGTACAATCCTGCATCCCAGATCATGGATTGCAACAGGAGTAACATCATCCGGATCAACCGACATCCCGCCCGCAAAGATCAGGAAATCCGCTCCGTCATCCAGCAGCTTCCGTGCTGTATTCACCAGCATATCCCGGTCGTCATCACAGATCACAGCATCGGTGATCGTACATGGCCAGGACTGCAGTTTGGCACGGACTACAGGTTCAAATCTATCCTTGATTCTTCCGGAGTAGATTTCCGATCCTGTAATGATCACACCAGCCTTCAATGGATGATACGGAAGCAGATCAAACAGAGTTCTGCCTTCGCATAGAGCTTCCGCCTCAAGAATCTGCTGCTCCTGTGTTGCCAGCGGTACGATCCGCATAGATACAAACCGCATTCCTGCTTTGACAGGATAATGATCCGGAAGCGTAGAAATGGTCAGGTCACCGATGGAATTGATTTTCGTCAGAAGTTCCGTATCCACACGAAACATACCGTCAATATCCGCAATCAGCTGCATCTTTCCTTCGACCGGTCCTGTATAGTGCGCTCCTTTGACAGGTGCCATGGCAGCCATACGCCTTGCAGCATCTTCTTCGTGGATCTCTCCGGCATCCGGTTCCCAGATATAGACCATACGCTTGCCGATATCCAGCATATGCGGGATATCCTCTTTCGTAATTACATGCCCGCGCCGGAAAGCAGCTCCTTTAAACCCATCCTTCATTTCCGTCAGATCATGACAGAGTGTCATGCCCACAGCATCTTCTACATATACTTTTTTCATTCTTCCACTCTCCTACAGCTGGATTCCCTCAAGTACACTGCCGACATTCTGCGGACCGCTTCCTGCCGGTACAAGAACAAACGCTTCACATCCGATCATCCCGGACAGCATGACATTTCCCTGCCCGTCGGAACGGATGAATCTGACTCTGCCGTCCCGGATATCGAGGTAACCGCGGAGAAACCGGTCTGTACCACTTTTCTTATGAAACTCCTGAGCAAGGACAGCGGAAAATGTTCTCGGGAGTACATCCTTCTTCCCGCACATCTTCCGGATTGCCGGCAATGCACATACGCACAACTGCGTCATCGCAGATGCAGGATTGCCGGACAGGCCCAGAATCAGTTTCCTGTCTCGGATTCCGTAAGCACAGGCCATTCCCGGTTTCATCCTGACACCGCGGATGAGGATCTCCGCACCTGCCTGTTCCATCGCCTGCGGTGTAAAATCATGATCACCGACAGATACTCCTCCTGTGATAATCACCGCATCACAGGAATCCAGTCCTTCTCTCAGCATTGAAGTAATCTCCTGCAAATCATCCTTTATGGAACCGAGATAGTGTACATCACAGCCTTCTTTCTGTAAAAACGCGGTAACCGCAAAACGGCTGCTGTTATAGATCTGTCCGTCTTTCCGTTCTTCTCCCGGTTCAGCTAATTCACTGCCTGTAGAGATAAGACCGACTGCAGGCTTCCGGAACACTTCTGCTTCTGTGTATCCCTGGCCTGCCAGAACTCCGAGAACTCCGGCATCGATTACAGTCCCTGCTATCGCCAATTCTGTTCCGGCAACGACATCTTCACCGCGCCGCACCACGTTATCTCCCTGACGTACAGGGTGAAACAGGGTAACGGTATCTTCGGTAAATGTGGTTCTTTCAAAGTTGATCACACAATCTGCGCCTTCCGGAATTCTGGCGCCGGTCATCAGATGAACCGCCTGTCCGTGAGTGATCTTCAACGCACGGTCTTCCGCGTATACCGTACCAATCACACTTAATGTTACAGGCGTTTCCGGCGTTGCTTTCTGTGTATCTGACGCGATGAATGCGTATCCGTCGTAGGCAGAACGGTCAAACGCAGGTACATCTTCCCGTGCTTTCAGGTCAAACGCAATAACCCTTCCTGTACAATGTTCAAGATCCGCACTCTCCGTATCTGCAGGTACTGCGCTGTTCAGCAGGATTTCTCTCGCTTCTTTCCAGCTGGTATTCTTAATCATGAGCTTATCCTTTCAACTGCAGGATCCTATCCGCAGGTATATGAATCGTGATCTGTTCTGCCCGGTGTTCCTGCCAGAAGTTTTTACTGATTTCCCAGGCAAGCGGCACGGAGGTATCCGGTGCTTCCGCCGGATGAAGCAGTACGGTATAGGTGAGAGGATTCTCCGCAACTCCTTCGACATCGCACAGGAACGTATTTTCTCCTTCTCCCGGTTGTATCGCATTCGTACGAAGTCCCAGGCCATCAGTCTCGTCTCGTACCGGCAGACACAGTGTTATGCCCCAGTCTTCCGCCAGGATATGTGTCCGGTCAACGACCCGGGCGGAAGATACGTTCTTACAGCCGGTAAGCAGACATGCCTGGTTTGTACAGGGTGAGGAGAAGACTTCATCACGTGATCCAATGAGTTCGATTCTTCCTTCATTGAGAATTGCCACACGGTCAGCCATCCGGTAGACTTCATCCCGGTCATGAGAGACCAGGAGTACAGTTTTTCCGAATTCCCGGATAATTCCGCGTACTTCCTGTTCAATCCGGAAGCGCAGATGACTGTCCAGTGCTGCAAATGGTTCATCCAGCATCAGGATCTCCGGAGAGCCTACAAGTATACGCGCCAGCGCGGTACGCTGCTGCTGGCCGCCGGATAGCTGTGAAGGTAACCGGTTTTCCAGTTTTGCAATGCCCAGTGTCTCCAGAACATCTCTGATTGCTTTTTCCTGTTGGGACTTGTTCCTGATCTTTTTGGCGCCGCACATCACATTCTGATAGACCGTCATCTGCGGAAACAGCGCGTAATTTTGAAACATCAGACCGATATTTCTTTCCTGCGGACGGAGATTGATTCCTTTGGAAGAGTCAAAGATCGTTCTCCCGTTCAGCACGATGATTCCCCGGTCCGGTTTTTCAACGCCGGCAATACACCGCAGAGTAACACTCTTTCCGCTGCCGGAAGCACCCAGCAGTGCCAATGTTTCATCACCGGCCTCAAAATCTGACTGCAGTGTGAAATCCTTATACTTTTTTTCGATATGCACAATCAGACTCATACAGACTTACCTGTTTCCGGCAGAATTCCTTTTTTCCAGATAGTTTACAGTCATGAGCACCACAAAAGAAATCACCAGGTTAACCAGTACCCAGCGGAATGCCAGCGCATCATTGTTTGTCATCCACAGCTGATAGACAGTTGTGGAAACAGTTGCCGTACGTCCCGGCGTATACCCTGCAATCATACTGGTAGCTCCGTACTCACCCAATGCCCTGGCAAAAGCCAGTACCGTTCCTGCCAATATACCTGGACGGCAGTACGGCATACGGATCCGCCAGAAAATATAGGTATCCGATAAGCCAAGTGTTTTCCCTGCATACGCGAGAGATTCATCAAAGCTCTCAAAAGCACCTCTGCAGGTTCTGTACATCAGAGGGAAAATAACGACGGTCGTAGAGAATACCGCAGACCACCATGTCATAGTCAGACGAAGACCGAAATGATCCAGAAAGAATGATCCTACAGGTCTGCGCGGACCTAGTATACGCAGCAGTAAAAATCCCACGACAGTCGGAGGCAATACCAAAGGCAATGTCAGAATGACATCCAGTATGCCTTTCACCGTACGCGGTGTTCTGGCAATATAGTACGCAGACAGAATCCCCAGAATAAAAACCAGGACTGTACTGATCGCTGCAATACGTACAGAATTCCACAGGGGGAAGAGATCCATTTCCTGCTCCTTTATTTGCTCAGCGCTGTAAATCCTACGGACTCAAATACAGAGGAAGCTGTATCCGTCATCAGGAAATCCAGGTATTTACGCGCTTCTTCTTCAAGCTTGGTATTCTTCATCACCGCTGCCGGATAAATCACCTGTCCGCACATTTCCTTGGTGGCGGTATCCACGACTGTCAAATCGGCAGAGAACGCGTCTGTCGCATAGATGATACCGCAACTGACAGCACTCTCATCCACCTTCGCCGTGACATCCTTGACATTCATCCCATAAGTAATGACACCTGCGGATGCCAGTGCATCTTCATCCAGGTTATAGTAAGTGAGGATCTTTTGGGTATACTGTCCAACCGGCACATCACTGTTGCCCATAGCCAGGAGAATATCCCCTTCCCGCAGTTTTTTCGCCAATGTATCATAGCTGTCGATTCCTGCCGGGTTTCCTTCCGGTACCGCAAGAGCAACTTTGTTTTCCAGGAGATTCACACGAGTTCCCTGCATGACAAAGTCAAGCTTATCTGTATTCACAGAAGCATCTGCGGAGATATCCAGCTGGTTCATCTGTTTTGGCGCGGCAGAGATAAATACATCGCATTCCGCTCCGGATTCAATCTGAGTTTTCAGAGTTCCGGAAGAGTCGAATGTATAGACGATTTCAATATCCGGATGGTCTTTTTCATACACTCCTTTCAGTTCACTCAGTGTTTCTGTTAAGGAAGCAGCAGCAAACACAGTTAATTTCGTTTTTTCCTTCGGTTTACTGCACCCGGATAATACCAGCATAGCTGTACAAACACACAAGAAGCTTTTCAACATTTTTTTCATCATCGTTTTCCTTTCTGATTGTAGTGCAGGACAACAGGCCGAAAACGGAAGCCGGCAAATAAAATACCGCGTACTGAAAAGGTACACGGATTCTGCGCACGATGAAAAATTTGCAGATCTGTCTCCTTTTCAAATACGGAAGGTACTGCCGTTTCCCGCAGTGCCCTGTGCCGAATATGTCGGCGGCGGTCCGGTTCCCATAGTCTTTGACCGTAGGAAAAAGGACTCGAAGACAATAAAACTATGTCATTACTCTTCACAGGTTGTCAAGATTGAAAGAAGTGTATCACAACCGTCTAAGTGATAAGTGTCTAAACCATCTATCCGCAGTGCTTCTATGATTTCAAGGGTGATGTTTTTTCCGGTGATTTTGCATATCAAAAATCTGGAAATGCTTTCCGGAACCATCTTCTTCTGGCCCATTGTAACAATATGACTTTCCCACCCTAACCGCTTTATATGATTGATGACTGTCTGCTTAATGCAGCCTGCTTTCTTAGCAATGTCCGCATATGACATCATTGGTTTTTCCGGCGCAGGTAGCTGCAACTTTTTATCACCTTCCTTTAACTGCTTTCTGCGCTCTCTTTGATAAACAGCACTCTTCGTATCATTTCCTATACTCAGCGGTCGAACAACGTCAGTATTGCTGTTCTGCTTATGAAGCGTAGGTTCCTTTGGATCTCCTGAGATGGTCAATCCTGTAATTGCCATAAACCCATCTGAATTAATGTAGATCAGCGAGCCTTGGATCAGCGTGGCAACCCCGTCTTTAATTGATACATCCGTGAAGCCACCCTTCATTTCAGCCTCCAGATCATCAGCTGTTACAGGAAGAACTCTATCTCCTATACGCCAGCAAAGAACTCCGCCATAGTTCGCATATTTTAATGCGAGACGGATCCAAAGCCACAAATATTCAGGTCCGTGTTTCAGTCGTTCAATTGCCGCAACTTCTTCACAGGAATCAATTCCCAGTTCAACTTTTAGGAAATAAAACGTTTCATTTCTATTCGGCACTTTGATCACCGTCCTTTTCTGATTCAGGTGATCCATCCGAACCTGGGTGCCATTTGGCATATTCCTCTTCATTTATTTCCGAGCTAATTTGGCAACACGCATTCTTGTGATTCCTAAATAATCGGCGGTTTCAGCATCACTGTGAGTGCCTTTGAATCGAATGCTGTAATTGAATATTTTATGCTTTAGAACATTGGGATTTTTAGCATGAATTGTGTAGCTATATACGAGGTCTAACGCGGCAAAGACGTGAACACCGTCTGTAACTGTTCTTTCGCGGCTGATCGGATCGATGAGATTATATGTGTAATGCCTGTAAAATAGCGTAAAATCAAGCAAATATAGGTATTCATAGTTTGTTCCCGAAATACTCATACACCATGATGGTACATACCAGCCGATATACAAAAAGATGGAACCGATGTTTACGAAGAGTTCCATCCTGATGGGTGTATATGAAGGCAAAAGCCGGGGAGGTATTCCTCTGGGTAAAGAATGGCAGGAGAATGACGTTTTGTGAATACCATCTCGGCGATGGCTCCCTCCCATCAGCCTTCCTGTGCATACACATATGATATGACTCCGGCACCGGGGATCTGGAATATCCTGCCGGTATATCCGTATGATCATATGTCCCTGCAGGGCGGACTGTTACGGAAACACTCTGTCACAGAATTCTACGATACCCTGCTGAAGAAGATCAGTTCGCTGTAATTACAGTTTTCTTACGCCGGGATCGATCCGGTTCTTGATCACGGTACCGCTGCATCTCCCAAAGCCAAGCGGATAGCCGTCGGTGCATACCAGCACCCAGCCGTTTTCGTCTGTCTCTGTCTCCACGGTCTCCCCGCGCAGATATTTCTCTGTCCGCGGATCATCTGCCGCAAAGCTCACAACACGATCAAATGTCTCTGTACTCAACGACATAGCCAGATGCTGGGAGGGTTCAAACCTTCCCTTTTTCAGTGTCCCGAACAGTAACCCGGAACGTACCGTGCGCATTCCGGTATACGGAAGATCCTCTTCCGGCAGGTACAGTACCCTGTCCTTCAGGATCATGAACCTGTCCGGATCATACTGCTTATGTATATGTGTCATAAACATCGTCATATCTTCCGGCAGCTTCTCTCTGCGTCTTTGGCTCTGTACAGACACTGTGCGTTCTCCTTCGCCTTTCTGCAGTAAGGCTGTAAAATGACCCTCTCCCTGCAGTCTGTGCGGATATAAACGCACACAGTTCTCTGTCCCCGGCAGGATACCATGCGCAAAGTTACCTTCTCTTGCGATCGGCAGCACCTGTAACTGCGGGCAGATCTTCTTCATGTACAGGATGATCTCTTCATCCTCCTCGGGTGAGAATGTACAGGTGGAATAGACAAGCTTACCGCCCTCCCGTAACATGCCCAGTGCCGAAGTGACGATCTCCTTCTGTATTTCCGCATAGTACTGCGGTCCTCTTTCTTCCCAGGCTTTGATCAGAGACGGATCTTTCCTGAACATGCCTTCTCCCGAACACGGGACATCCAGCAGGATACAGTCAAAGTATTCCGGGAAGTATTCTGCCATGCGGTTCAGGTCTTCTCCTGTCACATAGGTATTCCCTGCTCCGTAGCGCTGTATATTCTTCAGGGTCGCATTCTGTCTCGAGATACTGATGTCGTTGGAGATCAGCACACCGGTATCCTGCAGCTTTGCGGCCAGTGTCACAGTCTTCCCGCCCGGTGCTGCACAGGCATCAAGCACCCTGTCTCCGGGCTGTACAGGCAGTACTTCCGCCGGCAGGGAGGCTGAAGCTTCCTGCAGATAATAGAGACCCGCATACCAGTACGGATGCGTACCCGGACGTACATCCCCATGGACGTAAAAGGCATCTGCACACCAGGGCACAGGCGAAAGTTCAAACGGAGATATCCGCCGGAACTCTTCGGCAGAGATCTTCCCAGCATTAATATGAAGACTGAGTGTCTCCGGTTCTTCAAGACTCTGCAGGTATGCCGGATACTCTTCACCAAGCAGACTCTTCATGCGTATTTCATATGTTTCAGGCAGTTTCATCCCCATCATTGTAACAGGTAACCCGGAGTTACGATTATTCTTTGTGAAGAAGCGAAATCATACTATACTATATAGCGAGGTGAGATAATGATTAGACATGCCGAACGGATGGATCTTGTCCATTCCGATATACGAGGACCACTGTACCAGGAAGCTCTGCGGATGATCAGCAGCGGTATTCCTGTCCTTAAGCTGAATACCGGCAATCCTGCAGCTTTTGGCTTTACACTTCCCGAGAGCGTCAGAGGCGCATTGCTGGAGGGGTTGGACAGAGCTGTTGCCTACAGTGATTCCAGAGGTATGCCCGATGTCAGAGGTGCGATTCTTGAATATCACAGAGGCAAGGGTCTCTCACATTCTACGGCTGAGGATATCTTCATCGGCAACGGTGTTTCCGAGATGGCAGAGATGAGTGTGCTGGCCGTCATGGATCCCGGTGATGAGATGCTCGTACCGTGTCCGAATTACTCGCTGTGGTCCAATTCCCTGCATCTTGCCGGGGCTGTGCCTGTCTATTACAGATGCGATGAAGAGAACAGGTGGATGCCTGATCCTGAAGATATCCAGGCAAAGATCACCAAACGTACAAAAGCGATCCTGATCATCAATCCGAACAATCCTACTGGTGTACTGTATGATGATGAGACGATGAAGACCATCCTGCAGATCGCCAGGGAGAATCACCTGCTGGTATTTGCGGATGAGATCTATGACAGACTTGTCATGGATGGCAAGGTACATCATTCTGCCGCATACCTGGCTCCGGATCTGCCCGTGATCACGTTTAACGGACTGTCCAAGTCGCATATCATCTGCGGTTTCCGCTGCGGCTGGATGATCCTCTCCGATCCTAATAACGAACTAGGTGAAGTCAGAGATGCCCTGGAGAGACTCTCCTCGATGCGTCTATGCGGAAATACCCTGTCACAGCTGGTCATTCCTGCTGCTCTGCATGACCCCGAAAGCACCCAGGCCATGCTGGTGCCGGGAGGCAGACTCTACGAGCAGCGTAAGGCTGTTGTGGAAGTCATTCAGAAGACACCGGGAATGTCTGTCGTACCGAATGATGCGGCCTTCTACGTCTTCCCGAAGTATGACGCTGAGAGATTCCATATCACATCCGACAAGGAATTCGGCATGGGTGTACTGAAAAACAAACATGTGCTGATCGTCCCGGGAAGCGGCTTCGGCTATCCGACACCCGATCACTTCAGGATCGTGATGTTGCCGGAGGCGGAAGAACTGGCCAAAGCCACACAGGATATCGCCGATTACCTGTTAAGTCTTCAATAACACAAAAGGAACTCATCGAGTTCCTTTCATTTTACAGTTCAGAATCCCTGATACAGTCTCAGAGCATTCTCGGAGAGTACCTGACGGGCACTCTTCAGAGCTCTGTCCTTGCTCATATAGCCATCTTCCACGAAGTCGGAGAAGACCTTGGCCAGAGCGATCTTGGACGCTTTGGCAGCTGCCCAGGAGCCCTCAAAAGCACCATGCTGACCGGACCCGAGCAGGATCTGATTATGCGGAGCCTGGGCCAGTACTTCCTTGAACATGGCAGCCATGCCCATACCCTGCCAGGGCAGTGTCTGTGAGAAGTCTACATAGATATTACAGAAGTTGTAGGCCATGATCGCCGCATTCCTGGTGAACGGGAAAGCCCCGTGCAGTAAGACGATATTCGTCTTCTCGTGTCTCGTATCGCCGAGGAACGGTGCCAGCAGTACCGGATCATGTTTATATACACCCTTATGACTTCTCATGCCTGTAGAACCTGTATGAACATGGATCGAGATACCCAGTTCCGCACAGAGATACAGGATCTGATCAAACATCGCATAGTATACAGCCCGCTGTGCTTCATAGTTTCCGGCCTTGGCATCCCTGAATGCCTTCTCTGCTTCCTGCGGTGTGACCAGGTAGGCGTCAAATCCGTACCTTTCACCGATATGTCCCTTGATCCCCATGAAACCCTGACTGACAGCTGTACGGATCGCTTCCTCCAGCTTTGTCATCAGTGACGCAAAGGTCTCTTCACTCTTCAGCAGTTCAAAGTATACATCCTCAAAACGGAACAGACGGTTGACCTTGTTGGGTATGCACGCTGTCAGAGGATCGCCCCAGGGCAGTTCACTCTCCAGTGTACTGGCTACGATATGTTCCTCATCATAGAGACTCTGCACATATTTACGGATGCCTTCCTCAGTACCGCCGATTGCCTTGTTCCGGGCTTCCACAACCGCTTCCACGGTCTCCTCACAGCCGAATCTCTCCGCCATGAAGTGTACCAGCTGCAGCACCATCGGCAGCTCTCTCAGCGATGCGAGATGTTTCTGCGACGGGAACTTGGCGCCGTTTTCATCCCTTGCGGACATCGTACCGTGATTGTAGCTCTTCAGGAACTGATCAACGGTAATGACCGGTTTGTCCATATCCAGCACATGTGTATGGTTGTCGTAAAAATTCTCATTGGAAAAATCAAACAGCATAATTTCTTACCTCTGCTTAAATTATACATATACAAACCTATTCTTTTCCTACGGATTCATATACCAGAGAGGAGATTCCGGCAATATCATTGAATACTCTGTCATCACCGTCACCCTCCGACATGATCACCAGAATATAATCTCCGGCCGGGGCAAAGACGATCGCGGCATCGTGCTGCAGACCCTCCAGCTCTCCGGTCTTGTTTGCGCTCTCCACATCCGCAGGAAGACCGGCCGGGATCTTCCACGTCTTCTCCTGTTTTTCCAGGGCATCCAGAATGAAGTTGGAAGCTTCCATGTCCACAAATGTACCCGCATAGATCTCACTTAACGCATAGCCGACATCCCTGGCCGATGTCATATTCGCCGCATCCTTGTCGTAGATATTTCCGGTGCTGATCAGTCTTCCGGTATCGATATACCCATGATTATGTGCAAAGGATGTAACTGCCTGCAGACCGGTGATCATACTGCCGCCGCCCATGTACCTCTCCAGCCATGTCCAGGCATCATTATCGGATACCGACAGCATCTTCCTCAGCTGTTTATCCGTCTCTTCGGTCTCAGCAATCTCTCCGCTGCGTACTTTCTCGAAGAAGGCACCGGCTACGAAGATCTTGATCAGACTGGCGGAGATCATCCGGTGATCATGAATACGCAGTTCTTCCCCGCTCCTGATGATCTTGACGTAGACCGACCACTCCCCCGGCAGACCTGCCAGATGATCTTTCAGCTGTGCTTCCAGAGCCGGGATCTTTGACTGTACAGGCTCCGGCGAGGGTACGCTGACCTCTGTGACAGGCTGCTGTACCTCCTGCGGTCTTTCTGTCATCAGTGATGATATCAGCACCAGCATACACTGCAGGATAAGCATAAAAACAAACAGGGATTCTGTGATCTGTTTTCTCTGTCTGCTTTTCATGTATTAGATTATAGTTGATTATTACCGTACACTGCATCATTTTCCTGCAAAAGCAGCTCGGTCACATGTGTTTCGCGTTCGATCATCGCCGGATCTGCGCCATGGTGATCATGTGTGCGGTTGACACGGATGAATTCCTCCGGGGATACCAGGACCGCCTCCGGTTCCTCTTCAAGTTCGTAGGTATCATACTGCACAGGCAGACCTGTTACTTCCGCCTCTGCCAGATAGTAGTAATTATCCTGGATGAAAAGATCATACTCTGCATATTCATCCACGCCCCGGGATACTCTGTGCACATTGCCGAAGGGATGCACGGAGGCAGCACGGACCACCACACCGGCTTCCTCCCTTGCCTCACGGCAGAGTGTCTGCAGATGTGTTTCTCCGGGCTCCATGCCGCCGCCGGGATGCTTGTAACAATCATAACGGTGAGAGTAGACGGCACATAACATTCCGTCTTTCATGATGATACCCCGGACGGAGGGACGCACAAGCACCTTCTCATCCGAGGTATAGTCTTTCCTGTCCAGTATAAACAGCGTACGCATATCTACTGATAATACTCATACCAGGTATCACCGACAACATCATACTCAAAGATATGTGTCATATCATCCGATACCGCGTATGTCTTCTCTCTTGTGAACATACCGTCATGTTCAGTACCGAAGTATACTTCAAAGCACGGGTGTCCGGACAGTTCAATACGGTCATGAGGACCTTTATCCATGACCATACCCTTCTTTAACAGATCCTCAAGATCCGGAAATTCCTGTACGATCTTCTGTTGGATCAGTTCATCATCCTCCACGGTCCAGAGATAATCCACGATACCGAAGTTGCCCGCAAAGATCTCATGTTCAGGATCATAGATATCAAACATCGGCCGGTAGTACACGATAAACGAAAGGATCCTGCCCTGACTGTCGGTAATGCTGATCTGTACCTCGGGCATCCGGGTGCTGCTTCCCGCTTTCAGCAGGATCGGCTTCCCGCTCTCACTGCGGTACAGTACCTCCGTAACATTGTTATTTCCGTCGGTCCTGTTGACAGCCACGGTCGCTGCCGGATCAGCAGGAACGATTGCGAAAAGATCTGCGCCATCGTATTCAACCGTCTCAAGACCATCCAGCCACGCAAACATCTGTCTGTACTTCTCTTCAATACTGTCTGTACCGACGTACGCAAAACCGCCGATATAGCCGTTATATGCCATGTCCGAGCGCAGACGGTCCAGGGTCACCTCCGGATGCGGTGCTTCCCTCTCGTACCAGTATCCCTTGATATCCTGATACTCATAGAGTTTGGACTGATCATCCGTCATCGCAAAAGAGCGCACGGTAACGAACTGACTGCCGTCGTCATAGCCAAAGCTGACACCGTAACATTCCTGATCATTGATGCCCAGTTCACTGACCGCATACTTTCTCTCTTCACCATACTGCAGCGTTCCGTTCTGCAGGAACTCATACATCCGCGGCACATCCCGGCAGATCACATCGGTCATGTATGCATACGGATCCTCCATGCCTGATAACAGTTCCTTCGGTGTTTCCGGAGTCGCTGAAACCGCCGGTGCTTCCGGTGTCTTTGAAGCTTCCGGTGCAGCCGAAGCCGCCGGTGCCTTTCCTGCACATCCTGTAAGTAAGGCAATACATAGTACTGCCCGCAGCTTTCTCTGCATTATTCCTCCGCTGCCCTGCATTTCTCAGCCAGCTGCACACCCAGGGCATATGCCTGTTTCTTCTCTTCCGGGAAGACATTCTCATGTCTTTCCTGCTTGCCGGGAATATCAAACATCGTCCAGTTGAAACGGCTGTAGTCCTTGACCTGCAGGGTGTTGCCGCAGATCATTACCTCTGTCTCACCGACAAAGTTAGTCAGTGTGCTCCTGTATCTTTCGATCATCTTTGTATAACCAAGATCATCATAGTATTCATCGGAAGCATTGCTGGTCATGATAAACAGTACCGGTGTCTTCGGTGCATTGTACCGTGTCTCTTCCCTCCGGTATGTCAGATTCTGGAAGACCAGCCGTTCAAACAATGCTCTGAAGCCTGCCGTAGGTTCACTCAGATAATTCGGAGAACCCAGGATCACGGCATCGGATGTACGGATATCCTCAAGGATCGGATACAGTCCGTCATGGCATATGCACTTGCCTTCATTCGGTTCCAGCTTACAGCCGAAACAGGATATACATCCCGTAAACTTAGGTTGTCTGTAGAGATCATAATATACTGTCTCCGCCCCTGCCGAGGCCGCACCATCCAGTGCTGCCTGAATCAGTTCGGCGGTATTTCCTGCGGGTCTCGGACTTGCGTTTACTGCTGTGATCTTCATCGTCATATCCTCCGTGTCTATTTTTATTGTACATGGATATCGGCAGAATTTGGGCATAAGAAAAGAACTGTCTCTTTCGAAACAGTTCATCTCTCTTACTCGTACAGCTCGATGACCTTGTCGTTTTCCAGATCTCTGGCAAATCTTCTGACAAAGGTCCAGCTCATCAGGTGCTGGGCTTTGCATGTCGTATGCGAGAGATTCTGTACAGCCACGACTTGCAGGTGCTTCCTGCCGTCGACGTTGACGATATCACCCACGTATACTTCGACACCGTCGATCCACAGTGTATAAGCACTGTCACACGGGAATCCCAGTACTCTTACAGCCTTGTTGGGACTCTCGGCACAGGCAAGCATCTGTTCCTTTGTGACGGTATTGCAGCGGGATCCGTACAGCCTTCTCTGCCACGAGGAGATCCTCTGTTCCAACGTACCGGGCATTACCGAACGCAGTCTTTCGTTCCAGGCATCATACCTCGGTGCCGGTGTATTCAGCGGGAAGTGCTGTGTCATCTCGGCCGTACCGGAAGCGATACTGACAGGGCAGTCGAAGGTATGCATCTTCTCCATCGCCGCATCATCGCTGAAGGCCGGTGCCAGACCCGGACGGTCACCCTGCTGGGCAACTGCCGCAATGATCTCGTGATGTCTGCGCATGAATTCCAGCGCAAACTCACCGTAGTGGGAATGTCCGGTCAGGTAGACTCTTGTCTCATCGATCGGATAGAGCTTCTTCGCTTCCTCCAGAATATCCAGCCAGAGTTCGTTCTCATCTTTATCCTCGGTAGAGAAGATCAGCAGAATCATCTCACCCTGGGCAGCGATCATCGCCATATCATAGTAGAAGCTCTGGGCAAAGACACAGGCAGCTCTGAACGCACACATGACCGGCAGCTTCTTCTTCTCTTCCAGTGCACTCTTCGGCACAAACGCAAGCCAGTTCTCTCCCTTTGTCTCATTGACATCGTAGACCAAGCCCTTGTTCTGCCAGAATTCCTTCAGTCCCGGATCAGTGATCTCGGTATACTTCTTTTCCAGCTCTGCCGCGATCATCATGCTTTCACCGGTGATCGTATGCATCATGCCTTCAAGATCATAGAAAGGTGCGACCCACTTCTTTTCCTTGGCCAGCGATACAACACCGCTGCGGAAGTCCGGTGCATCTACGGTAGGATCTCCCCAGTTGACGATCTCGGGGTAAGAATAGTACTTGTTTTCCATATAGACTCCTTAACGATATAACTCGATTACGGCTCCGGTCTCCGGGTCCTTCGCAAACCTGCGCAGGAATGACCAGCTGATCGTATGCATGAATGAACATGTAGTATGGGAGAGATCTTCAATTGCCACAACGCGCAGTCTCTCTTCGCCTCTTTCGTTCCTGATGTCACCGATATAGACCTCAAGACCATCCACCCACAGTGTCTCACTGTGATCACACGGGAAGCCAAGCATCTGTTCGGCTCTTGTGCCTTCCCTTGCGGCGAGGATCTCTTCCTTTGTCTTCATCGGCGCATTAGCTGCGTAGAGTCTTCTCTGCCAGGCACTGATCCTGTCCTCTGCCGTGGCCGGAATCGCATGTTTCATCCGCTCCGGGATCTGCTCGGGACACTGGATATCCACGTTCATCGGAAACATCATGCTCATCTCCGCCATACCGGATACCGCAATGATCGGCTTATCCACCTCACGCATACGCTCCACCATCGCATCACTGAAGAAATGCGGTGCACACCCGGGGATATCACCCTGCTGGGCAACCGCTGCCGGGATCTCGGGATGTCTGCACATGAAGTCGAGCGCAAAGTCACCGTAGTGGGAATGCCCGGTCAGATAGACTCTTGTCTCATCGATCGGGTAGATCTCTTTCGCTTCGGCATAGATCTTCGTCCAGAGTTCGTTTTCATCCTTGTCCTCGGTCGAGAAGATCAGTACGATCATCTCCCCCTGGGCAGCCATCATCAGAAGATCATAGTAGAAGCTCTGCGCAAAGACACAGGCACTGCGGAATGCCAGCACCGCGGGAAGCTTCTTCTCACCCTCCAAAGCACACTTCGGCACAAACGAGAGCCAGTTTTCTCCGTCTGTCTCATGTACGGTGTAGTCAAGACCGACACCGTTCCAGAATGCCTGCAGCCCGGGATCCGTGATCTCTGTATAGTTCTTCTCAAGCCCTGCCGCAATGGCCATATGCTTGCCGGTGGCGGTATGCATCATCTGTTCAAGGTTATAGAATGGTGCTACCCATCTGCCCTCTTTGGCCAGGGAGATGACACCGCTGCGGAAGTCAGGTGCTTCCACCGTCGGATCACCCCAGTTGGTAATTTCCGGATATGTATAATACTTGTTTATCATCATCTTACGGAACGATATGTTCCTCTCCTTCTTCCCATAACATATCTTCATTGAAGATCGTGGCAGCTCTTCCGTACATCGCTGTCTTCATGATCAGATCAGGCTTCAGGTGTGAAGGTCTGTCAATGATCTCTGCCGTGCCTTTCAGGATCCTGCGCAGATTCTCGATGATATCATCCAGAACTTCGTGTTCCTGTGACAGCACATTGATCTGATTCGCATAGTTTGTATGACCGGTAAAGGTACGGTCAAAGTACGGTCTCTGTTCCACGATTCGAAGCAGTCCTCTCAGCATCGTACTGACCGCCACACCGCTGTAGGGACCGCCGACCGAGCGTGTGCCGACATTGAAGTTCATCGCATCACCGCTGAACAGGATCCTCGTATTGTAGTCCAGAAGACTGCAGGAGCCTCTTGTATGACCGGGTGTATGGAATACCTTTACCGTACGGTTGCCAAGTTCAAATACCTGTCCGTCCTCAAGATCACGGTATTTACATCTCTTCTCACGTTCAATGATATCGACCGTGTCATACGGGAAGATCTCTTCGTAGCTGGGCCACTTGCCTCTGCCGCTTTCTCTTGCCTCACGGGAGATCTCCTCCATGCGCAGAGTTTTCCAGCGGATCTGTTCTGTTGTGGCGATCTCCGGCATCCATTCCTGATCGAGCCTGTGCATCCAGACTTCTTCAAACTGATTACTGCCGCCGTTATGATCTCCGTGCAGATGTGTAACAACCACGTCGTACGGTTTGTCGGTCAGCTTGGCGATCAGTTTCTTCATGTCGTAGAGACCTGTACCGGTATCGATGACGAGAGCTCTCTCATCACCGACAAGAAGATACTGATTGTCTATGCCAAACTCATTGATGTGGTACGTCTTCGGAGCGATCTCACAAACGATCGGTTCAGTAATTTTTCCCATCAGTTAAAAACCCATGATCCTGTCGTAATCGTAATCAATGAAGGCCTTGAACTTATCGAGATCACAGTTCAGGATCAGTTCCTTCGGGAAGTCCACTTCATTCAGCAGTTCCACAGCCTTTTCAAAGCGACCCACTTCACTGGGATCGTGCGCATCCGTATTGACGATGATGTAACACCCCTGCTTAACGCACTCGGCGAACATCTTCCGATAGTTGTCGTAGCATCCCGGCCGTTCCTGCGGCTTGCGCAGGGAACTGTTGTTCAGTTCCAGTGCACATCTGTTCTCAATTGCGGCCTTGACCAGTCTCTCATAGTTGACCGGATACTTGTCAGTATCGGGATGAGCCACAAAGTGTACTTTCTCTATACCCATGGCCTTGATCAGAAGATCAGTATTCTCTTCAGCACCGTGGTTCTTATAGCAGAAGCCGTGGACACCGACGATCGCATAGTCAAGGAAACCCAGTAACATCTCCGGAATATCGATCGTACCGTCATCGAGCAGATTGGCTTCGACACCGGTGATCACTTCGACCCCGAACATTTCTCTCGGAATACGGTTGGCACAGGCATAGTAGATCGGTTCACAGGACCCCGGGATCTTCGGTCCGTGTTCGGACGTACCGACCAGTTTCAAACCTCTCTCGGCAGCTCCCTGCGCATTCTCACGGATCGTTCCGTAGGCATGCCCGCTGGCAATCGTATGTGTATGTATGTCACACAGTAAGTCTTTCAGTTCCAAAGCCATGGTTATCACTCCTTCTCTATCTCTTCCGCAAGATCACGGAAGCCTTCATAAAATACTCTCTCGGTATCCCAGGGACTCTGTGCCTTGGAATCCAGTGTACCGAAACCGGCATACTCCGACTTGCGTACATCGGGGATATATCCGACATGTCCGGCATCGATCGCAAAGACCATCGCCTTCGGATACGGCAGCACGTCCTTGATGATCCTGCCCAGGTAGGAATACGGTTCGGTATTGATACCGGCAAAGGCAATACCGTTGAGTACCGCAAGATGCAGCTTGAACTCCACATCATCTGCCGGTTCGATCTCCATGGCTTTAAACTCATCCACAGTGATCTGATGTCTTCCCTGCTGACCCTTCTGTTCACCGGAGAAGATCAGTGCGAACTTCTCTCTGGCATTGACCTTGCCGGGAATGCGCTTTACACTTCTGCCGTACTTCAGATCAAACTCGGTACTGTAGGTACGGATCTGTTTCTCGGTCTTCAGGATCTCCAGACCCTGTACCTGTGCCAGATGTTCCATCAGCGTATATGTCGCTTCGGCACTGATCTCCGTATGGATCTCTTCGAAGGTACCATCCGGCAGTGCTCTGACACCCTGCTGGAAGCCTGTGACCAGCGGATTCTGGTCTCCCGCCGCCGCTTCTACCCACAGGCAGGTCTCCTTGCCGGCATGGGCATTCTCCACAAATTCCATGATCTCTCCGCCAAGATCTCCGCAGACATAATTGAAAGTACCGTTAAACCTGTGCGGATACATCATGTTCGAGTGTACACCGAAGTTGACGACAGAGGCGATCGGCTGACCGTCTTCCGTTTCTACCTTCAGCACGACCAGTTCCCTGTCACTGTAGCCGCCGTAGTCACTGTTCTGCAGTCCTCCCACCGGTGTCGGCCAGTCTCTGCTGGCATTGATATAGCTCTCACCGGACGTATATCCCATCCGTGCCGGAACAGCATTGGCCAGGGCTTCTCTGGCTGCCTGTAATGCATATTCGTGCTGTGTCTGAATGATCTCTTCGTTGATCTCTGCCTGTCTGCCTTCGACATGACGTCTTGCCCCGCCCGGAGATTCATCGGGATCACTTGCGACAAAGCCCTGATGATTATGTGTATTGCCGAGCATCACCGCATCGGGATGGACACCGAACTCCTTCTGCATCTTCTCCCGGAATCTTCTCTGTGCCGGAAACATCCCGTTCTCACTGGTAAAGATAAAGAACTTCTGTTCCCCGTCCGTAAATGCCACACATCTGGCATAGACATCCTTGTATACTTTCTCGTACTGCGTGTATGCGCCGACCGCCTTCAGTTCGTCGAGGATCTCCTGTGAGGGTGATGCCTTGACCTTTGCGGCTCCTGCATATAACTTACCCATACAGCCTCCTAGAACAGTGATTTATATCCTGTCTTATTCCAGTGGAAGTAGAGAGCGCCAAGCAGATTGGCACCGTTTCTGTACTTCGCCGGCTGCACGTTGGGAACCGGTGCTCCCATGCCCACCGTCTTTGCGATATTGACCGTAGCTTCCTGAAGCATCTTAATATAAACAGGATTGGCACTGATGCCGCCGCCGATCGCGATCACATCGGGATCGATCACACACTGCAGGTTAAACAGTAACTGTGCAAGATTCTTTACACACGCAGTGATCGCTGTCTTTGCAAGTTCATCTCCCTGTTCCATCAGTTCAAACAGATGCGGGCAGTCCTTGGCATCCATCTGTGTCCCTGACATAGCCGAATACATGCCGCACATGGCTGCCGCTGTTGTTGTCCCGACAAATGTATCGCCGATGAAATTAAACAGGGATACACCCTCCTGCGGTACATCAGGCAGATTCTTATTATCCTTGACCAGATAGGATAGTTCGCCGGCAAACAGATTGGCACCTCTGACTATCTTACGATCAATGATGATCGTACCGGCAATACCCGTCCCCATACCGCAGACAGCACCGTTGCGGCAGTCCTTCAAAGCACCGGAAACAAGTTCAGCGGTACCGGCCGCCTTACCATCGTTCTCGACTGTTACGGGAAGACCGTCACAAAGAGCCGAAACATGTTCCGCAAGATTGATACCCATGACACAGTGAATCGAACCGCCTGTACGCATATAACCGGTATCCACTTCGATCATTCCGGGCATACTCATTGCTATACCCTTCACATCCTTATGTTCTTCATAGATCTTACGCAGGCCGGCAGAGAACTTCTCCAGATCATTGCAGTCTGTTTCGTACTTGCCTTCCGTCTCAAACTCCTCATTTTCATTGATCACCGCATACTTTACAAAAGTACCGCCGGCGTCAAAGCACAGCCACTTATCCATATCCATTACATCCTTTCGTACGCATTACGCCTATTCTGTTATTAATATACTCACGACTGATTTTATGCGTCTATCAAAAGAAGGAACTGTTTTATAAAAAAGTTGTAAACGCTTACAGTATTTGTTCGAAAAATACCGGACCTTACTGATCCGGTATATCTCATATTACAAACTGGTAGATGGTAAAGCAGGCATAGATGCACAGTAACAGGATGCCCTGCCACCTGTACAGCTTCTCCTTCAGTAATGCCGGTACACACAGCAGTAACATAACCCCAAGCATCACCGGGATATCCACCAACAGTGAACTGTTCATCCCCATCAGTGTCTTCTCCGCCGGTACCGCAAACGGACTGATACTGATCGCCATGCCCGATACCAGCACGATGTTGAACAGGTTCGCACCGATCACATTTCCCAGTGACAGTGCCCCGTGTCCCTTCATCAGCGAAGTCACAGCTGTCACCAGCTCAGGTAACGATGTACCAAGTGCTACCATCGTCAGCCCGATCACACTGTCCGGTACACCCAGCGCTGCCGCAATGATCGTACCGTTATTGACAAGGAAGTTGGCACCGATCGCGATCGCTGCCGCACCGACAACGAGAAGTAACAGCTCCTTACCAAGCGTCATCTCTTTCTTTTCTTCGCCCTCTTCTTCTCCTTCGGCTTCCATGTCTCCGTTCTTCATCGCTCTTACCGACAGGAACATATAGACCACAAACATGCCCAGGAACATCAATCCATGCCATCTTTTGAACTCTCCCTGTGTATAGACGATGAACTACATAAATCTGAAAAGACCTCTCGAAGAGATCGAGAAGGAGATCGTACAGACCGTACTCAGAGAGAATAACGGCAACCAGACGGCTGCCGCCAGACAGTTGGGTATATCCCGTACGACTTTGTGGAGAATGGTCAAAGAATAAATATCTATCGGTGTAACCTTTCGGCAGGTTGATGCGTATTCCTTATGAAAGGGGATGAAAGATTCCCCGGGAGGAAATACGATGACCTGCCTTACCAATGAAAGAACCCGCCTGATCTCCGATATCGATCTGGCTGTCAAACAGAAAAACAGAATCGCTCTCTACTCACACGATGTATATAACTGTCAGACACGTCTTGACACATGTATGCCTGACCGCGGCTTCTCCGGACTTTCCGTACTGAAGACAGCTGCTTCCCTTGCGCTGATGTATATACTTACGGTATTCAGCAGCAGAACCGTCGGATCTGCTATGGGAGATGCTGTGCTCAGCACAGTATGTCTCTCTGTCATGATCCCCGTCACGATCGGATGTATATACTGCCTGAAGAACATTCTGAAGTGTTTCTGGGGCTTCCTGCTCGGTGAGATCAAGGATGAGTACACCGATGCATACGCCGAGGCATATGACAGATATGCTGAGGAATGTCAGGCCTTCACAGATACCTGTGACGATCTGATCATTCCCGGTGAGTACAGAAATCTGAATGCTCTGATGATGATCAGAAGCTACCTCAGCGAAGGACGCTGCGACAGACTGGAAGAAGCCTACAGGATCTACGAAGACGAACTGCACGGCAGCCGATCTCTCCATGAGTAACGCACCGACTTACATGACCTCTGCGGAGGTCTTTTTTTACGCATGGCAGCGGTCAGAAACTTTCGCAAAAAAGTTTTAGGATCTGTGTAACCTTTCCCGTAACTGACGGGTATTACCTGTGAAAAGGGAAGAAATCACCCCACAGGAGGAAATGATGATGACAACAACTAACAGAAACGAAATGATCCGCACACTGCACACCGCTGTAAACCAGTACGACACGGCCGCCGATATCTCCAAGAGAGTCCGCGGATGCCGCTACATGCTCAATCAGTACACACCGGACAAGGACTTTACGCTGATCTACCTGCTGATGACCGTTGGATGGATCGCTGCCGGATGGATCGTCCTGATCATCTTCTCAAACGTGATCGAGACAAACAACATGTTCGTATATATGCTTGTGCTGATCTTCTTTATCTATGCCAACTGTAAAGGCATCGCCGGACTCTGGCACTGCCTGAAGAACACAAAGAAATTTGTATTCGGTTCCGTACTCTCAAACAAGCATGATATGTATACAGATGCCTACAGGGAAGCCAGTGATGAATATGATCAGGCTTGCGAGGCATTCACCAGGACATGTGATACGCTGTCCATCCCCAGCCAGTACAGAAACCAGCAGGCTCTGATGAAGTTTACGAATTATCTCAGCACCGGAAGAGCATTCACCCTGGAAGGTCCCGGCGGTGCTTACAACCTCTATGAACAGGAGATGCGTATGGATGCGCTGAACGGTCAGATGCACAGCATCAATGGCGAAGTAGCTGCCGTACAGCAGAATCAGAAGAATCTGAACCAGTCTGTCAGATCACTGCGTACAGATATGAACAATCAGGCCGCAAGCTTCTCTGCCAAAGTCAGTGATATCAGTCGCACTGCCGGAGAGACCAGAGATTACGCAAAATCAGCCGGGGAAGATATCAGACGTATTCGTGAACTGGCTGACAGAGCTGCCCGGTGATAAGCAAGAGACTTCTCTGTACACCTGCTAAATGTAAAAAACTCTCCGAAGTATTATCTTTCGGAGAGCTATTCTTTGTGAATGGATTATCTGCAGGTATATACCTTTGTGCCTGTGCATGTATAGATCGGTGTGATCTTCTCGGAGAATGTACGTGATTCCTTCTTGGAATCCAGATAACTGAATTCTCCCTTTTCGATCTTGTATACCGTCAGGTCTGCAGGCATACCGGCTGTTACTTCTGTCTGCTTATCCGTGATACCGAGCAGGCGTACAGGTTCTGCGATCGTCTTGTTCAGTACCCACCACCACGGTTTGCCGGTCAGTCCATGGACCTTCGTCATGACAACACCAAGGCTGAATACCGGGCCGTTCAGGTTTCTTCCGTGCAGGTCACTGGATACCGTATCCACGAAGAAGCCGGCTTTCCAGGCTGCTTCTGCAGTATCGTAGCTGTACGCATTGGAACCGTGAGAGAGATCGAATATCACGCCTCTTTCCCTGGCATCCAGCACACACTGCTTCACTGTACCGTCATCGTTGATCACCCGCATCACATCACTGTTGCCGGCAAGTGTATGACAGAGTACATCACCCTTCTTCAGGTATGTTGTAAGCTTCTCGATACCGATACGGCTTCTCGGCGCATGTACAGCAATCGGCATGTTCAGTTCATCCGCAAGTGATCTGAGCTGTTCCATGACATATACCGGATCATAACAGAACTTATCATCGATACGTGCTTTCAGACCGACAAGCTCATGTCTGTACTTGTTTGCCATCTGAATCACAGCATCTCTGTCGATATCTTCAGCTTTCTCGAAGTCCATCGCTCTGCCGCCGGCACCGTATTTTGAGATATTCAGATAATTTCTGAAATGAAGATCTGTACGCCAGAGGATCGTTTCCCTGTAATCTTCGTAGTTGTCTGTTCCCAGTGTTCCAAGATCCAGCGCATACGTTACACCCTGACGCAGGATATCTTCTACAGGATCGATACCGATCGAATCTCCGCCGAAGTTGGCAAAGTGGCAGTGGGCATCAAACCATCCCACAGAAACATATGCGCCTTCGGCATCGAAGACTTCCGCATGCGGTGCCTCGATGTGCTCAGCAATCTCCGTGATCACACCATCGTTTACCAGGATATCTGCTTTCTTCTCTTCTCCGTTCAGCACTGAGACAAGCGTGCCGTTCTTAATCAGATATTGTTTGATCATGCTTGCTGTACTCCCTTCTTTTCTACTTACAGTTTATCAGAAAGCCGGATAGGCAATACTGACAAATACGACATATCCCACACACAGAAGCAGGGCAAACAGCCAGCCCATCTTGAACAGGGACTTGACATCATATCCGCCTGCACTCATACACATGGCAACTGCAGCTGTCGCAGACGGTGTCATATACGCTGTCAGGGCACTGGCAATATCAGAGAATCTGGACAGAGGTTCTTTCTTCTCCTGCTTGGTGCTGAGAGCAGTGATCGGCACAGCGGGCTCATCGATCGTAAACTCAGGTGCCAGGAAATATGCCCATGCCAGTGATACAAAGATGAACGGCCATCTTCCCTTGAAGAAGTCCATGGCAGTGAAGCCCTGAGAGAAGCTGTATGTCTCCATATAACCTGCATATACTGCAGACTGGTTGATCAATACAGGACCTCGTCTTCCCTGTATTTTTCCGCAGAATGCACCGGATATGCGCTAAGATAAGATAAGAAACGGAGAATACGTATGAAAGAAAAGATCACTGCTCTGCAGAATCATCCATCCGTGCAGAAAGCACTGGAAGCGATCAAAAACAACGCTGATCTCACACTGGATCAGCAGATCGAACTGACCCTGATCCCCGGGTATTCCAACCACGAGGAGAAGAAGGCAGCCCGCTTTAAGGAGATGATCGAAGAACTGGGATATACCGTTGTACAGGATGAGGTATGCAATACTCTGGCAGTGATCGAAGGTCCCAAGGACAGTCCGGTCGTCATGGTTACAGCACACCTGGATACGGTCTTCCCGCTGGATACGAAGCTTGAACTGAAGAAAGACGGTAACAGGATCTGTATCCCCGGTATCTGTGATGATACCCGCGGATGTGCCGAAGTACTGGCGATCTTACGAGCCATGAAAGAGGCAGATATCAAACCGGCATGTACACTGCTGATCGGCGGTGATGTCGGTGAAGAAGGCGTCGGCAACTTCCGCGGCATGCGTCATATCTTTAATACGAAACAGACAAAGGTAGATGCCTTCCTGTCCATTGACGGTGCCGGTAACGGACTGACCTACGGTGCTGCTTCGGATGTCCAGTACAGGATCACTTTCCGCGGTCCCGGAGGACATTCCATGGGTGCGTTCGGTCTGGTCAACCCGATCATGTGCATGGGCAGAACGATCGCAAAGATCGCCGAGGAAAGAGTTCCTGAAGATCCTTATACGATATTCAATATCTCTACCGTAGAGGGAGGAACCGGTGTAACATCGATTGCCAGTGAGTGCTCATTCACGATGGATGTCCGCAGCGCTGATGCCAAGGTCATGCAGGATTTCACGCAGAAGTGCCTGCAGATCGCAAAGGAATGTGCAGATGAGGAATATGCACGCTGGGAAGAAGTACGTGAAATGCGCCTGCGCAGAGACGGCAAGATACGCTTTGATGCAGAAGCCCGCATCGAAGTATCTCTTGAAGAATTCAGCGGCTCGATCGGCGGTGTACAGGATGAAAACTGTGAGATCATTACGATTCTGAAGAATGCCTTCGAAGTATGCGGTATTGAGCCTCAGCTGCATGGTCTTTCCAGCACGGACGCAAATATTCCGCTGTCTCTGGGCATACCTGCCGCAACGATCTCCTGCGGCGGTGAAAGCGGCGGCACACATGATATCAGTGAATGGTATGACCCTACAGATGCCTGGAAAGGACTGCAGAAGAATCTGCTCTGTGTACTGGCACTGACCGGTGTGGAAGGTGTATGCGAACCGCTGATATCGAAGACGATCACAAAAGAATAACCCTGAATATACCAATGGGACAGGCTGAACAACCTGTCCCCATTTACGTCTATACATCTGTTTATTCCTGTCTGAACATGAACTGCAGGGTCTGCTTGTTGGCTTCGGCCATGTGTGCAGGATTCCTGAACCTGTGATCTGCGCCATCCACGGGAATGAATTCGATCAGATTGCTGTCCGCAAATTCCTCTGACACTTTAAACGAAGCAATCTCATCCTGCGTACCGTGGATGATCAGGATATTCTCTGCATATTCCAGGTAATCATACCTGCGGATATCATTCTCCTTCAGTGCTTCCAGCAGTTCCTCTGTCACAATGATCTTTCTGTCAAAGCCGACCTGTACATCCTTTCCCTTCAGGATCAGATCATACTCATCGTTCTTCATGATTGCCTTTGTCAGGACACTGTACATGTCAACTGCCAGACACCGCAGAACGATCTTCCGGAACGGATCTCCATGATCTGCTATATACTTCAGCACCAGATATCCGCCGAAGCTTGTCGCATAACAGTATATATCCGGGATCCCAAACTGTTCCCTGACTTCTCTGATCACCAGGTCAAGATAGGTCATACAGTCCTCAAGCACGAGCTTCTTATGCACATCATCACCGTGTGCAGGCCAGTTGAAGACCAGTACCATCATGTTCTTATGCTTTGACAGTGCCTTCTGCGCGAATCCATTCGCAGCACCGTTATCCTTGTGTCCGGCAAAGCCTGTACAGAAGATCACTGCCTTATCTGCATTTCTCAGGTCATTCCCGTAGATCTTACATCGGATATTATGACCTTGTTTGTTGATTTCATAATACTTGTACATTTGAATCATCTCCTTGTTACGTCATTCAGGGAATCCTCTCGGATTCCCTGCACGCTTCTGTTACTTAGAATATCTTACATAGTATACCTGTGTTCCGGGGATCGGTACTTTGACTGTCTTCCTCGACTTTCCGGTCTGTCTGCCTTTGTTGTTGAAGGTATAGTGATCATACGTAATGACTACATAATCACTCTTGATCGACAGTCTGGCTGCACTTCCCTTCTTTGGATCTGCCTTGTGGGATCCGCCGGCACTGGTGCTCTTACCAATCGTGACGGATGTCTTCAGGCCCATTGCCTTGATAACATCTGTACTGCCTGTTGCCGAGATCGTTGAAGACTTGTTGTAGCTGAGATTCTGCAGCGTTGTCAGTGAATTCCAGTTTGTGACATCCTTTGCCCACTGATCGGTATATACCTTCTCAGATACATAGACATCTCTGGTCTTGACATATCTGTATCTGCTTCTTCCCGCTCCGTAATAACTGTATGACTTCTGGATCACCTGTCCGGACTTATACCCGGTCTTGTAACTGCGTGAAGACTGCAGAGCATTTACAGAATTCGTCTGAAGACTGAATACTGTAAGAAAGAGTGCCAGTACAACGAATAACTTCTTGAATAACTGTTTCATGTATTTCCTCCTGAGGGCTTCCTGCCCTTTTCACAAGTAACACTCATGACAGGAGGAAAAGGTTACACTAAATATTATTTATTCTTCAGTTTTATCATTCAGATGTTTTATCGCATAGTTGATCTCAGAATTTGTAAAGCCGAGTGTCTGAAGATATTGCCTGGTCAAAGTTGTACTATACTGATTATAATCTTCCCGATATTGTCTGGCTTTCCTGAGTGCTGCCAGATTAAAATCCGCCTTCATATGCTTTACTGCATAATCAGCCTCTTTCTTCGTAAATCCATCATATTCCACAAGTCTTTTCTTTATTTCAGATTTCGACATATTTAAGTTTTCTGCATACTGTTCTGCACACATTAAAGCAATTTCGTTAAAATCTGTGGTCATATGATCTGCAGCATACTGTGCTTCTTCTTCTGTAAACAGACCGTACTTTACAAGCCATGACTGTACTTCCGCCTTGGAATATTGTAATTCTTTGGCCAGCGTTTCAGCTGTGATCTTAGCTGACTTGTTGAAATCCACATGCAGATGCTCCGCCGCATACTGCACTTCCTCCCGGGTAAACTTTCCATATCCCAGATCAGAACGTATTCGACCCAGTGAATAGTTGAATTTGGCCTCTTCCTTTGCGGCTTTTAAGGCAACTTCGTTAAAATCCACATGCAGATTTTCCGTAACATATGCGATCTGTTCTTCACTGTAATCATTTTCGTGCAAATAATCCAGGACATATTCTTTTGACCAGTTATTCTCCTGCACCTCATCGTATGCCTTGGATAATGCTTCAGCATTCAATCCGCCGCTTATATTCGCGAGAGCATAGTCTGCTTCCTCTTCGGTATATTTATACAGATTCAAAAGCATGGACTTGATCTTGACAGGTGTATTATAGTATTTCAGCATACTATTTGCTGTTTCCAGGGCATTTTTCTTATAATCAGCCTCTACATGATCAATTGCATACTGCGCCTCTTCTTCCGTAAATCCTTCATCCTCAATCAGATTCTGATACAATCCGGATGCGGAATACGGTCCAAGGTCAAGCTTTTCCTTTGCTGCCGCAAGAGCATTCTCCCGGTAGTCCCAGGCAATCTCGCTAAGCACACTCTCCGCCTGTTCTTCCGTACAGTCACCGGCTGATGCCAGCAGACTTTTCAGGCCCTTTCTGGATAATGTACACTCATCCCAAAGGTATCCCAGTGCACGCTGTCTGATCGGATCACCATACTCTTCATCCTGAACCAGCAGTGCATATGTGATCTCTTCTTCCGTAAAACCTGCCGCACTCAGCATATTACGCAGGTTTTCCCTGACTGTTTCATTGTATGTTTCGGAAGTGATCCCCTGTGCGTGCAGATAACTTCCTGCCCTGAGCGCTGCATAATAACCAAAAGCACCGGCTTCATCATAATACGTGATGGCCTGATCAACCGTTTCCCAGGCATACCCTTTCTGTATCAGATAATCATGCAGTTCGGTCCTGGAGTAGTAATAGCTTTCCAGAGCTTCTTCTGCATCTCTGTATTCCGGCCCGCGGTTAGGATTCTCCATCTTCAGCAGTTCCAGACCGCCTTCGATCTCCTCTTCCGTAAAGCCTGCTTCTCTGAGCACGTTTCTGGCATCCTCTTCAGCTGCAGAATCAAATGTTTCAGGCTTGATCATTTTACTGTTCAGATATTCTGCTGCTCTCATTTCCGCACAGAGCTCAAAGAGTCCCTGATCAGTATAATACTGTATAACCTGTTCTGCGGTTGCTTCGGTGTATCCTTTCTGTATCAGATAATCATGCAGTTCAGGCTTTGAGTAGAATTCTGTCATGATTACTGCGGAGATCTCACTGTAAGCCTGCTCCAGCTCGTTGTTATATTCTGCGTTGTTGAGTTTGCGCATTTCCTCCAGGGCATACTGTATTTCCCGTTCTGTGAAGCCGGCCGTTTTCAGCATCTCCCGGAGTTTTTCTGTATACTCATCAAGCTGACCCGGCAGTACTCCGTTCTCCTCAAGATACATTGCTGCTCTGTACATTGCTGCTTCTTTGAAGGTGGGCTGATAATCCTGAACAGCCAGGAACAGTTTTACAGCCATATCCGAGTATCCCTGTTCAAGCAGATACTTTTTCAGCTCCGATCTTGAATATGATTTTTTGTTCAGCACTTCGGCAGCTTCCTCGAAGATCCTGTCACGTTCCTCCTGCGGCACCGCTTCGTAAAGGGGTGTATAGTCGATCTGGAGATGGTCGACCGCATATTGTGCTTCATCGTCCGTAAAGTGATCCTGCACGATCAGCAGCTCACGTATCTCTTCACTTGCATAGAACTGCTCGCTGTCACGTGCATACACTTCTGCTTTTTTCTGGGCAACCGTCTCAAAGAAATCTGATGACAGCTGTTTAAATGCATCGTCGATCTCTGCCTCCGTAAAGTCCTCACCGAGCAGTTTCTCATGTACCGCTGATCTCGAGCACAGCTCCTCGTTTACATGATCATGCAATTTGGTTCTGGCTACCTCTTTAAAGCCCTCCTGCAGACGTTCCAAGGCATAGTTGATCTGTTCCTCGGTAAAATGCCGCTGTCCGCTGCTGTTCCATTCTGCAATAGTCTCTCTGATCTCACTGCGCGGCATCCGGAAGGTATATACCATTTCCCGGATATTATTCAACACAAGCAGCTGATCCCCTTCCAGGTGCTGTACACCGGTATCATCATTTTGATAAGAGATCTTATTCATCTTTGCGTACTGCTCTGCTGCGCTTCCTTCCTTCGTAAACAGAGAACCTATATACGGGAAAGAATTCCAGTAGGAGAACGTATTTGCTCCAAAACGATAGACAGATGAAGGAATAATATACTCCTGATCCGGGTAGAAGTTATCAAAGAGATCTTCCGGGATGGTTGTTATCCCTTCGGGAATCTTTACAGGATCTCCGGAAACGTTCAGAGCGTTCGGCACAGCCAGAATCGTATTCCCTGCTTTATCTGTCAGATATCCTTCTTTTGAAGCATAATACATATTATTCTCATCCACGCTGTATCCGCGAATACCCTGTCCGGCAAAAGCATGATCACCGATATATTCCACATTCTTTCCGATATACAGATCATCCTTCCAAATGACATTCGGTGTCATCATCTCACTCGGAAAATTATCAAAAGCATAATCACCGATACGTACAAGTGCTTCCGGCAGTTCAATTCCTTCCAGTGAGGAACAGCCAAAGAATGCAAAGTCATCGATCTCTGTTAATGTATCAGGGAGATCTACAGTTTTCAGTGCACTGTCCTCCGAAACATCTCTGAAGGCGGAAAAACCAATTACTTCCGTTCCTTCAGGAACCTTGAAACTCTCTCCGGCAGCTGCGCAATACACCAGCTTCTTACGGTCCTTTGTATACACCGTATTATGATCGGAGACATAGCTTGTATTTGCCTGATCCACCTCAAATAAAGTAATAGGATTACCACTGAAGGAACTGCCGTCAAAGTAGGTCAGGGAGGCAGGCAGCTTTACATTCTGCAGGCTGCAGCAATTAAATGCATAGCGTGAGATCATTTTCAGTGAGCCGGGAAGAGTTACTTCTTTCAGATTTTCGCATCCGCTGAAAGCGTAATAGCCGATCCTTTCAAGACCGCTGCCGAATTCTATCGTTTCTATTACAGATTCACTGAACGCATCATCACCGATCTCCCGTATCGTATCCGGCAGGATCATATGCCTGACCGTTTTATTCTGTGCCAATGCATAGGTGTTAATTCCTGTTATAGGAATACCGTTGATCTCTGCAGGCACCGTGATCGATGTAAGCCCGGCATCCGTACCTGCCAGCACATATTCATCATCTTTCAGCAGATACTGTACACCTTCGTAATACAGCAGATTTTCCTTGTTCATCATGTAACAGAAATCACTGGCATGCGTGTTACCATAGATATCTCTTACCACGATATTAAATATGAATTCTGCGTCAAGCTGTGATACCGGACAGGTACTTACACGAATCTCTTCATTTAGTCCCATACGTGTCATCCCGGATGCTCCGGTAACAATATAAGATCGCTCTCCCGTATTATTATCCTTGTATGTATCCCACTGCTGGAATATATTTGTCAGTTCCTGATTCCGGCTCAGGATCTGCACACTTTCTCTTTCCGCCTGTCCCAAAGCCAGATCTTTTGCGGAAACAGATTCAACTGCAACTTCTCCGGAAGGTGTAACTTTGACAGCTAACGATACATTTTCTGCATACTTATTCGACAGTGTAGTATTTCTGTTGGTATCACCATCATCTGTCGTTCCGTAGTCTGCCGTAAGCATTGTCCAGAGAGCTCTGTATTTAGGTTCTTCTCCTCCCTGCGTCTGCCGAAAACTCATCAGGTGATTCCCCACGGAGATATCGCCGGAAGCCACAAACACCTTCGGATCACGCGGTATACGTATAGTTCCGTTATTCAGATCAAGCGGTATATTCAGCAGAACAGGTGATTTATAGTCGGTAGTATCCGCAAATAGACCATAGATACCATAGGATACTTCAGCCGCATGTTCCGTCTGATAGTCTGTCAGCTGGAAGATAAATTCATCTTCATTCTCCGTCAGCGAAAACTGATCCTGACCGAAGTTCCAGTTATTCTCATCTTCATATTGTCTCTGTGCATAGTAGGTATCCAGCATCTGTGCATATTCAGGCACAGCCAGCATTTCCGTTACACCGCTGCCGCTGTACTCTTTCTCCGGATCGGAAGAAGGAAAATACAGTGACATCCCGCTGTATGTATCAGAACTGCTTACCGATGAACAGATCATCCTGCGTACTGCGGATGCCAGATTCTGTGCGTTAACACGGTAACGCATGCCGGTCTGTTCCGTAAAGGAACCGATATCAACAAGACCGTACTGCTCACCCTCAGAGTCCGATATACCGATCCTGCGGATACCCGCCAGATTCCGTGCAATATGGATGATTCCCCGGCTTTCGATATCGTCTTCCATCTCGTCAGCCAGAGCACTCAGTGTCTTCTGCACTTGCTGTACAAGTGAAAGCTTATAAACAGCCAGCGTATAATCCGGGTTAAAGTCTTCTCTGCGGCTGCTTTCATAAGACTGCCTGTAACTGGCGGTAATATGATCAAACAAGGTCTGATGGTCTGTATCCTCAGCAAGCAGTGACAGGAAAGAGTAATCCCATCCGTTGCCTTTCTCAAGCTCTTCGGAAGCGATCATATAATCTGCGTAGTTCTGCCAGAGTGATGCGACTTCGATATTGCCCATCAGGCATGCGTCAAAACCGACAAAGTCCAGATGTCTGTCTTTGAAAACGGTCTGGCTCATCGCTGTCCTCATTTCATTCAGAGTAAGAGAATCATTCTGAAACAGTTCATCACCGCAGCATCCCCACAGCGGTCCTCCGCCGTGATCCCAGAAGATCAGACTGTAATTCTCTGCCGGATAATAATCGACCGCATAATTCACAAAGTCCGTCAGTGATGCGGCAGCGCCCATGTTGGAAGAACGGGAGGTTCTGGCTGCTGCCGTGATTCTGTTGCCGGCTAATGCATATACGGTATTGCAGGTACTGGGTATATTCACTTTCCAGGTTCTGGTTCCGCCTGTATACACCAGTACATTTACCTTATTGGCATCAAACTGCTGACGCATGATCTCCTGCAGTTCTCTGGTAGCTGCTCCGTGCAGTGATTCCAGGTTGGACCCCGTCATATAGATCATGACTGTATACTTTTTCTCTTTACTTTTTTGCAGACGTAAAGGAACCAGTTTATCAGCTGTTGAACTGCTTGTATGACTGCTTACGGACAGCGCCTTTACAGGATCTGTATTATCTTCACCAATGATCTCCAGAGCTCTCTGCTCTGTTTTTGTTTGTTCATTACCGGTATTGTTTCCTGCGCAGGAGACCAGCATAAAAAGAGACAGTATTGCTGCAGAGATATGCATTATTTGTTTGTTCATGTGATACTCCTATTTCAGATCTTTTTGTAACGCAAAAAGTTCACTCAGCAGTTTCAGGATTGCTTCTTCACTCCCGTATGTACTGAGACAATATTCACCAAGATCATCTTCCCACATACAGGCGAACATGCCGGATGATTTCTCTTTGGCAAGATACACCTGTTTTCCTTCGATCTCCGTATACTTGGACGGATCCAGATCAGCTGTGATCCCCGATCCCTTCGCCGACAGGATCAGTGTACAGTTACTGTCTGTACTGTACTCCAGACGGGCACTGTATGTACCTTCACTCTCATAACAGAGGTATGTTGTATATCCTTTTACTGTCATATACGGCAGCAGCGGGATGTTTGTCTGTGCTTCAAATTCTTCCGGTGTTACGGTATGTTCACTGCTTCCAAATGCCTTGAAGTACGGTTCTTCACTGACCTCCATCTGATGCCAGAGAAGCTTTGAAGAATCACGGTTAAAGAACGTGAATGCCAGGGCAGCCATGGCCGTCACCAGCAGTACACTGAAAGACTTCATGTTGAACCAGCTCTTTTTCTTCTTCCCGTAATACTTGCCAAGTTCCGGATATTCTTCACCGTCCGGCTGTGCAGGAGCATGCAGAAGCTTTTCGTTCTCTTCATGCATCTTCGCCATCGTACTCTGCAGAAGTGCCTCCGGGGCATGGATCGTATTCAGTTCTTCTTTAATTCGTGAGTTCTCCATATCCTCTTATCCCCAGCTCTTCCAGCTGTTTCTTCAGTTTATTTCTGGCACGGTTCAGCAGTACCTTGATATTTGCCTGTGTCTTATCCATGATCAGGCATATTTCCTTGATCGAGTATTCTTCAAAATAGAACAGATAGATCACATCTCTGTATTCCGGCGGTACGAGCTTCTTCAGCAGTTCGATCAGAATATACTCTGATTCACTCTGCGTCTGTTCTTCCTTCACCGGATCGTGATACATGTCATCCAGGGAGTCTTCCTTCTGTGCAGATCTGCGTGATAACAGGGTATTGCACTGGTTGATCGTTACCTTGATCAGCCATGCCTTGACATGTTCATCTGTCGTCAGCTCTGCCGCATGACGCACCAGTTTGATAAATACCTCCTGGTATACGTCATCCGCATCTGCTCTGTTGGGACAGCGAAGTACAGCAATACGATATACTGTATCACTGTACTTTCTGATCAATTCATCAAGTCTGTTGTTTCCTGTGTAGTGTGACATGTTTATACTCTTGGTTATAACAAGAGTATTGTATCATACCTTCCTGTCGGGTACATGTCCCTATATTTACACCCTGTTCCAATTTTATCGTTCAAGCTTCCACGGCACATATGGATGTCCGTCCAGATACATGGTTCCGTCTTCTTCGTACACAAATTCCAGCTCACCTTTAATGAAGTTATTTTCGATATACAGCGTATCTCCTCTTAACATCCATCCGATGGTATTGCCAAATGCCATTCCTGTACCATTTCTTTCCAGGAATAATACATTCGGATATTTATCGTTCGGTTCCTCTGCCATCCAGTGTCCTACAGGTGCAGATACTCTCTGCTGTGTCTCTTCGGCCTTTGCCGGTTCTTCCTTTTCCGATAATGCGGAACATCCGCTCAGGGTGATCATCATTGCCATCAGTGCTGCCATCATCTTTTTCATCTTCTTTTCCTCCGCGGGCTTCCTGCCCTTTTCACTGGTAATACTCTTAACGGAAGGAAAAGGTTACATATCAGATATTTTTTTTTCACTTTTTGGTTAGTGATTTCTATTTTCTGATTCTGTGATATATTCACTTTATCGGAGGGAACTTATGAGCACGAAAAGACCATCCACACCGGAAGATACTTCTTCTTCGATCAGCCGTCTGCTTACGGCACTGGTTGCGTATAACGGTATATTTGCCCTGATCTCAGGATCCTTTACCCCGGAGGGGCTGGTAAAGATCATGTTCAGTGAATGCGGACTGATCACCGACTATATTGCGGTCGGCGGACTTGGCGCATCGTTCATGAATGCGGCAGCCGTAACCATGATCTGCATCCTGGCTGTACAGATCAGCGGTTCTCTGTTCAAGGGGAATTCCCTTGCGTCGATCGGTATGACCTGCGGCTTTGCCTTCTTCGGCATCAATCCCGTGAATCTGATCCCGATCCTGTTTGGCACCTTCCTGTACTCACTGCTCAGGAAAGAGTCCTTTGCGAACAATGTTCATGTCGGTATCTGGGCAGGCTGTGCGGGACCCATCGTACAGTACATGTTCCATCACGGCGGTTTCGCCATGCCTGTCAATGTGATCCTCGGTATCCTGATGGGTATCCTTGCGGGTATTCTGATCCCCGCCTGTGCCCAGAGTACATTGCGTGCACATGAGGGCATGAACCTCTACAATGCAGGCTTTGCGACAGGTGTTGTGCTTGTCGGTATATCTGCGGTCATGAAGGGCTTTGGCTATACATTTGAATCTGTGATGACATGGAATACAGAACACAGGATGCTGATCATCATCTATCTTGCCATCATTCTCTGTGCATCCCTGATCTATGGTTATCTTGAAGCAGGAAAGTCACTGCAGGGACTGATCACGATTGGAAAACACTCCGGACATAAAGTTGACTTTACTTCGCACACCGATCTTGGCACGACCCTGATGAGCATGGGTATTACCGGTATTATCGGTCTTGTGTATATCCTGCTGATCGGCGGTGATATGAGCGGTCCGGTCATTTCCGGTATACTCTCCATGTGGAGCTTCGGCGCCATCGGCAAGCATTACCGGAATGTCATCTGGGTACTGCTGGGCATCGTCCTGTTATCGTTTGTCTCCGGCTGGAATCTGACCGATCCTGCGGTACAGTTCTCAGCCCTGCTTGGCACATGTATCTGTCCGTTTGCGGGCAGATTCGGGCCTCTCTGGGGCGTTCTGGCGGGTATGCTGCATATCAGTATCGTCCGGCAGACCGGTTCCTTCCACGCCTGGCTGAACCTCTACAACAACGGCTTTGCGGGAGGTCTTGTCAGTATGATCCTGTTACCTGTGGCGCAGATGTTCACCAGAGAGAAGAAGTAAGCTGTAACTCCTGTACATGCATAAGCATCTGTTTCATCTGAAACAGGTGCTTTTCTTATACGTCTGATCATTCAGTTTTATTTGGATAATATCTTACCCAGGATCCGTTCTGATCAGCGATCCACTGATCCTCCGTGATCCTGTACCAGGTATATCCTCCTGTTTCCGTGATCTCGTATACGGGATAGGAGCGCAGGTATTCCGCATGTCCGTCTTTTGCGGCATCAGTGCCGGGACCCTTGCGGATATTCAGTCCTTCTGTCAGTACAACTGCAGCTCCAAGCATATCATTGTCGATCTCACCGGGAGGGATCATCTCCGCCCTCTTCAGACCATCCGGATAGCAGTTGGATAACGTAATATGCGGTATCTCTGCCAGTGTGCTGCGCAGATCCAGGATGCCGTATGTACCATCGATGCCCACGTATGCCTTACCGTCATACAGTGCTGATACATCATCCCAGATCATATCTGTTACTTCTGTACCATCTTCATTGATGAATCCCCAGTGACCGTCACGTTTGACCGGACAGAAGCCATCCTCAAACCACTTGGCATCATCATAGATGTACTCCGTGATCAGTTCTCCTGTCGACATATTCCGGAATGCCAGCTTGTCTTCTGCTTTTCTGTAATTCTGATCGATGAACTTCGAACCGCTGCTGAATGAACAGAACCCGTTCACATAACAGAGAGGTTCCTCTCCGAGGATATCAAACATATGCCGGGAGCCTTCATATGCGGCATAACCGATCTGTTTCCCCATGGAAGTACCATCCTGTTCGAGGATCTTTACGAGAAAATGTGTACCGTGACCGCCGATGATCTGATTCGTCTTCTGATAATCATTGATCGTTTCGCCGTGTACCAGTTCACCATTGATCACCGCATATCCCATGCCTGTTGTACCGCCGAAGCCTCCGAGGTTAGCCGTTCTGATCATTGTCCGGTAGTCTGAAAGATAAGAATACTTATCCTCAAATCCTTCTGCCAGTAGATCAAAGCTTGCGGGAGGAAAGTACGTGATCTTCTCACTGATCCCTGTCTCCGAGAGTTCTGTCAGAGCATTGCCCTGATAGTCATATACACCTCTGGTATTCTCCCCGTATACTGCAATGGCATCCGTGTCATACACCTGGCAGGTAAAGCTCTCTGTACTTCCGTACTCCGCGATATATTCTTCCAGGATGTCTCTGACCGGTTTATCCCACTCCTGGGGATATCCTGTCTTCTCATGGAAGACTGTCTCCTCCCATGCAGGATAGCCGCTGACACGCAGTTCTTCTATATACGTAAGACCAAGATCCGGCACATGGGTCCAGATCACCGGCTGTGCAGAAGGGTCAGCTGCCGAGGGAAGGACAGCATATTCCGCTTCTGCATCTGTTTCCAAAGACTTCACGGGCTCTGCCGGTGTCTCTGCCGGCTCCGGTGTACTTACAGGTACAGAAGATGCGGACTCTTCCGTCTGCACCTCCTGCACCGCTTCTTCTTTTTTCTCCTGATGACTGCTTTCTGCAGGAACAGGTGCTGCGTTACAGCCAGCCAATATCCCTGCCAGCAATACTCCCATATATCTGTGCTTCATCGTATAACCTCTCAGCACTATTATACTCAGCTCCCATGTTATTTCTGCAGAGTCAGATCACCCAGACAGATACGCGGATGATAGATGTACAGGCCTAACCATGTGTCAGGTTCACTCCACATCCCTCTGACCAGGATCTTCAGCTGTCGGACGCCGGTCACATCCACACTGAAGTCATAAGACTCATATGTATTCTCTGTCAGTACAGGTGCTTCATACAGCAGTATGCCGTCTCCGTAGATCTCTGCTCTGGTGTTCTTTTCCCAGTGTTCCGTATATGCCAGGGAAGAGTACGGACGGAATACCGTGCCGTTCAGTGTACTGTACTCTCCGTTCAGGTAATACATGATCTCTGCTTCTTTATCTTCCTTGGCATATTGCGTGATCGAACTGCCGCCCTTCGGACAGATCACACCTGTCTGCTCAAACTGTCTTCCCGTCACATCTCTTGCGTCATCCGATGTCCTTGTGCCCTGGTCGATATATTTGGCCTTGGATGTGTACCCGAGATCCTGCAGTTTCACCGGCTTGTAGTTGCTGTAGTTATCGATCATCTCCTGCAGCTGTGCATATACTGCCGGATCTTCTTTCACTTGATTCATCGCTTCTCTGATACTGTCGGAAGCTCCCTTATAGTCTTTACCCTTCGCAAAGATCTCTTCTGCTGTATCCTGTACTTCTTCTACATATGCCGATACAGCCGAGGCATATCCCTTTGTCATCTGTGTGCTGACTGATACATATGCATTCTGTTCTGCCTCTGCGTAGATTCTGATGACCTTGGCAATGTCATTCTCCTTCAGTGCCTGATCCAGCAGTGTCTCATACTTGCCTGTCGAGATCTCTTCCATGAGTCTGATCAGATCCGAGTTTTCACCGATCTGACGCATGCCTGCTTCGAGAAGTTCGATCGCCTGATCATACTTGCCTTCTCCGGCGAGATTTTCGGCTTCATTTCCGATATCTTCCGTATAGGCTTCCAGCAGCTGGTTTGCCTTGTTTACCGAACTCTCGTAGTGTTCTGTATCCGCCTGACTGACTTTGCGGTAGGCATTGACAGCTTCCGGGATATTGCCGGCTTCTTCCTGTCTCTTACCGTCTTCATAGCTTTCCTTGGAGCCTGTGATCTCCTTGCCTAGACGTTCGATCTCCGGAAGATCACTGACGGTCTGCAGTGTCTCGTTGACCTTTTCTACCGTTGTATATGCATTCGTGAAGCTCTCTTCACTGATCTTACCGGACGCATAGGCATCCAGCTGATCCTGAATGTAGCTGTCCAGGAACTCTGCACTGCTGTTCTCGGCAGCACTGTTTCCTTCCAGCTTCTCTTCGTAAATATCAATTGCCTTGAGGTAGTTGCCTCTTTTGACTTCGTTCTCAAACGCATCATTACTGCCGCATCCTGCAAGTATTGTCAGTGTGATCATTGCGGCTGCCTTGTACATGTTTTTCATATTCTGTTCCCTCGGAGGTTTTTCCCTCCCCTTTCACCGGTAATACTCCCGGAGGACAGGAAAGGTTACACAGATATGAAATTTTCTTTATATTTCTTTCTCTTCGCTATAATAGTGCTATGAAACACCATATCGGAAGGATCGTCTTTGCCTGTATCCTGTTAGCACTCGGTATATCCGAGATGTTTGTCATGCACAGATATCCGGCATACTTCTTCCCCTGGTACAGGGTCTTTTCCCGGAAGTACATGTCTCTCCTGGCATGGCTTACATCCTTTACACAGTACTCGGTATGGGATGTCGGTGCGCTGTGTCTTGTGGTCCTGCTTGTTATCTGTATCATTTACTGCATACGTAAGAAGAAGGGCTTCCTGCGTCTTTTCAGCAATACTCTCCTGGTCGTATCCCTGCTGGCTTTCTCTGCTTTGCAGGGATGGCTTGGCAATCACTACGCACCAAAGCTGGCAGAGGAACTCTCCCTTGAAGTCACCGAATACTCCGTGGATGAACTGTATGAAACAACGGATTACTACTACCGCAAAGCTGCTGAGTATGCCCCGCTGATCGAAAGAGATGCGGATGGTCATGCCCGGGTACAGGATCTGCGGGAGCTTGCGGTATTGGCCGGAAGATCATATCTTTCCTTAGCAGAGGACTATCCCGTATTTGCCGGTTCTTCCGTGCCGGTAAAGAGATTCACCCTGATTGGCGAATATCTTCTCTATAACGGTATCATCGGTATGTTCATGCCTGTTACGGGAGAATCCTCCGTGCCTGCCAATGTACCGCCGATCCCGATGGCTTATACGATGTGTCATGAGGCTGCCCACCGCTTAGGTATCGCCAGTGAGCAGGAAGCCAACTTCTGTGCCTTTCTTGCCTGTATCTATCACACAGATGCACGTTTCCTGTACAGCGGGTATTACTCCGCCTTCGGATATTGTTTCTCTTCCCTGTATCAGGCCGATCCCGAAAGAGCTGCCGAACTGTATCACAAGTATGATGAAGAAATTGGGTATCTGCTTATACAGCAGGACCGCCGGGATACCAACGAAGCATACAAAAAATATGAATCTCCGCTGAAGGAGATCAGTGATAATATCAACGATACCTACCTGAAGACCTTCTCCCAGGAAAGCGGCATACGCTCCTACGGCGAGGTGACAGACTACCTGATCGCCTGGTATATCAGCATCAGAGAAAACTGACAGTATGATGATTTGTGAAGAAACTGCACTTTCGCACCATGTGTATGGATTCTTATAGTAGAGATATTCTCCGCTGTAAATGCGGGGCTGTTATGATTTATGTGGATTCCTATAATCCGCTTGACGGGAGGTCTAATGACAGACAATACAGACAAGAATGTATTAATGAAATGCGAGAACTGCGGCTACGAAGAGTTGGTCCCCCTCTCAGATCTTGAGATCCTCAGAGAACTTCCTCCGTTCTCTGATGAAGACCATCTTCTCTGCCCTTTATGCCTTCACGATATGTACCGCAAAGATTCCCCTCGTTTCTCAAACAAATAATTTCAGTTCTTCCCCTTCTTTGATCATGTTTTTCTTGTGCATATATTACACTTGTGATCTCTTGGCACATTTTCACTTACATACCTGACGCATTCAAAATCTTATAAGATAAAAAACAGGATCCTGATATGATCCCACCAAAGTAGACAACGCAAATATGTAACGCGTTGCCCACGGAGGTGGGATTTTAACATGGGAAGAAAAGCGAAATACAGTTACGAACAGAAAGTTCAGGCATGTGAGGATTACCTGAGCGGCAGAAAGAGTGTTTCAGAGATCGCACAAGAATTATCAATGACAAAATACGGAAGCGATATAATTCGTGAATGGGCGCATCAGTACAAAAAACTTGGGCAAGAGATATTCCTGCCGAAGAAGCACAATGCAAAGTATTGTAAAGAGTTTAAGATGCAGGTCGTTCAGGAATATCTGAATGGTGAAGGGACATATGAAGACCTGGCTAACAGATATTGTATTCCGCAACGTAATAATATTCGTGATTGGGTAATCAAGTATACTGAAGGAGAAGAGATCAAAGACTATGATCCGCAACCGGAGGTGTATATGACCAGTCCCAGAAAAACAACATACGAAGAACGTCTTGAAATCGTTAAGCACTGCATCGAACATG
>DFIS01000060.1 GCA_002372175.1 Solobacterium sp. UBA3691
TTTTCAACTGTTACAGCCTCTTTTGCTGCAACTGACTGAAATACTATTCATCCGGAGTTAATACTCCCCTCCCTTGAGGATATACTGCATCCACCAGTCCATGGGTGTAAAACCGCTTTTCCGATATACTGTCTCTCCCCAGGAGGATGTTTCCAGAAGCAGTCTGTCGATATTTCTGCGGGCTGCCTCTTCCTTCAGCATCTGCAGGATCTTTGCGGCATATCCGTTTCGGCGGTATGCAGGCAGTGTATACATATTCGTGATATAGCCTGTCTTCCCGGTCGGTTTAAAGAAACTCGGCGGCAGACCGACTTCCAGCAAAGCTCCGCAGGCAATTACCTGCCTGTCTTCTTCTGCCAGGATCTGATACAGTCTGTCCTCACAAAGCATGCGTTCAAACCATGTATGCAGCGCATCCCGGATATCGATATCGGGGTGTTCTTCTTCATCATTCAGCTGCTGTATACGATACTGTATCAACAGTTCCATATCGGTTATTTCTGCCCTGCGGTAGCTGATCATGCCCTATTCTCCTCTTCACTTCTGATTATACATGCAAAATACGAAGAAGACCCCGGTCATGCCAGCCGGAGCCTTCCTCAGATAGGAGTTGGTTACGGAGGATCAGTCAAGATCTTCTCCGTTGGATGCGATTACCTTTTTGTACCACCAGAAGGAGTCTTTCCTGCTTCTGTTGTAGGTACCGTTGCCTTCATCATCCGCGTCGACGTAGACAAAGCCATAGCGTTTGGACATGGATACCAGTGAACAGGATACGAGATCGATACATCCCCAGGGTGTATAGCCAAAGACATCTACACCGTCTTCGATCGCATCTGCCAGGGCCTTGATATGCTCACGCAGGTAGGCTATGCGGTAGTCATCGTGGATCTTCCCTTCTTCATCCGGTTTCTCAAAGGCACCGAGTCCGTTTTCCGCGATGAAGATCGGTAATCCGAAGCGGTCACGCAGATCATTCAGGGAGATACGCAGAGCTGTCGGATCGATCTGCCAGCCGAACTCACTGTCCTTGAGATACGGGTTCTTCAGCTGTCTCATGAACTGACCGATCTTCTCCTGACGCTCAGGATCTGCCGTAACAACTGCCGAGAGATAATAGCTTAAGGAGATGAAGTCCACCTTCCCTTCCGCCAGAATCGTCTCATAGTTGTCATACCACTTGATCTGTATACCGTTCTTCTCGTAGTACGAGAGAAGCCACTTCGGGTAGTATCCCTTTGCCATGACATCACAGAAGGACATGTTGAACTCGTGTTCCTCATGCGCTCTGTACTCATCCTCCGGTGACGGTGTTTCGGCATAGAGATGATGGAGGTTGAACATGTTTCCGATAAGACACCCGGGTGCTGTATCATGAGCGTATTTGACGATCATGGCACTGGCAATGTACTGATGGTGCAGAGCCTGATGAGATAACTGATCCCAGCGCTGCAGGAGCTCTTTCGGCAGCTTGTTGAGATTCGGCGGTCCCTTGCGGCCTGCCGGCATCGCGAATTCACCGTATCTGTCGAGGACGATACCGCCGCCAAGCCACGGCACTGCCGTAACCATGTTGATCTCATTGAAGGTCAGCCAGTACTTGACCTCATCCTTGTATTCATCGATCAGGAACTTCAGATACTTCATGCAGTACGGGATGATCTCCGGTGATACCCAGCCGTCATACTTCTCCGCAAAGATGATCGGCATTTCGTAGTGGATCATCGTCACCAGCGGTTCAATACCGTACTTATGCAGTTCTCTGAAGACATTATGGTAGAATGCCACACCTTCCGGATCCGGTGTCTCCTCCAGTCCTGTCGGGAAGAGTCTGGTCCAGGAGACCGACATGCGGAATACCTTGAAGCCCATCTCCGCCAGCAGTGCGATATCTTCCTTGTAGCGGTGGTAGAAGTCTACACCGCGGCGGTTCGGAAAGTTCAGCGTTGCTTCTTCACTTATTGCCTTTTCAAGATCCTTCTTCATCATGAAGTTGCATGGGATCTTCGGACCGCGGTAGTAAACATAGTCCAGATGTGAGAGACCTTTGCCGTCTTCGCATCTTCCGCCTTCGTACTGTGCAGCAGAGGTAGCTCCGCCCCAGAGGAAGTTTTCAGGAAATCTTGTCATGGGTATTAACCCTGAGCGTCGATCTCGTCCGCCTTCTCATCCTTGTACAGTACAAACGTCATGGCGAACGTGACAACAGCCGAGACCACAACAGCGATGACCATCCACATCAGGTCGGTAGTCGCATGGGTCACCGGGTTAATGAATACCGGGAACGTAAACAGGTTCGGAGGTCCGCCTGCGTAGGAACCGACATTCATCAGGACACAGATGAGTCCGCCGACGGCAGAACCGATCATGGCTGCGTATAACGGTGTCTTATACTTGAATGTAATACCGTAGAGACCCGGTTCAGAGATACCAGGTACGGCATCAGAGAAAGCACAGGAGTAAGCCAGAGCCTTGCGGTCTGCATTCTTCGCCTTGATACCAACAGCGAGACATGCGGCAGCCTGTGTGTACTGGAACAGGAAGCCTGCAGGATGAGTGATCGGGTTCTTGCCGATTCTGCCGGCAAGTCCCATGGCAACAGCCATCAGGTTGAAGTGCATACCGGTAATGACAATAAACGGATAGGCTGCACAGAATAACGGGATCAGGACAGGTCCTAACGCATTGTAGGCACCAAGCAGGAGGCTTGCGAAACCTTCGGACAGGAAAGCACCGATCGGGGCCAGAACCAGCAGTCCCAGCGGAACCATGATCGCCAGTTCAAGAACCGGTACAAAGACGAAACGTAATGTCTTCGGAATGATCTTATTGAGATACTTCTCGATATATCCCATGGCAAATACGCACAGGATAACAGGAATGATCGTATTTGAATATGTGGCCGGATGGATCGGTACACCGAACAGGAAGCCGGCATTACCGGTACCGGGGATGATCGTCGGCGGACCGCCCGGATTCGGGATCGTCGCACCAGCGCCTGCCTTGCAGAGTTCTACGAAATCAGGATAGACAAGCAGAAGACCCATCAGGATACCCATGGCAGCCTTGACGTTGAATCTTCTGGAAGCCGCATAACCGACAAGAACCGGCAGGAAGTAATACGCTACATTATATACCCATGTAAATGTCGCTACCGTCGGTGAATCCGGTGACAGGACATGCAGGTTGATCAGAAGCATCAGTACTGCCTGTAAAAGACCGCAGGCCAGCAGAGCCGGTAAGATTGGGAATACACACGCGACGATCGCCGGGAAGATCGCACCGAGGACATCCTTGACCGTCTTCTTCGGTTTTGTGAGATCTTCGTCGAGATTCTCATTGATCACAGCTGCTCTTTCGGTTCCGCTTACCTTGACGAAGGCATCATACACTTCGTTGATATCGTTGCCGATAATGACCTGTACCTGGTCGCCAACCATTTGTGCACCGAGGACTTTCAGCTTCTTGATCTCATCGAGTTTGACCAGGCTGGTGTCTTTCGGAGTGATGCGCAGTCTGGTAATACAGTGCGCAGCGTGGGCTATGTTGTCTTTTCCGCCGATCAGTTCGAGGATCTGCGCAGCCAACGGCCCGAAATCTTTCTTTGCCATAATTCTCCTTTCTCCAAAATTATGTATTATTTGGATATCCCCTCACAGGATATTGAAACCATGTTTATGCTTCAGAGATAAACCCGAAGCAGACGCCGTACTTCAGATACTCCAGCAGGAACATCTCCTCCGGGAGGATCTTTCCGGCATAGTTCTGGGTACCGTCATTGCGGATCGGCTTCCGTACGATATGCACCTCACCCTTGTACCGCGGTACATTGCCGTTGATGATCACGACATCTCCTGCCTCAAAGTAAGGCTTATCGCATTTTCTTGCCGGGATCGGTATCGAACGGTAATCAAAGCGTCCCCAGCGTGAGCGTATGATCAGATGTGTATATTCCGAAGCATTGTGCTTGGTGAATTCAAACAGCAGTTCTTTCTCCGTATCTGTAATATCTTCCGCAGTCCTGATGCGCAGAGGCACTCTTTCGATATCGCCGATCGGGATCTCTTTCCGCAATCCCGGGAAGTAGAACGGTCTGTCCTCTCCGTATACATAGATCTGTTTCAGGATCTCGGCAGCTTCCCGCAGTTCTTCTTCAGAAGCGAAAGCATTGCCGATGATCACTTCATCACACTTCAGAGCCTGCATATGCCGTATCTGCAGACCGATCGGCATATCCCGGTTCTCTTCGATCGTAGGCAGTCCGTCGGATACCGGCCAGGGACCGTGAGAACCCTTTATCTGGGAAGAGATAAAGATCTGTGTCTTCATCCCGTACTCATGGAAGAACTGATTTGCCCGGTATACACTCTCGCTGTCAGCGCCGGTATTGCGCAGCGGATAGAAGTTGTAGGAGCCGATGATCCGGTTTGGATCTCCGCCCTGTTCCAGTACCTTTTTCACGGAAGGAATGAGACTGGCATTCAGCTGCACACCGAGCCCCTGATCATTATTGACGATTGCTGCATCACGTTCATCATCGAACATCAGATCCAGCCGCAGGACATCAATGCCGATCTCCTTGAATACAGACAGATCATCCGGAGAAGCTCCCATCTCCATGAAGAAGCGGGCATTGCAGTCACCGTAGACTTCCATTTCGTGTCTGTGAGCAGCATCACACAGCGTCTTGAAGTAGCGAATGATCTCTTCTCTTGTCCCTTCCACGGAAAACAGACTGGTAAACACTTTGGTAAACCCATACTTCTGTGCCAGGGTAAGATACTTCTCTATATCTTCGGCTGTTTCCTGTTCGGGGTAGAGTGAGACACCTAATTGGATCATAGCCATCTCCTGCCTTTCGCTTATGATGTAAAAAGATTCCGTCCGGGCAACACTTAACACATAAATAACTTATGTCTTAAGGTTAAGCCTCAAACGGAATCTTTGAGTTACAATCCTTAACTTCTACTTTTATCGTAAACAGTAATGTAAGCGCTGTCAATACACTTGTTAAATACGGGATATCATCCGGTTGATATGCATGACCAGATAGAGTACTTCTTCTTCACTGATATCTTCTCTGGCCTGTGCTCTCAGGTAGTCAGCCACCTTCTCTGCACATACATACGTGTCCGCATAATTCTTGCGTACCTCTTCGATCAGATCTTCGTTCTGACTCTCTATCTGTTCGGATACCGCAAGCCGTCGTACAAGATAATCCAGATGCGTCGCAAATCTGCTGTAGTTAAAGGAATTACGGTCAATGGGAGTAGCGAACTCCTTCTCGATGATCTTTGTGCATTCCTCAATGATCACATCCGTATCCAGTACCGGTTTCTCCTTCTCTTCAAGACGGTCAGCGATGAAATGCAGAGCCAGATTGCCGGCTTCCTGATGCGGAAGCGATATCCCTGTCATACTCTTGATGATCTGCAGAGAACGTTCGGCCAGGTTCATCTCCTCCGGATATAACAGGCGGATATCCTGCTGGATCGGCATCTGCAGGAAGATATTCTTATCTTTGCGGTCTATCGCAAACTGCAGGTGATCCGCCAGCGAGATCGCCTTGGAAGACGGATAGTTGACTGACAGTTCATCAGAGACCATGTCGATGATATAGATGGCTGTATTGATCACCACTGTAGGAATCGAACGCAGAATACCGTAATCAGTATCCTTGATGTTGTAGAAGGTTCTGTTGATCCTGTTCAGAGGTATATCATCACCAGGACGGTAAAAGCCGATACCCTTTCCGAAGACGATGACTTCTCTTTCTTTGGCATCGGTACAGAGAGATATATTATTATTTATACTCTTGATCACCTTCATACAGTATTCCGTTCCCCCTCTGAACAGAAAACTCTCCGTGCAGCCCCAAAACATAAACTATATTTATGCCTAAGGATAAGCCCCAGAGAGTTTAAGTTCTGAGTTACAAACCTTTAACTTCTACAGTAATTATAGAATTTCTGTTAAAAAGATGTCAATAAACTAACTCTAGTAACAGATTTACAGAATATGATGCAGATAGCATTGTTGCTTGATCATGATTATCTATTAGTCTTATATGATTACTGATTTACATAACTGTATTATGATTCCAGTTCTGTATCCTGAACCCCTGTCTTGCAGCACTGTCATAGATAGGTTTTATATTCTCTGATAATATCCCGCAGAATTCTTCATGAGTCTGATTTGGTTTGTTCATCAGATCATAACCCCACTGTATGCTCAGATTATTATCTGTACATTTACGGAACAGATGCATCATCTTCTCATCTGAATGTATCTTCGTATACAGATAATACTGGTTATCCAGGAAGCGTTCCGCATACGTATTCCAGTCAGGGAGTGTATTACTCTTGGAGGAGTTGAAGGAAGGATCGGCAGGGATCAAGTCCCAGAGTTCATTATTGGCTATATATGACCACGGGATAAAGTGATCGATATCAAACCTTACCGGTGAGAGTTCCCTGCCTGTATATATGTCCAGGATCACGTTTGTTTCTATTAATGGACGCCAGAGTTTTCTTACTGCACTGAGATCACGGGTCAGATCTCCTTGTGCTTTCAACTTGTATATAATACCCGGTACAGCAGGATTTCTGCGCTGCAGGAAGACGACCTTGTGATAATCTATCCACCCTTTCAGGATCGGTGTTTCCTCAGTCAGGAAGTGCTTCCAGTAAGCATTGATCACGATCCTGTTATCCAGCTGACTGGTACCTCTTCTGAATGTATAGGGAAGAAGAGCTGTTTCCCCTTTGCGGTTGATCACTTCCAGGATCTCTTTCCTGCCCCAGATCTTATCTGAGCCGGAGATATCCGGAATAAACTGTGAAAGAAGTCTGTATGGTACATTCAGGGTCAGATCACTCTTGTATTTTCTGACTTCTCTGTCATGTCTGTGCAGTTCTTCGATCACCTCTTCGGCAGAAGCTCCTGTACTTAATGTACTGACAGGCTCAAATGTGTAGATCACTTTTTCCAGCTGGTTGGGAGGGTCTTTCCGTCCTGCTCTGCGCGGTCCCAGCCACAGGTGGTATGTTGTTACGGTATGCCAGCAGTTAGCGATCATCCTGTCGATGATCTCTTCAAAAGAATACTCGTCTCTCTGATCAGTAAGAATATCAAGAATCGCTTCCAGCCAGTAGAACTTATAGCATTCACTGGGATCATCCAGGATATGAGAAAAAGTCCTGAGATCCAGTTCTCTGTATTTATTCTGTTCTGCATCAAAGATATTCATATACGTAAGACTTCTATATTTTTCTGAGGATCACATTCAGCCACTTCTCGTTCTCACGGCCTTTACGGGCATCAGAGGTGATCTTTTCCTCCAGGATGACAAATCCCCCGGAGATGTCCAAAAGAGCCTGAAAACGCTCTTCAGTGAGGTCTGTGAAGTATCTGTCATTACGGTATCCCTCAAAGGTACCATACTTGAAAGATACATATACGATACCTTCTGGCTTCAGTGCCCGGTGAATTCTCTGCAGGATATCCGGAAGCTCAGCATACGGCACATGCAGTATGGAAGCACAGGCAAAGATACCATCATACTTCTCTGTCTCATCCAGCTCGTTAAACAGCATTTTCCTGACCGGAATGCCGGTGGTTTCCCTGGCAATACGGACCATCTCTTCAGATCCATCACACGCCTCTGCCGCATACCCCTTCTGCAGGAAATACCGTGTATCACGTCCGGAACCGCAGCCGAAATCAAGTACAGAAGCACCCGGCGAAAGATAACTCAGAAACCAGTCCTGGATAGCAGAAAATTCTACATCCAAAGTACCTCCGGTGAACTGTGATGACTGTGTATTGTAGTAGGAAAGTGTTTTATCGGTAATATCAGATTTCATAACTGAACATATTGTAACATGACATCACTTTATCTCCTGTGATTTGTCATACCTCCACGCCCGTTTCTATGCATGTATAATATAAGCAGAAGTGATTCGGAGGAAATATCATGTATATTCTGATTCCCGCATGTCTGATCATTGCGGCTCTCTTCATCTTCCAGGAACACAGGGAAAACTATACAGCAGCTGTAATTCTGAAAGGACTGGCATCTCTCTGCTTTGTTGTACTGGGCTTCATGATCTCCAATGATTCATCTGTTTCCAGAACGATCCTGATCGGTCTCTGTCTTGGTGCAGCTGCGGATGTCCTTCTCAACCTGCGCTATGTATTTGCCGCAAAGGGAAAGCTGATCTTCCTGGTTGGTATCCTTGTCTTTCTGAGCGGTCATATTGCCTACCTGATCGCCGTCATGCCGATGAATACACAGCCATGGTTATGCATCATTGCCGGGATAGTCATTACTGCTTTGTTAATGAAATGGCTCTTTACCAAGATCACTGCTGCCAAAGCATTTAAGATCTTCGGTATCGTCTACATCGGTGCGATCGTCATCCTGAACTGTGTTGCTTTCTTCAATCTGTTTGTTTCAGGCGGTACATTCACAAAGGTATTTGCCATAGGCGTCTACCTGTTTCTGATCAGTGATATCGTACTGATCCTGAATACATTCGGTTCAGAGACGAAATTCTCTCTGCGTATTGCCAATCTGTCCCTGTACTATATTGGTCAGATCCTGATTGCCTTATCTCTCCTGTACCTGTGAGTACATGCTTTATCCCTTATATGAACAGGACAGTCCTTTCGGACTGTCTTTCTTCACTAACTAACCTGTTTTATGTTACATCTAAAAGAAAATTACCACGATCCCTGCCACGACAGCCGCACCGATCACCCAGACCAGAGACAGTATGATCCTCTTCTTCAGTACCTGTTTCCATGTCTGTACATACGGCAGATCTTCACATCCCGGCAGGATCCAGAACTTACTGTATCCTACCCATATCCTGTCGATGACGATGCCGTCATACCAGTTCATCACTTCGAGAAACAATAATGCCTGCAGATACGCCGATCTGAAATCCGTGACTCTGTTCCAGACGCCGATGATCAGTACGAGTGCACACAGCATCACGACATAAAACTCTGTCATGAAGATCTTACGCTTCCGGATCATCTCTTCTCTTGTGATCAGACCGATATCAATGGCCCTGTCCTGTACTGCCTTCGGATAGAAGTACAGCCCGTTGACAGCCCCGCCCCTGACAGCGTATTTCACCATTGCCGTAAACAATAAACAGTAGATAATCAACTGCAGAATAATCATAAAGCTTTCTCAATCCTTTTCCGGGTCAAAACGCAGCCTGTATTCACATGCCCGTGCACCTTCCGATACCGTCGAATTACGGTCGTAACGGATATGCCTGAAGCCCTGTGAATACTCTTTATCCATGTGACATATACAGAGAACTGCCTTCTCTTCACCCAGTTCTTTTGCCAATTCATGATACGGACAGGAAAGGATATCCACCCCGTACATTTCCGGAGGTCTTGAGACAAGCTCTCTTTTATACCCGAGTTTTGCGCTGCTCATCCTGTCCATGACCCTTTCCACATTGTGCCAGACAAAACGGTCCGCTCCCGGAATACTAGTCAATCCATGAATGATCTTCGCAAAACGTTTCCCCATCATTTCACCATACCGGTTCAGCATCGTCTCCGCATCTTTCCCATGCCTGTTCAGCACCCTGTACAAAGCAACCGCAGGCAGCACCATCGAGCCTCTGTGCTTTTTTAACTCCGGCTGTTCCGCCAGGATGCGGTCATACTCCTTGCCGGCTTCTTTCCAGATCACTTCGGCGGTATCCCTGCCCAGCGATGTACGGAGCTCCCTGCGAAAGCCTGTGTAGAGCCATTGTCTGTTCAGTGTATTCATCTATCCGTTCTTTCCTGCCAGTACAGCGATATATGACTTCTTATCGTGATGATATGTCCGGATCTCCGTAAAGCCTGCTTTCTGCAGGGCATCGCTGATCTCTGCCCGGGTATATATCTTCATCTCGATGATCTTTTCCCACTTTTCGTTTGTGCCGTCCTCACCGTCGGCTTCGTTGACGATCAGGAAGTGTCCGCCCGGCTTCAGCGCTCTGTATACTTCCCGGAAACATTTCTCCAGCCCCGGCCAGAAGTAGACCGTCTCAAAAGCCGTCGCAAGATCCACACTCACTGCCGGCAGCGTAATATTTGACACATCACCGAGGATCACCCGGCATCTGCCCTGAGCGATCGCCTGCGCATTCAGATCCTTTGTCATAGCCACGGATACTTCGGAATAGTCCATACCTGTGACCGCTGCCTGCGGATATCTTTCGAGAAGTCTCTTCACGTTGGCTCCGCCGCCGCAGCCAAGATCACATACAGAGGATGGCTGTATCCCCTGCAGATACTGCATGCCCCATTCTGCCATCTTCGCATGTGAATATCCATTCATTGACTTTGTCATCATTTTTCCCAGTCGGCCCTGCGGTTTCCGGGTATTCCCGAAGATCATCTTTAGCAGTCCCATGTTGCACCTCACTGTTGTTAGTTCTGCCTAACCTATATGCTAATCATATACCATCCCCGTTCCTTTGCGACAGTATTCTTCTATTCTGTCATGTTACTTCCGGCTGATCGCCAGGATGAAACAGGAAAGGGATCTGTTTGATCCTGTACGGATAAACAGATCCTTTACTTAATACTTTCTGATACTTTTCCTGTCAGCTTATTTCTTAGCTACATACCAGAATCTGCCACGTTCGAGGTTAGCCCAATCCTGGTTCTGCAGTGTGTAGGAAACATAACCGATAACCGGAATGACGAAGCATTCTTCTTCAATAGCGTACTGCTCGATTTCATGCATCGCAACGATACGGTCATCACCGAGTTTAGCCTGGGAAGCAACGATCATTTCGTCACATGTCTCATTACCGGAGGAAACAACCGGACCTGTAGATGTTGTCTTCAGCAGATCTGTGAATGTGGAAGCATCATAGTAGTCAGCAGAGAAACCGCCGCGGCAGATCTCATAGATACCATTTTCACGATCATCGAAGAATGTACGGATCTCAGAGTTCTTGATCTCGAGGTCAATGTAGATCTCCTTGTACTGTTCACGCAGGATAGCAGCGACTGTGTCATGCAGATCGGAAGCATTCGTGTAGTATACAAGGTGCAGCTTGTTATTCTCGTTGTAGCCTGCTTCTTCCATCAGAGTACGAGCTTCGTCCTTGTCTGTGTAGACCAGCTGGTGTTCAGCATCCTGTTCCTCACGGAAGTCACCGTTCAGTCCCGGAATACCCTTGGAAACAAGACCGTACAGAGGATAGTAGATCGTGTCGTTGTCAAGAGCTGTGCAGATGTAATCTCTGTCGAGACCGAGCTGCAGAGCACGGCGTACACGGCGGTCCTGCAGAGCCGGCTGGTCATCGTTATGGCTGTTGATGTAGATGTAGTAGGAAGCCGGTGTCTTGGAGATGACGAGTTCCGGATTGCCTTCATACTTCTTGGCGACAGCGGTGCCCAGAGAGTTGGCATAGTAGATCTCTTTTGTCTGGAAAGCCATCAGCTGAGCATCCATATCGGTAATGACCTTACCGATCAGTTTCTCTGTAACGACCTTATCCGCATGAGAGAAGTACTCGTTCTTTTCGAATTCGAAACGTGTAGGCGCATCGAGATATGTCAGCTTGTAAGCACCGTTTGTCGGAACCGTGATATCATTTGCCCACTGGCTGTCATGTTCCGTAGCGATCTCCGGACGCAGCGGCAGATAGCAGGACATTGTCATTGTGGATGTGAAGTATTCACAAGGCTGTGTCAGTGTCATTTCGACGGTATAGTCATCAACTGCACGCAGACCTACATCGTCCATGTCAGCGACATCATCCATGTTGTTGGAATGCTCAAGAGCACCAACGACATAGTCAGCCAGATACTGGGAATACAGGGAGTTGCCCTTACCCATACCAATGGCACGCTTCCATGCATATACATAATGCTCAGCAGTTACAGGCTCACCGTCAGACCACTTGTTGTTTTCATCAAGATGGAATGTATAGACAAGTCCGTCATCGCTTACATCGTAGCTTGTGCAGGCCTGGTTAACCAGTTCGTTGGTTTCCGGGTCTGTTGTAAACAGCGGATAATACGTCTGGCTGATGATCAGACCGGAGACAGCATCATCAATAATTGCAGGGTCAAGCAGACGAGGCTCACCGGCAACCGCAAAGTAGAAGATATTATCTTCAGAAGTTGCTGCAGACGGTTCTGCACTGGCTGTAGAACCACCGGTTGAAGAGCCGCCGGATGTGGAGCCGCCGCTGGGTGAACCGGAAGAACAGGCAGCCAGACCAACGACCATCAGAGAACTCATCAGGACAGATACTAGTTTTTTCATTTTCTTTCTCCTTTTCATAAATCTTTGAACTACTTTTCGTAGAGGTGGCAGGCTACCAGACGGTTACCTACTGCGATGGGTTCAGGCCTTTCAGTCTGACACCGGTTTGTTGCCTGCTGACAGCGTGTTGAGAACGGACAGCCTGCGGGCGGATTGATCGGAGACGGAATCTCCCCTTCCAGAACGATTCTCCTCTTGCCCTTGGCCACATTGGGATCCGGAATCGGTATCGCCGACAGCAGAGCCGTGGTATACGGATGAAGAGGACGGTGATACACATCATTTGAAGGTCCCATTTCAACCATATGCCCAAGATACATGACGCCGATCCTGTCCGAAATGTGCTTTACCATTGACAGGTCATGAGCGATGAAGAGATATGACAGACCCAGGTCATGCTGGATCTGATCCAGCAGGTTGACGACCTGTGCCTGAATACTGACGTCGAGAGCCGAGATAGGTTCATCACAGACAATGAACTTCGGATCGACTGCCAGTGCTCTGGCGATACCGATACGCTGACGCTGTCCGCCGGAGAACTCTGCCGGATAACGTCTGATGTGATCGGGTTTCAGACCGACGATCTTCAGCAGTTCTACAACTCTTTCTTCACGTTCCGTATCTGAATTATAGATATCGTGAATGATCATCGGTTCCTTGATGATCTCACCTACGGTCATACGCGGATTCAGGGAAGCGTACGGATCCTGGAAGATCATCTGTACATCTTTGCGGTATTTTTTCAGTTCCGCACCTTTCAGCTGGGCGATATTTTCACCGTTATAGGTGATCGTACCCCCTGCCGGATTGTAGAGTTTAACGATCGTACGGCCAAGTGTGGTCTTACCGCAGCCGGATTCACCGACAAGACCGAACGTCTCATTCGGCATGATATCGAAGCTGACATCATCCACAGCCTTGACGATCTGTTTCTTGGAGAAGATGCCCTTGGTGACATCAAAGTATGTCTTTAAATTTCTGACACTCAGGATCGGTGCTTCACTCATGGAGCTTCACCACCCTTTCGTCAAGCAGCCAGCAGGAACACTGATGTGTATCACTGAAGGTCGTCACTTCCGGCGCATGGTCACGGCAGAGGACCATCGCACTTTCACATCTGTCAACAAACGGACAGCCTTTCGGAGGATTCAGGAGATCCGGAGGTGAACCGGGAATCGGATGCAGATCTTTCTCATCATCATCTTCAGGATTGGAGATACAGTTGAGCAGACCCTTTGTATACGGATGCTTGGGCTCGTAGAAGATCTCCTTATCCGTACCGATCTCGACGATCTTGCCGCCATACATGATGGCGATGCGGTCACAGAGCTTGGCCACAACACCGAGGTCATGGGTGATCATGATGATCGCTGAATTACTTGTTGTCTTCAGGTCATCGATCAGTTCCAGTACCTGCGCCTGGATCGTTACGTCCAGTGCTGTCGTCGGTTCATCGGCAATGACCAGCTTCGGTGAGTTGGCCAGAGCGATGGCAATGACGATACGCTGTCTCATACCGCCGGAGAATTCAAACGGATACTGTTCGATACGTTTCTCCGGGGAAGGAATACCGACATTGGCCATCAGTTCCAGAGCACGGGCAGTTGCTTCAGCCTTGGTGCAGCTGTTATGGTTCATGATCGGTTCGATCAGCTGTGTACCGATCTTCAGGACCGGGTTCAGGAAAGTCATCGGATCCTGGAAGATCATACCCATTGTATTGCCGCGGATCTTACGCATTTTCTCTTCGTAAGCACGGCGCGTGGGGAATGCGGATGGTGTAATATCCTCTCCGTCAAAGATGAACTGTCCCTCCTTGACCTGTCCGTTATCAGCCAGCAGTCCGATCAGTGAATACATGGTCTGGCTCTTGCCGGAACCGGATTCACCAACGATGCCAAGGGCTTCACCCTGGTCAACATGCAGCGATACACCGCGTACCGCCTGTACATCACCCTGTTCTGTATAGAACGAAGTGACCATATTCTTAATCTCTAACAGTGGCATGCTTACCTCCTCTTCAGCTGAAGTGCTTCACCGATACCATCACCGACAAAGTTCAGCGACAGGGTCGTAAGACAGATCGCCGATACCGGCCAGATGATCTGTATGGGATAGGAGAAGATCAGCGCACGGCAGTCATTTGCCAGCTTGCCCCAGGAAGGAATCGTAGGGTCGATACCGATACCTACAAAACTCAGGAAAGCTTCGGTAAAGATCGCGGAAGGAACCATCATCGTCAGCGTAACGATGATTGGTCCGAGAGCATTGATGATCAGGTGTTTGATCAGAATGCGCCAGTCGGAAGCACCGATGACACGGGCAGCCAGAGCGAATTCCATCTCCTTCAGGGACATGACCTGGGTTCTTACCTGACGTGCCATGCCGATCCAGGAAGTCAGACAGATCGCCAGCATCATACTGTAGATACTGTTGCCGAAGATCATCAGGATCAGAACGATATAGAGCAGTGTGGGAACTGCATAGATGACATCAATGATACGCATCATCACCATGTCGACCTTGCCGCCGACATATCCGGAAATACCGCCGTAGATGATACCGATCACCAGGTTGATCGCAGCTGTGGAGAAGCCGACAGCCAGGGAGATACGGGCACCGTACATGACTCTGACGAAGATATCTCTTCCCAGTTTATCTGTACCGAACGGATGTGCCAGAGACGGCAGTGCGTTTCGGTTCAGAATATCCTGGCTTTCATAGTCAAACGGAGAAAGCATCGGAACCAGAATTGCGCCAATGATCAGAACAGACAGGAAGATCAGTCCGAATAATGCAAGTTTGTTCTTTTTGAACCTGTCCCAGGCATCCTTGAGAAAGGTCTTGGAGGAAACAGCGATGAATTCGGAATTCTTTTCATCTTCCCTGAGCAGCCGTACCTGATCGGCAGTGATCTCAAAATTGTTTACACTCATACCGTTAATCTCCTATTTGCCAAGCTTGATGCGGGGATCGATCATCGCCGCCGCAAGATCCGAGACCAGGTTCATCACGATAACGATGGCACCGAAGAAGATCGTCAGACCCATGACCAGTGTGTAGTCACGATTGGTAATGGACTGGGTGAATTCAGCACCGATACCGGGAATCGAGAAGAGCGATTCAATAACCAGGGAACCTGTAACAAGACCTGCAAACATCGGACCGCAGTATGTGACGACCGGCAGCAGTGCGTTTTTCAGCGCGTGCTTGGTAACGACTTTCACTTCCTCAGAACCCTTGGAACGGGCCAGAGTGATATAGTCCTGATTGATAACATCTCTCAGGCTTGAGCGGGAAAGACGTGTGATCGAGGAAATAGAGCCAAGACTGAGAGCCAGAACAGGCATGATGTATTGCTGGGGCTTGTCAAGACCGACAACACCCACGAGATTCAGTTTTACCGCGAAGATGATCATGATCATCATCGCAAACAGGAAACCAGGCACTGATACACCCAAGGTCGCAAACAGCGTGATCAGTGAGTTCACCCACCGTTTCTTCGCCAGGGCTGAGATGATGCCGAACAGCAGACCGACGCTCAATGCGACAACGAAGGCAATGGCACCGACTCTGGCAGTTACGGGAGCACGTTTGGCAATAATATCCGAAACCTGCTGTCCTTTCTTGGAGATCGATTCGCCGAAATCTCCGCGGAGTACATTTTTCAGATAGATAATGTACTGCTCACCGATTGGCTTATCCAGTCCGTATTTCGCTTCCATGGCAGCGTAAGCTTCTGCCGAAAGAACTTTATTGTCCTGAGCAAACGGATCACCGGGCATGGCATGAACACCGAAGAATGTGATCGTCACCAGAATGAATAAGGTCAGTATTCCGATAAGAATCCTCTTAATAGCGTATTTCAGCATAGTTTACATTACTCCTCCCCTCGAATAATACGCATATAATACATCCCCTTTCACATACTTTCAACATAATTTTCATAATTTTTACAGATACCGAATCAAACTATTTTCATTTTTCACGTAATTATTTACATAGTTTACACAGTTTCAGCCGCTCCGCTCATGCCCCATTCCTGCACGTATCCGCGTTTCTGTGTATAATACGAGTATGAAAACACATAGACTGCTGCTGTCCGCACTGACAGGTCTGCTTATGATCACCGGATGCGCAAAACAGACGCCGCCGGAACCCACGTCTGCACCGGAAGAGACCGCTATAGCTGACCCTGAGCCCGAACACACATATCATCTGGTCAAAGCTGCAGCCCTGAGCAGACATAACCTGCGCTCGCCCCTGTCACAGGGAGATACCGGCATTGACATGGCTTCCCCGTATACATGGTTTGCCTGGACATCGGCGCCGGGTGAACTATCCGTCAAGGGTGAACAGCTGGAGACAGCCATGGGTGAATACTTCCGGCAATGGATGGAAAGCGAAGGCATGACCTTGAGTGAAGAGAATACACGCTTCTATGCCAATGCCATGCAGAGGACATTGAAGACAGCGGAATGCTTCGCCAAGGCACTGATGGACCGGACTGACTTCACTATCGAACAGAGAGCAGAATACGGCACCATGGACCCTGTGTACATGCCTTCCCTGCACTATTACAGTGAAAGCTATGCCGAAGCCATACAGGAAGCGTTTCAGGCAATGAAACAGGAAGCCGGGTATCAGCAGCTGCAGCAGAACTACGATCTGCTTGCGGAAGTCACCGGATACGAAGAATCACCGGGCTATCTTGCCGGACAGCTCTCACCAATGAAGGCTGAGGACACAGAGCTTGTGCTGATGCCGGATAATCCCCCTGCACTGACCGGTTCTCTGGTGATCGGCACCCGCCTCAGTGATGCTGTTACGCTGATGTACATGGAAGAGGCAGATGATGCCAGAGCCACCTTCGGCAAAGTCCTGAGCACGGAAGAGTATGAACAGATCGCTGCTGTCAAGGAGCTCTACAATGACATCCTCTACGGTCTGCCCCTGTCTGCTCTGAGTATCGCCTCACCGTTAGTCAGCGAACTGTATGGCGCCTTTACCGATGACACGAAGAGCTTTACATTCTTCTGCGGCCATGACTGCAACCTCGCCTCGGTGATCACCTCCCTGCGTGCTGAAGAATATGCCCTTCCCGATACGCTTGAGAAACACGCCCCGATCGGCGGTATCCTCTTACTGACAGAGTGGCAGGATGAGACCGGTGCACGCTATGCCGATATCGAGATGGTCTACCAGAGCACAAAGCAATTACGTGATCTCTCACCGCTCAGTCTGCAGGATCCTCCGCAGCGATACAGACTTGCCCTGCAGGGTCTTGAACGCACGGAGAACGGGTATTACCGGTATGAGGATATCTGCACAAGGTTTGAAGAGACGCTTCGCGCTGCCGAAGATCTGAAAGATACCTATAAATAAAAAATGATCCGCAGGGATCATTTTAGTTTTACTGTTTCTGACTCATTGCCTTCATGTATTCGAGGATCTTCGTCAGGTTGATATCGTTGACGGTCGGACGGATACCGGCAATCTCCTCAATATGTCCGCCGAAGTCTACGTTCATCAGCTCACCTGATACGTATGATGCCAGATCACTGTTCAGGAAGACGATCGTCAGCCATTACCGGACATATTACGAGAACCGGGAATTCCTGATGACCCTGCAGAAAAACAACCTGCTGTACCGCTTTATCGATCTGATCCGGGATATCACCGGACAGACGATCTCCGACAATGCGCTTACCATCAATATCTATCAGCCGGCTTTCTTCTCTGCCGCCAATGTCGGTATCCTGACACACTGGCTGGAACGGAGATGTCAGGAGAGCCCGGAGGAGATCGCGGAGATCTTTATCACCCTGCTGTTTCATACACCGGGAAGAGACATCTGAAAACGTGCATTTCTGCACGTTTTAAATATATCTTCCGGTAATGCTTTCGGGACTGTTTCTGACCTGTTCCGGAGATCCGCAGGCAACGATACGGCCGCCCTCTTCGCCGCCTTCGGGACCCATGTCGATAATATAGTCAGCACTGCGGATGACATCGAGATCATGCTCGATCACGATCACGGTTGCGCCGTGTGCGATCAGCGTCTCAAAGACCTGCAGAAGTGTTTCCACGTCTTTGGGATGCAGACCGATCGTCGGTTCATCAAAGACAAATACGGAGTCATTCTGCTGTCTGCCCATCTCGCTGGCAAGCTTCAGCCGCTGTGCTTCGCCGCCGGAAAGACCGGGTGTTTCCTCACCGAGGGTCAGATAGCCAAGACCGATATCCTGCAGGGTCTGCAGTCTTGCGCTGACGGTGCCGATATCCTTGCAGAAAGATAATGCCGTATGCACATCCATGTCCATGACTTCGGGAAGCGAACGGCTTTCCCTGGCCTTGTTGGTATAGCGGATCATTCTCGCCGTTCTGGCATACCGGCTGCCTCTGCACTCGGGACAGGGTATATCCACATCCGGCAGAAACTGTACATCCAGGGAGATCTGCCCGGTTCCGTCGCATACCGGACAGCGCAGTGATCCCGTGTTGTAGGAGAAATCTCCGGCCTTGTATCCGTACTGCTTCGCTTCCTTTGTGCGGGCATAGATCTTGCGCAGTTCATCATGGACATTGGCATATGTCGCCACCGTGGAACGTACGTTGATACCGATCGGTGAGGCATCGATCAGCTTGATATGCTTGATTCCTCCGGCTTCGATCTTCTTTACATGTGCAGGCATCATTTTACCGCTGCATACCGCATCCAGTGCCGGCACCAGGCTTTCCAGGATCATCGTTGTCTTGCCGGAGCCGGATACACCTGTAACCACAGTCAGCCGGTTCTTCGGAATATCCACGGTCAGCGGCTTAACGGTATGGATCTGTTCCGTCTCCATGCGGATCCTGCCTTCCGCAAAGATATCTTCCCTGCGTCTGCGCTGTACTTCCTGCTTTCCGGAAAGATACCTGCCGATCACTGAGTTTTCATTCTCTTCGATATCCTCTACGGTTCCTTCCGCAATCACGGTACCTCCGGCTGCTCCGGCATCCGGGCCCATCTCGATCACCCATTCTGCTTCCTTCAGGATCTGCGTATCATGGTCGACCAGGACCACCGAGTTGCCATCCCTGACCAGATCATGCATGACTCCGTTTAAGCCCTCTATATTTGCCGGATGCAGACCGATGCTAGGCTCATCCAGCACATACAGAACCCCGGTCGTACGGTTTCTCACAGCCCTTGCCAGCTGCATCCTCTGTCTCTCACCTGTAGATAAAGTAGAAGAAGCTCTGTCGAGAGTCAGATAGCCAAGGCCAAGATCCAGCAGTCTTGCGGCAGCCTCCAGATACGACTCACAGATATTCTCTGCCATATTCCGCATCTCTTCCGGAAGCGATGCCGGTACTCCTCTGACCCACTGTACGGACTCCTTCAGTGTCATCTGACAGGCCTGTGCAAGCGAAATACCCCGTAACCTCGGCGCTCTTGCGGCATCGGACAGTCTGGTCCCCTGACATTCCGGACAGACATCTTCCTTCAGGAACTTCTCCACCCGCTTCATGCCCTTTTCATCCTTGACCTTATTCAGGGCATTGAGCACCGTCTGCACGGCACTGTAATACGTGAAATCCATCTCCCCGGCTGTCGCATTATCTGCTTTCTTCGGCCGGTAGAAGATATGTTTCTTTACCATCGGACCGTCATAGACGATCTCTTTTTCTTCTTCCGTAAGATCTTTGAACGGAATATCCGTTCTGACCCCCATGGCTCTGCATACATCTGTCATCAATGACCACATCAGGGAATTCCAGGGTGCTACCGCCCCGTCATCGATACTCAGACTCTGATCCGGGATCAGTGTACTTCTGTCCACGGTCCTGATGGTTCCGGTACCCCCGCAGCACGCACAGGCACCCTGCGAATTAAAGGCCAGTTCCTCCGCCCCGGGAGCGTAGAAATGTTCCCCGCACACCGGACAGACAAGCTCTCTGCCGGCAGCCACGTCGATCGTCGGCGGCAGGTAGTGGCCGTTGGGACAGCGGTGACTGGACAGACGCGAAAACATCAGGCGCAGACTGTTGAGCAGCTCCGTGCCTGTACCGAAGGTCGAGCGTATACCCGGTACCGAGGGTCTCTGATGCAGAGCCAGAGATGCCGGTACATACAGTACCTCATCAGCATCTGCTCTTGCGGCCTGCGTCATTCTTCTGCGTGTATATGTTGAGAGTGACTCCAGGTATCTTCGGGAGCCCTCCGCATACAGTACGCCGAGAGCCAGTGATGACTTTCCGGACCCGGAGACACCGGCAATACCGACGATCTGATTCAGCGGTACATCCACATCGATATTCTTCAGGTTATGCACACGCGCTCCCCTGACTTTGATCAGCTTCGGTCTTTCATCATTCATACGTATTCCTCACAGATATACACTCTATCATATTTGTGCATACTGCGTACGGTACAGAATCTGTACCGGAAAAAGAGCCGCATGTATGCAGCTCTTCCGTTTGTTTTTTCTCTTTATTCTTATTTCTTCATCAGGTATGCACCGGCATTCCAGGCCTGGGCAACCTTTTCTCCGGTACCGTAGTAACCGTTGCGGAACTGATCGAACATCAGGGCATGAAGCTTTGTGACATCGACCTTGCCCTTTTCATCCAGAACTTCTTCATTTGCCTTGACGTTGACGATCTTGCCGACGATGGCAGAGACATGTTCGTCCTTCAGATGTTCCAGCAGCTCGCATTCCATGACGACCGGGAACTCCTCAATAACAGGCGCATTGACCTTGTCGCTCTTTACCGCGTGATATCCGGTTCTTTCGAACTTGTCATCCATCTTATTGCCGGAAGCGATGCCGAAGAAGTCAGCCGCGTCCACATGTGCCTCATCGGCAATGGCGACCGTAAAGGCTTTGGAAGCCAGGATATTCAGCCATGTCTTCTTGCCTTCACCGATGAACAGGATGATCTTATCATCATCTGCGACCTGACCCCAGGCAACATTCATGACATTGACTTTACCGTTCTCATCGTATGCCGCAACCATCAGCACAGGCATCGGATATACTGCCGGAATAACACCAAGATCTTTTTTCATATTCATTACCTCCTGTGAATTGTATTTCTTTCAAGGGGATGATACCATTTGCTCAGAAAGATATTCAAGTACCTACATTGATGATGGGTACTTACCCGGAGGTAAGCATATGACAAAGAATATCAGTACTGCCGACTTCTCCTCCACCGGATACAGCTATACACTGTCTCTGATCTCCGGCCGGTATAAACCGATCATTCTGTACTGCCTGATGGAATACGAGCCTGTACGTTTCAACGAGATGCAGAGATACATCGGCAATGTCGCAGACAAGACCCTCAGTCATAATCTCAGGGAACTGGAGAGTGACGGTCTGATCATCCGTACGGTCTATCCGGTCATTCCGCCCAAGACAGAGTATACGCTCACGGAGAGAGGCCATTCACTTGTCAAGGTCCTGGATCATCTCTGCGACTGGGGCAACGAGAACAGACCGCAGGAGGTATAACATGCTGGATCTCTTACTGAAAAACGGTGTCATCATCACCGTTGACCGCGAACACCACATCTATACACACGGGTATATCGGCATACAGGATGACCGTATTGCCTGCCTTGGCGACATGGATGATACACCGGAACTTCCCGATGCGAAGACGGTGATCGACCTCGAAGGCAAACCGGTGCTGCCGGGACTGGTGGATGGTCATGGCCATGCCGGACACGGGATGACACGCAGTATCTGCGGAAACAGTGCCGATGACTGGGAGAGTGCAGCCGAAAGCATCTACTACATGTATTCCGATGAAGACTTCTGGTACACGGAAGGTGCCCTTTCCGCCATGGAGAGGCTCAAGTTCGGTGTTACAACAGCTGTATCCATGGTCGGCAATACACCGCGTGTAGATGACATCTGGCCGATCAGAGCTCACATGCAGGGATCCCTGATCACCGGCATCCGGCAATACAGCGGTATCGGCACTGCCAACGAACCCTGGCCCAAGACTGCCCGCACCTATCATGGAGAAACATATGACGAATACACGGTGACCCCGGACAAAGCGCTGCAGACGACCGAAGAAGCCCTGAAACAACTCAACGGGAGACACCCGAGAGGCACCTGCATCGTTGCCCCGGGCAGGATGGGAAAGCGTCCCGGTTACAGTATCGAAGACAATATCCTGCATAACCGCAGGATGTATGAACTGGCATGCATGTATGATCAGCCGATCCACACGCATGCCTACGGCGGCGATGTGGCGTTCCTGAACGAACATACCCCGGAGGTACTGGACTGGCATCTGTCCCTGACCCATTCCACCGGTTACTCCGAAGCCGAGCTGGATATTCTCGCAAAGTCCAATACTTATGTCTTTCACGGACCGACGACATACTCGCATATCATCCGCAGATGTCCGGTCACAAAGATGCTGGAAAGAGGCATCCATGTGGCGGTCATCACCGACGGATCGGCACCCGACCGCAGCTTCGATCTCTGGCGTGACATGAAGAATGTACAGATCCTGCAGAGATATGAGCACAGTGATTATTCACTGCTCCCCTGCGGGAAGGTCCTGGAGATGGTCACGATCGAACCGGCCAGAGCTCTCGGTATCGATCATCTTGTCGGCTCTCTCGAAACAGGCAAGAAAGCAGACCTGATCCGCATCAACACAAAACAGCCGCACCTGACTCCGTTTATCCATATGCCCGTCGAAAGACTTGTACAGTTTGCGATGGGACAGGATGTGGATCTGGTGATCACCGACGGAAAGATACGCATGCAGGGAAGAACACTGACAGATGTCAGTGAGGAGAAGATCCTGCAGGATGCTGAAGAAGTCTTTGAGAGAACGATGAAACGCTTCGGCAGAACGGATATCTTTGAAGATCCCGGTCTCTACGATCTGAGACACTGATCTGTATGCAGACAGTTAAAACATATAATAGATACGGAGGTTTATATTATGGAATACGAGATCATCGGCGGAGCATTCCCCGTCGTCCAGTGCTACTTATCAGCGAATGAACAGATGATCACCGAAAGCGGATCAATGGTATGGATGTCCCCGAACATGGAGATGCAGACAACCGGCACCGGCGGCTTCGGCAGACTCTTTACAGGAGAGAGCATCTTCCAGAATATCTATACATGCAGAGGCGGTAACGGTATGATCGCTTTTGGTTCAAGCTTTCCCGGAAAGATCGTCCCCGTGGATGTATCCGAAGGTGACTGGATCTTCCAGAAGAGTGCCTTTCTCGCTTCCGAAAGTTCTGTGAAGCTGTCGGTTGAATTCCGCAGGAAACTCGGTGCCGGGTTATTCGGCGGTGAGGGCTTCATCATGCAGAGACTCTCCGGCAGAGGGACTGCTTTTGTCGAGATCGACGGTGATCTGCATGAGCTCTACCTGCGTTCCGGTGAACAGATCATCGTGGATACAGGCAATGTTGCAGGCTATGAAGCCGGTGTAACAATGGATATCCAGACGGTCAAGGGCATGAAAAATGTTCTCTTCGGCGGTGAAGGAATCTTCAACACAGTACTGACAGGTCCCGGCAGGATCTGGCTGCAGACAATGCCGATCTCCTCTGTTGCCGGAGCGATCATCCCCTATCTGCCGTTAAAACAGGGTAACTAAAACAAAGATCAGAGCTCAAAACTCTGATCCTTTTCATATGCCACAGTGTACAGCAGATCTATTCCGTATACTCTCCGTATTCACAGCCGGTATTCCTGCAGATCACTTCATCCACCAGTCTGCCCAGGTGGTACAGTTTGACCGTACCGCTTCCGTTTCCGCCGTTCCAGAGACGGTTATGACGCTTTCTTCCGTCCGGTGCTTCATAATTCACCAGTAACATGTCTTTCTTGCAGCAGCGTATATCTGTTACCATCCTGTTCGTCCATGTCTTCTGTTCTACATGCCAGATGATCTCATCCTGTGTCTCATGACAGTCAAATACCGTACGGGTAAAGGTCCAGAACTTGGAAAAGTTGAATTCATATGGTCTTCCTTCATACCAGAAGGCCGAAAGAAGTTTTCTGGGCAGCGCAACAGGACCTACTTTAGGACATCCTCCGCCGATATCAAAGACACTGTCAGAGAGCTGTTTACCGCTCTTCCTGCTGACCAGATCACAGGAAGAAAGCCATACCCAGGGAGAAGTAAAATCCCTGCCCCAGTTCTTGTCCGCATAACCAAAAGAACGATCTGGAGCAACATTATACTTCTCACCGTTATAAGTGATCTCACCGCTGTAGGAAGTCTTCATACCCTCCGCATGCCAGAACATCTCAAATAACTGCAGTCTGCGGAACAGTTTTCCTGCTCCGTATCCTACGTTGAAGGCAACCTCCTTATGTATATGCAGATTCCAGCTGATCTCTCCGGCATCACACATGTATTCCGGATGCGCCTGTACTTCATCTTCAGTCAGGCATATATGTCCTCTGCTTTCCTGTTCATCCAGCATACAGTCATCTGCCTGTATCGAAAAAGGGGTTCCTGCAGAAACACTGATCTGTTTCCAGCCAAAGAATCTGTGCAGCTGCGCCTTGTCTTTACCCCATGTACCGGCTTTGATCATCAGATATGACGGCCGTATACCTTTTTCCCTGTGCCCGGGAAGCTGACCGTATACAGGTCTCTCCCCTCCCAGAGCTGGATCACACAGAAAGAATTCGATAAAGAACTGCTTCTCTTCACCTGTTTCACTGTGCTGCGCCGTAAAAGAATGCCACCACCAGTCATATCCTTTTTCTGCCTGTTTGCCCACAAGCATGCATGCATCTCTTGTGATGTCTGATTTGTTAAACATGTATGTCACCTTCTGTCCGTCTGTATATTTTAGCACACCTGCCGTACAGTGCTTCCGGGAACAGAAACAAAGATCAGAGTCAATTGGCGCTGATCTTTTCCTGCTGTTCTTCCAGATATCTTACCGTCTTCCCGGTCTTTTCGGCATATTCAATCTCTGAGCGTGTACTGGAACCGATATAGCCGCCGACATTGATCACGAAGATCTCATCTGCCATGTCGATCTTGCGTTTGTGCATGTCGTCCAGCATCTCCTTGGTCTTTGTCAGCGTGCCTTCATCCATGTTCTCCCAGACTTCGCTGTCTCCGGCATGTCCGAACAATCCCACTGAGATCACGATATTGCCTTCGAGTGTCAGCTTCTTCTGGGCTTCCATGAACTGATCCTTGAACCGTGTACTGCCGCAGAGTGTAACAACTTTATACTTTCCTACCATGGTATTCCTTTCTGTCTCTGTTTGTCTATTCCAGTATAACTCCTGTACAATAGTTGAGATGAATAAACAGACTGCCGAAAAGATCATACACTGGTATGAAGAGAATAAAAGAGAACTGCCCTGGCGGGATACAGGTGATCCCTATGCCGTATGGGTATCGGAGATCATGCTTCAGCAGACACGCATAGAGGCTGTACGGGAGAAATACATGATGTTCATGAAGGAACTGCCGGATATCCCTTCTCTTGCATCATGTGATCCCGATAAGCTTATGCGTCTCTGGGAGGGTCTTGGCTATTACAGCAGAGCACGCAATCTGCAGAAGTGTGCACAGGTACTCGTACAGAAGTATGACGGAAAGCTGCCGGATACTTACGAAGAACTGCTCAGCCTGCCGGGGATCGGGGCATATACAGCCGGAGCGATCGCTTCAGCAGCGTTCAGCAGACCGGTGCCGGCAGTGGACGGCAATGTTCTGCGTGTACTGGCGAGAGTACATGGTATTGAAGAAGATATCCGTGATGAGAAGACAGTAAACAGGATCAGAGAACTGTTACTGCCTGTATATACCGAAGATATCGAATACGGAAGCTTTAACCAGGGACTGATGGAACTTGGCGAAACCGTATGTCTGCCCAGGGGAGCGTGTCATTGTGACATATGTCCCCTTCATACAGAGTGTATTGCCTGTCATGATCGCTCCTATGACCGTATTCCGTACAGATCAAAGCTGAAGCCCAGACGCATAGAAGAGCGTACACTGCTGGTGATTCAGGCGGGAAACCGTTTTCTGGTGCGTCAGAGGCCGCACACAGGTCTTCTTGCAGGACTGTGGGAATTTCCCTCACTCAGCGGTTTTCGCTCCGAAAACGAAGTCATACAGGCTCTGGAAAAAGACGGTATGCACACGCTGAAGATCAGGACACTCCCGGAAGCTGTTCATATCTTTACCCACCTGGAATGGCATATGCATGCTTATGAAGTACAGATCAGGGATCCCGGTACCCTGCCTGCGCATACCGGCATGTATAACAAAAGACAGCTCCGTGAACTGGCGCTGCCTTCCGCATTCCGTGTCTATACAGATTATTATGATCTGCGTTAGATGAGATCTCTGATCACTGCCCGTATGAGTGAAGACCCGGCATGATCGTATTGACACCGATAAATGTAAACAGGACAACAGGTACCGACAATACCGCATACCATGCCATTGTCACACCTGTTTTCTTTCGTCCCAGACGAAGATGCAGATAGATCGCATAGAGGATCCAGGTGATCAGAGCCCATACTTCTTTAGGATCCCAGGTCCAGAACGAAGACCATGCCTCTTCAGCCCAGATCGCTCCGATCACGATCGTCACCGTCAGCAGTAATAACCCGATCGCGATCAGTCTGTAGATAAAGTAATCGATCTCAGGCAGTTTCGGATCCTTCGGATTCTTTTTATACAGCAGGATATACCGTATACCGGAAGCTCCCGCCAGCATGAATGCCGCATACGCAAACGCCGCTGATCCGATATGTGAGACAAACCACACACTGCGCAGAGCCGGCATCAGTTCATGGATCTCCCTTGGCAGTAATGCCGCATAGAGATAGACAGCCCAGGTCATGATCATCGCAATCGTCGTGATCCACTCCAGCTTCAGCCGATAATGCAGGAATAACAGAATACAGGCAATACCCCAGGCAAACATGACCGCAAACTCAAACTGGTTGGCCATCGGTACACGCCCTGCCTGTATACCTCTGGCAAGGATATAAGCCGTATGTGCCGCATAACCGGCGATGAAGATATACCAGGCATATTTTGACAATACCGTCTTCTTCCACACCTGCGCAAAGAACTGCACGAGCATTCCCGCAAAGTACAGACCAATTCCCGCAAAGAACAGAATATCAAGCATTTTCGTCAACCTCCGTATTACCATTGTCTGCTGCTAAGGATTGCAGTCTGAGAATAAGCCCCTCTGCCTTCGGGGTCATGACCCGGTATCCCTGATCCGTGACCGTCACTACCGCAGGCACAAACAGGAAGGTAACAGCCAGACCGAATGTCAGCACAAGCACCGCCGCCAGCAATGCCCATGATACCCAGGCCGGTGAGTATTTGATTCTGAGTCCGGGATACTCCACAGGATCCAGGAATGTATAAGTATAGCCGCCGACATCCAGCGTATCGCCGGGGAAGGCAAGCATGGACTCCGTACTGCCGTTTTCCATGACCATGAAGATATATACGGGATCCTCATACCGTCCCATCGTGGAAGTGATCAGTTCCGTACCGTTCTCCGTTTCCTTCAGACCCGGATACAGATTGTCGATCAGGATCCCTGTCTTACCGTCGGCTGAGAGGAAATCCTGACTCTCGATATAGAACACATCTTCATGTCCCTTTGCATCTCTGACACTGATCTGACCGACTGTACCGTATGTCTGCTGGTAGATCTTATAGGAGCCTGCTTTCACAGGATGATTGACCGCAAGTTCACGATCTCCCGTCGCCTTACCCGAAGGCAGGATCACATTGATCACACTGCGGTAGTCCAGTTTCCCCTCTTCATCCGTGATATGGAAGTCCTTCACTTCGATCCTCGTACCATCTTCCAGCGTGACCGCCTCATCGGGATAGCAGGATTCATCAAGGATCTTCGGAATCACCATCCCCAGCGCAAAGAAGATCACCGTAAACAGGATCCCGAGATGGGTAATAAACGTCCCGTATCTGCCGGGAAGATTCTTATGACAGATGATCCTGCCGTCCTGTACGTTCTTATGCATATGCATACGTTCCAGTTCAGCCCGGATCCGGGTGATCCCTTCATGACTGAGCTTCACGGAAGCTTCCGCACCAGCTGCCCGTTTCAGGATATCCTCCTGTCTGATCCGGTGAAAACGAATGATCGAGCACAGTGTCAGATTAATACACAGCAGGATGATCAGCAGGATAAAATACCAGCTGGTAAACACGTGATCAAGCTGCAGACGAAAGATCCACGGATAAAGTGAAGGATATCCGCGGACATAGGTCATCGCACTCTGATTCTGGGGAATGATACTGCCCAGTACGGATACGGCAGCCGTGAGCCCGAGCAGGATCAGACCGAAGGTCATTGACTTCAGAAATGTATAGATCTTCTTCATGGTCTTAATAAGTATCCACCGGCCAAGCCG
>DFIS01000020.1 GCA_002372175.1 Solobacterium sp. UBA3691
ACGGACTGATACTGATCGCCATGCCTGATACCAGCACGATGTTGAACAGGTTCGCACCAATGACATTGCCCAGCGACAGTGCCCCGTGTCCCTTCATCAGCGAAGTCACAGCTGTCACCAGCTCAGGTAACGATGTACCAAGTGCTACCATCGTCAGCCCGATCACACTGTCCGGTACACCCAGCGCTGCCGCAATGATCGTACCGTTATTGACAAGGAAGTTGGCACCGATCGCGATCGCTACCGCACCGACAACGAGAAGTAACAGCTCCTTACCAAGCGTCATCTCTTTCTTTTCTTCGCCCTCTTCTTCTCCTTCGGCTTCCATGTCTCCGTTCTTCATCGCTCTTACCGACAGGAACATATAGACCACAAACATGGCCAGGAACATCAATCCATGCCATCTTTTGAACTCTCCCTGTGTATAGACGATGAATGTATAGACAAGGGCCGCAATGAAGAAGGCAGCCGCCGGTAACTGTAATGACTTGCGCTTGACCGGACCCGGGCTCACCGCGATCGTCAGCGCCGCGATCAGTGATGTATTACAGATGATCGAACCGATCGCATTGCCGTAAGAGATACCGGCATTGGCCTGCATCGCAGCCTGTGAGGATACCATGACCTCAGGCAGTGTCGTACCGATGGACACGACCGTAGCACCGATCAGCAGTTCAGGCAGATTGAATCTGTGAGCGATGCCTACAGCACCGTCGACGAACCAGTCTCCGCCCTTGATCAGCAGTACAAAACCCAGAAGAAACAATGCAACAGCAGTTAACACAATCTTTCCCTCCTAAATGAATAAAGCACAGTATGCCGACTGTGCTTGGCCTCTTTTCGCTCATACACAGTAAAACTGTACATGAGTCTCACCTTTTAAAGACAGACCGGGATTCTCCGCCGTGATGACGATCTGCCTGCGTTTAACGCTGGTTACTCCCTCAACGTTGCTTATACTATCACAGTGAATCTCCAACTGTAAACCAAATATTTACTTATATCCGATATCGTTGCATCTCTTCACCGATTATGTTTTAATATGATCGAATCTGCGTTGACCGGGCGCGAAGGATCCTGTACGATCTCTCAGAAAGACAGTGGCTGATGTGAACTGTTGTGATCATGAATCCTGTTGGAACCCGTGAGCATCTTCCCTACGGAAGCGGCGGCCCGTTATCCCACAGAGTGATCTGTATACTTACGGATAAGCTGGGTGGCACCACGCATAACTTGCGTCCCTTCATATGAAGGGGCGTTTTATTTTAAGGAGGAATACCATCATGGTAATGAAAAAAAGAATGGTCAGCGGCATCAAGCCGAGCGGACAGCTGCATTTAGGCACGTATATCGGTGCTCTGCGTCACTTCGTGGAGGTACAGGATGAATACGAGATGGTCGCCTTTATTGCCAACCTGCACTGTATTACGGTACCCCAGGATCCGGCAGAGCTGAAGAAGAACCTGACTGACTGTGTAGCCCTGTATCTGGCCTGCGGTCTGGATCCGGAAAAATCCATCGTCTTCCTGCAGACCGATGTTCCCGAACATGCCCAGCTTGGCTTTATCGTCAACTGCCATACATACCTCGGTGAACTGAACAGAATGACACAGTTCAAGGATAAACAGGCCCACGGAGAGAAGAATCTCAGCGGCGGTCTGTATACCTATCCCCCGCTGATGGCAGCGGATATTCTGCTCTACAGCCCTGATTTCGTACCGGTCGGCGAAGACCAGAAACAGCACGTGGAACTGACCAGAGATGTAGCAATCCGCATGAACAACCGCTACGGTGATATCTTCACGATCCCTGAGCCAAAGATTGCCAAGGTCGGTGCCCGCATCATGTCTCTGACCGATCCGACAAAGAAGATGTCCAAGTCCGACGGTATAAACAAAGGATGTATCTACCTGCTGGATACCCCGAAGGCTGCCCGCAAGAAGATCATGAGCGCCACAACAGACAGTCTCGGACAGATCAAGTACGATCCCGAGAATCAGCCTGGTATCAGTAATCTGATCCAGATCCTGTCATCATTGACAGGTGACCGCCCGTTTGCGGAGATCGAACAGGAGTTTGAAGGCAAGGGATACGGTGAATTCAAGAGAGCTGTAGCCGATGCCGTATGTGCACTGCTGGAAGACATCCAGGCAAAATACAACGCGATCATCGCATCAGGGCAGATCGAAACGATCCTTGCGCAGGGTGCTGCCAAAGCCAGAGCTATTGCCCACCCCAAACTCAAGGAAGTACAGAGAGCCATAGGAATGGAAATCGTGGAGAAATAAAATGAATGCATATTTAGACAGAGTCCTGCGGGAAGTACATGAACAGAACCCTGCCGAGCCGGAATTCCTCCAGGCTGTTGAAGAAGTCTTCGCCTCCCTGGAGCCGGTCATCAACAAGCATCCCGAATATGAATCTCTTGCCCTTCTCGAACGTATCACAGAACCGGAAAGAACGATCATCTTTCGTATTGTCTGGGAGGATGACAAGGGCATTACTCACGTCAACCGCGGTTACCGTATACAGTTCAATTCCGCGATCGGTCCCTACAAGGGAGGCCTGCGGTTTGACCCTGCCGTGGATCTATCCATCCTGAAGTGTCTTGGCTTCGAGCAGACCTTCAAGAACAGCCTGACATCTCTGCCGATCGGCGGTGCCAAGGGCGGAAGTGACTTTGACCCTCACGGCAAAAGCGATCACGAGATCATGCGTTTCTGCCAGGCGTACATGACAGAGCTTTGCCGGCATATCGGTCCTGATACGGATGTACCTGCGGGAGACATCGGTGTCGGCAGCAGAGAGATCGGATATCTTTACGGGCAGTATAAACGGATCACCGGCGGTTTCCGCAACGGTGCCCTGACCGGCAAAGGTATTGCCTACGGAGGCAGTCTGCTGCGTCCCGAAGCTTCCGGCTACGGTGCTGCCTACTACATCAGGGAAGTCCTGAAGCACTTCGGCGAATCGATCCGCGGCAAGACGGTAGCCCTCTCCGGCTACGGCAACGTCACCTGGGGCACAGCCAGAAAGATCACGGATCTTGGCGGAAAGGTCGTTACGATCTCCGGAAGAGATGGTTATGTCTATGATCCCGAAGGTATCAGTACGCCGGAGAAGATTGCTTATCTCCTCGAGATGCGGGCAATGCCGGTAAGAGGCGTCAAGCTCTACGCAGACCGCTTCGGTGCCGAATTCCACCCCGAAGAAAGACCGTGGCAGGTCAAGGCAGACATATGCATCCCCTGTGCCGTACAGAATGAAGTATCGCTTGCGGATGCCATGAATATCGTGAATAACGGCACGAAGTATTACTTTGAGGCATCGAACATGTCTACCGAACCGGATGCCATGACATATCTCAGAGAACACGGACTGATCATCGGTCCTGCCAAGGCAGTCAATGCCGGCGGTGTCGCTGTCTCTGCCCTGGAGATGGCACAGAACAGCCAGCGTCTCTCCTGGACAGCTGATGAAGTGGATGACAAGCTGAAACACATCATGTCTTCCATCGTTGAAAACTCCGTGCAGGCTGCCCAGAAATACGGTCTTGGCTATAACCTGATCGATGGCGCCAATATCGCTGCGTTTGAGAAAGTCGCAGAGGCCATGCGTGCACAGGGACTGGTCTGAGAACCGTATTCCTATACGTTCAGCACATAGTAAAAGCCTTCTTTCAGAAATGAGAGAAGGCTTTATTGATGATGCAATTACTGTTACAGGTATACCTAGTTGAAGTTATATACCGTAACGATCTTCTCACGGTTCTTCAGCACATCCTGAGGATATTCATACAGGCAGATACCGAGATACGAACCGGAGATATTGTATACATTGTCAAAGCCGAGATGCTGCAGAGCCATGACAGCATTATAGCTTCTCTGGCTGGAACGGCAGTGCAGATATACCGGGATATCATGCGGGATCTCATCCACTCTCTGACGCAGTTCACTGAGCGGAATATTGACCGCATTCTTCAGATGTCCGGCAGCGTATTCACCCTTCTCACGGACATCGATGATATATGCATTGTGCTCTACAAGTTCTCTGACCTTGGTCACAGGAACCTGTTTGAAGACACCGTGCAGAACATTCAGACCGACAAGGGCAGCCATGTTTACGACATCCTTGGCTGTACCTACGACCGGCGCATAGCACAGTTCCAGATCCTTCAGATCTTCCAGCGTACCGCCCATCGTGATCAGTGCGGCGATCGTATCCACACGTCTGTCGGCAGCTCCCTTGCCGATTGCCTGGGCACCGAGGATCTTACCGTCAGGACGTGAGAAGATCAGCTTGAAATGCATGACACTGGCACCCGGCATGATGCCTACACGGTCACTGGGCAGGACATAGACAAAGTCATAGTCGATACCGGCAGCTTTGCATGCCTTCTCATTCATCCCTGTAGAAGCCGCATAGAGATCAAAGATACGCACAACGGAAGAACCGATAAAGCCCTTACGCCGTGTATCAATGCCGCAGATATGATCGGCTGCAGCTCTGGCTTCCATCTGTGCCGGCCATGCCAGCGCAAGACGCATTGGCTTGCCTGTCTGCCTGTTGGTCACTTCGATCGCATCACCGACAGCGTAGATATCCGGATCATCGGTCTGGAAATGTTCATTGACAGCGATGCCGCCGGTCGCCCCGATGGAGAGTCCTGCCGCCTTTGCCAGGGTCGTCTCCGGACGCACACCGACAGCCATGATGACCATCTGTGCCGGTACTTCCCTGCCGCTGTTCAGAACAACACTCTCCGGTGTGATCTTCTTTACGCCATCTTCCAGGACAAGATCAACACCGTGATCCATCATCTCCTTGTGCAGGATCTGAACCATATCATAATCAAACGGAGCCATGATCTGATCCATCGCTTCAATAACTGTCACATGCATACCCGCATGATCCAGATTCTCAGCCACTTCACAGCCGATGAAACCGCCGCCGACTACAGCGACATCCTTCACTCCGTGTTCATGCATATACGCGTCTGTCCTGGTAATATCCACAACATTGCGGATACCGAAGACATGTTCGCTGTGAATACCTTCGATACTGCCCGGCATCACCGGTGCTCCGCCCGGTGCCAGAACAAGCTTGTCATACGATTCTGTATATGCTTCACCGTCTTTCGGCTGAACAGTAACCGTCTTTGCACTGCGGTCGATCGCCGTAACTTCATTCTCCGTACGGACTTCAATGTTATACTGCGACTTAAACCTCTGCGGAGTCATCATGATCAGACGTTCGCTCTGGGCTACAGTGCGGCTGAGATAATAGGGTAAGGCACAATTCGAAAATGAAACATGCGGACCCCTTTCAAACATGATGATCTCAGCAGTTTCATCAAGTCTGCGGATCCTTGCGGCTGCGGAAGCACCTCCGGCAACACCGCCCACGATCAGTACTTTCATTATTCCAATCTCCTTTTTGGTGTTACCTATATTTTATCATTATTCCGCAGGTACTTCCTCATACTTCTGCTTTGAAAGATAGAAGTAGATCGCCGCTGCCGTAATACAGATACCCATGCCGCAGAACAGGACCAGATTCCAGTTCCCGGTCAGGTCATACATATATGGGAATGCAGAGCCAACAAAAGCCGCAATAAATGCATTCAGCGCAGACAGACGGCTGACCTTGTCACGGTATGTACCGGCACCGTAAATATTCAAAAGAAGGATCGACAGCAGCACACCGCCGACACTGTAACATGTACCGTAGCCGATACCTGCCGCATACAGCAGATACGGACTGCCGTTTCCTAACAGGAACAGCAGGAAGGCGGAACCGATCACCAGGGAAAGGATGATCGCAGCCCGGTAGACACCGAGTTTGTCGATCATGACGCCGAGGATGACCTTGCCGGACAGATTGCCGATCATGGAACAGCTGGTCAGGGCGGCGCCTACGGCCAGCGAATAGCCGAGAGACTGCGCAAATGTAGGAAGCTGCTGGTTGAACTGTGCCAGTGCACTGCAGCCGCCGATGGCGACGAGACAAAGCCAGAAGATATATCCGGGTACGGAACGTTCTGCCGCTTTGGCTGTACCTGCTGTTTCCGCTTTCTCACCAAAGGGCTGCTTACCTTCTTCCTCCGGTGTCGGAGTTAACAGGAACATCCCCGGCAGAACGATGAAGCAGAACGCGATAAGGCCGGTAATCACGGCAGACATGCGCCAGCCGAAAGAAGTAATGCAGCGGGAGAGGATCGGACTGAAAACAGCCCCTAAAACACCTGAGGAAGACAGTGTAATGCCGATCACAGTACCGTTGTTGGACGCAAACCAGTTATTCAGAATGATCGTCAGGATGACCATCAGACAGCTCATGCCAATACCGCTGACAGCTGCTGCGATATACCACTGCCAGAGATGACCGAACATGGACATGGCACACACTGACAATGTATACATGGAACCGAGAGCACCGATCACAAGTTTATGATTTTTAGTAAAGAACCATCTGGTCGTTGTCGTGACTGTCAGTGCCGACACGATGGAACGGATCAGATAATACAGAGAGAGATCACCTGCCCGGAATCCCAGATCATTGATGATCGCCGAAAACAGGATCCCCTGTGTATTAGCAACAATACCCATGGCACCGCCCTGGATAAGCATTGCCGCAATTACGATCTTCCAGGGAAACTTACTCTTTTCCATACCCGTACCTCCGCCTGTGCTCTTATATTATACCGACAGCCCCCGAAAAACTTATGTCATTCTGCTGATAACATATAAACAAAAAATCGAGTAGGAGGAAATAAATAGGTTTCCTCCTATTTATTTCCGACCTCTCACACCACCGTACGTACCGTTCGGTATACGGCGGTTCGAAATTCAATAACTATGTACTAACTGGTAGTGGTCTGCTAACGAAAGCAGGCCTCTTCTTTTATGAACGGCAATGGTTACGGTATGAGTCATAGTACCACTTGATGCGATAGCCATGATACCTTTTCGGCTGTTCGCATTTACGTGAGCCCAGAATGCATTCATGCCAAGTTTGCGCAGTCCCCATTCCCGTCGCTGCGGTGTCTTCCACTGTTTCCAGATACACATTCGGATTCTGACTCTCAGCCAACTGTCCATTTCCTTCATCAATGTTTTCATATCGCATATTCTGAAGTAATTGATCCAGCCTCTGATGACTGGATTTAGTTTAGCGATGCGGTAATCCATCGATACTGACCAGCTTCGCTTACTGTATCCGTGCAGTTTCT
>DFIS01000013.1 GCA_002372175.1 Solobacterium sp. UBA3691
GAAGAGAGATATTCACCCTCAGGACCCCAGATAAAGCCCGGTGTACGGGGATAGAGGAACAGATCGAAGGTCAGCAGATCTTCCTCTTCGATACCGATATACTCAGCCAGATACTTCTTCAGCGAGAAGTCCTTCTTACCGGCGATCAGCGGCAGAAGATCTACCTGCGGATTCATCTTGAAGCCGTCATTGACTTCCCTGTTCATGTGGATCGCCACATTCGGGATCACACAGAGATCCTTCTCGACATTGACATTGCGGGAGACGATGCGGTTACCCTCACGCACGATGACTCTGCCGGCTACCGAGAGCGGACGGTCTGCCCACGGTGTATAGATCGGACCGCCGTAGGGCTCAACATTCAGCCTTGCGAAGTGTTCGTCACTGATCACCGCGTTGGGCTTGACCTTGAAGGAAGGACAGTCGGTATGGCTGGCAGACATCAGCAGGCAGGGTTCACTGAGATCACTGCCGATCTTGAATGCCAGCACCGATGTGCCGTTGCGGGTAACGACATAGTTCTTCCCCTTTTCCAGCTTCCAGGGACGATTCTCATCGAGGACCTCGAAGCCCTCTTTTGTTAACATGTTTCGGATGTTTTCAACAGCCTGAAAAGCACTAGGACTGTTCTGAATAAACGTAAGCATTTCCTTTGCCATGATAAGTACTCCTAACTGTGTTTATTGTACCTGTAAACAGACAAAAAGAAAACGTGCCGGAGCACGTGTTCCTGTGTGATTATTCTTCTTCCGTGACCGGACTGTCAACAGCGTTCTTTCTGACAGATTCGATACCGTTGAGAGCACTCTTCTTGGTCTTGTATCCTTCGCTGACAGCGATGATCTGACCGTTCTTTGCCTTCAGACGGAATCTTGTCTCACCGGCCTTGTCGGCATAGACTTCAAACTTCGGATGCTTTTTGACTTCGAATCCTTCAACTGTCTGGTCTTCGACATCAGCGACCGGTGCGTTTGTCTGTACACTGGCAATACCGTTCAGGCATGTCTTCTTTGTCTTGTAGACTTCGGATGTCGCAATGACTTCACCGTTAGTTGCCTTGAGATCGAACTTGATGCCTGTCTTCGTGTTTCTTACAACGAATTTACCCATGATTATATCCTCCGTAAAATTCTGTTAATCTCATTATAACCGCATTTTTTTACATATGTTCACAGTTTCTGCAGATAATCGTATATCTTTACCATCGCATAGGTATCAAGATAACAGTAGGACAGCAGCTGTCTTCTGTATTCCTGCTGTTCCTGTCTGCTCATTCCCTGCATGCGCATGAATGTACTGCTGGCTTCGGCACCGTTATGCACACCTTCAAGGCTGTGATAATCCAGCTCCGGATCATTGGGAAACAGTGCCGGCAGGACATACTTGATCGAGTAGGAACCCTGCATCGCAGAGGTATAGACAGACATGTTTCTGAACGGGATCATCTGGTCAATGATATGGTCATAAATATTCATCAGGTGATCGTGCAGATCGGGAAAGAGCTCTGCCAGGCGTTTGATCCTGCCCTTTTCAAAGCTCATGTTGTAGGTGACGATACAGACATCTTCGGGGATATCGGCACAGAGATGTTCAGCTGCGGCGCGTCTTGGATCACCGTCTGCCTCTGCCAGGAACTCCTTGTGTTTCAGCTTACCGCCTTTTTCCTCGTAATAGTGCAGAGAGTACTGGAAGACGATCTGTTCATACGGGAAGGAGTGATCATAGAGCGGTATCGCCGGCTGGAAGGTCTCAAAGTCCAGGAAGTACAGCGGATACGTATACTCCAGGAGATGTGCGTGTACAGCCTCCCTGTCGATCTGATCGGGCAGATCATGCAGGGCATGGCGTATCTGGGTCATGGCTTTCTGTGACAGCGTGCCATCTTCTTCAAGATCGGCGTAGGATGTGATGCCTGCAGAGTAATACTTCAGCTTGGTGCGGAACGTCACCCCCTGCAGATCAAAGACATTGGGATGGCCAAGCGGCTCCGTACAGTGTGCAAAGAAACCGCAGTCATACGGGGCATGACAGTTCTCGGAAACGGGCAGCTCCGGTTCCTTCTTCTGCAGCAGATAGTCATCCAGATACTGCAGGTATTCCCTGACGCCCTCCTGCATTTCCTTTACGGTACCGGTGATATTCTCCTGTACGAACAGCTGCTGAAGATCCAGTTCTCCGATCCGTTCATAGCTGTTGTTCAGGTGTACCAGATATACTTCATCCACGGTATACCCGAGTCCGTTCAGTACGTAATACTGGTAGGCCGCATCATCCTCGTAGATATCATGCATGGAGGTACTGCTTTTGACTTCGTAGATATTCACATGGCCGTTATGCTTGTTTCGGAGAATATCCACGCTGCAGAAACAGCCTTCATAGGAGAATGATGCCTCGGCAATATGATCTGTATCTGTTTCCATCAGTTCGGATGTTATGCGGATCATTTCCTTCAGATCACCGTACGGTACTTCCGTATAGTCTCCGAACAGTCCCATTGCCAGGTCACCGACTTCGCTGCCGGTCTGCAGCACGGCTTCGTTCATGACCGAGTCATCGAACAGTTCAGGCTTATGGATACGCAGCCACAGCATCTTCGGACACTGTACGGCATTGGTATATCTTGATTTGGACAGATATGTTTTCATGACATATACTCCTTTCCGGCGGTACACTGTATGTGAAAAGAGGAACAGATATGAAAGAAGAAACGATACAGGCAATACAGAAGTTCATTGCGGACAGAGACTGGGGTCAGTTCCACTCTCCTGCCGCCTTTGCCCGTTCGATCAGTATCGAAGCCGGTGAACTGCTGGAGTGCTTCCAGTGGTCGGATACAGACTACGATCTGCAGGATGTGAAGGATGAGCTTGCGGATGTGCTGATCTACTGCACGGATCTGGCGGTGGCGCTGGGTCTCGACATGGATCAGATCATCCTGGACAAGCTGCGTAAACAGGCAGAGAAATATCCGGTCGAAGCGTTCCGCGGTACTTCCCGCAAGTATGACAAATAGCAGAAGATGCCTTCGCGGCATCTTTTTTACAGTTCTCTGACCGTTTCGTTTCTGTCTTTTCTGAGTGTGTGTTTGGGACCGGGTGTACTATCCTCAGCAGGATATCCCAGGGGCATCAGCAATACCGGGATCTCGTTTTCCGGAAGTCCGAAAGCCCTGCCGGTCTCCGTGTTGGGAAAACGGTTGACCCAGCAGGAACCAACCCCGAGATTCCACGCTTCCAGCATGATGTGTGTGGCCACGATACTGACATCCTGCTGACCTGCACAGATGCCTTCCTCCAGAGCATTGGTCCACTGTTCATCCCTGTTGTAGGCAAACAGAAGCACGGCCGGGGCATTGAAGGCACACGGTGTGATCTCGCGGATCTTTGCGAGGGCTTCCTCACTCTTCAGGATATAGATACGCTGAGGCTGGCGGTTGCCGGCAGTCGGTGCGATCCTTCCGGCTTCGATGATCTGATCGAGTACTTCTGCAGGAATCGTTTCTTCGCTGTAGTGACGAACGGAATACCGTTCACGGATGATCTTTTCCAGTTCCATGATCATTCCCCTTTCTGCAGGATCACTTCCTGCGGTTCCGTATAGCCGTCTTCTCTCAGTTCGGTCACAAAGACAGCACAATTGCCTATGTTGGTCGACCACCACTTTCCCTCAGCTTCCGGCATCAGGTATTCGAGAGCTCCCTTTAATGCAATGGCATGCGTGGAAAGCAGGATATTTCCCTCCGGTGCTGTCTTCTTCAGCTCCTCCAGGAATGCCCCAAGACGCGCGGTAACGTCACGCAGCTGTTCCATCCCCGGCGGTGCCGGTGTATTGACAAAATCGTGAAAGAAGGCAATGACTTCCTCAGGCATGGACCTGAGATCTGTCCCTTCATAGGGTCCGTAATCCATCTCCAGCAGGCGGTCATCTGTTTTTACAGGTATGCCTTCTGCCGCATACTGTGCTGTCTGCACAGCTCTCTGCAGCGGACTTGAATATACCTTTGTAAAGGTGATCCCCAGCCTGCGGAAGCCTTCTCCCACTTCTCTGGCCTGCAGTATACCGGTATCATTCAGCGGCAGATCGCTTCTGCCCTGAAGCAGGTACTTTTTATTTGCGTCCGTCTGTCCGTGCCGCAGAATATAGACTTTCATATGTATTTCCTCAGCTGTCAGTATTCCTTCACTTCCGTAAACTGTCCGCTTTCATCATAGAATGCGGCTTTCTGTACCGGATGTGATCCATCCGTGAAGGGATCGAATGCCCCTTCGCCATAGTATTCTTCAATGCGGATCACCTGTCCGCAGACGATATCATTCACATACTCATGCAGGAATGCATACGTATCCTGGAAGCTGTTGACATAGGCTGCATACTTCTTCCCGTCCCGTTCTGTCACATGTTCAGGCATATACGCAAATACCGCTGCCGGATACTGCGAGAAGGCAAGGGCCATCGTCGAACCGACAAAGATCAGGGAGATGATCATCCGTGTCTTACGGTTCTCCAGACGTATGATCATCTGGACAACAGAAGCGATGATACCCAGCAGGATAATACCGATCCCTGCGAGGATCGCCCATTGTCTGAGCATCAGTCCAAAGCGTGATAATACAAAGCGTATCAGCGTAAAAATGACGGTCCAGGCCAGCGTATACAGTGTAAAACCATTCTTCATAAGATCTCCGTTATGACCGGGTCTTCTCTGCTGTCAGCGCTTCTCCGCGGTCCTTCTGCGCATATTCACTAATGTGAGAAGGATATGTAATAAAGGTGATTCTGCACCTGCTGACTGTACTTATATCCATTATATGGCGGAGCCCTGCAGTCTGCCACGGTATCCTGCACAAGCTTTCGGAAAGCGAATCAGATCTGCAGGATCCTGTGCAGCATATTACTGAATACTTCCTCAGCTTTTACAGCTGTCCTGCCAAGAGTTCTCTCATAAAAGACAGTAAGCAGGACAGTAAGTATAACGATCAGAAGAAAAGTCAGAAGATATGCATGTACAAGGCTGAAAGATACCGCAGAATAACGCATGATCAGGGCTCCTGCCGAGCAGATCAGAGGCCAGTGAAAGCTGTATATACCCCAGCTGAGTCTGCCGAGAGAAACAGCAGTCCGGGTGCTGAATAAACGTTCTGTAATCTTCCACCGCGGTATGAGAATAAGCAGAAGTCCAAACAGTAAAGACACTCTGCTTTCCGGAAGCAGGAACAAGAGACATGCGGCTGCGGATAATGCATATGGTATACATCGTCTATCCTGCTGACAGTCTTTTTCACACATACACGCAAACATGCCAGTCACACAGGCGCCGGCAACAGCTGATACCCGAAAACAGAGCCAGACTGCTGCAGCAGCCGCAGGCAGACGGCCTGGTCTGTACGATCTGTCTGAGACCTGCCTGCCCATCCAGCAAAGCACATAGATCAGTACAGATGACCAATACAGATCACCCAGCATCCAGTAGGGATTATTCAGTTTTGCATATCCTCTGACCAGTACATCATAAGGCCCTGTAAGCACATCCCTCAGTGTATATGTATCGCCGTAAAAATACGCAAACCAGTCACACTGAAAGAGATCACTCATCTCTGCATTATGAAAGCCAGCCGTAATACAGATGATATAGATCACGATATATGAAAAAAGAATATGCACTGCGAACTTTCCCAGACGATGCAGACTCCTGAAGATGACCTCCCGCAGACTGCAGCACCGGTCTGCCGCAAGATAACCGCTGATGACACAGAACAGATACAGCCAGAATGTTTCATTCAGCAGAAATGCACACGGTGAAGCCAGGACTGCATCAAGTACCGGGATACGAGAAAAAGACTGTGCGTACTTATATATGCCAAGATAATGATCCAGCATAATACATATACATGCACAGCCTCTGATACCGGTGATAAATGGTTTGAAAATACTGTCTTTTTGTGTCATTACGGCTGTTGATCAGGTTCAGAGACCAAGCGTCTCTCTGAAGTAAGCTATTGTTTTTGTCAGACCTTCATCGATGGTTATGGTCGGCTGCCACTGCAGTTTTTCCTTTGCCAGGGAGATATCCGGCTTTCTTCTGACCGGATCATCCTGAGGCAGCTCCCGGTAGACGATCTTCACGTCTGCACCTGTCAGGCTGATCGCCTTCTCCGCCAGGTCCTTTACCGTCCGCTCATCCGGATTGCCGATATTTACCGGTCCGAGGAATGATTCCTGATTCATCATCCGGATCAGAGCCTCCGCGGTATCATCCACGAAACAGAAGCTTCTGGTCTGCGAACCATCACCGTATACCTCAACATCCCTGCCCTGCAGTGCTGCCACAACGAAGTTCGACACAACTCTGCCGTCGTTCATCGCCATCCGCGGTCCGTAGGTATTGAAGATCCTGACAACACGGATATCCACACCGTACTGTCTGTGATAATCGAAGAACAGTGTCTCACTGACCCGCTTGCCTTCATCATAACAGGCTCTGGGTCCGATCGTGCTGACATTGCCGCGGTAGCTCTCCGGCTGCGGATGGATCTCGGGATCGCCATAGATCTCACTGGTGCTTGTCAGCAGTACTCTGGCTCCTGTTTTTCTTGCCAGATCCAGAACATTGATCGCGCCTTCCACACTTGTCCTGACGGTTTTGACAGGATCTTTCTGATAATAGATCGGACTGGCAGGACATGCCAGATGATAGATCTGGTCTACTTCCACATCAAAAGGATCCATGACATCCTGGTGAAGGAAGGTGAACCTCTCATTGCCAAGCAGATCTTCTATATTGCGCAGCGCTCCGGAAAACAGATTGTCCAGAACCCAGACTTCGTTTCCTTCCGCGAGCAGTCTGTGTGCCAGATGCGATCCGATAAATCCCGAGCCGCCTGTGATCAGTATTCTCATTATTGATATCCCCCGCTGTTTTGTATGATCTTCTGAATGATTCCGGCTGTACTTTGTGACTCTGTATACGGAAAAAACTGTATATCCGAGCCAAGCTTCTGCAGTTCTTCTTTTTCATTTTCCCAGTAAGGATCACCGGCATGGTCATCTCCCGAGAAGAAACAGTCATACGGTTTTCTGTACCATTCACCGATCTTCGTTACTTCTCCTCTGACGATAAAAGCCTCATTAACACCCTTGACGGCTTCCACGATCTGTCTGCGCTCCTCTTCCGGGATCACAGGATCATGTCCCTTGTACCGGCGGACAAGTTCATCCGACAGGACACCGACTCTGAGAGATTCACAGTGTGCAGATGCATTCCTGATCAGCTGCAGATGCCCGACATGGAACAGATCAAACACACCCATTAATAAACCAGTCTTATATGTTTTCATAAGATTCCCAGTAGATTATCACTTTTTTTCTCACATTGCGCAAGATTTTATCGATATTTATATTGTGTATTTCGTCAAAAATGTTAATTAACATCCGGTTGTTCGGATGCATTCATGACTTCTTCTATCTGATTCAGGGTATGAAAAAATCTGTGTGTTGCGATCATCGGACCGAAGCACAGTACACCGAAGACGTTCCAGCAGAACATGTGACGGAAAGACGTATGCCTTCCTTCGATACCCAGTTCTTCTGCTTTCTCCTTCAGTTCTTCGGCAATGCGTGCCATCCAGACCAGCGTATAGATAAACAGTGTCGGTATGCCAAGCAGATAAGCGATCCAGTAGCGCTGTGTTCTTCTGCCAAGGATCTGATCCAGCTCGTCCTGCAGGCCCATCGGCATGTACACAAGCAGAAAAATACCGGCCGTGAAGAAATCCGCAAAACCGATCAGAAACCCATGACGATGTGTATGTTCAAACCTCATACGGATGTTCAGGATCATTCCTTTCTGCCGGCAAGCCACAGTGCATAGACCGCTTCAGACGCAAGCAGGATGCCGAATATGATCAGATGCAGAGTACTCGCGGATGCCGGTGAAGACGCAAAGATGTGGTTGATGAGATCGGTCAGGAAGTGTGCCAGGATGACCTGGGAGATCCTGCCGTTTTTCAGATATACTGCCGCAAACACCATGCCGATGACAAACGAATAGCCTGCCTGGATCAATACCGCCAAAGCCTCGTTTCCGACGATATTGGTCAGATGCACAGCCGCAAACACAGCTGCCGAGATCAGCACGGCGGAGATATCCCCATGGCCTTTCTTCTTCAGGTTATAGAGGAAAATACCGCGGAAGATCACTTCTTCAAACACGGCCGGTGCTCCTGCCAGGATCACGGCTTCCGGGAAGCTGTTCAGATCCGCAAGCGGGATCCCGTTACAGACATTGTAGAAAATGTTCCAGAGCGCAAAAAACAGGGCCGGAACAGCATAGGCAGGATGATCCTGCGGCTTTGGACCCCGGAAAGCTCTGCGGTAAAGAATATACAGAAACAAGGCAGCCGCGTATCTGCCGATACAGGCACAGAGATCTGCATTCAGACCTGCCGAAGTGCCGAATACCGTGATCACAGCTGCCGTCAGAAAACCGGCAATGATCACCGGCATCTCAAACAGTACAGGGTGTTTTTCTGCAAATCTATACATGTCGGTATTTCCCTCCTGTCATATCGTGCTGATGAGCCGGTTACAGCTTCCGCAGCAGGCCGCTCAGTTCGGCAATGACTTCCCACATCACATTGGCGCCAAAGCCGGCAAACGACGAAGGTGCAGGATACCGCAGGATCGCCGTAAAGCCTGCCCTCTGCGCGGTCAGCACGGCTCTGTCCATATGATAATTGCTGGTGATCACCGCCACGGGTTTCGCAGTATCCACCATCTTTGCGGCATTGCGGAAATTCTCCCAGGTCGTCTTGGCCCGGTCTTCCATCCTCAGTTTTTCTTCGGCGATGCCGTGCGCAGTCAGAACTTCCCGCATGACCATAGCTTCCGTTCTTCCGGTATCATCGGGATTGCCTCCGGTCAGGATCAGCACGGCCTCCGGGTTCTCCTTCAGGTACTTCTCCGCCGTGTCCAGCCGCTTCAGCAGATCATCCGCAGGTCTGCCGTTTTCCAGTGCCAGGCCCAGCACAAGGGCATTGTCGGCTGCGGGTTTTGAACGGATGAAACTGCCGGCTGTGACCCTGCCGATAAAATACAGCAGGACGGCCGTGACCGTGACTGCCGCAATACGCAGCAGCCAGCCGAGCATCTTTAACGGCAGTGTCCCCTTCAGCGTAAAGATACCGGAACGCAGATCCAGCGCACACAGGAAAAAGATCACGCAGGCAAGAAGCTCATAGCGGAAGACTCTCATGGCTGCACCCTTCTGGACAACCGTCTGTATGCGGTGTGTCATGACAAGGGAAAGATACACGTTGAAAACGACCGTGATCATGATACAGATATTGCCGATGATCCATCTTACCTTCATAGGTATCTTCCTTCCCCTGTATTCCTGTTTACACTATACTCTCACCCTCGGCATACGGACAGACTGTACATCTTCCCAGTCAGCCAGAATTCCCTTCATGATGCGCAGGGTCGATGCCGGAACATATTTACGGGCTTCTTCTTCATCCATTTTGCGCACTTGCGAAGCAGAGATGACACTGCCGTCTTTTCTGGCACGTTCGATGATCACCGTCTCAATACCGTATTCTCCGAGAACCTCCGACAGGATCCGGTTGAACTTCTTCATCTTCGGGTTATGTTCCTCATCACCCACAAAGCGGTACCGGATACAGAGAGCCGGTGCGATCAGTGAGCCGAAGATACGGGAATCATTTTCCGCATTCTTCTCAAATGTATCTGCCGTCTTCACAAAGTAGTCCGGGAAGACAGCTCTGTTTGCCTGGAAAGGTCCTGCGGGTACGATCGTCACATTGTCCAGATCCTTCAGGGCTTCACAGACCATGGCATATCTTTCCGCAAAGCTGAAGATCCCCTGTTCCTCTTCGATCACTGAGATGATCAGATGATCTGTATGCGCAGCCGCATATTCCGCAAGATACCGGTGACCCAGGGTAAACGGGTTGGCATGCATACTGATATTCCCTGTTCTGCCATGCTGAAACTTATCTTTCATCCCGTAAAAGTACCGGTCGATGTATAACAGGTTTACCGCTTCCGCGGATACACACAGATCTGTATTCCGCTCATATTCCGGTCCGTCATCTTTCTGCAGATACCCGGCATCTTTCATCTTTGCCATGACCGCTTCTGCGTACAGGCGATTGACCTGACTGTTGCAGTGCACCGGTGAATCGGTAAGCCAGGATGCCGGTACGCTGTTGTTTTCAAGAACCTCATACAGGTCGATCTGTTCAAAGCCCTCATAGACAAAGCTGCTTTCAAAGATGACGGCTGTATCTCCGGGTCTCATCGGGGTGGAGGTGATCCTCGTCAGCAGAGAGTATACCGTTCCCCAGCTGCCGCAGTTGATGACCCTGCAGGAATATCCCTGTTCATTCAGCATCTGCTGCAGATGACTTTCGACAGTATGCTTATCCTCCACATAACTGCCTACGGTCAGGCACGGGCCGAAGAAGTATATCTCATGCGCAGCTTTGGCCGGCTGTCCTGCCGTCAGTCTTTCTCCGTTTGTGATATGGAAATACGGTTCGTCACCGTCCTTCAGTCTCGTAAACGAATTCTGCTTTTCCATGATGAACATGTGTCTGCCGACTGCCGCAGCATATTCCGGGGTGCAGTCTTCACCATAAAAGGCACAGGCTTCATCGTCATGTACGCAGGACAGATCACCCTGATACTTTTGTGCCCTCTCAGCGAAAGCCTGACGCAGCTGTAATTGATAACTGCTGTCTTTCGGACATGCGCTCAGGATCACGACATGGATACCTCTGGCTTCCAGATCCTGAAAGATCAGTTCGGCAGGAGGCGCATTCACTGCCCGCAGCAGTTCACAGTATGTCATCGAATTATCGGTATCAAACGGAAGGTTTTTCAGCATTCTCATGTATGCTGCCCCGCGCTTCTCCTCTTCATCCGTATACAGGATCAGTCCGTTATTCTTCCTGACATCCTCTATATCATCCCATGCTGTCTCCCGCACCGTACATCCATACCGAATCAGCTGTTTCTTCCAGGCGTCATACAGGGTCTGTCTGGTGTTTCCTTTACCGACAGGTCTTACCAGCTGGATCCGGGGATGCCAGGCAAAGTATCTGCCGGCGAAGCGGTCGTGCTCAAAGCTGCTGCAGTACTTCAGATACAGCAGATCATCAAAGCGGCTGAACACACCCAGGAATATCCCGTCACTGTCAATTACCGGCAGATGATGTATCCGGTAGTGATCACGGAAGATCTCTCTGGCTTCAATATAATCGGAGGGCTTCACGGAACGGAAGCGTCTGTTGAGGGAAACATCCTGCTCCCCTGCCTGATGTGCCCGCAGAGCATCCCCGTAGGTAACCATTCCGTACAGTCTGTTCTGATATAGTGCATAAACAGCATCACAGAAATGATCCGGCAAAGCGCCTTCAATATCACGGAAAGACAGTCTCTCCGTTTCTTCCGTCAGTTGTATTAGTGCCAGATCATCTTTACCGATAAAGATCATTCTGTACGATTCCAGCCTTTCTCTTTTGTTTCAAATACATCTGTAAATGACTTCTCGGCAGACAGCAGAATCACGCGGACAGATATATCCAGTATCTTTCCAGTTCGACCTTTGCGTCAGGTTCAGATACCGTAGATTCGTATATGCCGCCGTTGTTCAGGATCGCCCGTTTACTGCCTTCATTGCCCCTGATGCAGGTGATCAGCACCCGGTCCATACCGAGTTCTCTGCACTTTGGAAGCACCATTTTCAGCATCAGTGAGGCATACCCCCGGTGCCGTCCATCGAACTGCCGGATGCAAGAAAGGCATTCCTGTAAGCCCGGATCTGCTGCTCGTATTCCATTGTTGGTTCAATCAGTTTCATCCTGCATTTACTTCTGTACGCTTACCTTCAGTGTCTTCAGATATGCCTTCTGTTCATCTGTAATTCTATAGCTTTCAATACTCTTCTGTATCGCCTTATTATGTGTCCATGGATCAAGCTGTTTCTGTTCGATATACGGGAGAATACTGTCATACTGCTTTGCCAGGGCAGTCGCAAAATACCAGGCGATCATCATATTGACATAGTATTCGTCAGACCTGATTCCGGCTGCCATCTCAGGATACCGCGGGTCATAATCCTCATCCAGAAAATGCTGCATCAGCATTCCCACCCCGAATCTTACGGTATAGGGTCTGTCCGACCTGATCCATTTTCTTACATGTTCAAAAAGGAGCTCTTTGTGTTTCCGGAATATACCCGGAGACATCTGGTCGCAGGTAGCCCAGTTATCAACATAGGGCAGAAATCTCTCCAGTTCCTGCATGCATACCTGCGGATCCTTCATGCCGGAGATGATAAATGCCTGCAGCTGGTTCTCCTCAAAATATCTGTGCGGCAGTTCCTTCAGGAATTCTTCGTACTCCCCGGATCTCAGTATTTCCTTTGCGATCGTCCTGAGTGCAGGTGTTCTTACACCGATGATCGATTCCGGATCTGTCGAAGGTATGATCCGTATCTGCATGTCCCGGTATTTCAGGTCCTGAAGCTCATACAGTCTTCTGTACAGTTCTGTTTTATTCATACGCTTTTATACCTTTCCGGCTCCCCGTATGCTCAAGAAGCGCGATGGCTTCAATGTGCGGTGTAAACGGAAAGAGGTCAAAGGGATGGATGCTCCGCAGCTGATATCCGTATTTCTTCAGATAGCGGATATCCCGTACCTGTGTCGTTGGGTCACAGGAAATATAGACGACTCTGGACGGCGAGAGTCTGACTAATGACGAGAGGAAGGCTTCATCGGCACCTGCCCGCGGCGGATCCATGATCACGGTATCGATCCTGTGCTTTTCCCCTGCGGCTTTGCGCATCCAGATACCGGCATCCTCTGCCGTGTACTCGGTATTCTCAAACCCGTTGCGTTTTGCGTTCTCTGCCGCATCCCTTACGGCTTCGCGGTTGATCTCCACACCGATGATCTTTCCGGCTTTGTCCGCCATGCATATACCGATCGTGCCGATTCCGCAGTAGGCATCCAGTACCGTATCTGTCTTCTTTACATCTGCCAGCTCCATGGCTTTGCGGTAGAGCTTTTCGGTCTGGGCATGGTTGATCTGGTAGAACGATCCCGAGGATAAGCGAAAGGTATGGCCAAGCAGTGTATCCTCAAGATATCCGTTCCCGTACAGTACGATGTTCTTCCTGCCGAGGATCATGCTTGTATA
>DFIS01000006.1 GCA_002372175.1 Solobacterium sp. UBA3691
TTTTGACTTTGTCAACAGGCTGAAGTTCATCGCAAGATGAACTTTATTTGTGTATGTCAGGCAAGATCTTCGCCGTTGCTGGCAATGACTTTCTTATACCAGTAGAAGGAATCCTTGCGGGATCTGTTCAGGGTACCGTTGCCTTCATCATCCACATCAACGTAGATGAAACCGTAACGCTTGCGGATCTCACCGGTGCCGGCAGAGACAACATCTATGCATCCCCAGGTCGTGTAGCCGATCAGTTCTACACCGTTGGCAATTGCTCTGTCCATGGCCTTGATATGTTCACGGTAGTAATCGATACGGAACGGATCATGGATGGAACCGTCTTCTTCTACGGTATCGTAGGCACCGAGACCGTTTTCAACGACCATCATCGGCAGTTCATAACGGTCATACAGAGTCTCCAGGTAGTACTGCAGACCGGTCGGGTCAAATGCCCATCCCCAGTCGGAATACTGCAGATATTCGTTTCTGGCACCCAGGGAGAAGTTTCCGCCAACAGTATCGGTAACCTTGTGGGTGGTGACCAGATTGGACATGTAGTACGAGAAAGTATACATATCTACAGTGCCGTTAGCCAGGTCGATAAGATCTTCATCGGTGATGTCCAGCTGGACATTGTGCTCATTCCAGAGTCTCTGGGCATATGTAGGATAATATCCTCTGCACTGTACATCGGAGCAGTAGAGGAGCTTTCTCTCCCAGGAGTGACGGTTTTCCAGCACATCGGCAGGATCACATGTCGCAGGATATGTCGCAACACCGCAGATCATACAGCCGATCATGTTGGAAGGATCGACCGCATGTCCGATCTGTACGGCCTTGGCACTGGCAACGAACTGGTGATGGAGCTGCTGGTATCTTTCCTGATAGATCTTATCGGCATCGGCTCCTTCGGGCACCTGGACGAAACTGACGGTATTATTGATCTCATTAAAGGTCAGCCAATAGTGTACAAGTCCCTTGTATTCGGTAAAGCAGGTCGTCGCAAACTTCGTATAGAAGTCGATCAGCTGACGGTTGTTCCAGCCGCCGTAATGCTCTTCCAGATACATCGGTGTATCAAAGTGCCAGATCGTTACCAGAGGTTCGATATTGTTTTTGCGCAGTTCTTCAAAGACCTTGCGGTAGTGCTCTACACCTGCCTTATTGGGCTCATTCTCATCACCTCTGGGGAAGAGTCTGGACCAGGAAATCGACATTCTGTAGGTCTTGAAACCCATCTCCGCAAACAGTGCGAAGTCTTCCTTATACCTGTGGTATTCATCTACGCCGAGATGATTGGGGTAGTAATACCCATCCAGTACGGCATAATGCGCACCTTCGGGAAGAGACTGTCCCCGGGAGAGTGTACCGGGATTGCCGTCTTTATCAAGATAAGTGATCAGCCTGGGTGTATTCACTGTACCGCCGGTCGTAACATCAGTCAGGGCAGGACCTCTGCCGTCTTCGTTCCAGGCGCCTTCCACCTGGTTGGCAGCGGTAGCACCGCCCCACAGGAAATCTTTGGGAAAATGACTCATATTGCACCTTCTTTCTGAGTTCATTATGACATACAGTACAGCGGAAAGCATATCATCTTCGTGCTCAATTCGGCAGGTTTTGTGTCATACTGAGAATATCGGAGGTAATACCATGGCTGTTGAATCCAAATACTATATTCATGATTCGGACCAGGCAGCTCTGCAGACACTGCAGGCTATACCGGGCTTTACAAGTCTTCTGAAGATGTTCCTGAAGGAATGGAATGAACGGCAGGCAAAACTCAGAAACCTGTCTTCTTATATCCGTATCGGTGATGATCAGCTTCCCAGATATAAGGAAATGCTGGTGCCGATCTGTGAGAAACTCGGAATCAAGGTGCCGGAGCTGTACCTGATGCTTGATGTACGTCCCAATGCTTTTACATCGGGAGAGACGGATCCGTTTATCGTGATCACTTCCGGTCTGCTGGATACGATGCCAGAGGAGCTGATCCCGACGATCCTGGCCCATGAGTGCGGTCATATTGCCTGCCATCATGTACTCTACAGGACGATGGGCGGTATTCTGATCGGCGGTACAGCCGGTTCGGTAGCCGGACTGCCTTTTGGAAATCTGATCACGATCCCCCTGCAGGTTGCTTTCTTCTACTGGATGCGCTGCAGTGAGTACTCCGCAGACAGAGCGGCTGTAATCTGTGACGGAACCGCAGACAAGATGATCGAAGTATGCATGCGTCTTGCCGGTTTTAACAAGAATATTCAGGATACACCGAGCAGGGAAGCTTTCATGGCACAGGCGGAGGAATACCGGAAGATCACTTCTGATTCCAAGTGGGACAAGACACTGGAATTCTATCTGCTCAGCGGTGCTTCCCATCCGTTTATGGCTGTCAGAGCTCTGGAATGTCAGGAGTGGGCGGAATCTGAGCAGTTTAAGAAGATCATGGATGGTTCTTACCTTGAAGAAGAAATCCCTGTGGCAGAACCGGATGTCATTCGTTTTGCGGATGAGAAGATCTGTCCGAAATGCGGCAGATCAAACAGGGCAGAGGCAGTGTTCTGCAGAGACTGCGGTGCAAGACTGCAGGAAACACAGAATACCTGTCCTGACTGCGGCGGGACGCTGGAAGGTGATGAAGTATTCTGTCCGATGTGCGGCAGGAAGCTGAAATAAGTGGAAGAAAAGTCTTCAATCTTTTATGATATATATCAAAGAGGGTAAGAAATATGGATGAAGAACGTTTTGATTTAAAGACCAAGATCCTCGCAGGTGTAGTGATCGGACTGATCCTTTTGCTTTGTGCATTCGGGTTATACCTCTGGTTATCCGGAGGCAGTAAGGTCAAGGTTCCGAACTTTGCCGGACAGACAAAGGAACAGGTACAGACATGGGCAAAAGATAACAAGATCTCTGATAAAAAAGTCGAGTTCAAATATGAGTACGATGACAGAGTGCCGGCGGATGTTGTCATTGCCCAGGATCCGAAAGCCGGCAAGAAGCTGAAGAAGAATACACTTGTGGTAACACTTTCACAGGGTGCCGATCCGGAGTCCGAGATCGAACTTCCGACACTGGCCAATCTTACCAGAGAGGAAGCAGAAGCGTGGTTCAATGACAACGGGTTTACCAATGTTGTCTATGAAACACTGGAAAGCAGTCTGCCTGACGGAACCGTGATCTCGGTGACACCGGCAGAAGGAGAGAGCGTCAAGCGTTCTGCGGCTGTTACGGTCGTCATTGCGTCCAACAAGACAGCCAGTACACCGCAGCCGTCGGAGAGTACCGCGGGTGTGGTTCCCGACTTCTCTTCCTATACAAGACAGGATGTTGCCAACTGGGGTGCCAATAACGGTGTCAAGGTGATCTTTAACGAGGAAGCCAGCAATGCGGCACCGAAGGGCGGCGTTGTGAGACAGAATCCGGCAGCGGGAACACCGATCAGTGCCGGCGGTACAGTGACTGTTTCGATCAGCGGCGGTCCTCCTGTGACCCTGGTCAGTCAGGTCGGCAAATCCAAGGCTGATGCGGATAAGTGGACGACCGGCAGTAATCTGAAGCCTGTATATATTGAAGTGTACGGCAACCAGCCGAAGGGCTCGATAGAATACATGCTGCCGGCGCAGGGTATTGTCTGGGAGACAGCAGAGATCCAGTATGGTGTATCGGTAGGACAGCCTGTGATCAAGAACTTTACGGATCTTACCGAAGACGAGGCGAATGCTTTCTTTGCGGAGCTGAATGCCGCATACAGCGGTACTGCCAAGATCAACTATGTCAAGACATACAAGGACTATGGCAAGCCTGTCGGTACGGTCATCACCCAGACTTTGAATGGTACGACGCAGTATGAGAACAAGTCTGCCAGTCCCGGCAGCACCGTGGAACTGCTTATCTCCAGCGGTATTACGGTACCGAGCTATGAGGGTGTAACGGAAGCAGAGTTCCTCAATGCGCTGAATTCACTGGGTGTATCTCCGGGTACCAGAAGCGAAGAGTATTCTGATACTGTTCCTGCCGGTAGTATTATCTGGAACCAGACGGGTCCGACCAACAGTACGGCACCGATCAACTATACGGTATCCCTTGGCTCCATGTATGCGACCGAGGCACCGGCGGAAGAAGGCACACAGGGATAACGATCCTGTATACAGTTTGTGAATGACCTCCTCTTTACGGGGAGGTTTTCATACGGTCTGACAGGGAATCGGCAGGTATTCCGCAAATATGAAATGCGGGAGGTGAGAATATGCGCTGTCCGCGATGCGGGAATACCGACAGACAATGGTTTTACAAGGGAAGCAGGGGATGGTACTGCCGTCGGTGCATACACTTTGGCAGGGCTCTTCTGCAGGAAGAATCAGAGCCTGTATCACTGCAGGAAGTGCAGGCAGGGGCAGAGGAGTATATGCTGAAATATCCGCTGACAGAGGCCCAGAAACGCGTCTCAGAGGCATGTCTGGCCAAGGTCAGGAGTTCAGATGTACTGCTGCAGTGTGTCTGCGGTGCCGGAAAGACGGAAATGGTCATTGAGACGATTGCCGCGATGCTGAAGGAAAGGAAAAAGGTATGCTTTGCGATCTCCCGCAGGCAGGTGGTGCTGGAGCTTTCCGCCAGGCTTTCGGGCATATTTGCAAGATCCAGGGTCGTGCCGGTATGCCAGGGATATACGACGGTTACTGACGGTGACCTGATCGTCTGTACGACTCACCAGCTGTACCGGTATTACCGGGCTTTCGATCTGCTGATCCTGGATGAGCCGGATGCTTTTCCGTTCAAGGGGGATCCGGTCCTGCACGGGATCGCTGCCAGTGCCTGCAGGGGACACTGTATCTATCTGACAGCTACACCCGACCGGGAACTGGAACGCCGCGTATCCAAAGGAACGCTGTACCGGCTGGTGCTGAATCAGAGGCCGCATGGGTATCCGCTGCCTGAGCCTGTGATCCGCACCGGCTTTCTGCCGCTTCGGCTGGTGTATCTGCTGCACTGGATCAATACCCACAGGAAACATCCGCGGATGATCTTTGTGCCGACGATTCGTCTGGGAAAAGTGCTGCACATGTTTCTGCGGCTGCTCTATCCGGTCGCACTCTGCACAAGCAGGACGGAGAACCGCGATGAAGTGATCGAACACTTCCGCAGTGATCCGCAGGGCATGATCGTGGCGACGACCGTACTGGAAAGAGGCGTGACGATAGCCGATGCCCAGATCTGCATCTACCGTGCTGATCATCGTATCTTTGACCGTGCCGGGCTGATCCAGATGGCAGGACGCGCCGGCAGAACATTTGCGGCTCCGACCGGTGATGTCCTGTTTATTCAGGGCGAATACAGTCAGACGGTGCGGGAATGCCGGGAAGATATACGGAGGGCCAATCTGTCATGCGCTGTCTGATGTGCGGTAAGACGATCGGTGAGAACAGCCTGCGGGAACTGCTTGCCGGAGATGATCTGCTGTGTGAGGAATGCCGGAACGGCTGGCACCGGACAGGGAAGCGGTTCACCGTAGACGGGGTGAAGGCATATGCGGAATATGCCTATGACGGCGGTTTCCGTGACTGTCTGCTGCAGTTTAAGGAATGCGGGGATGAAGCCCTCAGAGATGTCTTCCTGTATACATGCAAAGACAGATTCCGGCGGAAGTACAGGGGATGGACACTGGTGCTGATGCCCAGCAGTCCGCAGAATCTGGAACGCAGAGGATTCTCGCATCTGCAGGAGATCTTTGCCTGTGTGCGCATGCCGATGCTGGAAGTCTTTACAAAGACGGATACAGCAATACAGAAAGAGCTGACATATGAGGAAAGACAGCAGATGAAGGAACATATCATCCTGAAGGAGGGTGCTGTCATACCGAAGAAAGTACTGCTTTGTGATGATGTATATACGACCGGGGCAACGATCCGCGGGGCTCTCAGGGCTTTGCAGGGCATTCCCTGTCAGAAACAGATCTATACCCTGTCAGCGGTTGAAAAGACGCTTCCTTGAACAGAACTCTCCGGTCAGTTATAATAAGAAGGCATTTTAATGTATGTTTTTATCATGGAGGGCTTATGGCAAATTTCATCGATACCTTGTTTAATACGGATGGCCGCAAGCTGAAGGCTATAGAAAAGAAGATCAAGCCGGCTGAAGATCTGGCAGATAAATACAGTAAGCTGAGTGGTGACGAACTGAAGGCAATGACACCGAAGCTGAAGGAACGTCTGGCAGCCGGTGAGACACTGGATGACATTCTCCCCGAAGCATTTGCGACAGCACGTGAAGCCTGCCGCAGAGTGATCGGCGAATACCCGTATCATGTACAGCTGGTCGGTGCTGCCGTCATGCAGGAGGGCAACATTGCGGAGATGAAGACCGGTGAAGGTAAGACCCTGACATCGGTCATGGCTGTCTATCTGAATGCGCTGGCAGGACAGGGTGTTCATGTCGTGACGGTCAATGAATATCTGTCTGAACGTGACTCGCAGTGGATGGGAGCGATCCATCGTTTCCTCGGTCTGACTGTTGGTCTGAACCTGCGGCAGCTTTCGCCTGCCCAGAAGCGTGCTGCCTATAACTGTGATATTACCTATACGACCAACTCAGAACTGGGTTTTGACTACCTGAGAGACAACATGGTAAAGAAACCTTCCGACAGAGTACAGCGCGGTCTGAACTTTGCGCTTGTGGATGAGGTCGACTCGATCCTGATCGATGAATCACGTACACCTCTGATCATTTCCGGCGGTATGCGGCAGACAGCCAATCTCTACCTGCAGGCAGACCGGTTTGTCAAACGTCTGAAGAACGATGAAGACTATGAGATCGATGTCAAGGGACGTACGGTACAGCTGACTGAGAAGGGTGTATCCCTGGCCGAGAAGGCTTTCCATATCGAGAATCTGTATAATCTTGAACATACACAGCTTCTGCACAGAATCCATCAGGCACTGAAGGCAAACTATATCATGTCCAGAGATATTGAATATGTCGTGGACAAGGAAGGTGATGAGATCATCATCGTCGATCCCAATACCGGACGTCTGATGAAGGGCAGAGAGTGGTCTGACGGTCTGCATCAGGCTGTATGTGCCAAGGAAGGTATTTCGATCAAACAGGAGACTACGGTCCTGGCAACGATCACCTACCAGAACTTCTTCCGTCTGTACAACAAGCTGGCCGGTATGACCGGTACCGCAAAGACCGAGGAAGAAGAATTCCGTGAGATCTATAACATGCTGGTGTATGAGATCCCGACCAACCGTCCGGTTGCCAGGATCGACTATCCGGATGCTGTATACGGAACCAAGAAGGCAAAGTTTGAAGCCCTGGTCAATGAAGTCATTGAAAGACATGAGAAGGGACAGCCTGTGCTTGTCGGTACGATCGCCGTTGAGACATCGGAACTGATCAGTGACATGCTGAAAAAGAAGAAGATCCGTCATGAAGTGCTGAATGCCAAGAACAATGCCAGAGAAGCTGAGATCATTGCCAAGGCAGGTCAGAAGGGTGCCGTAACGATCGCGACAAACATGGCCGGCCGAGGAACCGATATCAAACTTGGTGAAGGTGTCAGAGAGCTTGGCGGTCTGTGCGTGCTCGGCAGTGAGCGTCATGAGTCCAGGCGTATAGATAACCAGCTGCGCGGACGTTCCGGACGTCAGGGCGATCCCGGTGAATCCAGATTCTTTGTCTCCGTGCAGGATGATCTGATGATCCGTTTCGGCAGTGAGCGTATGGAAGGACTGTTTGCCCAGCTTGGTGATGAGGCAATTGAATCCAAGACCGTGACCAGGTCCATCTCTTCGGCACAGAAGCGTGTGGAAGGTGTTAACTTTGATGCCCGTAAGTCACTGCTGCAGTACGATGATGTTCTGCGTCAGCAGAGAGAAGTCATGTATGATCAGAGAAACTATATCCTCGATCATGAGGATGTACATAATGTGATCCACGATATGTTCAGCAGAGTCATCAGTGATATCTGTGCAAGCTATGTTGATCCGGAATCCCGCAATAACACACTGCTGGCGGATGAGCTGGCAGAGAGCCTCGACAAGCAGGGCTTTACCGGTATCGCGACGGCTGCGGAGCTGTCGGGACTGACATCCCAGCAGGCTTCTGAACTGATCATGGAGAGAGCGTGGAAAGCCTATGATCAGAAAGTGGCACCGGTCATGGACAGAGTCAGACAGTATGAAAAGGATGTTTCTCTGAATGTGATCGACAGAGCCTGGGTCAACCATATCGATACGATGTCCAAACTCAGGGATGGTATCGGTCTGCGTTCCTACGCTCAGGACAATCCGCTGCAGGCATATGTAACGGAAGGCTACCAGATGTTTGAAAACATGATGCATGATATTGCACAGGAGATCGTCAGGTACTGTATGAACCTGAAGGTCGTTGTAAATTAGGAGACAGGTATGGAATTATTTGAAATGAGACAGAGTGTTTCCGCCAGCCAGGCAAAATTGGAGCAGCTTGGCTCCTCTCTTTGACCTTGCGGGGAAACAGGAAACAATCAGAAAAAACGAAGAACGGATGAATGCGGAAGACTTCTGGAATGACCAGAAGGCAGCCCAGTCACTGATCCGTGAAACAAACAACCTGCGTTCGCTGAACGATAATTTCAATGCGCTTTCTACGTCCCTTGAAGAGATCTCGATGAGTCTCGATGAGCTGAAGGAACAGTTTGATCCCGATCTGAAGGAACTCGTTGATGAAGAATACAGGGAAGCGATGAAGCTGTTTGACAGGTTTGAGGTACAGGTACTGCTTGCAGGACCGTATGACTCACATAACGCGATCCTGGAGATCCATCCCGGTGCCGGCGGTACAGAAGCCATGGACTGGGGTGAGATGCTGTACAGGATGTATACAAGGTATGCCGAGCAGAAGGGCTTTAAGGTCAAGGTGCTGAACTATCTGGAAGGTGAAGAAGCAGGCCTGAAATCCTGTTCGATCCTGATCGAAGGACCGATGGCATACGGCTACCTGAAAGCAGAGCACGGTGTGCACAGACTGGTGCGCATCTCTCCGTTTGACTCCAATGCCAGAAGACATACATCGTTTGCGTCGGTGGAGGTCATGCCGGAATTTGAGGATGACATTGACATTGAGATCGATGAGCGCGACCTCGAAGTCATCACGATGAGAGCCAGCGGTGCCGGCGGACAGCACATCAATAAGACCGACTCGGCAGTGCGTATGACACACAAGCCCAGCGGTATCGTTGTCACATGTCAGACAGAACGTTCACAGATACAGAACCGTGAGCGCTGTCTGAATATGTTAAAGTCCAAGCTGTTAAAGAAGAAGATCGAGGAGAATGCCCAGAAGATGGCAGAGATCCGCGGTGAGCAGAAGGCCAATGAATGGGGCTCACAGATCCGTTCCTATGTATTCTGTCCGTATACGATGGTCAAGGACCTTCGTACAGGCTACGAAGTAGGCAATATACAGAGTGTCATGGACGGTGATCTTGACGGCTTTATCTTCAGCTATCTGAAGTCTCAGGTACAGTAAGGAATATGCAGAAGATCATTGACTACAAACTGAATCTGATCACATGGAGCGCAACGAATCAGGGTGAGATACGCAGGATCCTGAGCGATGAACTCCATCTTTCAAAGCGCGAGATATCACGTCTGAAGTTTGACGGGAAGATCATGGTCGGCGGCAGACAGGTCCATGTTAATGATCATATGAAGGTCGGCGAGACCCTGACACTGGTCTTTCCGGAAGATCCTGTGCAAGTCACAAAGAGCCTCTCTGTTGTGCCGGATATTCTCTTTGAGGATGACGATGAAGTCGTTGTAAATAAACCGAGCGGTACGCCTGTGCATGCCAGTCATACCCATCTGGATGATTCGATGGGGACGATCCTGACCAGTTATTACGGGGCAAGAGGGCAGAACTTTATCGTTCGGGCAGTCGGCAGACTGGACAGTGTTGTCAGCGGGGCAGAGATCTATGCCAAAAACAAGCCGGCAGCCGCAAGACTCAGCAAACAGCTGGAAGAAGGCGAACTGAAGAAAACATATACGGCACTGGTATCAGGCTTCTTTGATCAGCCGGCCGGGACCGTGGATAAACCGATCGCAGCCGTACCGGATCAGCGTCAGCGTATTGCGGATGACAGCGGCAAGCCGGCAGTGACACACTATACCGTTGTAAAACAGTTTGTATCACAGGGGAAAGAGATCTCCCGTCTGCAGATCACGACGGAGACAGGCAGGACACATCAGATCCGTGTACATATGGCATCGATCGGACATCCGATCCTTGGGGATGAGCTGTACGGCGGTGATATGGAACTGATGAAGAGGACTGCTCTGCACTGCAGCAGTATCTCATTCAGATCACCGTTCGCTGAGGAAGTAAAGACGGTGGAAGCACCGATACCGGAGGATATGCAGACACTGATCGACGGCCGTACACAGACGGTGGCGGTCGCTCTGCCTGAGGTGAAGGAAGAAGAGAAGATGCCTGCACCGGAGAAAAAGACAGAGAAGAAGACAGAATTTGTGGATACATATGAAGATGATATACCGGAAAAGAAAGGGATAGGCTTCTTCTGGATCGCTTTCTTTGTGCTGCTGGCTGCTGTGATCTTCCTCGGGTATGGAAGATATCAGAAGAACCAGAAGTATATTCAGGACAGAGAGCAGGCTAAACAGGATGCGTATGATCAGCTGAGCATTGCGTTTTCCGATCTGCCGGCAGCGGAATACGGTATGCCGTTTGTGCCTGAGGAATATGTAGAGGAAGCTAATGCGCCGTATACTGCCGGAGAAGTCAGCACAAATAAAGTCGGAAAACAGACAGTCGTCTATACACTGAAGACGGTGACCTCCTTCGGCAATGAGGTCAGCCGGGAGTTCCCTCTCGATCTGGAAGTTGTGGATACACTGCCGCCGGAGATCATCCTGAAGGAAACACGTGTTGAGGCTGAGACCGGCACCAGATATACGCTGACAGATAATATTGAAGCGGTCAGGGATCCCGTAGACGGTGATCTGATGCAGGCAACGGAGGAGACTGCCGGGGCATATTATATCGATGACAGTGAAGTGGATATCACCAGACCCGGTGTCTATGCGGTCCGGGTCATTGCCGCAGATGCCTCGGGCAACCGTGCAGTCGAGGAATTCAGTCTTGTGATGACCGGTAAGGAAGGCGAAACAGCCGAAGCTGACAAGCAGACTGAGGAAGAAAAGACCGCGGCAACAGAAGACAAAAAAGCACCTTTGATCATGGTCAGGTATGCCAATGTGGACGTCACGGTCGGCGACAGCTATGATCCGCGTTCGGCAGTCATGTATGTACGGGATGAGACGGATGGTGACCTTGTGCAGGCGGAAACGCTCAGTGAAGGTACATATACGATCGTGACAGATCTCGATCTTACCAAACCGGCAGTATATACCGTGACGATCACAGCCATGGATAAGAACAAAAACCGCTCCGATGAACGCTTTACGGTCAGTGTAAAGCAGAAGAAAGAAGAGCCGGAGAAGACCGCCGAGCCGACCCCGACCCCAACGCCGACGTCTGCACCCACACCGACGCCGACACCGGCCCCCACGCCTGTGCCAAGTACACCGACGGTCACGGATACGAAAGCACCGGTAGTCATGGTGCGCTATGCGAATGTGAATATAGCGGCAGGCAGTTCCTATACGGTAGGACAGGGTATCGTCTATATCCGTGATGAGACCGATGGTGATCTGCCGTATGCCGATCAATTGCAGAACGGGTATTATACGGTAACAACAGATCTTGATGTGAATACACCGGGAACGTATACCGTACTGATCAAAGCCAGAGACCGCTCCGGCAATGAGTCTTCCGAACAGTTTACGGTCAAGGTGATCGCACCGAGGGAGTCTTCAGCACCCACGGAAGGCGGCAGTTCAGGCGGTTATGTACCGGCAGCGAATACCGCAGCCGGACAGATCTACAGCTATCTGACAGGTACACTCGGTCTTAACCGGGCATCTGCGTTCGGTATTCTTGCCCATATGCAGAGAGAGTCAGGGTATAATCCTCAGGCGTATAATCCGTCCGGGTATTACGGTCTCTGCCAGTGGGGCGGAGGACGCTATGAAAACCTGAAGACATGGTGTGAAGGACAGGGACTGGATTATAAGACGATCGACGGTCAGCTGCAGTTCATGCGCATGGAGCTGGAAGGCAGCTATGCCGGTGTTCTCGCAGATCTGCGCAGTATGGCTGACAGTGCTGACGGTGCCTATGATGCGGCCTACGCCTTCGGCATGCGCTATGAAGTCAGCGGTGAATATCTCGCAGACAGTGCCGGACAGACAGCCAGGAACATGTTTAACCAATAAAAAAGGGCTCAATGACCCCAACAAGACTATTATATCAGAAATAAATTTTTAAAAACAGACTGTTCTATATTTCGCCATCTGATATATTGAAAGTGCAAAGAGATACCGACATATCAAGGAGGTACCGAATATGAAGGAGATCCTGCTGAATTACAGATAAGCGTTTCTCTCAGTAATGCAGAAAGGCTGGGGGAAACATCATGGAAACGATTGGATTATATCTATCGTAAAACCCAGAAAAATAGAAAGTGAAAGTCTGCATGAGGGTAGACCAATGGGCTGCTTAATCTGACAATTGAATCTGTGATATACGGAGCGATCCGTAAAGAATAGAAATCAATTTCTATCGGCAGTGAAAGCCGATGAAAAAAACTCTTGATTGAGAATAAAGAACCTCGAAAGAGGTTCTTTTTATGGTACTTTCCGATATAATTCCTAATAGAGGTCGAAAATATGAGTATTAATCAGAAAATACAGACATTAAGAGAGTTAATGAAGCAGAACGGTATCGATGTATATTATATCCCCTTAGGTGATGATCACCTTTCGGATGAGTATACAGCTGATCATTTCCGCTGTGTATCCTTTATCAGTGAATTCCGCGGGGAAGCCAGTGTGATCGTCACACAGGATTTTGCGGGTCTCTGGACAGACGGCAGATACTTCACTGCCGCAGAGATGCACCTGAAGGGGACGGTGATCGAGCTGATGAGAATGCGTCAGCCCGGTGTTCCCGATCCTGTGTCATTCCTGATCAGCAGTACACCGGAGGGCGGTGTGCTCGGCTTTGACGGTCATGTTGTGTCGGCTGCTGTGTATGCGGCACTGTCAAAAGCACTGGCCAGGAAGAATGCGTCGATGATCGTAGATAAAGATCTCGTTGGGGAGATCTGGGGCAGGGAGAGACCTGCCATGCCTGCGGGAGAGATCTTTGTCCTGCCGAAAAAGTATACCGGGGAAAGTGCTGCGGAACGTATCGAAAGAGTCCGTGAAAAGATGAGACAGAGGGGTGCTGACGTTCTGGTCATTACTGCTCTTGAAGATCCCTGCTGGATGCTGAATGTCCGCGGCAATGATATGTCGACAACACCGGTCGCATATGCCTTTGCGGCGGTAACAGAGCGTACGGTCACATACTACGTGGATAAGAAGAAACTGTCAGACAAAGCGCTGAAGCACCTGAAGGACAGCAAGGTGACCATCAAACCCTACGGGGCGGTTGCCAAAGATCTTGCCAAACTCAGAGACAAGACTGTCTGGGCAGATCTCTCGCATCTGAATTCCTATTTCAGCAGTCTGATCGATCCTTCCAACCGGATCCTGAATCTGGCGTCTCCGATCCTTGCCATGCGTGCGGTCAAGAACAGCACGGAGATCAGGAATACCAGGAATGCGCACATCAAGGATGGTGTGGCCATGGTCAGATTCATCCGCTGGGTCAAGGAGAATGTCGGAAAGATCCCGATGACCGAGATCTCTGCCGCCGATAAACTGTATGCATTAAGAGCAGAGGGAAAGGGATATATCGAACCTTCATTCCATACGATCTCTGCATACCAGCAGAATGCCGCAATGCTTCACTACAGCGCAACACCCGAATCCGATACGAAGGTAGAACCGAGAGGATTCCTGCTGGTGGACTCCGGCGGTACATATCTTGACGGTACGACCGATATCACACGTACGATCACTCTGGGTGGGCTGACAGCCGAAGAGAAGAAATACTTCACGCTTGTACTGAAGGGCATGTTACAGCTGACAAGAGCCAGATTCCTGCAGGGAACGACCGGTAATAATCTGGATATTCTTGCCAGAGGTCCGATCTGGGATCTGGATATTGACTACCAGTGCGGTACCGGACATGGTGTCGGACATGTGCTGGCTGTTCATGAAGGTCCTCACGGTATCCGCTGGGGTATGCCTTCACCGGCAAGACCGAGTGCACCGTTTGAACCGGGCATGATCGTTTCCAATGAACCCGGTGTCTATCTTCCGCATGAGCTGGGTATCCGCACCGAGAATGAACTGCTCGTTGTCAGGGGACAGAAGAACTTCTACGGTCAGTTCCTGTCCTTTGAGACACTGACATACTGCCCGATCGATCTTGATGCGATCGATGTGCAGTACCTTGAAGATACGGATATCCGTCAGCTGAATGCTTACCATCAGAGTGTATATGAGACACTGGCGCCGCTGCTTGATGAAGATGACAGGGCATGGCTGAAAGAAGCGACCCGGGCGGTAGAAAGATGAAGCTGATCTCCTGGAATGTCAACGGTCTGCGGGCATGTGAGAAGAAGGGATTTGCGGATTTCTTCCGGGAGATGGATGCGGATATCTTCTGTCTGCAGGAGACAAAGATGCAGCCGGAACAGGTTACTGACAGTATGCGTTTTGAAGGCTATGAAATGTATATGAACAGTGCTGAACGCAAGGGTTACAGCGGTACGCTTGTCTATACGAAGCAGACCCCGCTGTCCGTGACATATGAGATCGAGGGTGATGTTACCCGCGAAGGAAGAGTGATCACACTGGAGTATCCTGAGTATTATTTCGTCTGTGCCTATGTGCCGAATTCCAAGGAAGGTCTGCTCAGACTTCCCTACAGAATGGAATGGGAAGACATGCTCAGAACACATCTGAACAGGCTGAATGAGAAGAAACCTGTGATCTATACCGGTGATCTGAATGTTGCGCATGAAGAAATTGATATAAAAAATCCGGCAGCGAATCATAAGAATGCAGGCTTCAGTGATGAGGAAAGAGCGAAGTTCACAGAGCTGCTGAAAGCAGGATATAAGGATACGTTCAGGGAACTGTACCCGGACACGGTAAAGTATTCGTGGTGGAGTTATCGCTTTAATGCCAGGGCAAATAACGCAGGATGGCGGATCGACTACTTTGTGGTATCCGACAGATTGATGCCCATGGTAAAGGACAGTATGATCTTTGATCAGGTATACGGATCGGATCATTGTCCTATTGGATTGGACATAGTACTGTAGGTTAGTGGTACAATAGAGATTAATAAATACGGAGGCCGTTATGACGATTAAGGAACAAGTACAGACTTACCGGGAAGAATTGCTGGAAAAACTGGGGAAACTGGTTTCAATCAACAGTGCCAGAGCAGAATCTACATCCGATGCACCTTTTGGTGAAGGACCGAAAGAAGCTTTGAAAGCAGCTCTGCAGATGCTTGATGACGATGGCTTCCGTACGGTGAACCTGGATAACTATGCCGGATATGCAGAGATCGGCAGCGGTGAGCAGCTGATTGGCATCATCGGTCATCTGGATATCGTGCCGGCGGCCAAAGAGGATGGCTGGGATACCGATCCTTTTGAGATGGTACGCAAAGGCGATACGCTTTACGGCAGAGGTGTCAGTGATGACAAGGGTGCTGTCGTAGCGACAATGATCGCATTAAAGGTCCTCAGGGATCTGAATGTGCCGCTGACCAAAAGGGTCAGACTGATCATGGGAACCAATGAGGAGAGCGGTTCACGCTGTCTGAAATACTATGTCGAGAAAGAGGGACATGTGGATTACGGGTTTACACCTGACGGAAACTTCCCCGGTGTATACGGTGAAAAGGGCATGATCGCAGCCCGGTATTTCTCGAAGGAAACACGTATTCTGGATATCCAGGGCGGTACAGCCGGCAATATCGTCTGCGGCAAGTGTACGGCGGTGATCCCCGGCAAGTGCTATTCCTCCAAGAAACTGGCAGATTTCTTTAATAACAACAATATCGAATACAGCATCGAACAGGGTGAAGAAACGGTAACGATCACCGTATTCGGCAAGGCAGCGCATGCGTCAACACCGGAGCTGGGTGTCAATGCGATCTCCTACCTGCTGGTCGGTCTGCGTGAGGCAGGCTTCCAGGATCCGTTTGTTGAGTTCTACTGCTCTCATATCGGACTGAATACAAACGGTGACGGACTTGGCTGCAAGCTCAGTGACAACTATGGTGAACTGACCCTGAACTGCGGTATTATCCATATGCAGGACGGAGTGATCGAAGGAACGATCGACATCCGTTTCCCGGTCACGATGACTTCCAAGCAGGTCATGCGGGCGATGCAGGAAAGACTGGACGATGAAGGCGGCTATGTGGAGATCCGCGGCGGCGGTGAACCGCTGTTCTTCTCTCCCGATTCTCCGCTTGTCAGCAATCTGCTGGATGCCTACAGGATCGTTACGGGGGATATGGAGACAATGCCGATGACCATCGGCGGCGGTACATATGCGAAGGGCATACACAATACGATTGCTTTCGGCTGTGCCTTCCCGAACAGAGATTACCGTATTCACAATACTAATGAGTTTGTGGATATAGATGAGCTGCTGATGCAGGCAGAGATCTATGTTCATGCCATACTGAATCTGATGAGAATCTAGGATGAAGAAAGTCGCTGTACTGTACGATTTTGATAAAACACTGTGCACCAAGGATATGCAGGAGTACAGTCTGATCCCGTCACTCGGTTATGAGGAACCGGGATCTTTTTGGCGTGAGGTATCACAGCTGTCTGTATCACAGCAGATGGACAGTATCTCGGCATATCTTTACTGGCTGCAGAAGAAATACAGCGATCACGGCAGAGATCTGCACCGCAGCGATTTTCAGGGTCTTGGCCAGAATATCGATCTCTACGAAGGCGTGGAGGAATGGTTTGACAGGATCAACCAATACGGCAGAGATCTTGGTCTGGAAGTGGAGCACTATGTGATCTCCAGCGGCATGAGTGAGATCATTGAGGACAGCCGGATCGCTGATCGTTTCAGACGTATCTATGCATGCCGGTATTACTATGATGAAAAGGGTATTGCCAGATGGCCTGCCCTGATCGTGAACTATACAACAAAGACACAGTATATCTTCCGGATAAATAAACAGGTGCTGGATGTCAGTAATGATGATGATCTGAATACCTGGGTAGATCCAAAGGTAAGGCCGATCCCGTTCAGCCGCATGATCTATATCGGAGACGGACTGACAGATGTACCGTGTATGAGGCTTGTGAAGGAGTACGGAGGCAAGTCCTTTGCGGTATTTAATCCGGCTTCGATCAAGGCCTATAAGACAGCATCCCGTCTGATCCATGAGGGCAGAGTCAACTTCATGTGTGAGGCGGATTACAGAGAAGGAAAAGACATGGATATGACAATGAAGAGAGTGCTTGAGCATATGAGTGCAGACGCATATCTTGAGGATCTGGACGGAATCATCAAATGAGCAGAACAAGAAGAAAAAAAAGAAAAGGAAGAGTCAGACCTCTGCGCTTACTGCTCGTTGTCTTTGTGCTGACAGGACTTCTGGCCGGTGCTCTCTGGCTTTTGTATCAGACGCTGGATGAGAAGACGGTGATCGAGCTGGATGCCGGTCATGACCAGACGCAGCCCGGGTATGTCAGTGATACCCTCAGAGAGGCAGATCTTGACATGGAGATCGTGCTTGGCGTACGGGATAAGTTCGCAGAGAACAGTGACTATGTCATTCAGCTTACACACGATGAGCTGACAGATATGAATATGACCTCAAGACTGGAGAAGATCGATAAGGATAACCCCGATCTGACGATCAGTATTCATACATATGAGGATCCCTACCTGAGAAAGACAGGCACCCTGATCGTTGTACCGCCGTCCGGCAGCCGCAAGAGCATCTCCGCTGCAGAGAAGATATGTGCGTCACTGCAGGAGGCAGGCAGAGGCTGCGAGGTCGTCCGCATGGCATATGAAGCCGGCAGAGAAGGCAGAAGTACCGTACGGTATCTCACGCTTGAGGAAGACTATCCATCAGGGGCGGAAAGCCGGGAGATCTTCAGTGTTGACTCAGCAGTCATGGAGATACAGCTGCTGAACATGAACGATACAGGTGATGCGGAACAGTGGACCGATCCGGCATTCAAAGCTTCGGTGATCGATGCGATCGCCAAAGGCATACTGAGTATTGCAGAATAAAAGATCATGACTGAGCACTCGTATTTACGTGATGATCAGTACATGATCTTTTTTAAAGGTTCACAGTATATACAGGGTTATTTCTGGCTTTGCGGGTAAACAGGAACATCCAGATCAGCAGGACGAGGGCGAATAATGCGAGGCTGACCGACAGGAAGGGAGAATTATCACTGAGTGCCAGGAACTGTTCCGAGAGACCGAAGTCATATGCCCCATGAAGCAGGAACGGGATCAGCACACCCAGGACTGCGTAGATGCGTTTGCCGGTAAGTCGGCTTCCGGCATACAGATATCCCATCAGGAATCCGTATCCTGCATGCATGGCTGTGATGCCGCGTACGAGCATCTGGCCGGCATTCGTGGTAAATGCATAGACTACGCTTTCGATGACTTCAAAGCCAAGTCCGACCAGGGTCATATAGCAGATCATATCCAGGGCAGAGGCGGAAGATCTTGTGTTCAGGAATCTGCGGAAGGTAATGAATTTGGCAAGTTCTTCCGCAAAAGCCAGTACAATAAATTTTCTGTAGGCAATATAGAGAAGCGTAGTCTTATCCTTAAAGAGGAATGAACCAAGCATGGAGAGCGAAAAGGAAAACAGCATCACGAGCAGTGAACTCTGAACACCTTTGAGAAACGCCGCCCGGCAGGACAGTTTATAGTCTTCGTCTTTTCTGTACATATGATTCCGGAACCAGAAATAGATCACTGCCGCAGGTATCAGACTGGCCAGATAAGCAAGTACAATAACGATCATAGAATCACCTCTCTTTTTCAAGTATACATCTATATAATCAAAAACAGGATCATCTGATCCTGTCTTTATTCAATGGTGGAGCTGGGGAGGCTCGAACTCCTGACCTTTCGGATGCGAACCGAACGCTCTCCCAACTGAGCTACAGCCCCACGAACATATCGTATTATACCATAAATCTGATAAAGGAAAAGAACTGCTGTACACAAAGAATTACTTTATTAATCAGCGTACATAATTGTCTGTTATTGTTTATAATATTCTGTGAGGATAAATAACATGGGTATAATCTTGGAGATATTGAAATCTATCGTTTACGGAGTAATACAGGGAATTACAGAATGGCTGCCGATCAGCAGTACCGGGCATATGATCCTGGTCAATACATGGCTGCCTTTACGGGTATTTGAGAGTACAGCGGATAATATTGCCTTCTGGGAGATGTATAAAGTAGTTATACAGTTTGGCTCGATCCTGGCGGTAGCTGTACAGTATTTCAGGCGTCTGAATCCGTTTAATCCGAATCTGAAGGAGAGCGGAAAAAGAAGGATCTGGAGACTGTGGATCCTGATCATTATAGCGACGATTCCTGCCGGTATTGCCGGTGTGCTTCTGGATGATATTATCGATGAGCATCTTTCTACACCGATCGTGGTGGCGATTGCACTGATCGTCTACGGTATTCTGTTTATCGTTATCGAAAACAGAGAGAAGGAGATCGAAGTGGAAACCGTAAACGGGATCACACCGAAGAAAGCTCTGGGGATCGGAGCCTTCCAGATGCTGGCACTGATTCCGGGTACCAGCAGAAGCGGAAGTACGATCCTTGGCTCTACACTGCTTGGCTTAAGCCGTACGGCAGCTGCTGAATTCTCTTTCTTCATGGCCATGCCGGTCATGCTGGGAGCGAGTATCCTGAAGCTGTTTAAACTGTCTGCACCGATCACCTTCGGCGGTGTTCTTGTGCTTCTTGTCGGTATGATCACTGCTTTCATTGTCTCTGTGTATGTGATCAGGATATTTGTGGACTATCTCCGCAAGCATGATTTCAAACTGTTTGGTTATTACCGCATCATTCTCGGTGTGATCATACTTATCCTGGCACTTGTTCACCTGCTGCCTGCAGGTCTTACTGCATAATATGATCTGGGGCCTGTTTCTCGAGGGGTTACTGTCGTTTTTTACGCCCTGCGTACTGCCGCTGGTTCCTCTTTATATTGGTTATCTGACGGCAGAACAGAAACAGACGGATGACCGCAGGCATGACCGTATACAGACTGCTGTGCTGACGTTTTTCTTTGTGCTGGGCATCTGTACGGTCTTCTTTATTGCTGGACTTGGTTCCGGTCTTCTGCGTGAGTTCTTTACCGGACATGAGCTGTTCTTCCTGCTTGGCGGCGGGTTTGTGCTGCTGCTGTTCGGTCTTTTCAGTCTCGGGATCATCGATATACCGCTGCTGCAGAGAGAGCACAGGATCGTGCGCATGCAGCGTCACGGCGGAAGATACGTCAATGCATATCTGCTGGGTTTCCTGTTCAGCTTTGCCTGGAGTCCCTGTGTCGGTCCTTTACTGACATCGGCGATCCTGGCGGCGGCAGGAGCTTCCACCAGGCTGCTTGGCTGGCTGTATATTCTTGCCTACTCACTTGGCTTTATCTTCATGTTCATCCTGATCGGTCTTTTTACCGAGGAAGTCCTGGCGCTGTTAAAGAAACACAGAAGTATCGTCAGGTATACACAGGTGCTTGGAGGGCTTGTGGTTCTCTGCATGGGCGGCTATATGCTGTATCAGGCCGGCGGGCGTATTCTGGCACTGGAAAAGAACGGCATGATGGAGACAGCAGCGCAGAATGAACCTGCCGCAGGTGAAGATGATACGGTATCCGAAGACGGTACTGATCTGCAGAAATACGGGTTTACACTTTCCAACGGTGAACGTGAGGTCAGTATCAGTGAGTATGAGGGGAAGACGATCGTCATGAACTTCTTTGGCACCTGGTGTCATTACTGCAATCAGTTCATGCCTTTCCTGCAGAATCTGAGTGAGAATCGTGAAGATGTAAAGGTCTTCCTGATCGCAGCTCCCGGGTATAACGGGGAGGGTGATGAGGAGTATATACAGAAGTATATGACGGAACATGGATATGATATGGAGATCCTGTATGATCCCGATCTGCGTGTTTCCCGTACATATGGCGTCAGCGGCTATCCGACAACGTTTATCATTCAGCCGGATGGTATGTTCTATGAGTATTATCTGCCCGGGTATGTAGCGGAGGATATGCTGAATCAGTTTATTGATGAAGCTTCTGCTCATATACAGTAAGCAGCAACGGAAGAAAGGAAGATGAGCATGAACGCGTTATTTATGGAAGCCTGCGCTTTGCAGGAAGAACTGAAGGAATACCGCAGAGAGCTTCACCGGATTCCTGAACTTGGATTACATCTGCCGAAGACAACAGCTTTTATCTGTAAGAAGCTGGAAGAATTCGGCATCCCGTATCATCTGTATCCGGAGATCAGCTGTATTACAGCTGTACTGGGGCAGGGAGAGAAGTGTTTCCTGCTGCGCAGTGATATCGATGCACTGCCGATCCGGGAGACATCAGCCGAAGCATATGCATCGGAGAATGAGAATATGCATGCCTGCGGACATGATATGCACGCTGCTGTACTGCTTGGGGCCGCAAGGCTGTTGAAGGCACATGAGAGTGAACTGAAAGGCAAGGTCAAACTGCTGTTTCAGGCAGGAGAAGAGACCTTTACCGGAGCAGAGGCAGCGATGAAGGCCGGTGTGCTGGAGGATCCGCATGTGGATGCAGGATTTGCGATGCATGTGGCTTCGACGGCACCGGTAGGACTGATCGGTTACGGAGACAAACCGATGTCTTCCTGTTACGGATTTAAGATCACAGTAACGGGCAAGGGTGCACATGGTTCGACACCGGAGCTTGGTATTGACCCGATCGCAGCAGCTGCCCAGCTGTATCTTGCCTACCAGGAACTGATCGCCAGAGAGATCCCGGCATCGGCGGAAGCTGTTCTGACTGTCGGTATGTTCAATGCCGGTACAGCCCCGAATATTATTCCCGATACGGCTGAGCTGCAGGGAACTCTGCGTACATTCAATGAGGATGTACGCAAACACCTGATACAGCGCATGCATGAAACGGCAGAGTATGTGGCTAAGACATATCGCTGTACGGCGTCGTTTGACGAGGTTTATGACGTCCCGGATGTGCGGAATGACCCGGATATCACCGCCTGTGTGATCGAGGCTGCAGAAGAGCTGGAAACGGGCTTTAAGGTCATGAATGTTGTCCATACGATGGGATCGGAAGACTTTGCGTTTATCTCCCATCACCTGAAGACAGCGTACTTCATTATCGGTGCCGGTGTGGATGATCCGTCCAAACGGGTAGCCCATCACAATGCCGGTGTTGTGTTCAACGAGAAGTGTCTGGCCGCAGGTGCTGCAGTCTATGCAAAAACCGCAATGAAGTGGTTGGAAAAACATGGATAAATACAGACTTATTTGTTAATATATACAAGTTACAGGAGGATCAAGACATGAGTGGAAACGTACGTCCCGAAACAATGGAGAGGATCACAACGGAAGCTCTCGCCAACGCATTCATCGATGAACAGGTTGCGGCAGTCCGTGAACAGGTAAAAGACGGCAAAGTGCTTCTGGCACTCTCCGGCGGTGTAGACTCTTCGGTCGTTGCGGCATTACTGATCAAGGCGATCGGCCAGAATCTGGTATGTGTTCATGTGAACCATGGTTTCCTGAGAAAAGGTGAACCCGAACAGGTCATCGAAGTATTCAGAAACCAGATGAATGCTAACCTGATCTATGTCGATGCGGCAGACAGATTTATTGACAAGGTTGCAGGAGTAACCGATCCCGAACAGAAAAGACATATCATCGGTGAAGAGTTTATCAAGGTATTTGACGAAGAGGCAGCTAAACTGACAGGCATCCGTTTCCTTGCTCAGGGTACTATCTATCCGGATATCCTGGAGAGTGAAAAGGGTATTAAGGCACACCACAATGTCGGCGGTCTTCCCGAAGAGATGGAGATGGAACTGGTAGAACCGGTCAAGCTTCTCTACAAGGATGAAGTAAGAGTTGTAGGTAAGGCACTCGGTCTTCCCGACAACATGGTATACCGTCAGCCTTTCCCGGGCCCGGGACTGGCTGTTCGCACACCCGGTGCGATCACCAGAGAGCGTCTTGAAGCAGTCCGTGAGAGTGATGCGATCCTGCGCGAAGAGTTCGAAAAGAACGGTCTGCAGGGTAAGGTATGGCAGTACTTCACGATCGTACCTGACTTCAAGAGCACAGGTATCCGTGACGGCAAGCGTTCCTTTGACTGGTTCGTTGTTATCCGTGCTGTCAATACAACAGATGCGATCGAAGCCAGCATCGAGGAGATCCCTTACGATCTGCTGAAGCATATCACGAAGAGGATCACGACTGAGGTCAAGGGCGTTAACAGAGTACTGTACGATCTGACACCGAAACCCAGCGGAACCATCGAGTGGGAATAAAGCAATGTCCCGATGTACTCCGGATTATT
>DFIS01000004.1 GCA_002372175.1 Solobacterium sp. UBA3691
ATGCTGTAAGATCTCCGTCTTCAGCCTTGACTGTGATCATGGCTGTGCCTTCTCCTATACCGGTGATCGTACCGTCGGAAGTAACTGTCACTGCTTCTTCGTTATCCGATGTAAATGTGATATTGGTGTTGGAAGCGTCCTTCGGAAGTAATGTAACTCTGAGTTTCTTTGTCTCGTTTTCTTTGATCGTGATTTCTTCACTATCGAGAGCGAGACTCTCCAGATGTACGAAGACGATCTGGATCGTGTTACTGTCAATGAAGTTTCCGTCTTCGGATGTTGCGGTGATCGTTACGGTTCCTTCTGCTAACGCAGTCACTTTACCGAATCCGTCTACAGAAGCGATCGCCGGATCACTGCTTGTCCACGTTACTTTCTGGTTAGTCGTATCTGCAGGTTCAAAGGCTGCACGCAGCTGTGCAGATTTACCCACATTGATCTTCTTCACATTGGAAGTGATATGAATACTTTCCGCAGGCACCACTTTCGTTGCGAGAACTTCACAGACAGCGCTGTACTCTCCGTCTTCACTTCTGGCTTCGATGAACGTAAGACCCTTGCCTGTAGCTGTTACATATCCGTTTTCATCAACAGATGCGATGGTAGGATCTGCCGAAATCCAGATCACATTCTTATTATCGGCATCTTCAGGTGTAACGGTAGCATATAACTGAACACTGCTTCCGTATTCAATTGTTTCACTTTCGCTGGACAGCGTGATTCCGGAGGCAGGTGTCACTACCGTCACCCGGCATTCTGCTGTCAGACCTTCAGGTGTTTCGGCTGTGATCGTTGTCGTACCGGAACTTACACCCGTGACTTTCCCGTTCAGCACAGTCGCTATATCTGTGTCACCGGAGGTCCAGTCTGCGAATCCCATCTGCATTTCATCTGCATAGTCGAAGATGATCTCGATCTCTGCACTCTCACCTTTCTCAATTGTCAGATTATAGACATTGAAGGCTATACTGTCCTGATACTCCGTCAGACTGTCATATACAGTACGTGCACTGTTGTTCGCATACTGTGCTTCTTCCCCTGCAGATTCCAACTCAAACTGCAGAGAGATCATTGTATTCTCTGATGCTGTATACAAATATTTGTCCGGAATCGGATAGCTAATATCGTACCTCTGTCCCGGTGCCAGCTCAGGTATTTCCAGAGTATTGAGAACTTCTCCGCGGGCATTTCCGCCGAGAACAGTCACTGCAGATGCTGAAGAGCCCGCATAGCCTGTATTCTGAACTGTTACAGGAATGACCCACTGCCCATCCTGCTGTACAGGGGCAGACGTTTCAACGGTAAGATCAGCAAATCCGATCTCCACAGAAGCTGTGTTATTCGCTGTATTGGTTTCACCCTTCGTGTATGTCGGCGTTGCGTAGATCTCCACACTTCCCTTTGTCAGGTCTGCAGGAACCTGATAAAGGAATGACAGAGCTGCACTTTCACCTGCCGGTATATCACAGGCAATATTCTGTGATGTGCTGTTTCCGAAAGCACTGATATTCACTGTCACATTATGCAGAGTCTCTTCACTGATATTCGTCACATCAAAGAAGAACTCTTTTTCTTCACCGGCATTGATATTACCTGTGTAGTACAGATCTTGATCTACGATCAGATCGTTATAATTCAAGTCTGATACGACAACCATGTGTGCATCACCGAATACCGGATCACCATTTACATTAACATCTACGAGTGTAAGTGATACGACCAGCTGATCATATTCATTAAATACTGCACTGTAGTTCCGGATGTACTTATCATAACCGGTGATCTGTGACCATTCACTCCAGATTCCGTTCTCCAGATAGCTGACAAACATCTCACAGGTAAATCCTGTCGAAACCAGTGCAAGTGCTGCTGTACGGTTATCACCCTTAACGATACTGAAATTACTTACACCCTCCAGTCCAATGTATTCACCGTTGCAGTATACAGCACCTTCATTCAAGGTATATACGTTACCGTCAACGACTGTAAAGCGGTCTCCGCTGGCAGTTACTTCTTCTTTTCCTGCAGACTGCTTGTATACGTAGGTAGTCAAAGACGCTGAAGCTGTATCATAAGTCTCATAATATACTTCATATCCCGCAGGACTGTCTTTTACCGTCACTCCTGAAATCTGTTCTGCCGTGGAGAAAACATTTTTGATCTCTCCCCAGGTACCGTTATTATTCACTCTGACATACAGGTTATTGATACCCTCATTCATAAACAGATCATTTTCGGTATTTTCCACCCATGCGACTACCGTTCTGCCGTTTGCGGAATAAACATCATAATCTGTTTCCGCAAAGGCGTTTTCAGGATCGGAGATGATATACGGTTCTGTCCACGTTTCGGTATCTTCACTGAATTCTGAGTAAACAAGCTCCAGATGCTTCAGCAGTTCTGCCTGACTCCAGTTTGCGTCAAGAGGCATATCTGCCCTCATCCAGATCAAGGAAATCTTGTTTCCGGACTGGCAGAGCATCGGATGATCATTGTATGCATTGTTCTCGTAGATCACAGCAGGCTCTGACCATGTGCCGTTTGCATAGATACTGTACATGATCGATGTACGTTCGTATTCCGGCTTTTCGCCTGTATCGCCTACCCATACCATCAGCATCTTTCCGTTATTCAGGCGGAATAACTTTTGTTCAGGATACGGGTAAACTGCTTCTTCCGGTATATAGTTGTTGTTTACCGAAATGATCTCCGGGGTATAGGAATACAGCCTGGAAATCGGCTCTGCTTCCTCGAAGAATTCAGACATGGACCAGTAAGCATTATCAACCGGCAGAGACTGCAGAGTAGGATACAGTTCGATATTGTACAAAGGCGTGCTCTTGGTATGACGTTTTCCTACATCAATATCAATCCCAAGCAGTAAAGTCGTAGCTTTCACGCGGTATTCAAAATACAGATTACCGTTCATATCTACATACAGATGAGAATTGTCGATCTTTTCGGAAGATAACTGTGCCCCTATCGAGCCGGTAAAGCCACCCTCGATATATGCCTGTAATTTGCCGGTATTATCGCCTAATCCAAATCCCAGGTCTGTATTAAATCTGGTTCCGAATGCATACATGAACTTTAACTTTGCACCGCCATTAGCCAATCCAACCTTCACTTCCGCATCAAGCCCTACTCTCAGAGTTCCATAGAAGAGAGGACAGGAAGGAATTCTCTGGTTGAATTGTTTTCCTGCCGAGACCGCAAAGGAAATACCTCCTTCGGAAAACTGAACAGTTCCGGTTTCATACGAGAACTCCATGTAGCCGCTGACCATAGCCTTGGCACTCACAAGCATATCAACATCCATGGCTTGGAGATCGTTATAATGTTTTCTGAATTGCTTGGAATATGCGACACTTGTTGAATTCTTACTGCGGCTCAGGAATTTATATAAGTCTTTTGAATCAGCGTATGCTTCCCAGAAGTCCTTGTCTGTCTTTTCTCCGGAAAAAGAGTTGGGATCACCGATTACCGTAGATCCGCCGCTGAACAACTTATAGCCAACTACTACGCAAATCTTCTTCTCTTCTGAATCTACAGCTACCTGAAAACTTGCTTTATCTTTGATTGGAATGTCAATATTTACATCTGTCAGTTCAAAAATATTAAATGTGTATGGACCGATCTTGAGTTCCGGACCCTTTAAAGTACCAACATCTATTTTCAAATTTGAAATTTGTGACTCAACATCCATCTGAGGAACAGCATCATTGATTACTTCTTCCTTGTCTTCCGTATGAACATTGATTTTCTTCGGAGGGCCGTAATTGAAGTGGATCGTAGCATTCAGAAGGCAGTCATTTCCGGGAGATATCTCTATCGCATTCCATTCTTCTTCACTCCCGGTAAAATAAACATCTTTCAGTTCGTTACAGTTTTCGAAACAATCGTTATATATATGCGTAATGCTTTTAGGAAGAATAATACTGGTAAGATTTGAACAACCGTCAAAAGTAAAACCACCTAACCATGTAATTCCTTCAGGAACAGTAACTGTGGTCAGTTTTTTGCAGCCTGCAAACATATTGTTATCCAGTTCGGTCAGGCTGTTGGAGATCCTGACATTCTGCAGATCTTCGCAAAGTGCAAACGCTGCTTCATCCAGAGTTATCACACTGTCGGGAATAACAATATTCTTCAGTTTTGCACAGTTTTCAAAAGCACGGCTGTCTATACTCTCGACTGTATCGGGAATATTGATCGCCGCAAGACTTGTACAGTCTATGAAAGCATTCCACCCTATACTTTTCAAGCCTTCCGGCAGAGTCACTTCTGCCAGATTGGTACACCCTTCAAATGTCATATATTCAATATATTTGACATTTTCAGGAATGATTATCCTTTGAAGGCTTGAACAACCACAAAACGCAGTGTTACCAATCGATTCAAGATTCACAGGCAGTTCTATTTCCTGCAGCATTTCACATCCGGCAAATGCGCTCTCCCTTATAGAAGACAGTCTGTCGTTCAGATCTATTCTTGTAAGGTCAGGGCAGTCTAAAAAAGCATGTATTCCAATCGTATATATTTTGTCGGGAAGCGTTATACTGACAAGCCCCGCACACCCATCAAATGCATTCTCCCCAATAGAATTGACATCCTGAGGAATCACCGTGTTCTTACAGCCTCGGATCAATGTTGTATCCTTGATGATCGCATTACAATTATTTCTGCTGTCATAGACGGTATTTGCAGGATCTACAACTATGCTGGAAACATTACCGCAGTAATCAAATGTACTGTTTTCTATACTTGTCACACTGGCAGGTATGTTTATTTCGGCTAAACTGCTGCAGTTTTCAAATGCTGAACCACCAAGAGTCTGTACACCTTCAGAAAGTATCACCCTAATCAAGTTGGTGCAATCACCGAAAGCCAATGATTCAATATCTTTCGTGCCGGGGATAACGATCTCCGATAAACTCTGACACTCCCTGAAAGCCCATTCCCCAATTTTGATCAGACTCTCAGGAAGAGAGACTTCCGTAAGAGCCGTACATTTATGAAAAGCATAGTTTCCTATTGATGAAACACCCTCTTCTATTGTCAGATTTGTTAATCCTGTACACTCATAAAAAGCGCTGACACCTATATCCGCAACACTTCCAGGAATGGTGATATCTGTCAAGCTGGTACACTTGTTAAATGCCTGCTCTCCTATCGATGTAAGAGTACTGGGAAGGGTGATACCGGAGAGACTAGTACAGTTTTGAAATGCACAATTCTCAATACTGACTAACCCTTCAGACAAAAATACTTCTGATAAATTTGGACAGCCAGAAAACGCATTGCTTCCTATACTCAAAACACTTTCAGGCACTGTTACAGTTGTTATACTCTGAACAGCAGCTGTATAGCCAGCTACTGCACGATCATCTATTCTTGTCACGCCTTCCGGAATCTGAATGCTCACACAATTCTCGAATACCCCGCCGTCACAATAAACGCTTGTAAAAGTCGTGCCGCAGTCAATTTGGATATTCGCACCACTTCCTATGCCGCCGGCAGTTTTAAGACCGGTACACCCCTCAAATGCTCCGGAAATGATTCTTGTGAGACTTCCCGGAAGGATCAATGTATCCAGTTCAGTACATCCCCTGAATGCATACCCATAGATCATCTGTACACCATCGGAAATGATTACATCTCTCAAATTTGTGCAGTTTTCAAATGCCTCCCTTTCCAGCTTTATAACCGTTCCGGGAATGACAATGCTCTGTAGATTCGGCAAGCCTTCGAATGCACCTGTATTAATATTAAGGAGGCCTTCTGACAACTGAACATTCTGCAGATTTGGACAGTAAGCAAATGCGCCTGCCCCTACTTCCTTAACACTTCCCGGAATGATTACTTCTGTGATATCTTCGCGGCTGTCAAAAGAATAATAGCGTATCTTTGTCACAGGAAGGCCGCCGATCTCTGAAGGAATATGAATGATCGAAGTACTGCCTTCATAACCTGTAATCATTACTTCATTATTCTCGACAGTATATTCATAACCGGTTTCATCGAGTTCATACAGAGTGTTGTCATCCGCCTCATCCAGTTCCTCTGTAGATGGAGTACTGGTATTTTCGGGTTCTTTTTCTTCCGCTGGGCTGCCCGTCTCAGGTGTCTCTGTCGGCTCCGCCGACGGTTCAGGCACTGCTGTCTCTTCCGGTGTGGAATCTATCTCCCCCTCTGCAGTCTCCGGTGTCTCTTCCGGTTCAGCTGTCTCCGGAACTGCCGTCTCTTCTGTCTCCTGTTCTTCAGCAGAGATAGTTTCGGTCTGTTCCGGTTCCGTACCTTCTTCTGTATCCTGTGCTGTCACAGGAAGCAAATTGCTGAAACACAGAAAAAATGACAAGAAGATTGTCAGAAAATGATTGAAATTTTTATGCATAGGACCCTCCTCGTAATGAAACCGCAGCTATGCAGGGTATATATCATTTAAGTGTATTGTACCGTATCCCTCAAGATTATGTACAACACTTTGATTGTAAGGTACACAAAAAAGGATGAAGAGTTACCACTCCTCATCCTTTCCGCGTATAAAATGTTGGCGTGTTTTTGCTTAGCCACCGATCAAACCAGTGAAGAATGATTTAACACCATTCCAGTAATCACTGATACTTCTCTGTCCGATCTTGAACTTCACGGTCTTTGTACCGCCGTATTCTCCGATACCCTCGAAGGTTACTGTAGCTGTTCCCTTCTTCACGTTATTGGTATATCCGGTAATAATGTAATGTTCGCCAAGCTTCAGATCCTGTACTGTTTTGCCAAGCTTGATACTTGTGATATCAGTTTCCTCGATCGTTACAGGTCTTCCGGTATATTCCTTGTTCGAAACCTTGAACGCCATCTTCGAGATATCCTTACCTGTATCTACGATACGATACTCAGTATAGGTCTCTCCGGTATAGTTCCCCTTACCCTTGACTGTAACTTTTACGATCGTTCCGACAGGTACAGGTTCACTCAATGCCTGACCATCTGTGTCTGTGTAAGCATAGACCTTCTCATAGTCTGTACCGGCCTTCAGCTTCTTACCGTCTGTATCTGTAAGAACAGGTGCACTCTTAAACTTTCCAGCCTTGGTGGTATAGATCATATCCTTGGATGTCACTGTTACCTCAGAGATATCCTTCGGCTGAATGTGGAAGGTTCTTGTGACAGATGGTGTTCCCTTGTAGTTACCCTTGAAGGTTACCACTGCCGTTCCTTCTGTATTGGCCTTCGTGTTCTTACTGTATTTCACAGTGAAGTCTGTGCCTTCTTTAAGGCCATCTACAGTTACTTTCGGTTTGGATCCACCCTTACTATAGTAGGCTTCTGCTACAGCTACCAGACTCTCTTTCGATGAAGTATCCGGGGTGATCGTATAGGTTACTTTCTTTGTCCCGGTATAATTATTGATACCCTTGACCGTTACCGTTGCCTTACCTGCGTTCTTGTTCGCTGTATAGCTTACGATCTCATAGTCTGATCCTTCAAGCAGGTCTGTTCCGTTATAAGATATCACGCTGGTTTCTGAAGGTATCTCGATCTCTTCTCCTGTATACAGATATGAGAGTGCTGCAGGCTTGACCTTCTTGTCTGTTAACGGGATACCGTTGATCTTGACTGTGACTGTCCTCTTACCGTAATATCCTCTTTCTTCATTACCCTGAATGACAAAGCTTACCGTACCGACATGTGCGTAGTCTTCCGGCACATTAAGCATGTAGTAGTCTTCATCTTCTCTTGACAATACAGTCTTCTTGCCGTTCTTTATTGTCAATCTATCAAAGAGGTCATTTACCGGATCTCCTGTCAGATCTGCGTAGGAGATAGGTTTAGATGATACAGACAGCTTGGCTACCGATACCAGATCCTTGGATGCCACATGTACATCCACTTCTCTTGTGCCGGTGAAGTTACCCTTACCTTTGATCTTTATTTTGACTTCTCCGTCACTGATCTGATCCCAGGGTTTGTATTCTACTGTATAATCCGTCTTATTCTTCAGTTTCTTTCCGTTGAAGTACACTGCGGGTACAGGTGAGAGCTTCTTTCCTGTTGCCTGTACTGACAGTTCATCGACCTTTATTACCGCATCATCGCTGAGGTTGATTGGATCGATACTGAAGTACACTGTCTTCGTACCGGAGTAATTGC
>DFIS01000062.1 GCA_002372175.1 Solobacterium sp. UBA3691
ACAGGAATCCACTGACGAAAAAACTTTCTGTCAGGAGATGGGAGTGTCCGAACTGCCACACTATCCACGACAGAGATCATAATGCGAGTATCAATATACTGAACAAAGGCTTAGGGATAGCCTGAGAAATAAACATCCAATAGGGTGGGACACACCCGAATCTACGCTTGTGGAGACCGTGTAAAACTAAAGCCTTCTTGGCAATGTGGTGGTCATTGAAGCAAGAATCCCACGACTTCAGTCGTGTGGAGTGTCAATGTGTGGCTGGTCTTATGGAATCTGGCAGATTATCTGTATACGTCTGTTATTTCAGGCGGGACATTCCAGTTTACAGCAGGCAGAGATGGCGGTATCCCTGCTGCTGCACTTGTCGTCGGATATCTTTTGTTTATCAGAAATAATACGGACTGAGCGATCCGGTTTACAGGTATAACGGAGTGAAGAAAAAGCAGTGACAGGTTTGATCCTGTTACTGCTTGTTTTCAAATTCGATCTTTCCCTCCAGCAGGCTGGCGATCATCGCCTTGGCAGTATCGTTTACCTCTTTCGGCTCCAGTTTTTTTACGGTTTTGTACAGTTCGGGAGACAGCGCAGCCAGCGGTGTGCCGGTACCCTGTACCCATGTCTGTATGACACGCAGGGCACCGATGCGGTTGCGCGGCAGCGGACTCTTTAATCCCGTAATGATCAGGTCTGCACCGGTAAGCGGTGTATTCCATAACTCCCGCATGATCATGTCCAGCTGCAGATGCGGCAGGTACTTTTTGCCTAATCCTGTTTCATCTGTGGGTTTCCCGGTCATTGTTTTCAGGGGCAGTTTCTCCCTGAACATCTGCAGGGTCTTCTCCCGGTATTCATCATCTGCCATCAGCAGCCGGCAGTAGTAGTAATACTCCGAAAAGCTTCTGCGCATCAGTCTGTACAACTGTTCCCGGTAGGGAATGTTCAGGATATCCGCCAGCTGCAGTCCTTTGCCTTTGACGACGGCTTTACTGACTGTGTCACGACACTTACGGCTATGCAGGATGGCTTCACATGCCTTTGCCAGTGCGGGATCATTGTGCTCTTCCTGTTCTGCCCGGTCCAGGATCTTCAGGATCACTTCGTACTCCTGTACACGCAGGTCATATTCCGGGGTGATCTCAATGAATCTCTGCAGGACCTTTTCCGGCTCGTTTAAGGTAGATATGCCCGGTACCGGACCTTCATCCAACAGTCCGTCAATTAACAGCGCCAGACCCCTGTATTCGTTTCCTGAGGGCTTTCCGGCAAGGATCTTTTCTGCCTGAGACTTCTTCCAGCAGGTCAGGGATGAGTAGGCGTTGGTGACATTGTTTACGGTACCCTGTGTCAGCAGCCAGTACTGTTTTTCACAGTTATCCGCATTGAGTTTCTCTACCGCGTGGATCCTGCCCCAGCTGTGGACGCGGCGGGCAAGCTCAAAGATCTCTTCATTGCCGGCAGACCATTTAAGCATGTCCCAGATACAGAAGAGGGTAAATTCATCGTACAGGGCCAGTGTGCGGACGATCTGTTTGATCTCTTCCTCCGGTTCCGGGAATAACTCCAGGATCTCAAGACCGATCTTGACGCATTCGATATGTTCCGAATCCAGGATCATGTGCATCGCAAAACCATGGATGTGATTGGGATCCAGTTCCTGCCGGTGATCGTAGATGTAGTTCTGCAGGACATCCACCGCTGCAACTGCCCGGTTATCCTTTGTCCATTCCGCAAAGATCTCTTCGGCTTTCTCATAAGCACCGGAGGATGCCAGAGTGATGGCTTTGGTCATTGTTTCCCTTGCCTCAGCATCCGGTTCGGTATGTCCCATGTGATACAGCATGACACCGTCGTATGCTCCGGCAGCCCAGTTGATGCCGTTACCGGTATCTTCGGCAGGGAGGGAGAAACCCTCCTTCAGGATACCGTCCTTGTTTATATTTTTCTGAATCATCTGAAATACAGAGTTCTTCATATATACGTCCTCCAATACTATTATCTGCTGTTTTTCAGAAAAGTATCAGACTATATTATCGGGTGACGTGTCTTTTGGTTTTATACTGAAGGTAAGGATGGCAGGAAAAATGCCGCACAGTTAACGGATAATATGATCGGAGGTGAGCAGGATGATGATCAGTCCGGGCGTCTATGCCGAACAGTTAAAAGACAAATCATACAGGGAGCTGCTGCAGGAAAGAGATGAACTGCTTGCGTATATCCGTACATTTGAAGAGAACGAGGAAAAGGGTGACCGTACAGGTATTGAATGGCAGAGGATGCCGTCACCGGATGTACAGTATCAGATGGATCTGGAGTATCTTGCGGCAGTGTGTCTTGTACTGGCGGAAAAATACCGGGAGGAAAGAGAATGACATATATCCATACGATCATCGGTGATATCACGCAGACCGATACTGTCGAGGCGATCGTCAATGCCGCAAATAACTCTCTGCTTGGCGGCGGCGGTGTCGACGGGGCGATCCACCGGGCTGCCGAGCCGGGTCTGCTGGCGGAGTGCCGCACTCTGCATGGCTGTGTGACAGGCGAAGCGAAGATCACCGGTGCCTATGAGCTTCCGTGTCAGTATGTGATCCATACCGTAGGACCAATCTGGCAGGGCGGTACACGCGGTGAAGAAGGACTGCTGGCATCCTGTTACAGACACTCTCTGAAGCTGGCGGAAGAGAAGGGCATACGTACGATTGCGTTTCCGTCCATCTCCACCGGTATATACGGATATCCTGTACAGAAGGCTGCCGAAACAGCCGTCAGTACGGTAAAAATGTATGTGAATGAACACCCGGATGCCTTTGATGAGATCCTGTGGGTGCTCTTTGATCAGAATACATACCAGGTCTATACAGAGGCACTGGGGAGGTAACACGATGAGAAGATCGCTGGTTATAACCCTGTGCATGGTACTGTGCCTGAGTACAGGATGCGCAAAGAAGAAAGATGATAACAGTGATACACCGTCACCTTCGGCATCTTCAGAAACCCGGAGTGTACAAGTCGATGAGAACCTTCTGACCGTAGAGATCACGGTGCCGAAGGAATTTGTCGAAGAAGGGACGACCAAGGAAACCCTGGATGCTTCTCTGGCTGACGGCATTCAGTCGGCGGTGCTGAACGAAGACGGCAGTGTGACCTACGTCATGACAAAGGCCAGACACAGAGAGATGATGGGTGAGATGGCTGAAGAGATCGACAGGCAGACGGAGGAGATGATCACCTCCGGACAGTTTCCGCAGTTAAAAGAGATCAAAGCTGAGGATGACTACCGGAAATTCACGGTAACGACGACCGCAAAGTCCAAAGAAGAACTGGATATCTACTCCAGTTTCTCGGTGATCTCGTTCTACCTCTTCGGCGGTATGTACAATTCGTTTAACGGGACAGAGACCGATGAGATCATCGTGGAGTTTACCGATCCTTCCGGCAATGTGATCAGCACCGGCAATTCCAAAGATCTCGGTAACTGAGCAAAGCCTGCCGGCACCTCGGGAAAATGACATATCACTGCATAACGTGATGAACAGGACATAAAGTCCTGTTTTTTCTCTGACATGACATACACGAAGGAATTATGTATAATAATGCACAAATACCGTGTATGTATTTGCATGTGCGGTAAAGAGACGGGAGGACAGCGATGCGGAGAGCGGTGATCACAGCAGTATGCATGTTTCTGCTTGCGGGATGCAGTAACGACGGCAGAGATGTTTTCACGGCGGCTGAGGACTTCAAGGACAAGGTCAAGGAAGCTGCCGGCGATGTTGTGGATCACACGGTGTCGGCAGAGACGGAACCTGAACCCGAACCGGTCATGACGGAGGAAACGGAAACCGAACCGGAGTATGCGGTCGGCGAGACGTGGACGGTAGACGGAGAGTGGTCTCTGACTGTGCTCAGTGCTGAAGAGACAGACAAGCGCAATCCCTATGCCGACAGGAAGCCGGCAGCTGTCTATATCGTCCGTTACATGTATGAGAATCTGGCGGCAGACAGAACAGAAAGCAGTGATGTCTATTTTGATCTTAGCTATGAAAGTATCGTCGATGCGGCAGGCAGGATGGCCTACTCCTATCCCGGTGAGATCACGTATTATGCCGATATGGCACCGGCAGGGACATACTGTGTGGCGGAGGCCTGCATCGGTGTGGATCATCCCGGAGACTTCCGGATCTATCTGGATGAATATGATGCCGATATGAAGAGACAGGAAGCTGTCCTGTATATCGAACCTGGTAAGACGGCGGAAAAGAAAGCTGCACAGGTACATGGTATCGATACGGAAGGCGCCTACAGCGTCGGTGATACGTGGGAAGTGGAAGATCTCTTCTCACTGACGATCCACGATATCAGTGAATCATCCTACCGCAATGCCTATACGCATTTACAGCCGGATACCGTTTATCTGATCAACTACAGTTATGAGAATCTCGGCTATGAGAGCAGTTATATGAACGGATTATATATCGATCTTGAGATCGAAACGGCTATTGATGCCGACGGTCAGCTTGCGTCATCGTATCCGGGCGGTACCGGGATCTATCCGCAGGTCGTACCGGCAGGTGCCGCATGTGATGCGGAAGCATGGATCGCTGTTGATCATCCCGGGGATCTGACCATGATCGTTACTGTTACGGATGATGCTTATCACCAGTATGAGGCAGTCTTTGTGCTGTCGCCGGAGACGGAATGATCAGGCCGATCGTCAGAGATATCATGTTTCTGAGCCAGAAGGCCGAAGCCGCCGGTATTGCTGATCTAGGCATTGCCCGGGATCTGCAGGATACCCTGAATGCGCATAAGGCTGAGTGTGTGGGCATGGCTGCCAACATGATCGGGTACCGGAAGAAGATGATCATTGTCGCTATGGGTCCAGTGAATACGGTGATGCTTAACCCGGTGATCACGAAGAAGAGTGAACCGTTTGAGACCGAAGAGGGATGCCTGTCGCTGAGCGGCAGGAGAAAAACGACAAGATACCGGAAGATCACGCTGCAGTATCAGGATCTGTCGATGCAGAAACATACGCAGGAGTTCAGCGGCTGGACAGCCCAGATCATCCAGCATGAGTGTGATCATCTGCAGGGGATCATTATCTGAACACGATATACGTACAGGATTCAGGCAGTACCTGAATCTTTTTTTGTGTAGTTCATGCTCTGCCTGCTGAACTTCCGTGAAGATATTCTGTACAATAACAGTGTAGGAGGGTGCAGTGATGAAGATCGGTGAAAGGATCTGCAGAGTACGCAGAGAAAAGAAAATGACCCAGGAGGAACTGGGTGATCTTGTCGGTGTCAGCTTTCAGTCAGTTTCCGAGTGGGAGAGGGATATCTCCTTTCCGGATCCTGATCATCTCGTGATGATGTGCAAAGTGCTGAATGTACCGGTATCAGCCATGCTTGGGGCCGGGCTGTTTCCGCAGAATCCGGAAAGCATCTCCGATCCTGAACATATGAAGACCTTTATCAAGACCTCGGCAAAGATGCTTGGCATGAGCGAAACACTGAAGGCTTTGCCCTATGCTGAAGAGAAGCACAAAGGACAGACACGTAAGAACAGTGATGTTCCCTATATCGTGCATCCGCTGACGCTTGCCTGTCATGCCCTGGCTCTGGGCATACAGGAGGATGCGGTGATCGCTGCCTGCCTGCTTCATGATGTTGCGGAAGATTGCGGTGTTACCCCAGAGGAGATGCCTGTGGGCAGGGATGTACAGGAACTGACGGAGAGACTGACAAGACATGGCTCAAAGGATAACAGAAACGTCCAGAAGGCCTATTACAGGGCAATACAGGCTGATCCGAGGGCCTGTCTGATCAAGTGCCTGGACCGTATCAATAACCTCACAACGATGGCTTACGGGCTTGGTACAGACAGACAAGTACGGATGATCAGAGAGACTGAGGAATATGTTCTGCCTCTTCTGGATGTGCTGAAAGATACCCCGGCGTACAACAATGCCGCGTGGCTGCTCAAATACCAGATGATATCCATGCTGGATATCTATAAGAGGTACCTGTGATGGAGACGACATACTATTACATCAAAGTAAAGAACCTGCTGGGCAGGTTCTGTAATGACCGCTATGAGATCTATGACGGTAAGACATGGGTCTTTGACAGTGAAGGCATCATCCTCGGATACCGGATGGGCTATGACCCTTCGGAAGGACCTGATTCACCCTACGGTATCGGGGATGCCGGGACGATGAGAGAGATCGAAGAGATCTCTGCAGAGGAAGCAGAGAAGATCATTCATCGCTTTCCTCACTGAGATATTTTCTTGTCGCATGGATATGATCAAGACTGCGGTATATTACCAGTGCCATAGCCGTCAGTTTGATCAGATGACTGTCACAGCAGATGGCAAAGAGAATGAAACAGTTGGCTAAAACTAATGTCGTACAGGCTCTGATCATGGCTTTCTGCGTATGCGGCACCTCCTAACTCAGCACGGAACTGTCATCGGTTAACCGGTCCAGTTCGTTTCTGCACATACTGATGACATTGACAGCCCTGCGGATACCTTCCTTGGCAAAGGAATCTCCGTCCAGGGCTTTTTTGCGGAATCCCTGCTCGGCCCGCTGTGCCCACGAGAGAGCGATCCAGGCATCGGTCCTGCCGCCGATACCGAAGAGGAAGCACTCGGCATAGCGCACATACACATCTGCCCCGCACTCATCCTGGAGACGGTCATGTTCGGGCTTGGGTGCCTGGTTGATCATGTCAACACAGTGCGAATAGATATTTCTGGCCTGCCGTTCATCTCTTTGGACATGCAGACCGTAGCGGTACATATCGCCGATCTTATAGAGCGAGCGGATATCACCGGTCAAAGCCCCGCGGATGAAGCAGTCATAGGCTTTGTCGTAGTCCGGTTCGCCGTCTCTGCCGTAGAAGTAACAATAGCCAAGGTTGACATAGGCATCTTCATTGCCTCTGTCAGCACTGAACATATAGTAGTCCATGGCCTTGCGGTAGGACTGTTCGCCGATCCTGCCGTCATAGTAGAGCTCACCGAGATCGTTGGCAGCACTGCTGTTGCCGTGTCTGATCTCCTGCAGCAGGATGCCTTCCACGAGTTCTCTGACACGTCCGGGCATAGGCTCTTTAACCGTACAGTAACTGAAGATATTCTGCGGAAAGACGTAGATACCGGGATTGTTCCTGCCGGCATAGGCAATGCCGTCTCTGGCCCAGTCTCTGTATACCTGCGGAATACCGTTATCATTGGCAATGTCCTTCAGTTCCTGTACAACTGTATCAAGGGTATAAAGATCAAGTGTATCTGTCATGTGCTTTACCTCCCGCAGTATATAGTAAAGGCGTGAAATAACAAAAAACCTGCCAGATAACAGCAGGTTTCGTACTATTCCGGCAGGATCCTGTGGAAGGCTGTATTATTCTTCTCACCGATCACGGGGTGAATGATCCACTGCAGGTGTTCTCCCCAGGTATTGTTCAGGAACATTTCTGCGACAGTCTCCGGATCCTGGCCGAAGACACCGCAGCCCCAGGCTCCGCACAGGAATATATCCACCTGTTTCTCTTCGAGGATCTCAGCGATGAAGCCGATGCGGCTGCGCAGAGCCTCCAGGTTCTTTTCGGCAGGCAGGGCGGTATTTCTGAGTGATCCCCGGCGGCTTGGGGCAGCACAGCTCAGCACACTGACGCGAAGACCTCCGCCGCTGCGGAAGAAGAGCACATCAGGCGTAAACAGGGCTCTGTCTTCATAGAGACCGCCGTGTTTGTGTTTACTGTTATAGGCATAGTAATGGGATAGAGATTCGGCGGAGAGGACTTCATACAGGATGGATTCGGAGCACAGTGATTCTTCCTGGGCACCCGATCCCTGTATATATCTTCCGCCCGGCAGCACATAATCCGCAAAGTTCAGCACACAGAGATGGATATCGGCCATGGAGTGGGCATAGATCTCGGTAACGACATCGTTGTCGGTCACGAAGTGCTTCGGCTGTCCCGGACGCATGATCCTTGCGGGTATGCGGTCAGGGGCTCCGTAGACTGTTGTCTGATGAACGCTTTCGGCGATCTCCAGCGAATACCTCATCAGCATCTCTTCGTGGTGTCTGCGGGCAAGGGCAGTTCTTTCCTGTTTATTCATGAGAACTCCTTTCGTTTGTACGGTAGAGCAGGGCTGTTAGAAGGATCAGGATTGACCCGGCAAGGATGACAAAGAGGTAAGTGATGCGGATCGCGTAAAGGGCTGAGACACTCTGGCTGGCTGCTGCCGAGACAAAACCGCCGAAGGACATCGCCTGCCCCCAGATCACAGCCGCAATACTGTTGCCGATCTTCAGCAGGAAGCTGTAGGCAGCAGTGCCGATACCGATGAAGCGTCTGTCGGTGCCGGGTGCGGTCAGCGAATCCGCCAGGAGGCCAAAAGCCATGGCTCCGGTCATGGAGGATCCGATACCCTTCAGCACATTGCCTGCACAGATACCGTAGATCGTTTTCGAAAACAGCACAGCTAGTAAAGCACCGAGAACACTGAAGGCATTGCCAAGCAGAAAGATCCGGTACTTGGAATATCTTCTTAATAACAGCGGCAGAACCCCGAGCAGACAGAAAAGACCGGCAAACTGGGCACTCCCGTTCAGCCACGAGAACAGCTGTACATCCTCAAGCAGATACTGGGCATAGTAGGCAGCTGAACTCTGTGAGATATTATTTGACATATGAAACAGGACCATGCACAGACTGATGATGATCCAGTTGCGGTTATGACTCAGATAGTGCAGCGTATCACGCAGGGAGGGGAAACGGCGCTCCTGATTCACGCTGTGTTTCTCCTTCAGATTCCCGGCACAGAACAGATAAAAGAGCACACTGAGAATACCGAAGATACTGAAAGCCTTCGTCCATCCCGAACGTACGGAGATATCACCGCCGAAGAAAACGACCAGACGCAGAGTCAGAAAGCTGATCACAAGCTGGGCGGAGAAGGCAAAGACCATGCGGATATTGCCGAGGATGCCGCGCTCTCTTTCATCATCGGTGATCAGCGACAGTAAGGATGAATAGGGAATATTCACACTGGTGGAAAAGACCGTCCGGGCCAGATTATAGGTGATCAACAGCCAAATGACAGAACCGGTGATCCCCAGCGAAGAAGGCACGGAGAATAACAGTACGGAACAGAGGGCAAAGGGTATGCACATGCGCATGATCCAGGGCCTGGCTCTGCCGAGGGGAGAACGTGTGCGGTCGATCAGGAAGCCCATGATCACATCGGCACCGGCACCCAGAAGATTGGATGCGGCGATCATAGAGGAGTATAAGCCGGGCTGGATACCGACAACACCGGTATAGTACATCGGCAGTAATGATGAGATCGGCGCATAGTGAAGATTGCACGCAAAATCTCCGGATCCGTAGGCGATCCGCTCTCTGGCAGACAATGATTTATGTGTATCTGTACTGCTCATCACTTTCATTTTTGTTATGTAAAGGATATTAGTCAAGCAAAGAAATAGGGTAGTACTTCACCTGTAATACTTCATAAGAAGGGTTACAGGCAGGGTTGGTGATATAATATTGTGTATTACATCTGCAGGAGGCAAATCATGTCATCTTTTAAAGATCTTCGCATCGTCGATAACTTCTATCAGACTTCATCATTCTTTCCGATGCCTACCGTATGTATCTCTACGGTCAATGCGGACGGCAGTCTGAATGTCGGTTCATACTCTTTATGTTTTCCGTACTATATTGCCGGGAAAGAGCGCTATGCAATGGTGCTGGAGTGCCGCAATAACTCCAATACAGGCCTGAATATCCTGCGTACGGGGAAGTGTGCACTGAACTTTATCACCGATGAAAGAGAGGTGTTTAAAGAGGCTGTACGGCTTGGTTATCCGGGTCCTTCGGAAGAGAAGATGAAGGACTTCAGGTGGAAGACGGAGAAGGGACAGGCTGATCCTGATGATCCCGAAAGACCGGAGGTGCTCAGTGATGCCTTTCAGGTCTTTGAGTGTACATGGGCAAGACATCTGGAACATGCGGAGAGATTTAAACCGGAGGATATCGATGACGGATATGCCGGTCCCTACAATGACTTTAACGGTCTGACCTCAAAATACGGGGCACACTTTATCCTGTATATCGATAAGATCCTGATGAAGGAAAGGTACTGGCAGGCGATCGTTAACGGCGTCACGAAGAAGGACTTTCCGCATGTGCCGGTAGATTACGGCTACCGGGATTCCGCCAACTTCTGGTATGTGCCGTTTCCGCGCTGGAAGAAGCCGGTGGCAGAACCGATCCCGGCCCCGAAGGAAGTGGATATTGCGTCGATCCGCTATGCCGCAGACAGGGTGGATGATACTGTGAAGTTTACCGATGAGGCATTAATGAACTTTGTGAAGGTGCCGAGACCTTTCCTGAAGACAGTATTAAACGGATGCGTGACGTGGGCGAAGGAGAACGGGGTGACCCTGATCACCGATGAACATGTCAAGATCATCAACGATAAGAGAAATGCGGAGAAAAAGAAGAAGTAAACATGAATACATGGGTCTATACAGCTGTTGAAACATACCTGATCGTCATCAACCTGGTGTCTTTCATCGTCTTCGGCACAGACAAGATGCGGGCCATACGCGATGAATGGCGCATCAAGGAGCGGACATTGCTTCTGCTGTGTGCAGTAGGCGGAAGTCTTGGCGGGCTGATCGGGGTCTTTCTGCTGCATCACAAGAATCAGAAACTGAAGTTCCGTTTCGGTATTCCTGTAATGTTTATCATACAGATGCTTGTGATCCTGTATTTTCGCTAAATAATCAGAATCTGGTGTATTGCAAATACGTCCAAACGCGGTATAATAGTTGCGTACTGAAACAGTTGCAGTATAACAACAGTGGGAGGGCGTGCACATGACAGCAGGTAAGCGTGTAGGCAGAGATCTGACACAGGGCCCGGTATTCCAGAGCCTGATGGTTTTTGTCTTCCCGATCATTCTGACAAATCTTGTTCAGCAGTTATACTCGATGGTCGATCTGATGGTGATCGGCCGTTTTGTCGGCAATGTCGGTACCGTAGGTGTATCGGTCGGCGGTGAGATGTCGGACTTTTTGACGCCTGTAGCAACATCGTTTGCGACAGCCGGACAGATCCTGATCGCGCAGCTGGCAGGGGCTAAACAGACAGAAAAACTGCGGAGATCGATCGGCAGCTTCCTGAGTATGAATATCGTTCTGAGTCTGGTGCTGATGGCTGCAGCCCTGGTTTTCTGCAGACCGCTGCTGACCCTTCTGAACTGCCCGCAGGAGGCATTCTCGCAGGCTTCCTCGTACCTGATCATTACTGCTTTAGGTTTACCCTTTATCTTTGGTTATAATGCCGTCTGCGGTGTTCTGCGCGGTATGGGAGAATCCAAGAGACCGCTGATCTTCATCATTGTTGCGGCAACTGTCAATATCTTTCTGGATCTGCTGCTGGTCATTGTCTTCCGTCTCGAAGCTGCCGGTACGGCAATCGCTACGGCGGCATCCCAGGCTGCCAGCTTTGTGGCTGCCTTCATCTACATGTACAGACACCGCGAACAGTTCGGTTTTGAAATGAAACTGTCATACTTCAGGTTTGATCCGGAATCTCTGAAGATCATCTTCAGACTGGGTATTCCGCAGGCCTGCCGGACGATCCTGGTACGCGTATCCATGATGTGGGTCAATGCCAATGTCAATGCCTACGGTATGGTCGCATCCGGTACCAACAGTGTCGGCAACAAGCTGCAGAAGTTCCTCGAGATCTTCTCCCAGAGCATGTCACAGGCTTCCGGTGCAATGATCGGACAGAACCTCGGCGCCAAAAAACACGACCGTGCAAAACAGATCGTGCATTATGCGCTCTTCTCCTGTCTGGCTGTAGCTGTTGTGATCTCGCTGATCGTTATCTTCTTCCCGCATGCATTGTTTGGAATCTTTACGAATGATCCCGATGTTCTGGCCCTTGGTGTCGTTTATCTTCGGATCATGATCATTCACTTCCTGGTATCGGCTGCCATCAGTGCCTACCAGTCCATGGTCATCGGAGCCGGCAATGCCCCGCTGAACTTTGCAATCGGTATCCTCGACGGTGTCGTATGCAAGATCGGTCTCTCCCTGATCTTTGTCAATATCTTCAACATGCAGGAGATCGGCTACTTCTGGGGCACTGCCCTCAGCAGAGTACTGCCGTTATGCATATGCATAGCTTACTTCCTGTCCGGCAGGTGGAAGACCGCAAGACTGATCAAATCATAGAATATCCGAATGTACTCCTTACAGACGGGAAAGACACTGCTCAGCAGTGTTTTTCTCTTATACAGTTTCTTCCTGAAAGAACCATACAAGTACAGGTACGGAAAGATTCAGAGGAATCGAAGAAGATACCAGCATATGCGTATATCCGTCTTTCTCATAGATCTTCATGACCTGTGCCCCATGTTCATATACACAGGTATTCCCATTACTGCTGCTGTAGGTATATGCCGTACTGTTATCAGCTTTGTCATTCTCCAGCATACCTGCCAGTCTGCGGCTTACAGAGCCCGTATACCGCGGATAGATCAGCAGGGTATAGTTCTTCCTGTCCCGCATGATCTTTACGCGTACAGCACTGCCTGAGGCCTTCTCAGCACAGAATGAAAACAGCTCACTGCCCTCAGGATCATACACACAGTCCTCAGAGACCGTACAGACCGTATCCTCATCTGTCAGGATCTCATAGACATCTGCCCCGAAGAGCTTCTTCTTTTTACGTATATACATGTCCTGTGCAGTACGCATCTTACGGCGGTCAAAGACAGTCTTGGCAGCCAGTAATAAAGCACCCTTGATCAGTATTCCCATAAGCATATTCTAGCATGTACATACTTCCTCTGTGGTATCATATACTTAACAGTAATATTGATCATTTGTATCGGGAGGAAGGATCATGTCATTCAGAAAACTATCATCTTTTGTTTTAGCTGCAGTTCTTCTTTTCGGCGGATGCGGAAAGAAGGAAGAAAGCAGGGAAGCAGCAGCACCTGCACAGGAAAGCACACAGACGGCAGCACCGACACCGGAGCCTACACCGACACCAACCCCTGAACCGGTTCAGCAGTATATCGATGAAACCGTACAAAAGGAACAGGCAAATGACTTTGCCGGTGAACTGCGTGACTATCCCGTGGGTGTCCATACATACAGTATTCCTGCCGTGTGGGAGTATAATGAGCCCTATGCCTATCCGGAAGTTGGCGCAGAAAACGGTATGGCCATGGTATACGGCATGAGCGGAGAAGCCTCAGGAGTCACGGACAGAGATCTTGTGACTGGCAAGGATGACTTCCTGGATGGATATACATCCGGTCTGGACGCTGTTGAGATCCTCTCTACCGAAGAAGTGGAGATACAGGGGATCAAGATGATAGAAGCCCGGATGAAGGTAACCATATCCGATATTGAAGGCTACATGTATGTATACTGGTATGTAGATGATCCCGGAAAGAGCATAGGTGTTATGGCATTCTTCCAGGGAGCAGGTACAGAGAAAGACTACTATAACGACTTTGAAGCAATCATGAATTCGATCAGGTAACAGGAAACAATGCATAGTATCTATCTACAGTTGGCAGGAAATATGTCATACCGATACAGAATAATAGATATGCAAACATAAATGCTTTTGACTGTTCCCTAAGGGAACGGTGGTAGGATGTATTTTGTTTTATTCTGAGGGATAGATTGGAGAGCGAAAAAAGTTCTGATTAATCTAGTAGATCCAACAACTACAGTATTTGAAAAAGTTGCTTTTGTTAACGCAGTTAATGCGATAAAAGGATGATGATATGCGTTTTATTCGTGAAGAACACTACAAATGGGTTTGGGCATTTATATTCGTGCTTCTGGCAATACTCAGTTATACACTTGCTTATGATTATTATTTGAATTCTGCCTTTATAAAAAGCGCAATAATTTACTTAGATAAAAAAGCAGATGTGATTCTCGGACTTACAGGAGCATCGACATCCGCATCTGTTGCGATGACACTTATTCCTGGGGATGTAGGTACACCGATTGCCGGAAAATTGGCAGATATCAGCAGTTATTCAATTATTATTTTGGCTGCAGTTCATCTTGAAAAGTATCTGATCACTATTGCGGCAGAAATAGCTTTGAGATGTGTAGTGCCTGGGACAATGATTTTCGCGGCAGTTAATACAACTTTATTTGAAAATGTACAATTGCGCAGTCTGATAAAAAAACTATGTACTTTTGCGTTGGCACTAATTCTGGTTGTGCCGGCGAGTGTGAGATTGTCAACATTGATTGAAAAAACATATGAAGATGATGTTCAAATGTCAATAGAAGAAACTCAAAGGGAGGCAGATGAAATCAAAAACAATCTAGTTGGGCAGGATCAAAGCATCATTAAAAAATTCTGGGGAGTTGTCGCAGGTAAGACAACAGAGACTGTAAAAAAGTTTGAAAACTCATTGAATAATTTTGTGGAAGCGATAGCTGTAATGATCATAACAGCATGTGTTATTCCTCTTATTACGTTTGCAATGCTCATCTGGTTGATTAAATCAGTTTTACAGGTTGATTTTCAGACACCGTCTTTGGCTTCTTTAGCAAGCAAAACAAAGCTTGATCCGAATAAAGTAAAGGAGATTTATCATGGAAGAAAACAAGACAACTAATTCAGAGAAACGAGCCAATCCTTTTCCTGTTTTGATTCTTGTGTTAGCTCTGTGCGTATATGCAGTTATTTATTTTTCAAAACCCAAAAAGGAAGAACTGATAGAAACTCCAGAGTCTACAGAAACCCCGACGGTAGTTATAACTCCTGAACCGGAAGCTCCTATCAAAACGACAGTAACAGTTGAAGAAATTAAGTCTATTTTGTCACCTGCATCTGATCTGATTACCTCGAGATATTATTACACCAACGCTGCAGATTTTGAGAGTGTGAAAAACTGGCCCATTTTTAGTGTCGAAAACCCGTTTACACGCAGCGGAGGATACATAATGTATGATGGTGTTGTGAGTGTCGGTATTGACATCAGCCAAATTAGTTATGAAGTAGATAATGATCAGCAGATCATTACAGTTTCGCTTCCAAAAGAAAAAGTATTAGCTCATGAAGTTGATAATTCCTCAGTTGTCACTGATGCACATGTATCAATGCTTAATATTTTGGATGCAGATTACTACACAAAACTGATAGCTGGATTACAAGAGGAGACTGAAGAAAAAGTGATGTCCAATAATGCATATATGAAAGAAGTGCGTCAGAATACAGAAACAGTAATTAAGACATTATTATCTGCAACTGAGCTAACCAGTGAATATAAAGTTAGGTTTAAATGATATTATTGCTTTAGCTAAGTTATTACAATACTAAAAGAGTGTTAAAGGTTTGTAACAAATGACGATTTAGAGATAATGATGTCAACCTGAATAGGACAGTAATACTCTACACAAAGAACATGCTTCTCTAATTTAGGTTTTGCACACTGGGGTATACCCAGTGTTTTTTTATGCTTGGCACTATTTTTGTCGCTATGTCAGTGAATAATATCCATGTCCATAGGACTGGTTTGACTGTTCCCCGTGAGAACGGCCATACCATAGAGGGGGAGGACAAGGATATGAAAGAGTATGAAATGATTATTGCTGCATCACTCCGAAATGCTGAAAAGAAACACCCGGGAGAGAATCTTCTGATCTCTCCACTGTCACTGATGATCACACTGGCACAGATCCGGATCTCTGAAGATCCTGCATATGCAGAAGAAGCTTCAAAACTGGCAGAGGTGATGACAGCCGCGAAGGAAACTGTCATGGCGGATGCCTTTGCTCTGGTGAGGGAAGGAAACTTCAGACCTGTGTTTTCAGAGGAATATAAGGAACGCTTTGAAAAGCTCTTCGGCAGTGAAGTTTTTTATACACCGGATCCCGCAAAGACACTGAATACATGGGTGAGGGAAAAGACACATGGAATGATCACTGATCTGTTTCAGGAGAACGAACCTGGAACTCTCCTCACACACGTGAACAGCATCTGTTTTGAGGATCTCTGGCAGGAGATGTATCGGGAAGACAATATCAGCGAAGAGGAATTTACCAATGCGGATGGCTCAGTAAGAAATGTACAGATGATGTACAGCACAGAGTATACATACATGGAAGATGAACACTTCCGTGGCTTTGCCAGACCTTTTAAGAATTCCGGGTATGACTTTGTCGGAATAATTCCGAAAGATGGTCATGGAATCACAGCAGATGTACTGAAGAAACTGGATATCTGTGAACTGTACAGTAAGCGTGAGGAATCGGAATTAGCAGTAGGCATCCCGGAATTCTCTGCGGAAATGACGGAGAAAAGTGACGTATTACTGGAAGGGATATGCCCAATCAGCACGAACAGGGGTACTTCCGTCACAAATACAGCGAAGGTCATCGTGGACAGGAAAGGAACCAGGGCCGCAGCTGCTGCAAGTTACAGGGTATTAGGATGTTTTCTTGGACCGGATCCTGTCGCTCTTGACTCACCCTTTATCTATGCTTTGATGCACCGTGAAACAGGATTGCCGCTTTTTGCGGGGACGGTCAACAGGCTGTAAAGAACAAGCTGAGGGACAACAGTATGATGGACAAAACAGCAAGTGAACTAAAGACATCTCTGTATTATCTGAGAGCAGTAATACACATCGCGGAAGAAACTGTCAGGACACATCAGCCTCACAGGGAAGAGATCCCGGTGCCGCAGGATACTTCCGCGAAGATCGTCATGCCTGAAAAACCGAAAGAACCTGATCACAGGGAAGATTGTCTGGAATTGCTGAAAATGGCTTTTTTTGCGGTGTTTACGGTAGTATGTGCAGCATTCTTTTGTCAGTATAACTGTCTGACTCTCTTCGGTATAAACGTGGTTTCGGCCGCGTTTCTTTGTGAGACCGGTATGGCTGTTCATGTTTTCTGGCTGGTACTGAAGTGTCACAGGCTGGAGGCATTCGACTATCAGTGTAATGTTTATGATTACAAAAGAGATACTGCCGTGGCAAACTGGAGGATCAAAGCAGCAAAGCGGGAGTACAGCCAAAAGATGCAGGAGTATGACCGCAGAAAGAAGGAAGCAGACGAAGCATTCCTGATACAGACGGAGAATCAGAGAATCATACAGGAGCTGATCGAGAAACTGAAAAGATCGGAAGCGGAGACACAGAAGAAGCTTGCGGAAATCAATGTACAGACTGCAGATCCAGAACATGGTGTTGATACGGCCAAGGCTGAAGACAGGATAAGGGAAGCCGGAAAACTGCTTGAACAGCTGGCGGGAAGTAATGATCGGATCGGGGATGCGGAAGAACTGGAAAAAAGGTTTCTTGCGTACTGCGGGATACAAAACTGATACTGCCCGGAACTGACACCGACCTGCATACGCATGCGTATCTTTTCTGCATCTGACAAATACTCTCATGAGATATAATGGGGCAGAGATGCTGAGGAGATTATAATGTTTACTTCAGGTTCGGAAATGACAACCGCAGTAACAGATCTGGTCAACGGTATTATTTGTGTTTTTCTGATCCTGAGGATGCGGAAACAGTGGCCGCACCGGGTGCGGACAGATCTCTGGACGCTGATGTTTGCACTGTTTGCGCATGTATGCTTTGTCGGTGTTATCCCGCATGGTCTGACGATCAGCCGGGAACTGTTTTCTGTCTTCTGGATGATACTTTATGCGCTGATGGCATTCATGATGTCTGCGCTGACGGCTGCGATCCGTTTCGAGGTATATGGCTCTGCTGATCTTCGCCGGAATCTGACTGTAAACATGTGGATTGCGTCGATTGGCGCCATCGTCCTTGTTATTCTGTCCTGGCTGACATCTGTAGGGTTTATATTCTTCGGTGCCTACTGTGCGGCGAATATGGTGTATATCATCAGACTGCTGCTGCGGCATCTGCGGGAAAGGGAGTGTCTGAAATACTATCTGACGGCGATCCTGCTGTTGGCAGCGGGCACGATCCTGCAGATGGTGAAATTCATCCGTTTCAGGGTGATCTGGGTTTTTAATTACAACGGCGTGTATCATCTCTTTCTGCTGTTAAGCATGCTGGCGATGTACAGGGGGATCATGCTTGCCCAGGAATCGCAGTGATCTCTAAACTGCACAGGAAACATACGATCACCAAAAAAAGAACACCGTGCGGTGTTCTTTTTGTGTAAATATCACTGTTCAGGGCATCTGTACAAACATGGCGCCGGCATACATTGCCGCAAAGGATACCGGGATAAACAGCAGCCACAGCAGGAAGAACAGCAGTACTTCTTTCAGAAAACCGCCGAATGTACTGCCGTTTCCGCGTGACAGGATACTCCTGAATGCATCAATGAGGATAAATACTGCCAGTCCCAGCACCCAGATGAAAAGCAGCAGCACAAAGATACCGATGACAGAAGGGGTGCCGGTAAGACCTTCTGCTTCCATCTGCGCATAGGAACTCTCAATGAAGAACTTTGTGATCAGGGTACTGATCAGAAAACCAGCTGCCAGCATGATCACCGCTGTTCTTATCACAAATCGTTTGTACATGACTGCCGACCTTTCTGTGTATTAATAGCCGAGATCTTCGTTGATCAGGATCACATGGATCCTGCCGGCCGGGAAACATCTTCTCGTCACCAGAAACTGATTGCATATGGATGTCGGTGTATTGCAGTGCATGCAGCTGCCGGTAACAGTACAGGGATTGTCTCTGCCAAGACGTACGTTGTTGGCAGGAGCTGCCGTATCCTCATTGCGGATCACAGCTTCTTCTACATTACGGACCAGTTTGTTCGTGCCTGTGACTACGTAAACATGCTCCGGTCCGTAAACCAGGGCAGCGACCCGGTTGCCGGTATTATCGACATTATAGAGATGACCATCAACAGTCAGGGCATTGGTGCTCATGAAGAAGTAGTCGGCACCGAGACACTGATGGAAGACTTTTCTGGTATCATCGGTATGATATCTGTCATAGACAGTATAGTTCTGGTTTCCTGTCAGCCATTTCAGAATACCGGTTTGTTTCAGGGTCTCGGAACCGCCGAAACCAATACTTGAACCTGCAGGTGTATGTTCCTGAAGCCAGGTGAGAGCCTCTGTGGATGTTTCGAAGTAATCCGCCGCAAAGCCGTTGGCCTTCAGCTGCTTAATACAGCTTTCTGCCAGCAGTTTTCTCGCTGTCCGTACATGTTCATCCATGATCATTTTCTCGCTTTCCCGGAATTACCGTATCTGTTTTCATTATAGCAGAGCACAGATGATCGGAGAAAGACACTCACTGTCGTGATAGTTGTTAAAATCAACAAAACGTTATATGATGAACTTGATTTCGGATTAATTCCGCTTGCTGTCTATAATTGGTGCTCAGACTGAACAGGGGGAGATATTATGGGAGCCTGGCTGGCAGTTCTTGTGATCGTTGTTTTGGCAATAGTCTACATTTTCTACAATCATAATCGCATCAAAAAGATGTCCGAGGGGACACAGGAGATGGCGGAGATGGCCGGTATCATCCGTGATGGTGCATCTGCTTTCATGAAGACGGAGTTCCGCAGTATCATCACGGTGACCTGTGTGCTGGCAATCCTGTTTACTTTGATCGTTGAGCGTACCAGCGGCTTCACGTTCCTGATCGGGGCGGCGATGAGCTCGGCTGTATGCGTGCTTGGTATGCGCAGTGCTACCTATGCCAATGTGCGTACTGCCAACAAGGCCAGAGAGACACTCAGCATCGGCGAAACCGTCAAGGTGGCTTTGTGCGGAGGTTCCATCAGCGGTCTGGCGGTGCAGGCTTTCGGTATGCTGGGGATATTGCTGATCCTGCTTGTCTTCGGCGATATTAAGCACGATGCGGTTGGTACGGGTCTGCTTGTCAGTCTTCCGTGCAATCCCTATATCATGCGTATTTCAACGTATTCTCTAGGCTGTTCGATCGTTGCCATGTTTAACCGTGTAGCCGGCGGCAACTATACCAAGGCGGCTGACATCTCCTCGGATATTCTCGGTAAGATCAGACATGATCTGCCGGAAGACGACAGCCGGGTGCCGAATACGATTGCGGACTTTATCGGTGACAATGTCAACGATATTGCCGGCAACTGCTCCGACCTTCTCGAGAGTTTTGTGGCGACGATCTCCTCATCACTGATGATTGCGGTAACGGTGTATGCGGCATCTGTGTTCAAAGGTCATGCGGCTGCCGAAGAAACGTTCCGGGCAACGACGTTATTTCCGATCATCCTTGCCGGATGCGGTCTTACCGGATGTCTTCTGGGCCTTGGCTATGCCAACCTGAAGAAGATGGGGGATAATCCTTCCCGTGAGCTTGATCTCTCGTCCTGGATCTCTGCCGGGATCACGATCATTCTCAGTGGTATTGCCGCATACGTGATCTTCCGGAATGTCCCTTTGTATGAAGAGTTTCTGCTGGGCTGGGCTTCGCCGTGGCTGTCCGCGGTATTCGGCATCGCCAGCGGTATTGCGATCGGTACGATTACTGAACGCTATACCAGTACGGAGTACAAGCCCACAAGAGAACTGGCAGAGATCTGTGATGAGGGTGAGGCCTTCGTTGTGACCAAGGGTGATGCGATCGGCTCCCGTTCCGTGTTACTGCCGGTACTGATCATCGGCATCTCACTGCTGATCAGCGGTAAGATCAGCGGCACATACGGTATTGCGATTGCGGCACTGGGCATGCTGGCATTTGTCGGAGCGACGGTATCGATCGATGCCTTCGGCCCGATTGCGGATAATGCCGGCGGTCTTGCGGAGTCCTGTCATCTGGATCCGGAAGTGCGCGTGATCACCGATAAGCTTGATGCGGTAGGCAATACGACAGCAGCCATCGGCAAGGGTTTTGCGATTGGTTCGGCGGCGTTTGCGACCGTCTCCCTGATCATTGCCTATGTCGGCAACTACACCGATGCTTCCGAGGCACTGACCCTGAATTTTGCATCTTTCTACGTCGTGGCGGGCGGTCTCATCGGCGGGGCTCTTGTTGAGTACTTCTCATCTGTGCTGACCGACAATACGATCGATTCGGCAAAGAAAATGGCGGATGAAGGTGACCGGATGATGTCGGAACCCGGCGTCCTGGAAGGTACCGTCCGTCCTGATTACAACCGGATGATCTCGATGGCTGCACAGGAAGCGATACGCAAGATGGTCATGCCTTCGGTACTGGCGATCGTGATCCCGATCATCGGCGGCTTTGTCTTCGGTCCTGACTTTGTCGGCGGTCTTCTGGTCGGGGCAACGATCGTTGCGGTTCCCAGAGCGATCTTCATGGGCAACTCCGGCGGTGCTTTCGACAATGCGAAGAAGTATATCGAAGGAGGCAATATCCCGGGACACGGCAAGGGCACGGCAGCACATAAGGCTGCTGTCACCGGTGATACGATCGGGGATACTCGCAAGGATGTTGTCGGTGTCGCTCTGGATATCTTCATCAAGATGATGTCTACGGTAGCCAATACCCTTGTCGTTGTCTTTAAGACTGTTACACTGATCGGGTAAATACAGACAGTACATGCACGAAAAAAGATAGATGACTCACGTCTCTATCTTTTTTGCTTATACGGTTATCTTCGGCATCCCAGTCTTGCCATGGCCAGAGCATCCTCCATAGTCTCGGTTCCTGCCAGGAATCCCGAAGGATGACAGAACGTGGCGGTCTTGATACCGGAGATGTTCTGCAGCTCTTCATAGCGCAGTCCATACCATTCCTTAGGCAGGGGATGCCTGAATACCGAACGGTCATTGGAACTGACCAGAGCACACTGTACATTCCAGCCTCCGCGCAGTGCCGGGGAGATCACATACCAGATATCCTGTGCTTTCGGGTTGGTTCTCTGGGAGTACAGAACACCCTCCCACGGCGCGAATTCATCGAGGATCATAATGTGGTCAGCCGAGTAGTCAATGGCCCGTAAAACGTAATCTCTGCCGTCCAGAGAGGAGATGATACTGTCGATCCTGTTGATCAGGATATCCTTGGCAAAGGCTACCGCATCCATGAAAGCATCGTAGGGATCCATATCCGAGTTCCACGGGGGATTGAAATCCTTGATCACCTGTGAAACGGTGAAGCTTGTACGTGAAGAATAAATAATACTGTTTCTGATCTCCGGCTGCAGGTTGGGGATCATCTCCAGTTCCGTACTGACGGGATTATAGCCGTTATCTTCAGCATCAATACCCAGAACCAGACTTGTCTCAAGTCTCTGAAAGACCGTACGCATATACTGCTCGGGGCAGTCTTCAGCTTCCAGGATCTCTTCGTAATACTTGCGCCAGACCAGTCCGCAGGCCGCATACGGTACATTCGTACCGGGGTGGGTACCGTTATTCTCCTTGTTTTCCGGGGTATGATGGTCCAGCTCACCGCCGCCGATATCATAGATGATCCATCCGGCAGTATCTTCAGGTATCTCCAGATCACTGCCTCTGACTACGTTGATCTCTTCCGCCATCAGGGAAAGCATCGCTGTCGCAAAGACATCATCAGCATGAAAGAGACCGTCGTGTGTATATAAGTTCAGTTTTGTACGCATGAATTGATTATCTCCTGTATCTACCATTATACCCTGTGAAACGATATCTCTGATGAGAACTTCACTGGCATCTTTTTTGTATGTCAGGTTTTCTACAATACATGTACAGGGAGGGGATGACCATGAAGAAACTGTACACACTGATACGCAGATTAAAGATCACTGCTGCAGCCTGGGCAAACAGGAAAAGTGAGTGGAAAGAGTATACACCGGCACAGAAGAAGATATTCGAAAGTCTGCATCCCGGGGATCTTGTGGATGCGTGGATGCCGCTGTGCGAGGAAGAACTGATCATGATCGATGCCGATCATCAGCACCGTGTGTATCTGATTGCTGAGGTCAGGGAGAAGAGCGTACTGGCATATGCAGGAACTTCGCAGATCGACAAGTATCCGGACTGGATGAAGGTGATCCTTCCGGCATCCCGCTACCACGTGTGGAAAAACGGCTGTATCCTGCTGGATAAGACCGTGGAACTCTCAGTCAACTGTCTGATCTCAAGACTGGATGACGCAAGCGAGGTAACCCTCAGAGAAGCTGACAGACGCATCCGCATGATCAATGCACAGAGCGGAAAGCAGCTGCCGGAATTTGGCACATGTATGACCGTCAGAACAGGAGATATTCTGCGTAAGGACGGGCAGTACTACTATGTGTTCGGTATCGATGAAAGGATACATACCCACCACCTGCATCCTACCGCAAGGGAGAAAGATCTGCTGTTAAGAACACCGGCAGGCAGCTTCGTGGCGGAAGTACACAAAGATATCAGCTTTCCTGCAGATACGGTATTTGAACCGTACTATGCATGCCGGGAGAGCGAGAATGAACGTGTAGCTTATCTGAAACGGAAGTATACGTCAGGTAAGCATGAAAAGATACAGAAACACTACTATACACACGATGTAGGTGAATACTTCATGCATCCGGAAAGCGGAGAAAAGATGATCTACATCTATTCCAGCAACGGCAGAGACTACGGTGTCAGTGAGAAGGACAGCAATGATCCGCAGATCCGTCGCATCGCCTGGGAGTATGACCGCTGCGGCAACAGTGCAGATGATGATCTGATCACCGATATCCTGAACCGTCTGATCGACAGTAATACATCACGCTGGGGCTGGCTGGATGAACTGATGGTATGGGAGTAGGAAGATGACGGAGAAAGAGAAGAAGAATCTGATCCAAATACTTATCGGCAGGAAGAAAGAAAAGAGTAAAGAGGAGAAAGATGAACTCTCATGGATCGATGAGATCGAACTGTACGAAGCCGCTGCAGATGATCAGTAAAAACTTTAGTTAGGTACCTTGACATATACGCGGACAGTAATGTATAGTAAGGCTGTACCTAAGATTAGGTACCTAACTAAAGGAGAAAATTAAATGAGAGAAAACGAAGAATTTAACAGATGTCCCATGTGTGAAAACCACTGCCCGGAAGATGCACCTGAGTGCGGAAGAGGCAGAAGATATTTTGAAGAGGGCGGTATGCGATATACTGCTGCAGAATACAGAGATGAGCACCGCAGACATCACGACGCACCGCCGAGACGTCACTGCGGCGGTCATCCCGGCATGCCCGAGGAAGGCAGAAGACACTCCCGGGAACATGGTCATCCGATGGAAGAAGAGCGCAGAGGCTGTCATGGCAGAGGTCACCGTATGTTCGAAGAAGGACCTGAAGCATTTGACGGAGATCCCCGTGAACACGGCGGGAGAAGACCTCACCCGGAGTTCTTCCGTGATCCCGAGAGTCTTGAGGGTATGTTTATCGCCTGTGCCCGCAGGATGCGCCACAATGCCCGCAGACGCTTTGGATCTACCCAGGACAGGATCATCCGCATCCTTGATGAAAACGGCGGTACAATGGGCCAGAAAGCCCTCCAGGAGCTGCTCAGAGTTCAGCCGGGTTCCATCAGTGAGATCCTTGCCAAGATGGAAGAGAAGGGACTGATCAGCCGCAGCCGGGATGACGAAGACAAGCGCGCATCCCTGATCACCCTGCAGACAGAAGCACTGCCTGACAGTGATGAAACATCCTGCTTCAGCGTACTGAGTGAGGAAGAGAAGGAAACACTGCGTTCCTTACTGCAGAAAGTCCTGAACACGGAAACAGCAGAGTAAGAGAAGGGCTTATAAACCTCCGAATCCGGAAGTATATAAGCCCTTTTCAGTACGGTATGATCAAAAACAGCACAGTCATTTGACTGGCATGTTTTTTGTAAGTTATGCCCTGTATCCTGTAAGCGTACAGGAGGAAAACAGATGAATAAGATGTATGTTACGGTGACAGGAATGAATCACCGCTACGGTACGGATTTTCTCGAAAAAGGTGATCTGCTGAAGCTGGTCAAGGAACCGGATAACGAGTATGATCACGAGGCGATCAGGGTGGAGGCCGAAGGTCTGGGCAAGGTCGGTTATGTCGCAAACAGCTGGCGGACAGTGATCGGAGAGAGTTACAGTGCCGGCAGACTCTACGATAAGATCGCTGAAACTGCTTATGCTAAGGTGAAGTATATCCTTGACGGTTCTGTCCTGTGTGAGGTTCTGCCTGAGGATGATCTTGATGAAACCATGGAGGATGAATTTCCGGATGAGATAAGTTTTTAGGGACAGGAAAGATCTGTTCCTTTTCTGTTTGAACAGTACAAATCCTCTGTATTTGTATGATAGAATGAACTCAGATAACAACCTGCAGTCATCATTCCATCATTTACATAGAAAGAGGATAATTGTATGACGATGTTTAAATGTAAGATCTGCGACAGAGAATTTGAAGCACCTAATCTCAAGGAGGCTGTATGCCCACTGTGCAAAGCTACCGGTGATAATCTTGAAGAGATACCCGGGACTGAGCCTGCTCAGGTAAAGAAAAATCCCTACGCCGGTACCCGGACGGAGAAGAATCTGGAAGCTGCTTTTGCCGGGGAATCACAGGCACGAAACAAATATACATATTTTGCGTCCAAGGCGAAGAAAGAGGGATATGAACAGATCGCAGCCCTGTTCCTGAAGACCGCAGACAACGAGAAGGAACATGCCAAGATGTGGTTCAAGGAGCTTGGCGGTATCGGTACAACGGCAGAGAATCTGCTGGCTGCCGCCGAGGGCGAGAATTACGAATGGACAGATATGTATGAAGAGTTTGCGGCAACTGCCGAAGAGGAAGGTTTCCATGAGCTGGCAGACAAGTTCCGCGCTGTCGGACAGATCGAAAAGCACCACGAGGAAAGATACCGTGCGCTGCTGAAGAATGTGGAGATGCAGGAAGTCTTCCGCAAGAGTGAGGTCAAGGTCTGGGAATGCCGCAACTGCGGTCATATCGTCATCGGTACGGAAGCACCGGAAGTATGTCCGGTATGTGCACACCCGCAGGCTTATTTCGAGATCAACAGCGAAAACTACTGATCATACACAAAAGGTGCTGGAAGGCACCTTTTACTTATAATCGAAGCCACTTTCTTCATTCAGCGGTTTGTCGAGGAGTTCAGGATGGGCGAAGATATGCCGCAGAAGCTTCAGACTTCTGGCAAAGTAGAAGCCATCCGCGATCCTCTCATCCAGAGTCGCACCGATATCCACAACATCACGGATCTCCTTGTGTCCATCCTCCATCAGGATCTCTTCCTTGTGCAGAGTACCGATCGTGACCATGATCGAGTTGGTTCCGTAATTGTTCAGGTGATGATAGACGGAAGGGCACTTGATACTGCCGAGGTTGGAGACCAGGATCGTTGAATAGTTGGGATCGCCGGCAGTAATGAAGTCGGGATTCTTGCCCCAGAAATCGAGATAGCGGATCAGTCTGACACTGCCTGCCAGCAGGGGTCTTGGCAAAGCCGCAAACTTATCCAGCAGTTCATCGACACCGCCGGTCGCATGCTCGCTCTTGCGGGCTTCCCTGACATCACCGATGATCGTCCGGGAGATATCATCGACCGTATCGGTCTCTTTCGGCACCAGGAACATCAGGGCTTCTTCGGCACTGTCCGCAAATCTGCGCTTGGCCACAAAAGACAGCGAGATCTCGTTTCTTTCGTATATCCGGTAGCCCTGGATAAATCTGTTCATCAGCGGTCTTTCCCTGCACATTCTGGCCAGAGCTGTAATGATGCAGTGGAAGATCGTCATTTTGTTTTCGGTTCTGCCTTCGTTTTTCCTTGCCAGATACTTCAGCAGTTCGGTCGCATCGATCGTATCGTGCAGATAGACTTCACATTCGGTACGTTTGGGAAGCAGGGCAGTCATGACTGTCTGCAGCCCCGGCGCTTTTACTCTGCGTCCGTCCTTGCGGTCACCCCATCTGCGTTTCGGTGCGGTCATACGGTCTCCTCCTTTTTCTGTTCATTCTCCTCTTCGAGGACATGGTAGGCAACCTTGCCGACAAGTGTCCTTGGCAGTTCTGTACGGAAGACGATCTCCTTCGGCCATGCATATTTGGCGACTGTCTTCTCGAGGTGATCCATGATCTTCTTCTTCAGCTCGTCATTGCCCTCAACACCGTCTTCACAGACGACATAGGCCTTGACACGTTGTCCTCTGCGCTCATCTTTGACGCCGATGACACAGCTTAACAGAACACCGGGAACGGTATCGATCTCACCCTCAAGACGCTCAGGATAGATGTTATATCCGTTGGAGATGATCATTCTCGTCATACGCTGGGTGAAGTAGACATAGCCATCTTCATCCATATGTCCGAGATCTCCTGTATACAGCCAGACATCGCCGTCACTTCTGACCCGCAGTGTTTTGGCTGTCGCTTCCGGATCATTCAGGTAGCCAAGCATCATGGTTGGTGTCTTCAGGACGATCTCACCGATCTCGCCAAACGGCAGTACCTCATCGGTATCCGGCCTGACGATCTCATATACGGTATCGGGGAAGGGCAGACCGATCGATCTTTCCCTGTATGTATCACGCGGGGTCAGACAGGAAGCTGTAACACACTCGGTCAGACCGTATCCCTCTCTGATCTGGATCGTCGCATGGTGCTCACGCAGGAAAGCGTCTACCTTGCGCTTCAGCTCCACCGGCAGACTGTCACCGCCGCAGAACATGCCCTGCAGGAAGGACATGTCAAGGTCCTTGATGGCTTCCGCATGCAGCAGAGCTTCGAAGATCGTCGGCACACCGGCCAGGTAGTTCGGCTTCTTCTTCCGCATCATGTCGGAATAGGATTTGATATTGAACGAAGGCATCAGGATGCACTCGCCGCCGTGGATCAGGATCGTATGAATGTTGATGCCAAGTCCGAAACCATGGAAGATCGGCATGCAGCTGAGCATCGTCAGTCCCGGTTCCAGAGGTCCCTGGATCGATTCCTTGGCCTGTAAGGCACAGGCATTGAAGTTCAGATCGCTGAGGCAGATACCCTTGGGCATACCGGTCGTACCGCCGCTGTAGAGGATGACGGCAGTATGCCTGGTATCATACAGGGCGATCGGGATGTCCTTAGCGGTCTTCTTCAGCTGTTCAGACCAGAGGATATCATCCTTCAGAGGATACTTCATGAAAGGCTTTCCGGCCTTTAACGTATACGGAAGCTTCAGAAGGGCAGGCAGTTCATCCTGGATCCTGGCTGTCAGGATCTTTACCGGATGATCGGTCTGCTCAAGCGCCCGTTTGACTTTCTCGTAGAACATGTCAAGAGTCAGGATCCACTTGCTTTCGGAAACATTCAGGTAATATGCGATCTCCTTCTCGGCAGAAAGCGGATGGATCATGTTGGCGACAGCACCGATGCGGCTGATACCGTAGAAGGCATCAAGAGCCTGCGGGACATTGGGCATGCATATGGTAATACGGTCGTTTGGTTTTACACCGAGAGCGGTGAAAGCACCGGCTGCCCGGTTGATCTTCTGCAGGAATGCTGCATAACTGGTTTTCTTGTTGTAAAACTCATATGCCGGAGCCTTGGGATATTGTCCGGCAATGCGCTCGATCATCTGATACATCGTCAGTTCCGGATATTCCAGATGACGGCGCGGTCCACTTGCTTTATATTCTGTATTCATGAAATGTATTTTATCACATTAACGGTTTGGCGATACAGCTATAACGAAATGTTATAGGTAATAATTATTCTTTAATTTATAATAAAGATGCAGAAAGATGCCGGATCGCCCCGGGAAAGGAGAGACCCATGGCAGATATCAGAAAGCTGACGATCCTGCACTCCAATGATATGCATGGAGATTTTCTTCCGCATATCCGTGAGGGCAGACAGAGCGGAGGTCTTCCGCTGCTGAACGGATATATCAACAAAGTGCGCAGAGAAAAAGAGAATGTGATCTACGTGATCGCCGGTGACATGTTCCGCGGTTCGATCATTGACGAGGATTATCATGGCCTCAGTACGATCGATCTGATGAACGGTCTGCAGCCGGATGTGGCGACTGTCGGCAATCATGAGGTAGACTACGGTATTTCGCATCTGTTGTTTCTGGAGAAGTGCGCACAGTTTCCGATCATCAATGCCGATCTGTATGTAACACTGAACAATGCCAGACTGTTCAGACCGTATCTGAATATTGAGATCGGCGATATGAAGATCTTATTCATTGGCATTCTTACCGAAGAAGTACTTTCTTCACTGAAGGGAGAGAAGATCATCGGCAGTTTTATCGATATCCAGGAAGCTGCCCATGAGATCGGTATCATCTGCGACAACTATCGTACGACCGATACGGATATGACTATTCTGATCACACATATCGGCTATGAGAAGGATCTGGAGCTGGCTAAGCTTCTCGATCCTAACTTTGGTGTTGATATGATTATCGGCGGACATTCGCACACATTCCTGGAAAGACCGGCTGTGGTCAACGGCATCACGATCGTTCAGGCTGGCACCGGCACGGAAGTGATCGGACAGATGGATATCGTCTACGACAAGGCGAAGCACCGGATCGCCATGAAGGACTGGAAGACCATTCCGGTCAACAGCGATACCTCTGAACCTGATCCTCTGATGCAGCAGATGCTTGACCACTACCGCACGGAGACAGACCGCAAATACAAGCGTGTGGTGACCCGCTGGGCCAGGAAACTGACCCATCCTGCCCGTGAACAGGAGACTGAGATGGGCAACCTCTACGCTGATATCATGCAGGATGAGAGCAGTTTTGACATTATGATGTTTGGCTCCGGTTCGATCCGCAAGAAAGAACTCGGACCGATCATTGAGTATCAGGATCTGCTGGAGAATACACCGTTTGACGATAATCTGTGGATGGTCGAGCTTACCGGTGCCCAGTTCCGGACCATGGTCACGCATCTGATGCGGGATGAAGCATGGCGCGGAGAGACCGAGTTTTACCAGTTCTCCAAAGGCGTAAGGATCGTCTGGCGGAAATCTACGCATACACTGGAAGAACTGAGTTTTCATGGCAGGGAGATCGCGGATGACGACCGTCTGAAGGTCGCTGTCCAGCAGTTCCACTACAACAATTTTGATGCGTTCCTCGGGATCCCTCTGGAGGAAGTCAGAAAGAACATGAAGCCGCGTATCGTCGCGACTTCCGTAAACAATATCATCGAGGAATACTTCCAGACTCATCCGCAGCTGGATGCGCATGTGGAGGGAAGGATCACCGTCCTGGAATAAGAAAAAGACCTGTCAACAGGTCTTTCACTTTCAATGCAGGTTCTGGATGAATTCCTTCAGTTTCTCAAATGTGACATCGCTGAGATCATGTTCGATATGACAGGCATCATCCTGAGCTGTCTCGGCATCAACACCGAGGCGGATGAACCAGTTTGTTAACAGCTGATGTCTTTCATAGATCCTTCGGGCAATCTCTTCGCCGGGAGGCAGCAGATGGATCGTGCCATCCTTATCCATGGAGATATATCCGTTTTCACGAAGTTTCTTCATGGCAATACTGACGCTGGCTTTACTGAAGTTTTTCTCTTCAGCAATGTCTATGGAATGAACGTTTCCTTTACGTTCCTGAATCATCAGTATGGCTTCAAGATAGTCCTCGGCAGATTCATAAATATTCATAGGTATCAGCTCCTTGACATTATTATACGATAAAAAATGACCCGTGTCTGACATTTATGTTGTATAGTAAATGAGTAAAGAGTTGTTATGGAACAGAGTTTTATTTCACGCGAACTGGTACAGCTGCATGTACCTGCAAAAAACTGGGAAGAAGCTATACGGATGTCAGCCGAACCGCTCGTACAGAACGGTATCTGTCTGCGTGAATATGTGGACGATATGGTTTTGAACGTTGTGGAGAACGGACCGTATATCGTTTTGACAGATCATCTGGCCCTGCCGCATGGCCGGGCAGAGAAAGGCGCTCTGCAGACCGCGGTCTCGGTGGGGATCCTCGAGACGCCGGTAGAATTCGGAAACAAGACAAATGATCCGGTGAAAGTAGTTATATGCATGTCAGCACAGGCTGGCGACAAGTACATGGCCATGCTGGGACGGCTGGCTGCACTTTTAGAAGACCCTCAGGTAATTGAGGACTTGGCAAATGCTGCAGACACTGATAAAGTATTAGAGCTATTACAACATTTTTAAGGGGGTTAACGTTATGAGATATAAAGCAATGGTCTGCTGTAAGGCAGGTATGGGATCGAGCATGTTCTTAAAGCTCAAGGCAGATCAGGTAATCAGTGAGAATTCACTCCCGATCAAAACAGTACACGGAAACATGGATACACTGATCGATTTTGACGGTGATCTTGTTATTACAATGAGCGATCTGTGCGAAGATCTGCAGGGAAAGATGCCTTACGTGATCGGTATCGACAGAGTCGCAGACAAAAATGAAATGAAAGAGAAACTGACAAAGTTCCTCGATGACGTACTTTATGCGGTATAGTTTCCGCATTCGGAAAGTATATGCATAAACTACTGATTCTGCAGCAGATGGTCCTCGCTTCCCGCAATCTGGATCTTTCTGCCTATCCTGAAGTAAGACAGTGCCTCGCAGATGCCGAAGCACTGCTTTTTCGCAGCAATGCCGATGAGCAGGAGATCACGGATATGATCCACAGCCTGTCGGATCATCTGAAGCAGGTAAGACGTGTTTTGAATTAGAGGCATACGATGGATAATAAGAAAGTTGTACAGAATATCGTGACCAAGGACAGTCTCGTCCGTTCCCTGAGAGATCTGGGGGTAGAGACCGGCATGATCCTGGAGGTGCATTCCTCACTGTCTTCTTTCGGTTTTGTCCTGGGCGGTGCCCGTACGGTCGTTGATGCCCTGCTTGAAGCAGTAGGAGAGGACGGTACGATCCTGATGCCTGTGCAGACAGGTGACAATACCGATCCGAGTTCATGGGTCAGACCGCCGGTGGATCCCGCTTTCTGGAAACAGATCAGAGAAGAGATGCCTGCGTATGACGTCGGTATGACCGATCTGCGCGGCATGGGTGATATAGCGGATAACTTCCGCCACCGTCCCGGTGTGATCTGTTCATCGCATCCTTCGCTGTCATATGCCGCATACGGCAGATATGCCAAGCTGCTGTGCAACCGCCAGTCGCTGCATTTCCCGCTTGCGGAGGAATCACCGACAGCGAGATTATATGAATTAAAAGGGCATGTGCTTCTGCTTGGTACGGATCTCACCACATGTACATGTCTGCATCTTGCGGAATACCGCACAGAGGCAAGACCGATCCATATCCAGGCTTCCAGCATACGCAGACCGGATGGCACAAAGGAATGGAAGAAATATCTCGATCTTGATCTTGACAGTTCAGATTTCGAGAAGTTCCGTCCTGCCTTCGAAAGTAAAGGCCTCCTGAAAGAGGCCATGATCGGTGACTGCAAAGCGACCTTCTTCGCTGCCAACGAAGCGATCGATGAAGCCATGCACTATTTTGAAAAAGAAACAATATACGATTTCTACAGATAACTACCACTGATGCTTCAGCCATGCTTCCGCAATATCGGAGGCGGCCTGAAGCATTTCTTTTTCTTCTGTCTCGGTAAATCTGCTGTACTCGGGAGAATCGAGGTCGATCTCGGCTACACACTGTCCATTGACGATGATGGGAACACAGAGCTCGCTGCAGCTGGCTGCATCACAGGCAATGTGATCCCGTCTCTCATGAACATTGTCCACGCGCTGTACAGCCATCTCTCTGTAGCAGGCACCGCACACACCGCTGTTGAAGGCGATATGCGTACAGGCAACTTTGCCCTGGAACGGTCCCAGCACCAGTTCGCCGTTTTTGACCAGGTAGAATCCTGCCCAGTTCAGTCTGTCGTATACTTCGTTGATGCATGCACTGACGTTTCCCAGTGCGGCGATCATATCCGGTTCTTCCAGAAGACCGCGAATCATTTCATTGATCATACTCATGACCGTATTGTATCACGAAACAGAAAGTGTATAATAATTCTTGTGAACAGGGGTGTGCTTGGCACTGAGAAATACCCTTATCACCTGATCTAGGTAAAGCTAGCGTAGGGAGTTCCGGCAAGATTCCTTACGCCTCGAAATTGGAGGTGTTTTTTAATGGGAAAGCAGAATTCGATCAGACAACTTGTATACATGGCAATGTATCTTGCACTATTCTTCGTCTTTGACTGGCTGAGCAATCAGCTGCCGATCTTCAAGATGCCTAACGGCGGAACGCTGGGTCTGGGTGTGATCCCGCTGATCCTGGCTTCGTATCACCTGGGCTGGCAGAAAGGTCTTGCGGTAGCACTTCTTTCGGTCGTACTGCAGTTCATGACCGGACAGATCTATGTTGTTCAGAACAGTGATGGTTTCAATATTTTCCAGATCATCCTGCAGTTTTTGATGGAATATCCGATCGCTTTCGGTGTCTACGGACTGAGCTCACTGTTTCCTACAAAAGGAAAGTTCTATACAGGTGTTGCCGTAACCAACCTGATCCGTCTCGCCCTGCATGTGATCGCCGGTCATATCTACTGGGCTACACCCTGGTGGGGCAGCTTCACATACAACGCCTGGTATATGATCCCGACGATGATCCTGGGCCTTGTACTGATGCCGCTGATCGTGCCGAGACTCAGCTCGTATATCAAGTAAACAAAAAAACGCAAATACATTTTTGCGTTTTTATTATGCAGTAGTAAAATGAGTAACGTGAGACCTGAACCCGGAACAGAAGTTTATATCCAGAGCTTCAAACATAACGGATCGCTGCACCGTACCTGGTGCAAGGGTTTTGTCGTGGAAGCTACCGAGGACAGATATATCATCATTACCAATAAAGCATGGGTGATCGAGGCTGACGGCAGAAAGTGGATCACCAGGGAACCGGCAGTATGTTTCTTCTGGAAGAACAGGTGGTTCAACGTGATCTCGATGATCCGCAAGGGCGGTATCTATTATTACTGCAATCTGGCATCACCCAGTCTCTATGACGGGGAAGCAGTGAAGTATATCGACTATGATCTTGATGTCAAGCTCTATCCCGATCATTCGTATCAGATCCTCGATGAGAATGAATACGAGATGCACAGAAAGCAGATGAGGTATCCGGAAACGATCACCGGTATCATTGATGAGCAGATGAAAGAACTGCTGGCAATGATGGAGAATGAGAAGGATCCGTTCAACGGAGAGTGCATAGAATACTACTACAGGATGTACCAGAGAATGGCAGACGAGAGATAACATGGCAAAGATATTTGTGATCAATCCCGGGTCAACATCGACCAAACTGGCATTATACGAGGACAGTACAGAACTGTTCAACGATGATATTTTTCATGATTCAAGCGAACTGCTGAAGTTTCCGACGATCAACGATCAGCTGCCTTTCCGCATGCATGTGCTGGAGAGCTTTCTGCAGGAGCACGGGATCGATCTTGCCGGTGTTGATGCGACAGTCGGCAGGGGAGGCGGCTGTATGCCGATCCTCGGCGGTACATACCGTGTCAATGAACAGCTGCTGGATGACACAAGAAACTATGTCGGCGGTCTTTATCACAGCTCAATGCTTGGTGTGCAGATGGCTGCCGAAATACAGAAGAAATACGGCGGGGAAGTGCTGATGGTCGATCCGCCGGTCGTGGATGAGCTGCAGGATCTGGCACGCATCACCGGTGTGAAGGGGATCTACCGCAAGGCGATCTCGCATGCCCTGAATCTGAAGGAGACAGCCCGCAGACACTGTGCTTCACTTGGTGTGAAGTATGAGGACAGCAGACTGATCGTATGCCATATTGACGGCGGTATCAGCGTGACTGCGCATGTGAACGGCAGGATGATCGACGGCAATGATGCCGGCGGCGGTGAAGGACCGTTTACACCTACCCGTATGGGAAACATGGCCGTGACCGATGTGCTGAACAGACTTTCTGACAGAAGTCCGAAACAGATACGCGATCTCTGTTCGCAGGCAGGCGGTCTCAGCAGTCACTTCGGCACGTCCAACTCCGATCTTCTGCATCAGCGCATGGAAGACGGTGATCAGGAGGTCAGGATGGTCTGGCAGGCCATGATCTATCAGGTATGCCGGTATATCGGTGCCATGAGTGCTGTTCTGAAAGGAAAAGTGGATGGTATCGTGCTGACCGGGGGACTGATGAGGTTTGCGGATGTCGGTGATATAATCAGGGAATACTGCGGATGGATCGCACCGGTGTATATCTATCCCGGCGAAGTTGAGATGAGTGCGATGGCGATGGCTGCCCTCAGAGTTCTTTCCGGTACGGAAGAACCTCTGGAATATACCGGTGAACCGGCCTGGAAAGGCTTTGCCTGGGATCATCAATAAGAATACAGACAGAGTTTGCGGACTCTGTTTTTCTTTAACGTGATAAAATGACGTTGACGGAGCATGACGATGAAGAATACGGGACTGCGTGATTATCTGACCTGGCGCGGTGATCTGCCGATCTCGGCGGATGGTTTTCACGATGCCGATAATGTGATCCTGTGCGAGCTTGCGTATGTCGATCTGATGCCTGTTCTTGGTGTCGACGGAAAGATAGAGATGACGCTGCGTCAGTGCGGAGAGATCATTGAATCCGGAGATATGTACAATCTGAAGACGCTGACCGGAGGCCAGGAAGACTTTTTCAGGCAGGCCTGTGCTTCCAGACGTTTCGGTGAGCTGACCGTCAGACAGTATAGTGAGATACTGGATTCAGAAAAGAATCTGCAGTTTGCGGCTGTGGAATTTGTCCTCGACAGCCGTACTTCGTATATCGCTTACCGCGGTACGGATAATACGCTTGTGGGCTGGAAGGAAGACTTCATGATGTCGTTTACCCGCATCAGCGGACAGTCCGCAGCAGCCGGCTATCTGCGCAGGGTTATCCGTCCTTTCCGCAAGTATTACGTCGGCGGTCATTCCAAGGGCGGCAATCTGGCGCTCTATGCCTGTGCCCACCTGCCTGCGAAACTGCATTCACGTATCCTGAGGATCTACAACAACGACGGTCCCGGCTTCAGTCCCGACCGCTTTGATCTGACCATGTTTGAACCGTTTAAAGACCGTATCGTTCATCTGCTTCCGGGCTTTTCGATCGTCGGCAGGATCTTTGAACTGGAGCTCGGGGAGAGAAGGGTCGTAGCCAGTGCCGAAAGCGGTCTGGTCCAGCATGATCTGATCAACTGGCAGGTCAGCGGTCCCGAGATGATCTATCTTTCGCAGAACGAAGATGTCAGTATCTGGATGAGTGAAGCCATCGATACCTGGCTTGAGAAGATCTCGGAGAATGAACGCAGACACTTCGTCGATGAGCTCTTTGAGATCCTTTCGGCAGGCGGTGCCTTCACGGTGCAGGAGATCACCGGCAAGGGCTTTATCAAGGTCCTTTCGGCTGCAGCAGGTGGCAGTGAGCTCTCAAGGCGTCTTGTCAAGGAACTGGCAGAAACGATGATCCGCACCGGTTCCGAACAGATCAGCGCAAACAATGAACGAAAAGAAAATAATGATTGACGAAAGAGTGTCAAAATAATAGAATGGTAAACGGCAATCTGCCGAATGTAGCCCCGGAAACTACATATGGAGGATTAAGTAAATATGCGTCAGACAACGATGGCCAAACCGGCTGAAGTCGTCCGTCAGTGGTATGTCGTAGATGCGGCAGGTCAGACACTGGGAAGACTGGCAGCGGAAGTAGCTACAGTATTAAGAGGTAAGCATAAACCTACGTTTACACCGAACGTTGACTGCGGTGACTATGTGATCGTCATCAACGCCGATAAGATCCAGATCACGGGTGATCAGGATGCGAAGAAGTTCTACTTCTC
>DFIS01000018.1 GCA_002372175.1 Solobacterium sp. UBA3691
ATCAAGACCGGATGTTTCGGCTTATGCCAGAAGGGTCCGATCGTCGCTGTTTATCCTGATAAGGTATTCTACAACCATGTTAAACCTTCGGATGTTGAACGTATCGTTTCCGAACATCTGTATAAGGGACGTGTTGTTACTGAGCTTGAACTGACGGATGAGGATCTTATCACAAAGGAAAAGATCTATGATATCGACAAGATCAAGTTCTATGAGAAGCAGCAGCGTATTGCACTGCGCAACTGCGGTAAGATCAATCCTGAAGATATCGAAGAATATATTGCTGTTGATGGTTATCAGGCTTTAGGTAAGGCTCTGACAGAGATGACACCTCAGGATGTTATCGATGTCATGAAGGCTTCCGGTCTGCGCGGAAGAGGCGGTGCCGGCTTCCCTACAGGCGTTAAATGGCAGTTTGAGAAGGATCAGCCGGGTGATGAGAAGTATGTCATCTGTAATGCTGATGAAGGCGATCCGGGTGCGTTTATGGACAGATCCATCCTCGAAGGTGATCCGAATGCGATCATTGAAGGTATGGCGATCATGGCCTACGCTGTCGGTGCTCATCATGGTTACATCTATATCCGTGCTGAATATCCTATCGCTGTTCAGCGTCTGCGTATTGCCATCGACCAGGCGAAATCTCTTGGTCTGCTTGGCAAGAATATCTTCGGTTCCGGTTTTGACTTCGATCTTGAGTTAAGACTTGGTGCCGGTGCCTTCGTCTGCGGTGAAGAGACAGCTCTGATCTCGTCTATCGAAGGTAAGCGCGGTATGCCGAATCCGAAACCGCCGTTCCCGGCTGTTTCCGGTGTATGGGGCAAGCCTACATCCATCAACAACGTTGAGACGATCGCCAATGTAGCACAGATCATCCTCAAAGGTGCAGAGTGGTATGCCGGTATCGGTACGGAAAAGTCTAAGGGTACAAAGGTATTCGCACTCGGCGGTAAGATCAAGAATACAGGTCTTGTTGAAGTACCGATGGGAACAACACTGCGTGAGATCATCTATGAGATCGGCGGCGGCTGCCCGAACAACAAGGAATTCAAGGCTGTACAGACCGGCGGACCTTCCGGCGGATGTCTGACCGAGAAAGAACTTGATACACCGATCGACTACGACAACCTGATTGCTGCAGGTTCCATGATGGGATCCGGCGGTATGATCGTTCTTGATGAAGACAACTGTATGGTAGACGTTGCCCGCTTCTACATGGAATTCATCGTTGATGAGTCCTGCGGTAAGTGTACACCGTGCCGTGTCGGTACAAAGCGTCTGCTGGAAATGCTGACAAAGATCACTGAGGGTGAGGGAACACTCGAACTGCTCGATGAGATGGAACAGCTCTGCTATGAGATCAGAGATACTGCTCTCTGCGGTCTCGGCCAGACAGCACCTAACCCGATCCTTTCCACACTTTCTCACTTCCGTGATGAATATATTGCACATATCGTCGATAAGAGATGTCCTGCCGGTGTCTGCAAGAGCCTGCTGACATACTCCATTGATCCTGATAAGTGTAAAAAATGCTCCATGTGCGCAAGAGGATGTCCTGCTGATGCGATCTCCGGCGTTCCCGGCAAGGAAGCTTATAAGATCGATACAAGCAAGTGCATCAAGTGCGGTGCATGTATGAGTGCGTGCCGTTTCGGCGCTGTCGTTAGAAAGTAAGGAGGAACGGTCATGGCAACTGTAAATTTAAAGATCAACGGTATTGACATTACCGCTGAAGCCGGTCAGACGATTCTTGAAGCTGCCCGTGCAAACGGTATTTATATTCCTACACTGTGCTACCTGAAGGGTATCACAAAGTCCGGTGCATGCCGTGTCTGTCTTGTTGAAGTAAAGAGAGGCAGAACACTGCTGTCCGCATGTACAACTCCTGTCAGTGAGGGTATGGAAGTATTCACGAATTCCGAGCGTGCTCTTAAAGGACGCAGAAATTCCGTGGAACTGATCATGTCCAACCACAACAAGAACTGTCTGTCCTGCAAGCGCAATCAGAACTGTGAACTGCAGACACTGTGTGAAGAGCTCGGTATCCGTGAGAATAAGTTCGAGGGTGAGCATACAAAGCCTTCTTACGATGATTTCAGCACAGGTATCGTCAGAGATACATCCAAGTGTGTTCTCTGCGGAAGATGCATCGACACATGTAAGACAGTACAGGGCCTTGGTATTCTCGGTTTCGAGAACAGAGGCTTCAATACGATCGTAGCTCCGATCTTCAACCAGAGCTTCAATAACGTTAACTGCATGCAGTGCGGTCAGTGTGTCATCAACTGTCCTGTCGGTGCTCTGACAGAGAAGGAAAACATCACGGATGTTGTTCAGGCTCTGAACGATCCGAATAAGACAGTTATTGTACAGACAGCTCCGGCAGTACGTGCATCTCTCGGTGAAGAATTCGGCATGCCGATCGGTTCGAGAGTAACAGGCAAGATGGCTGCAGCATTAAGACGCTGTGGTTTCGACCGTGTCTATGATACAAACTTCGGTGCTGACCTGACGATCATGGAAGAGGGCAATGAGCTTCTTGAACGTCTGCAGCACGGCGGTACATTACCGATGTTTACTTCCTGCTCTCCGGGCTGGATCCGTTTCATCGAGTTTGAGTATCCTGAATTACTGCCGCATCTGTCTTCCTCCAAGTCTCCGCATATGATGCTTGGTGCGATGGTCAAGTCCTACTGGGCAGAGCGTCATAACATTGATCCCAAGGATATCTATGTAGTATCGATCATGCCTTGTATCGCAAAGAAGGCTGAGATCGTCAGACCTGAATGCAATACTTCCGGTTACCAGGATGTTGATGCTGTTCTTACAACACGTGAGGCTGCCCGTCTGATCAAACTGTATGGTATTGACTTCGAAGAACTCCCTGATGAGGATTTCGATGCTGATCTGTTCGGTGAGTATACCGGTGCCGGTGTCATCTTCGGTGCTTCCGGCGGTGTTATGGAAGCTGCTCTGCGTACTGTGAAACAGCAGCTGGAAGGCAAGAAACTTGAGAAGGTCGACTTTGAAGCCTGCCGCGGTATGGAAGGTGTCAAGGAAGCCGAGATCGATATTGCCGGCACAAAGCTCTGGATCGCTATTACTTCGAGTATGACAGCTGCGAAGCCTCTGCTTGAAGAAGTCAAGAACGGTACATCCAAGTATACATTCATCGAAGTCATGGGATGCC
>DFIS01000026.1 GCA_002372175.1 Solobacterium sp. UBA3691
GGTCCGGTCATGCAGGAGTGCGGTGTGCGCATGGCTCTGCATCCGAATGATCCGCCGGTGGAGTATGTCTGCGGTGTCGGCAGTCTGATCTACCGTTCCGATGATTACAGACGTGCGTTTGAACTTGACCGCTGGGGTGTTGTCGGCGTCAAGCTGTGTGTCGGCTGCTGGCTGGAGGGCGGTGAGGCCTTCGGTGATCTGATGAAGGATATCGAGGAATTCGTTACAGCCGGCAAGGTCGTCAGTGTGCATTTCCGCAATGTCAGCGGTCTCGTGCCTTACTTTGAGGAGACCCTGAGTGAGGATGGGTACGCGAACATGTATGAGATCATGAAACAGTTTGTCAGATGCGGATATGAGGGACCGATCTCGGTCGATCATGCGTTTGCGGGCTATTCCTCCATGGGTGGTATGATCGGTGCCTTTGCCTATCCTACAGGGCATATGAAGGGTCTGATGCATGCGGCAGAGATCGAACTCGGCAAGAGAGAGAAGTAGAACTGACTGGTTAATTAGTATACGAAAGAACTCCCGTAACAGGGAGTTCTTTTCACAAAACATACACATTAATAACATAGCACAGGCAGAAACAGTTCAATTTATTCACAAAAGTTTCAATACGAAAATAATTGTTACACAATTTGAAATATAACATTGCGGTATTTTCGAAATTGTTAAAGTGATGAAATACCGTTGTTTTCTTTTCTGCCGATCGCCTTGCGGGAAAGCGCTTCCAAAAATACCATGAAGATACATCTGCTTAATCAATTCAGACAATGATAAACAATCCGTCGGGAAAGGAGGAATATCGAATGCCTATTAAACCGACGATCGTACTTAAGAGTACGATTTCAGATGAAGATCTTCAGTTTTACCGTCAGATGGCCCTCGGGTACTGTGAACTGAACATTACCGAAGAGGAGATGGATCTGGAAACGGTGAAGAAACACATCGAGAGATTCCGTTCTTTCGATATCGAACCTGTATACCTGAATGTCATGACTCTGCAGAAGAATGACATCATCGATCTGAATCTCACGGAGAAGGACGGCAAACCGGTCAGCCGTGATACGGAGATCGAGAAGTTCATCAAGCTGGTAGAGCTCTGCCACGAAGTCGGCATTCACTACACTTCTGTTGCCTGGCAGCCATTCGGTGTCAAGAGCACAGATCATGCGTATGTCGGACAGTTCTCACGCGGGGCCCATACACGGTATGTGGATATCAATGAGATCCAGTCCCGTCCGAATGATATGGACAGGGAATACACAGCAGAGGAAGTCTGGGATAACTTCGCTTACTTCCTGATGAAGGTCACACCGGTGCTTCTGGCCAACGATGTACAGATGGTCATGCATCCGAATGATCCGCCGCTGCCTGTGACCAACGGTATTGCCAGTCTGGTATGGAATGCAGATGACTACAGACATATCTTCGAGCTTGACCCCGAGCATGTATGCATGATCAAGTTCTGCATCGGCTGCTGGCTCGAGGGCGGCGACAAGTTCGGTGAGGTAATTCCGGATATCACGGAATTCATCAGGCAGGACCGTGTCGCAATGATCCACTTCCGCAATGTCAGCTCTCCGATGTGCCCGACATTCGAGGAAACACTGCTCGAGGATGGCTACGCAGACATGTATGAGATCATGCATGCGATCCTGAAGGCAGGCTACGACAAGATGATCTATGTCGACCACGTATTTGATCAGTCAGTTGAAAACTTCGCATATCCGCTTGGGTATATGAAGGGTCTGATCAATGCGATCCAGCATGAATTAGGTACTTACAGCAAAGACTGTAAATAAGCAGAAAGATGTAAATGTTGCTCATAACAAACTAAGGGAGGAAGATTATGAAAACAAGCATCCAGAAGCTGTTCAATGTCTCATTAACGGCACTGACAGCACTCTCACTCGCAGCTTGTTCCGGCGGCGGAACAGCTCCCAGCGGCGGCGGCACATCAGGCGGCGGTACATCCGGCGGCGGTGATGCTCCGAAGGGTAAGATCGTTGTAAACGTCAATGAAGCAGAAAGTACACTGACTTCCCTTGACTTCTACAAGACAACGATCCACTCCGAAGGTCAGTTCGCAGAGATGATCTATGACCCGATCATCAACGGCGACCGTGACGGTAACTTCTGGCCCTGCCTTGCCAAGACATGGGAACTGTCCGATGACGGCCTGACAGGTACACTGACACTCGAAGAAGGCGTTAAGTTCCACGATGGTACAGACTGCAACGCTGACGACGTTGTTACAACACTGAACTGGATCGCTGCTGACATCAACGGTAATGCTCCGCTGATCGCTTCCAAGTGGCTGAACCTGGTTGGTGCTGAAAAGATCGATGACTACACAGTTAAGATCAACATGTCTTATCCGCTGCATACATTTGAGCAGGCTCTGTCCGGCACATATGTATTCTCTGATGAAGACTTTGACAAGTACGGCGACCAGATGTGGGCTCAGAAGATCCTGAACGGTACAGGTCCGTATAAGTTCGTTGACTGGATCGACGGTCAGTACACAGAGTACAAGATCAATGAAGACTACTGGGCAGGACGTCATTCCAACATCGATGAAGTCAAGATCTGGTACATCACAGAAGCTAACACGATCGTTTCCTCACTGCTTGCCGGTGATATCGATACATGTGCAGCGATCAACACAGACCTCGTTCCGATGCTGGAAGGCAATGAAGACCTGACAACTGAACTGAGACTGATCGACAACCTGAACTACATCCAGTTCAAGTGCGGCCCTGGCGACACATTCGAAGATATCAACATGCGTAAGGCTGTTATGCACGGCTTCAACTGTGAGAACATCCTGAACCTGTACCATGGCGGTACGATCCTCGGTGCAGCCTGCACAGAGGGTGATATCGGCTGTGTCGATGACCTCGAGCACTACAAGTATGATCCTGACCTCGCTAAGCAGTACCTGGCAGAAGCCGGATACAACGGTGAGACGATCCATATGTACTCCACAAAGGCTTATACAAATGAAATGACTTCCGTTCAGGGTGACCTCGCTAAGATCGGTATGAATGTTGAGATCCATCCTGTTGACTCTGCAGAGTTTGGCTCTGTACGTACAAACGGTGAGTATGATATGTTCTACGGCTTCAACGCTGTAACATATTCCGACCTGATGGCAGTTCTCGTTGACCGTGTCAAGAGAGATATCCACAGCCACGGTTTTGTTGATGAAGAGATCAATGCATGGATCGAAGAAGCTGACAAGATCAGTGATCCTAACGAAAGAGCTCCTCTGATGCAGAAGGTCTACAGAAAGATGTATGACCTGTACGGGCCGATCTGCGGTACTGTTCAGAAAGCCGGTTACTACTGCACACGTAAGGGTCTCGAAGGCATTACGATGACCAAGGGCGGTAAGTTCTACTTCAGAGACATGTATGTCGATGAAGACGTCTGGAAGAAATAAGTAACGACAGAGATCTCACGATTACTGAGCAGACTGTTCGGATGAACTCCAAAGGGGTGTATCCGTATTGACGGAACACCCCTTCGGTGTATGAATGGTCTGCCGGCAGGAATTCAAACTTGTATTGAGCAATACAGGAGGCTCTATGTTAAAGTTCATTTTAAAGAGATTGTTCTACATGCTCATCGTAGTTATAGCAATCTCCTTTATTTCCTTTGCGCTGCTGAGACTGTCTCCGGGTGATCCGGCGATGATGATGCTCGGTGATAACGCAACTCCGGAAATGATTGAAGCGATGCGGGAGAAGCTGGGTCTGAACCAGCCGTTCATGACGCAGTACTTCATCTATGTGACGAATCTTCTGAAGGGTGATCTCGGCACATCGATCCTGTACGGTTACTCCTGCAAGGAAGTTATCTTCAGCCGTCTTCCGGCAACTGCTACACTGTCCTTTATTTCTGCGATCATTATTCTGATCATTGCAATCCCGATCGGTATTATTGCCGGTGCGAAGCAGGGCAGCTTCTTTGATTTCTTTGCGACAGCGCTGGTCGTTCTGCTGCAGTCGATGTCCGTCGTCTGGGTAGCGATCTTACTGCTGCTGATCTTCTCGGTCAAACTGAATATTCTGCCGGCTGTCGGCTATAAGGGTCTGAGTGATCCGAAGTATCTGGTCATGCCGGTCATTGCCTGCGGTTACAGAACAATGGCGATGATGGTCCGTATGGGACGTTCCGGTATGATCGATGTCATGAGTGAAGACTACATCAAGTGTACTTATGCCCGCGGTATGAGTAAGTTTGATGTCTATACGAAGTATGCGTTCAAGAATGCGCTGATTCCGATCACGACACTGTACGGTCTGCAGATCTCCGGTATGCTTGCCGGTACGGTCGTTATCGAGACTGTGTACAACATTCCGGGTATCGGCAGTATGCTGGTCAACGCGGTTGGTCACCGTGACTATCCGCTGGTTCAGTCATCTCTCGTTGTTACGGCTATTATGTTTGCGGTGATCACGCTGATCGTTGATATCGTCAATACGTTCATTGACAGACGTATGCAGCTGAACTAAGGGGACTGTTATGGATAAAAGAATACTTTTTAACAGAATTAAGAAGAGTCCTCAGTTCATGGTCGGCGGTATCATGGTCATTCTGCTGATCATTGTTGCGATCCTTGCACCGCATATCGTTCCGGTTGACAAGAACCTGAACAATACAGCACTGAGACTGATGCCTCCGGGAACAGTATCTGAGGGTATTACATACCTGTTTGGTACCGATCACCTGGGCAGAGATATCTTCTCCAGACTGCTGATCGGAAGCCGCGTATCGATCTTTATCGCTTTCGTGGCTACCTTTACAACGGCTGTTGTCGGTGTTTCCCTCGGTATCCTTGCCGGTTATAAGGGCGGTATCATCGACAGTATCATCATGAGATGTACAGAGATCACGATGGCCGTACCAACGCTGACCCTGGGTGTCGTTATCATGGCGGTATTCGGTGCCAGTATCGGTAAGCTGATCCTGATCATGACGATCTCAGGCTGGGTATCGTTTGCCCGTATTGCCCGTAATAACGTTATGATCATCAAGGGCAGAGAGTTTGTACAGGCTTCCAAAGCACTTGGTGCCAAGAGCTTTGTGATCATGTGGAAACAGATCTTCCCGAATATCACGACACCTCTGATCATTCAGGTATCCAGCTCCTTTGGTCAGGTCATCCTGCAGGAGTCTTCTCTGAGTTATCTGTATCTGGGTGTACAACCACCGGATCCTTCATGGGGTAACATGATCGCTGACTGCCGTAACTTCCTCGCTGTTGCGCCGTGGACCGTTATTGCGCCCGGTGTCGCACTGATGTACGCAGTTCTTGCCTTCAACCTGCTGGGTGATGGTCTGCGTGACGTTCTTGACCCGAAACAGCAGCGGTAGAGAGGAGAAGTGTAATGAGTACTGCAAAAAGAGAACCTTTGATCGATATTCAGAACTATACACTTGAATTCGAAACCGAGACCGGAATCAAGAAAGTTATCAATGATCTGAACCTGACGATCTATCAGGGTGAATCTCTGGGACTGGTTGGTGAAGCCGGTGCCGGAAAGACAACAACAGCGCTGAGTATTCTGCGTCTTCTGGACAAGAATGCCAAGCTGAAGAGCGGCAAGATCCTGTACAAGGGACAGGATATGTCGACATTTAAAGAGAAGGAGATGGAGAATCTGCGCGGCGGAAACATCGCGATGATCTTCCAGAACCCGCTGACATCACTGAACCCGACATTTACCGTTGGCGAACAGATCGCCATGGTCTACAGAAAGCACAAGAAGATGAAGAACAAGCAGGCCTGGGAAGAAGCCGGCAAGCTTGTCGAAGTCGTTGGTATTCCCCGGGAAAGACTGAAGGACTATCCGCATCAGTTCTCCGGCGGTATGCGTCAGAGAATCGGTATTGCGGCATCGCTGGTATGTGAGCCTGAACTGCTGATCGCTGATGAGCCGACAACTGCTCTGGACGTTACGATCCAGGCCCAGATCCTTGAGCTGATGAAGGAACTGCAGACGAAGTATGATACTTCCCTGCTGATGATCACACATAACCTGGGTATTATCTCCGAACTGTGTAAGGATGTTGCCGTCATGTATGCCGGTGCGATCATTGAGTACGGTTCCGTCAAGAACGTATTCGCGAAGCCGAAGCATCCGTATACCAAGGGTCTGCTTGGTGCCATTCCGACCCTGGCTGATACCAAGGAGAGACTGACAGCTATCCCCGGTACGATCGCTGATGCGTATAATCTGCCGGAAGGATGCAGCTTCAGCCCCCGCTGTGAGCATGCGACAGAAGAATGCCATAAGAATACACCGAAGCTGGTTGAACTTGAAGAAGGGCATTATGTTGCCTGCTGGCACCATGAGGAGGTTTAATCGTGAGCGAGAATATGACAAATGCGGTAGAGAAGAAACCTCTGATCGAAGTAAAGAACGTTAAGAAATACTTCCGGATCGACAAGACACATGAGCTTCACGCGGTCGATGATATCAGCTTTGATATCATGCCCGGTGAGACAGTAGGTCTGGTCGGTGAGTCGGGATGCGGCAAGTCCACGATGGGAACGGTCATGATGCGTCTGCAGAATGCGACAGCCGGTCAGGTGCTCTTTGAGGGAGAGAATATCTTCGATGCCAAGAGCCGTGACAAGGATATGTACTACAGACGGAACATGCAGATCGTCTTCCAGGATCCGTATTCTTCCCTGAACCCCAAGAAGCGTATCAAGAGTATTCTCTCGGAGGCATACGAGACACAGAAGCTGTGCCCGAGAAACCAGATCGAAGAGAATCTTGAGATGCTTTGCGACAAGGTCGGTATTCCCAAAGAGATGTGGATGCAGTTCCCGCATGAACTGGACGGCGGTAAGCGTCAGATCGTCGGTATTGCCCGTGCGCTGAGTGTTAACCCGAAGTTCGTTGTCTGTGATGAGCCGGTATCCGCTCTGGATGTATCGGTACAGGCAAAGATCATCAACCTGCTGATGGATCTGCAGAAGGAGTTGGGACTGTCCTATCTGTTCATCTCTCATGACCTGAGTGTAGTCAAGCATATCTCTCACAAGATTGCTGTTATGTACCTGGGCCGTATCGTTGAGCTGGCAGACAAGGAGACACTGTTCAACAACACGCTGCATCCGTATTCACTGGCACTGCTGTCGGCGATCCCGCAGGTTGCGACAGAGAGCCAGGTCAAGAGAATCGTTCTGCGCGGTGACGTTGTCAGCCCGATCAATCCGAAGCCGCAGTGCCGCTTTGCGCAGAGATGCTGGATGGCAAGTGAAGACTGCCTGGAGAAGGAACCTGAACTGACCGAGGTTGAACCCGGACATTTTGTCAGATGTTTCCACTGGGCAGAGTCCAGATCCAAAGCTGAACACGCAGAAGTTGTCGGTATCGACAATAAGTAACGGGAAAGGAGCCTGAATATGGCATTCATTTCACCGGTAGTAACAGATATGCAGGTCGTCCCTGTTGCAGGGTATGACAGTATGCTAATGACTCTGAGCGGATGTCACGAACCGTTCTTTACGAGAAATATCGTGATCCTGCACGACAGTGAGGGTCATGAGGGTATCGGCGAGATCCACGGCGGTGACTATACCAATGAGGCCCTCAGAGCATGTATTCCGTTAGTTGTAGGACAGCCGGTCATCAAGTACCGCAATATCATGGACAGTATCCGCAGAAATGCACACAGAGCTGCCGATGATGACGGTGAAGGCATACAGAGTCTGGATATCTCCAAGCTGAAGTATGTCGTCAAGAGCGAGTGGGCGATCGAGTGTGCTCTGCTTGACCTTGCCGGTCAGGTACTGGGTGTGCCGATGTGTGATCTTCTCGGCAATGGCAAACAGCGTGACCAGGTAGAAGTACTGGGTTACCTGTTCTATGTTTCCGATAAGAAGAAAGCACCGGATCTGCCGTATCTTGATGAAAGTGACAGTGATGATCCGTGGTTCCGTCTGCGCAGACAGGAGATGCTTACACATGAGCGTCTGGTCGAACAGGCAAAGGTACTGCACGAGAAGTACGGATTCCGCAACTACAAGTTAAAGGGCGGTGTTCTGGAAGGTTCCTATGAGATGGATACGGTCAGAGCACTGAAGGAAGCTTTCCCGGACGGACGTATCAATATCGATCCCAACGGGGCATGGAGTCTTGAAGAAGCGATCAGACTGTGCAAACCGATGGAGAATATCCTGACATATATCGAAGATCCTACGGGACCTGAGGCAGGATACTCCAGCCGTGAGATCATGGCTGAGTTCAAGAACGCTGTACATCTGCCTGTAGCGACGAACATGATCGCAACAGACTGGCGTCAGTTCTATCACAGCGCAGCGCTGAAGAGTGTTGATATCGTTCTCGCAGATCCTCATTTCTGGGGCTTTGAGGGTACCGTAAGACTCGGACAGCTGCTGAAGGACTGGGGTCTGACATGGGGCTCTCATTCAAACAATCATTACGACATCACCCTGGCCGCATTTGCCCAGGTAGGATGCGCAGTACCGGGAGAACCGGCACCGATGGATACACACTGGATCTGGCAGGATGGTCAGGATCTGCTCAAGGATGCGCCTAAGATCGTTGACGGATATCTGCAGCTGCCGAAAGGAAACGGACTTGGTGTACATCTCGACCATGATCGTCTGAAGGAAGCCAACGACCTCTACAACAAGCTCAGTACGCATGACCGCAATGATGCGCTGGCCATGCAGTATCTGATCAAGGACTGGAAATACGACAGTAAGAAGCCGTGTCTGGTCAGATAATTCAATAGAAAAGTTTCGCAGGTAGGATACCGCGGAACGGAGAACAGAGGACCTCCTTTCGCGAAAGACAGGAGGTTCTTCTGTGAAGAGTGTAAGAAAAACTGTATAAATGTATAACCAAATCTGTATAGCCCGAAAGACAAATGTCATTTATGATCAAAAGGTACGGAGAGGTATACATTAATATGCAAAATATCACGCAGAAAGGAATACAATGGGAATTCCGATCATTGAAAAAATGGAAGTCTATCCGGTAGCCGGACATGACTGTATGGAACTTAACCTGTCGGGTGCACACGCACCGTACTTCACCAGAAATATCGTACTGCTGACGGCATCGGACGGCAGCGAGGGTGTCGGCGAAGTACCCGGCGGTGAAAAGATCACAAAGGCCCTGGAGGATATCAAGCCTCTGGTATTAGGCACAAGAGTATCAGATTACAAGCAGACACTGAATAAGATCAGAGCCTGGCTGAATGAGAATATCAAGGATGATGTCAGAGGTCTGCAGACCTATGACCTGCGTACCGGTGTACATGTTGTTACAGCGGTGGAAGCACCTTTGCTGGATATCCTTGGCAAGTACCTGGATGTACCTGCAGCAGCCCTGATGGGTGATGGCATCCAGAGAGAGAAGGTCAGATTCCTGAGTTATCTGTTCTATGTCGGTGACAGAAAGAAGACAGATCTCGAGTATGAATCCGAAGAAGACAGTGACTGTGACTGGTACAGACTGAGACATGAAGAGGCACTGACACCCGAGAAGATCGTTGCTCTGGCTAAGGCCACGCACGAGAAATACGGATTTGAGGACTTCAAGCTTAAGGGTGGTGTTCTCGATCCGTGGGAGGAAGTGAAAGCTGTAACAGCGATCAAGGAAGCGTTCCCGAATGCGAGAGTAGATCTGGATCCCAACGGCGCATGGTCACTGCAGCAGGCTCTGGAGGTAGCTCCGGCGCTGAAGAAAGTACTGGCATACGTGGAAGATCCCTGCGGTGCAGAGAACGGCTTCTCCGGCAGAGAGATCATGGCTGAGTTCCGCAAGGCGACGATGATGCCTACTGCGACGAATATGATCAACACTGACTGGCGTCAGATGTGTCATACGATCGCTCTGCAGAGTGTGGATATCCCGCTGGCTGATCCGCACTTCTGGACCATGGAAGGCAGTGTAAGAGTAGGACAGCTGTGCAATGACTTCGGTCTGATGTGGGGCTGTCATTCCAACAACCACTTCGATATCTCCCTGGCCATGGTCGTACAGTGTGCAGCAGCGATCCCGGGCAAGATGAACGGTATCGATACACACTGGATCTGGCAGGAAGGAAGAGAGAGACTGACGAAGGAACCTCTGCAGTTTGTCGGCGGCTGTATCGACCTGCCGAAGAAACCGGGTCTTGGCATTGAGGCAGACAGAGAACAGATCATGAAGGCACATCAGCTGTACATGGATAAGTGCTACGGCAAAGGCGAAAGAAATGACGCTGTCGGCATGCAGTATCTGATTCCGGGCTGGACATTCGATAATAAGAAACCGGCTCTCGTGAGATAAACATAAACAGAAAGAAGGAGACTAAAATGAGCTTTAAAGACAAGAAAATTGGATTTATCGGACTTGGTGTTATGGGCAGACCTATGGCTATCAATCTTGTGAAAGCAGGATATGAGGTACATGTCTATGACAGAAAAGAAGAGAATATGGCAGCGATCGTCGAGGCAGGCGGTTATGCGGCATCCTCCAACAAGGAACTGGCACAGATCTGTGATGTCATCGTTACGATGGTTCCGAACAGTCCGCAGGTCAAGGATGTACTGTTCGGTGAGCAGGGTATCGCTGATGATATGAAGGAAGGTTCCTGCTTTATCGACTGTTCTTCCATCAACCCGATGGCTTCCAAGGAGATCGCAGCAGAACTCGCCAAGAGAAATATCCCGATGCTGGATGCGCCTGTTTCCGGCGGTGAGCCTAAGGCAGTAGACGGTACGCTGAGCTTCATGGTCGGCGGTCCTCAGGAACTGTTCGACGAAGCTAAGCCGATGCTGGATGTCATGGGTGCTTCCGTTGTCAGATGCGGTGATGTCGGTGCCGGAAATACAACAAAGCTGGCTAACCAGATCGTTGTCGCATGTAATATCCAGGCTTGTGCAGAGGCATTTACAATGGCACAGATGGCAGGCGTTGATCCCGAAGTTGTATACAAGGCAATCAGAGGCGGTCTTGCAGGTTCCACAGTTATGGATGCCAAGGTACCGATGATGCTGGAAGGCAACACAAAGCCCGGTTTCCGTATCGATCTGCATATCAAGGATCTGAACAATGCGCTTGACGCTGCGCACAGTGTCGGTGCACCGGTTCCGATGACAGCAGCTGTACAGGAAGTACTGCAGTGGCTGCACAACAATGAAGCAGGTTCCTTCGATCACAGCGCAATTGAACTGTACTACGAAAAACTGACAGGCATCAAACTCGGCCGGTAATCGTAATACCCCGCGTTACGAAAGGGCATAACCATGAATATTGACTTTATGAAGGGTGTGATCGTTCCGATCGTCACACCGATCGATGAAAACGAAAAAGTAGATGAAGCGGCCATGCGTGCACAGACCGAGTATGTCATCACACACGGTATGCACGGTATTCTGGCTTTTGGTTCCAATGGCGAATTCTTCCAGGCCGAAGAAGACGAGATGGAACGTACGCTTGAGATCATCATCGATCAGACCAGGAACAGGGTGCCGGTATACTTCGGTATCGGTGCCATTAACACAAACAAGTGCATCAGACTGGCGAAAATGGCGGTTGCCAAGGGAGCTAATGCGATATCTGTTCTGCAGCCGATGTTTCTGAAGCCGAGCACACGTGAACTGTTCAATCATTTCAAGACGATCGCGGAAGCCATACCGGAGACACCGATGCTGATCTACAACAATCCCGGACGTGTAGGCTATGGCCTGACGGCGGATTTCGTAGACAAGCTTGCGCACGAAGTACCGAATATCGTCGGTATGAAGGATACCTCCGGTGATATCACACTGACAGAGGAATGCATCCGCAGGACCCGTGATATTGACTTCAAGGTCTTCGGCGGTAAGGATACACTGCTGTATGCCAGCCTCTGTGTCGGGGCTGCAGGCGGTGTCTGCACAGCCGGTAACTTCATGCCTGAACTGATCGGTGCTGTATACGAGAAGTATGTGGCAGGAGACCTGAAGGGGTCTCTGGAAGCACAGTTCAAACTGAATCCTGTACGTCTGTCGATGGATCTCGTACCGTTCCCGAATGCGGCAAAGGACATGATCCGTCTGCAGGGAAGAGATGCAGGTGTTCCGTATCTGCCGGGATTACCGACGGAGGAAGGACCTCAGCTTGAAGCGATGCGCAAAGCCATGAAGGAAGCAGGACTGATCTGAGAGGTTATTCAATAATGAACAAAGGAGCTGAGACAGTGAAAACTGTAACAGCTCTTTTATAAGAAAAAGGATGCGGAGTATTTATCCGTATCCTTTTATGGCAGAGTAAAGTCTGCTCAATGGCTTCTGCGCAGGTACATCTTCCGGTACAGGATACCGATCAAAGTAGAGATCAGGAAGGCAATAAAAGCCAGGATAAACGGATACATCGGATTCCGACTGTAGATGAGACCTGCAAACAGAGCACCGAAGATACCGCCGAGAGAGTTCATTGACTGATAGAAGCCCATGACCGAGTTACTGGTTTCACGAGATGACTGTGCAGAGCTCATCGCCTGTAACAGCGGCAGACGCAGGACCATCACACTGGAGTAGATGATGTATACAGCGATAAAGACAACCTGACCGCGGAAGATCAGCACGGAGCCGATCAGGGCTGTACATAACATCAGGATATACAGGAAGGAACGGTTGATATCCGTTCTTTTCTGCAGGTACAGACCGACGGTGGAATTCAGGAATAACGTCAGTCCGGCAATGCCTGCCTTGAACATACCGTTGTATGCCGAAGACATCCCGTACTGGTCCTTGATGTAGTAGTTGAAGCACTGCTCGTAGGAGTTCTGTCCGATCGCCGATACTGCCGTAATGATAAATACATAGGCAAGCAGCGGGGTCATGAATGTGCGGGCACTGAGGAAGGCCGAGAACGGATTGACATCCCTGAATGACAGGGGCTTTTCCGGTTTGACCTTTACGGTTGTATCATCTTCGCAGATCAGGTAGAAACATACACCGCCGAGGGAGAGTGCCAGGACCTGGGCAAGGAAGGCAGCTTTGACGGAGATCAGTCCGAGCATACCGCCGATGAAGTATCCGCAGGCACCGCCGACATTCTGCACGGTGGACAGGATCACGAGCTTCCTGCCTCGTTCCTTCAGGTCATCCTGCGTGAAGTTGACCACATAGTTAATGATCGCCGTGAAGGCACCGCCGGTGAAGATGCCGGCAAACATGCGTCCGCCTACGACGACTGCTTCGCTGTATGCAGAGCCGAAAATATACTGACCTACGGCATAGCCGACTGCTCCGATCAGCATGATCCGCTTGGTCGGTACATATGCACAAAGCTTGCCCCAGAACGGAGAAAACAGAAAGTACATCGTCATCATGGCGGCGAGGGCTACACCGAACATTGAACTGTCGAGTGACCGCTCTACGATCAGTGTCGGGGTTACCGGATGCGCAAAGTTTGCGGCCATACTGAAACAGAAGCTGATCACAAAAAACAGTGAGAACTTATCTTTTTTCATCATTCCTCCGTGTATGCCCGAAGGCAACGAAAACAGTATACACCGTGTGCATACTGTTGACGAATCTTTTCCGTGATTTATACCTGTATAGTACTGATCTCCCTGAACACCTGTGTCAGGTTAGCCTTGTTCCGGCTGTATTTCGGCATGGCGATCATGATGTCATAGTACGGGATATGTTCAAGCTCGATCACGGTATATGTGTGTTCTGAGCTGACCAGCTGAGCAGGGATCAGTCCTGCCCCATAGCCGTTTTCCACCATGCGCAGGATCTCTTCGGCATCACCGGACCGGTAGATCGAAGGGTGGTTCAGCCTCTCCGGTTTCATCTCCTCCGGGATCAGCGTATTCATGAATGTATCAGAACCGGGATAGATGAACGGTATGCCTGCGAGCTGTTTGAGCAGGGGGTCCTTACTGTTTATGGTATAGCCTTCGGAGATGGCCAGGACCAGGTGTTCCTGATACAGTCTGGCTGTTTCCAGTACATTATCACGCAGTTTTACAGCCGCCAGGATTGCAAGGTCAACGGAGCCGTTTTTTAACAGCGTCAGAGACTGCGAGGAATCGGTCTTGTAAAAGAAGATATTCAGATCCGGGAAGCGTTTCTTCAGGCGGGTGAGGATCGTATCAGAGATCGTGCTGTATGCCTGGTTGCATATCCCTATGCGTATCGTCTCTGCCGTGTTGTGGGACATGCGTTCGATCATGGCATAGGTCTCTTTTTTTATTCTCAGCATTTCTGCAGCTGTGCGCAGGTACAGTTCACCCAGAGGTGTGACCGTGATCTTCTTTCCGCGGGATCGTTCAAACAGGCTTCCGCCGGCTTCCTGTTCTTCCTTGGCCAGTGCCTGTGACAGTGCCGACTGCGAGATATGCAGTCTTTCGGCTGCGGCAAGGATCGTGCCTTCTTCGGCGATCGCGAGCATATATTCGTAATTGGTCGTATTCATCGTGTACCTCCGCTGCCGGGGCTGTGTTCGCTCTGGTAGTTCAGGACTTCCTGTTCGGCTTTAGTGAGTATCCGGCCTTTCTTATATGCAGTGATGCCGTAGATCAGAAACGGCGGATCGAAGCTGTACGGGGCAACATGATCCAGCGGGGAGAAGCTCTGCCGGGAGACAACACCGATGCCGTTGCCGGCTTTGATCATTGAATACAGAGCCCCGGTATTCGAGGTCTGGAAGATGATATTCGGACGGTAGTCTGCCTGTTCGAATAACCGGTTCAATGCCTCGTAGAACGATACCTGTTCACTTGGCATGATGAACGGTACGTTGCGGAAGCGGTCAAGATCTGCCTTCGGGAATTCTTCGTCAATGCGCAGGTTGGATGGGTCGTAATAGCCGTCGAAGCCTTCCGGGACAAGCAGGACATGTTCGCGGGAGGTGGCGATCATGCATTCTACTTCCGGGATATCGGGGTCAGCGATACTGCCGATGCCGAAGTCTATCTTTCCCTTCTTTACATAGTCCAGCATGTCCCGGTTGTAACACTCGACAAACTGCAGGGTCACCGAAGGCATGACCGTCTTGAAATGTCTGTACAGACGTGCAAATGCCCGGACACCGCCGGATGCTGTACCGCCGATCCGGACGACTTCTTCTTTGACACCGGTCAGCTGTCTGGCTTCTCTGTAAAAGCGGTCACGTTCAGCGATCATCTTGCGGGAGCCTTCGAGGTATACTCGGCCGGCAGGAGTCAGGATGATGCCTGTACGTGAGCGTATCACAAGCTGGGTATCCAGTTCTGTCTCCAGGTTATTCAGCCAGGCACTCAGGGCAGGCTGGGAGATACCCAGGGCTTTGGCTGCCTTCAGAAGGGAGTTCTGTTCAGCCAGAGTAATGAAATATGTCTGTGAGCGTACATCCATAGGCACCTCCATATATAAGAAATACTGATTAATTAAATAATATATACCTGTTTGTATAACGTCAAGTGATTATTTATAGTGAAAGTGTCTTAAAGAAAGCGCTAACACTATAGAATTAACTTATATAAATACATGTTATATAAGAAGAATCTATATAAGCGCAACAGGAGGAGCTATGTTTGATTTCAACACAATCGTAACACTGCTGGTACTGCTGTGGATCATTATCGGATTCATGTCAGGAAAGTGGTCCATGGGTACTGTCGCCATGACAGGTCTCATCATCCTGGAAGTAACAAAAGTTCTCGAATTCAATGAAGCTTTTGCCTACTTCTCATCCAACAACATCATCATGATCGGAGGTATGTTCATTCTCTCCGGTGCACTGGCCAAGACCAGTATCGTATCGAAGCTCAGGGCATGGATGCTTCAGCATTCAAGCAATCCGTCAGCGATCGTTGCGATCTACTTCGGCGCCTGCTGGCTGATGGTACATTTCGTATCGCCGCTGGCTCTGATCTCCCTGCTGCTGCCGATGATGAACGCTCTTGGTGAAGATTCCAAGGTTCAGCCTTCACATCTGCTGTATCCGGGTTCCATCATGGCTCATGCGGCTCAGAACTCTCTGCCGTTTGGCAATACGCTGACAGCCTTCGTGACGATCAATGCGATGCTCGCAGCCAACGGTTCGACTGCCGAAGCCGGTGTTCTCGACAAGGTGTTCGTTGTCTTCCCGGCATGTCTTGCGACATATCTGTATCTTGTGCTTGTCGGCTGGAAGCACTATCCTGTACATAAGGTCGATACCTCCAGGATCAAGGAATATAACGAAAAGAAATCTGATATCACACCTGCACAGGAAAAGATCATCTACGCTGTATTCATCTGTGTCATGGTCCTGATCGTTGTTGCCAACATGGTCAAGGGTTTCCCGATCGACATGTATGTTATCCCTGCGATCGCTGACCTGGTACTGCTGCTTGCCGGTATCATGAAAGTTCCCGATGTCAGAAACTCGATGAATATCGATGCACTGTTCATGCTGTGCGGTGTTCTGCCTCTGGCAACTGCCATGCAGAAGTCCAACGCTGCCCAGATCGTAGCCAATACTATCGTCGGTATGCTCGGCGGCAATCCTTCCTTCCCGGTATTTATCCTGGCATTCATGCTGGTAGGCGGTATTCTGACACAGTTCATGTCCAACACTGCTACATATAACGTCTTCTGCCCGCTGGCGATCGTTACAGCCATGCAGATGGGCTTCAACCCGGTTGCCTGTGTTCTCGCTCTGAGTGCGATGACAACAGCTGCGATGTTAACACCGATGTCCTCTCCGTCTGTAGCGATTGCCTACGGTGCCGGCGGATACACACAGAAAGAAGTCCTAAAGGCTTCGATCATGCCCTGGATCATCCATACAGCTGTCGTCTATATCTCGATCCTTGTCCTCTATGGTATGAACGGTACCAGCGGACTGATCGGCGGCAGATAAGCTATAATACAATTACTTCGGAAAGGAATACATCATGAAGATCACAAATGTAACAACATATTCTGTACATACTACACAGTTCCGTAACTTCAACTTCGTCAGAGTTGATACGGATGAAGATATCCACGGTATCGGCGAACTGTTCTGCGTAGGCGCAGATGCGGCTGTGGCAGAGATGGTCCATTACGTATCCGAATGGGTCATCGGTATGGATCCCCTGGACAGAGAACGTATCCAGAAGAGGATCCTGAACTACTCCCGTTTCGAGGGTGGTTCTGTACTGCGTACAGCTGCTTCCGGTATTGATCTCGCCCTGTGGGATATTGCCGGTAAGGTTGCCAATCTGCCTGTATATAAGATGATCGGTGCGGTCAGAGACAAGGTTCCTGTATACTGTCATGCGATGGGAAAGAACGCTCAGGAGACATATGAGAACCTGATGCCTAAGGTAGAAAAATATGGTTATAAGGCTGCCAAGGTAGGACTCAGAGGTGCAGGATATCTGCCCGAAGGTGAAGCAATCAATGAAGCTGTAGAGATGTTCAGCGGCCTTAGAGAGAAGCTGGGTGATGCTTTCGAGATCGGCACAGACCTGCAGACAAAGATCTACACACCTGCCGAAGCCATCAACATTACCAATGCGATCGAACCGTACCGTCCGTTCTTTGTTGAAGAGGCGATCCGTCCCGACAACCTGAAGAACTGGGTGGAATACGCATCCAAGACACGTGTCAGACTGGCTACCGGTGAACAGATCTTTACCCCTCAGCTGTTTGAAGAACTGATCCAGTCCCACGCTGTGACGATCCTGCAGCCGGATATCCTGCTGGTAGGCGGTATGACAGGCATGAGAAAGATCGCCGCCATGGCTGAGCCTTCCTTCCGTCTGATCTCCCCGCACAACCCGCTGAGCACACTGGCCAACTGCATCAACGTCCACTTCTGCATGAGCACATACAACACGACATTCCTCGAGAACGAGCCGAGAGAAGAAGGTCTTGACGCCGATCTCGTCACAGATGTGCTGAAGGTGGAAGACGGCTTCATCAAGCCGAATGACAAACCGGGATGGGGCATGGATCTGAACTATGACTTCCTGAAGGAACACGAAGCTATCGTCTGGAGCAGAGTGAATCTGAAGTCTCCTCGTGCCTATACATCAGACGGAGCTCCTCACATCATGTAGTTCTGCAGCCTCCCTCCCTTGTGCTGCTGTCATAAAAAAGATGAAGTGTATCTTACACCTCATCTTTTTATGATGACCGGGTAAAAGCGCAAAAGTTTCGAAAATATGCAGATATGCATAAAACAGATATTCGAAAATATGTAAATTCGCATATTTTCGAATATAATTAGATTGGGTGATTAAATATGCTTGAACGAAAAATAACCAGGGAACTTCTTTCCTGGAAGAACAGAATAAACAAAAAAACACTGATCGTAACTGGACCGCGTCAGTGTGGGAAAACTACTGCCATACGTGCTTTTGGTAATGAAAACTATACTTCTGTCATTGAGATCAATTTTAAGGAAAATCCCGGAGCGGCGGATATTTTTGCCGGGAACCTGGATACGGACACATTGATCACAGGGCTGAGATTTCGCTTTCCCGAAAAAACTGTAGAACCGGGGGAGACACTGATCTTCCTGGATGAGATTCAGGAGTGTCCTGAAGCTGTGACATCATTAAAATTCTGGACTGAGGATAACCGATATGACGTAGTCTGTTCCGGTTCTCTCTTGGGGATCGACTATAAAAGGGCTTCTTCATATCCCGTTGGTTATGTTGAGTATTTGCCAATGCATGCGATGGATTTTGAAGAATATCTGTATGCGGTTGGTATACAGAAAGATATGATCAGATACCTGCATGATCAGTTTGAAAAGAAACAGCCGGTACCTGACTCTGTGAATCGGGAAATGATGAGGCAATACCGTATATTCAATGCTGTTGGAGGTATGCCGGAGGTTGTTCAGAAGTATGTTGATACCCGGGATTTCAGGGAAGTTCACAAGATCCAGAATGACCTTTTGACGGGATACCGGTTTGATATAGCACATTACGCTGTCTCTTCTGTAAAGACACGTGCTGAGCAGTGTTACTTCTCCTTGTCTAAACAACTTCTGGATAAGGAGAACCACAAGTTTCAGTACAGCACTGTTGAAACAGGCGGAAATACCAGAAAATATGAAAGCAGTGTGGACTGGCTGACCGGTGCAGATATCGCGGTAAAAAGTATCCGGGTGAATAAAATTGCCTTGTATCCGGAAGACTATGAGGACAGCACATCTTTCAGATTGTATACAACGGATATAGGCATGCTTGTGGGAATGCGTGATATTTCCTTTAAACAAGCTGTTGTTGAAAATACACTGACGATGAATTCAAAGGGAGGCTTCTGGGAAGCGGCTATAGCAGATGCACTGTATAAAAATGGATACTCACTGCATTTCTACAAGAATGAAACGACAAAAAGAGAAGTGGAGTTCCTGATCGTTCGGGATGGCGCGTTGGTCCCGGTAGAAGTAAAGGGCGGGAAGTCTTCGGCTGTATCACTCGGTAATTTGATGAAAACAATGCCGGAGATCCCGTATGCCTTCAAACTGACAGACGGGAATATAGGTATATCAGATAATCGTGTAATAACGCTTCCATTGTATATGTCGATGTTTCTCTGAGAATAAAAAGTGTTCTCTGTGTACGGAATCAGCTATGCACAGGGAACACTTTTATTCTTCAATCCGTTCTATTTTGAAGATCACCGGTCTTGTGCCGTCGTTGCAGCAGGCGATGAACTGATCATCTCTTTCCGACCAGCCCTGCATGATCGATCCTCCCAGCAGAGCCGCATATACATATCTGCTGATGCAGTCCCAAGCTTCCATGCAGAAGTTACCGCTGTTCATGGAGCCGAAACCGCGCTGGTCAAAGATGAATTCTTCACCGACCTTGAACTTTGTGCAGGGACCGACATGCTTGAAGTCCTCTGCCATATACCCTCCTACAGCGGCTGGTGGATGATACTGTTGATCTTGGTACAGAGCAGGTCGATCGCGACAGTGTTGGATCCTCCCTCAGGGATGATGATATCCGCATATCTCTTGGTTGGTTCAATGAACTGCTCATGCATGACTCTGACCGTATCGACATACTGGTTGACAACAGAGTCCAGTGACCTGCCTCTTTCGTTGACATCTCTTAACAGTCTGCGGATAAAGCGGATATCGGCAGCTGTATCGACAAAGATCTTGATCGCTTCCAGTTCCCTGAGCTTAGCATCTTCGAGTACGAACAGTCCTTCCAGGATGATGACATCAGCAGGATTGACCGTCTCCGTGACATCGCTTCTGGTATGATGCACAAAGTCATAGGTAGGCTTGCGGATCGTCTGTCCGTTCAGCAGGGCATGGATATGCTCGATCAGCAGGTCATTGTCAAACGCAAACGGAT
>DFIS01000075.1 GCA_002372175.1 Solobacterium sp. UBA3691
TCAAACAGACGCAGAGCTTCCTTCAGTGTCACTTCATCAAAAGCAGGTTCAGGATCATTCAGCCACCTGTATCCGGCTGTTTCGGGAACACCGGTATGGAGTTCAACAGGATTGGTGATCGTGATCTTCTGACTTCCGCACGCAAGCAGAAAGACCGTCACGATCAGGATCAGGATCTTCTTCATTCGTTCTACTCCAGTTTCAGAAGAGCCGATGTCTCAAAGAAATCCTGGATCTTGTCCTTATCTGCCAGACCATGTACATAAACAGTAGCACTGCCGCAGGATGCCGCAAAGCGGAAGGATTCCTCGGGATCTCTCGTGACGATATACTCGGTGATGAAACCGGCTGTCATGGAGTCACCGGCACCGACCGTACTCAGAGGAGCTTCCTCTCTGATGATATTACTGACATAGACACCCTTGTCACAGACCATGATCGCCTGACTGCGGTCATCGAGGATGATCATCACATGGCGTACGCCCTCTCTGTGCATGGCCTTTGCCTCAAGGATCGTCTGTTCACGGTCAAGGATCTCTCTTCCCGCATACTTTGCCAGTTCTGTCTGTGTCAGTTTGACCAGGAACGGACTGCATGGTGCAACAGCCTTGATCACATCGGTATCTGTATCCAGGACGACCTTTACTTCGTTGGCAATCGTTTCCTTCAGCATCTCGATGACCTTCTCCTTTGTGCCGGCAATCAGATTGCCCGCAAAGACAAAGAAGTCACGGTCATCCAGCCGGGATGCCTTCATACTGAGATTGCTGAAATTCGCATCGGTAATTGCCGGACCCTTGACATTAAGATCGGTATTCTGTCCGTCATGCAGTTTGATATTGATACGTGTATTTCCTTCTACATAGGTAAAACTGGGCTGGATCTTCGGGTACTTCTGCATCAGCTGGATGTAGTAGTCCTTCGTAAAGCCGCCGAGGAACCCGAGGGCTCTCGAAGGGATCTGCAGGTTATTCAGCACGATCGATACGTTGATGCCCTTACCGCCGGCACGAAATCCGTCATAGCTGCTGCGGTTGGTTGCGCCTTTGACGATCGGCTGTTCAAATTCAAGATAGTAGTCCAGTGAAGGATTCAATGTACATGTATAGATCATGCCTGTTCTCCTTTCGCCGCCAGTGCAGCGATCCTGCGGATCAGTTCAGATACCTGTTCCATCTGGCTGATCACACAGTATTCATACCGTCCGTGGGCATTGCCTCCGCCGGTACCGATATTCGGACAGGGAACACCCATAAAGGACAGATTCGAGCCGTCGGTACCGCCTCTGGCTCCCTCCGATACAGCCTTGATCCCCATCTCCTGCAGAGCTTTCTCCGCCAGTCCCATCACTTCCGGATGATCGTTGAGGATCTCCTTCATATTCCGGTATGTCCAGACGATATCTGCCTCACAGGAACCTTCGCCGTAGCGGTCATTGATCCACTGTGCAGCCTTGCGCATCAGTTCGGCCTTGGCTTCCAGCTTCTGCCGGTCATGATCGCGCAGGATATACTCCAGGACAGCTTTGTTCGTGCTGCCCTGCATGCCGGTCATGTGTATATAGCCTTCCTTGCCTTCGGTATGCTCGGGACGCATATATGCAGGTAACAGAGTATGGTATTCCACAGCCAGGTTGCAGGCAGAGATCAGCTTGTTCTTGCCGCTGCCGGGATGTACCGAAAAGCCGTGGAATGTGACAACAGCTGACATCGCATTGAAGGTTTCATCAGTGATCGTATTTACCGGTCCGCCGTCTGCTGTATAGGCAAAATCTGCGTCAAACTTCTTTACATCGAAGTTTGCGGTTCCTCTGCCGATCTCCTCATCCGGAGTAAATGCTACAGCGATGCGGCAGTGCGGCTCTTCGGGATGTTCCTGCCAGTACTGCAGGGCTTCCATGATGGCGGCGATACCGGCCTTGTCATCTGCACCCAGCAGTGTGCTGCCGTCGGTTACGATCAGATCTTCACCCTTTAACTGCTTCATCTGCGGGAATGACTCTACGGCTGTCACCACACCCGGAGCCAGTTCGATATCCTTACCATCGTAGTTACGGATGATCCGCGGATTTACACCGGTACCGGTATAGTCCGGTGCCGTATCCATATGTGCCACGAAACCGATCGTCTTCCCGCTGGTATCCCCGACCGCAGGCAGATGACCGTAAACATAACAGTATTCATCCAGTACAGCATCTTCGATGCCCAGTCCCTTCAGTTCTTCCAGCAGTATCTTTGCCAGATCAAACTGTTTCATTGTGGACGGACTTGTCGCTGATTTAGGATCCGACTGCGTGTCGATCTTTGCGTAGCGGATCAGTCTTTCTTCAGCACTCATGAATTCAGCCTCCCAATTAAGTATATCAGTACATCTCTATCGTAACGATCTTTCCCATCTTCCGCAGATACTTCTGCAGATCTTCGATCAGCCGTATCTTGGCATTGAGGGAAAGCGGTGAATACGCAATAGCGTCATGGGCAGGATTGTCACTGAGTCCGACCATGAAGGTAACTGCACTGGACTTCATCAGTTCCTGAGCCAGACACGTAGCACCGTCAGTCTCCCTCGATATCAGCAGCTGTTCCGCAAATACCGGTTCTCCGGCTGCCCTCTCGAGAAAACGGGATACCTTCTGCAGGGTGAGAACACCTTCGGTAACGAGATCTACCCCGCGGATGAAGCCCTTTGGGGGTACATCAGAGACAAACGAGATCAGGTTATCGGTTGTCAGTTCATGTCCGGTGACCCGTGACACGATCAGACTGGTGGTTCCTCCGCAGCAGATCTTCCGGCCGGTGGCGGACATCAGCCGTTCGACAACTTTGCGGTCATCCTCCGGATCGGAGGGCGGACCGACCATGACTCTTGTCTCTCTTGCCGGTATCACATGGATACAGGCAACCGTGGAGTCATCTCCCGGCATACCGCCGTAGAGACTGTCAACATTGGCCAGAAGCAGCCGTGATACATCAGCGGCACTGTCATTCTCACGCAGGTGAGTCACGAGGAACTCTTCGACTTCTTCCTGTCCCCAGCCGAAGTTCAGCGTCATGCCAAGACCGGCATACAGCACGCCGTCGGAGAACGTAACGATGTAGTCTTCCGGCTGTACAGTGAAATGTGCTACGTAGACTTTCTTGCCATTTAGATCGTGTACGACCGTCTCCGGATACCAGCGCCTGCCGTCACGGATCAGCACCGTAACGGGATTGTCAAATCTGGCGATGACAGCAGTGCCGTCATAGTAGATCTGGATGATCGTAAACGTTGAATAGGCAACTTCACGTTCCTGATCTACCGGCAGGGTGGCTACGATCGTATCGATGGCATCCTTCAGGGTCATGCCGGAGAAGACCATCTCACTGACGATCGTACTGGTCAGGGTAGAGAGTATGTTTGCCTTGACACCGCTGCCAAGACCGTCAGCCAGAACCATGACGATGCACTTCTCGTTCTGCCGGATCTGCACACGGTCACCGCAGAGTTCTTCATGTTTCTTGTTCAGTGAGCGCCAGGCTGCATCGATATGTATGACCTGACCCATATCACTCCTCACCGATCGTCTTCTTGAGCGCTGTCAAAGCCACCTTGGATTTGGCTGTCGTCTCACCGAGCAGACTTGCGATCTCCTGTACACTGCGCATCTGGTCATCAATGACCTGCTGAGTCACTTCCAGCGTCTTTTCACGCAGTTCTCTCATCCGGTTTTCCTTTTCCACTTCTTCTGTACGGTCCATCAGGATCAGGATCGTATAGGGCTCTCCGTGCATCTTGACGATCGCATGGTCGATCAGCCTGTGATAGTTCTCATAGTCAATGCGGATATACTCCGTGGAAAGGCCTGTCATCCTGACCAGACGCTCCAGGGCATCATCGGGGAATACAGCCATCAGCGGCAGCCCTGTTGGATTGATCATACCCATACCGACCATGTTTCGGGCAGCCGGGTTCATCTCCCGGATATTCAGCTCTTCATCCAGTACAACGATACCGTTCGGGGTATTTTCAATAACTGCACCGGATAACGATCTGGCCTGACGCACAGCTTCCGGCAGACAGATCCGGGGATCGGCTTTCCCGTCCAGTACAGCGATAGCCTTCAGCCGGCATGTCTCATACCCGCAGGCACCGCAGTCATGGATCTTCATCGGAGATGTCTTCCCCATTGCCTTCATCTGGGCATCGATTTCTTCTTCCGTATGTTTCGGATGGAAGATATGTTCATCCTGCCAGACGGCATGCATCTCCACAGGCAGGGTACCGCCGCTCACCTTCCGGTTCATATCTACATTCTCACGGATCACACTCTGACCAAGCCACTCATTGTGCTTGAAATGCGACAGCAGGGGACCGCCCATGCAGGAACCTGTACAGGAGTTCAGTTCAAAGAAATATCCGCTCAGACTGCCTGTACGAAGGGCATCCAGAACTTCCTTTACACGCTCGACACCATCAATAGCAACATACTTGTATTTCGTATCATGAGGCAGAGTGGAGATGATCCCTCCGGGGGTGGGATAGAGTCTCGCAATACTTCCTTCGAAGTCTTCCCAGTCTCCGGTCTCCTCTTCCGTCAGGGTCTCCTGAAGCCACCGGTGCAGTTCCAGCATACTGATGCATGCGTCTACGGCACCCGCGAACCTGGCTTCCCGAATCTCCCTGTATTTGGCGATACACGGTGAAAGGAAGACCACTCTGGCGTTGGGATGTTCCTGTTTGATTGCTCTGCCGTGGGCAATCAAAGGAGAGACCACCGGTGCCATCTGGTCGGTCAGATCTCCGTATTCCTTCTCAATCAGGGCATTGACTGCGGGACAGCAGGTCGTGATGATATTCTTCATCGTACCTTCTTCGATCAGATTGATATACGAACGGGAGACCATGGCAGCTCCCCGTGCTGTCTCTTCCGTATAGGCAAATCCTCTATTCTTCAGGATCTTCGAAAGAGAAGTGAACTTCGGCCATACCGAGACAAAACTCGGTGCTACACTCATGATCACTTCTTCTCCCTGTTCAAGCCACTGCAGGACTGTCTTGAAGTCACTGATCACAGCCTTGGCATCATGGGGACATACGCTGTAGCACCTTCCGCAGAGAATACACTCATTCTCTACGATCAGCGGCTGGTTCTTCAGGTATGTCATCGCATTGGTCGGACAGGCCCTTACACACCTCATACAGTTATGGCATGAGGCTTCCTGCAGGCGGATGTAGTACCGGTTCATACTACAGTGCCTGTTCGATCTCTTTCATGATCACATCCACTGCATTGACTGCTGTGACACCTTCCAGTAATCTGCCGTTTACCTTTACACCCAGTCCCAGATGATTTACACAGGATTTCATGCAGAAGGATCCCTTCAGTTCCACCTGGTCCTGCAGGTTTCTCTTATTGATCTCTTCCGTCAGTTCTTTGGCAATATTGCCTGAATTCTTTACGTAACAGGCACTCCCGATACAAATATCCACGCGTACCATGATCATTCCTCCTAGTCTCTCTTCATGTTTACATGCTTAAACGTATTCGCTTCCAGCGACTGTGTGATGGTCACTGCTTTGTTGGGAATATTCTCCTTTATCATTCTTCCCTTGGCTGTCATTGCCGGAACGATCGTGGCAGGGCCTCCCAGACAGCCTCCCTCACAGCACATTCCCTCAAGGATATCACAGGTAAATCTGCCGGCTTTGATCAGTTCCAGATTCTTCTTGCACTCAAAGGCACCGTTGGCCAGAACCAGAGTATATCCCTCATGACCCTGTTCCTTGGCAGCTTCCACAACAGCAGCCGAAACACCGCCGGTACTGGCAAAGTTTCTGCCATAGTTGGAAGCCTGGTTTGCTGCTTCACCCTTCATCTCGGCAGGATTGATATTCCTGGATATCAGCATCGCGGCCAGTTCTTCGTATGTCAGGACATAATCGACATCGGTAGCCTTCTCCATTGCTTCCTGTTTCTTGGCAACACAGGGACCGATAAAGACAACACCGTGGTCCGGATGTTCCTTCTTGAGCTTTCTGGCCATGGCCATCATCGGTGTAACCGTGGTGGACTTGTTTTCAGCATACAGCTTCGGATAGTGGATCCGCATCATATTGACGAAACCCGGGCAGCAGGATGTTGTCATCGGCACGCCGGCTTCCTTGTGCTCACGCAGTTCTTCGGCTTCCGTATCGGCAACAGCGTCGGCACCCAGAGCGACTTCAAAGACATCCTCAAAACCGAGAGCTGCGATTGCTTCCTTGATCTGGGCCAGATTGGTGTTCTCGAACTGTCCCTGGATGGAAGGCGCTATGATCGCATAGGCAGGTGATCCCATACGCAGCAGGGTCACAACAGGTACGACCCAGCTGATATCCTCGATGGCACCGAACGGGCATGCATTCTCGCACTGTCCGCAGTTGATGCATTTCTCTTCATCAATAACAGCGATATCATTCTCATCCCAGCTGATTGCACCAACCGGGCAGTGTGCGTGGCACGGTCTCTCGGTCACGACGATCGCGTTATACGGGCAGGCACGGGCACAGGCGCCGCATTCCTTACACTTCGTATAGTCGATCTCGGAACGGTTGACACCGATGTGGATGGCACCGAAGTTACATGCGCTCAGGCAGGATTTGGCCATACATTTACGGCAGTTGTCGGTCACTCTGATCTTCTTGATCGAACATCCGTCACAGGCCGCATCAATGACCTGTACGATCTGACGCGGGTTATACTCTGCCGCATCATTGGCCATCTTGCCCATTGCCAGTCTTACCCTCTGGCGCAGGATCTCTCTTTCTTTATATATGCAGCATCGAAAGCGGGGACCGCTGCGGGAGACAAGTTCCCTTGCCTTAGCCTGTACGCTTTCCTCGCTGAAATCATCATTATATGCCTGCCTGCAAAGCTCTACCAGAACATCAAACTTGAATACTCTGGCTTCGTTGGTAAACATTGACGGCATGTTATTTCCTCCTTATAACAATCATCTTGTGACAAAAGTATATCATTAATTTCCAACCCCGAAAACAGCACCGGATGAGTTTATGTGAATCTTTTAACATAATTGTAAGTGTATAGCTGTATCTCTGAAAGAGACCGGCACGATGCCGGTCTCCTTTCCCTGCTTCCCGGAGGAAGCCTTATATTCTGTACAAATACTTTACCCTGTTTTCAGGATCATACAAGACCTGTATTCAGAGATTGTTCATGATACAATGTACATGTTGGGGCTAAAGCCTCTTTTATTCTGCTTCTTCCGCAGCTTCCCTGCTGAACGCGTTCTTCTGTGCACGCCATGTGCGGTATGCCTCAAGCTCCGGTTCCGTAAACTTCAGTACACCTGCGAATACAGCGATATCATCGAGATGACCAATCAGCGGAATATTATCCGGGATCAGATCTTTTCCCTTGATCAGATAGATAAATGCACTGACCAGAGATGCGACTACCTTCGGTGATACTTCCGTATATTCCTTCGTAATATAGCTTCTGACCATGGAGATCATCAGCGGTACACCTGCCAGGGTATTTCCGGCATTGGGTACTTCTCTGAGCTTTGTCTCCAGCTGGATCAGAAGATCATCTGCCTTGGCAGGATCCTGGATCAGTTCCTGTGCCTGGGCGATGCCTGAATCAATGATTTCACGTGCTTTTTCAGCTGTTACAGCGGCCATACTACACTGCCTCTCTTTCTGCTTTTATCATAGTATTCACACAGTCTGTCATCAAGAAAAAGAAGAGGTTAATCCTCTTCTTCCTCATCTGCTTTACCTGCTTCTCTGGCTGCTCTGCGGCGGTCAAGAGCTGTCAGGTGCTTCTTTCTGACACGGATATCCGTCGGTGTGATCTCCACCAGTTCATCATCGTTGATGAATTCGATGGCTTCCTCCAGGGTCAGAATACGCGGCGGTACAAGCTTCATGGCTTCATCATTGCCGGTCGATCTGACTGCTGTCATCTTCTTGTTTTTGATCGGATTGACGGTCATATCCTTGTTTTTGGATGCCATACCGATGATCATACCCTCATAGACAGGAGTCTGGGCACCGATAAAGAGACTTCCTCTTTCCTGGATATTCCACAGCGCATAGGTCATCGCTCCGCCTGTCTCCGTGGAGATCAGAGCACCGTTCTGTCTCTGCGGGATCTCGCCCTTATACGGTTCATAACCGGCAAGACGTCTGACCATTGTGCCTTCACCTCTGGTCGTATTGATAAACTCCGTACGGTAACCGATCAGACCTCTGGTCGGACAGAGATAGGTGATCCTTGTATAACTGCCCTCTTCGGACATATCCTGCAACATGCCTTTTCGGATATTCAGAGCCGCAATGACTGTACCTGCATACTCATCCGGTACATCGCAGACGACCTCTTCTACAGGCTCCTGGGTCACACCATTGATCTTCTTCAGGATGACTTCCGGTCTTGATACAGCGACTTCATAGCCTTCTCTGCGCATGTTTTCCAGCAGGATGGACAGATGCAGTTCACCTCTGCCGGAGACCTTGAAGGTATCCGTAGAACCCGTCTCTTCAACACGCAGACCGACATTGACTTCCAGTTCCTTCTCCAGTCTTTCACGGATGTTTCGGGATGTCACAAACTTACCGACCTGACCCGCAAACGGTGAATCATTGACCATGAAGTTCATCGACAGCGTAGGCTCTTCGATTTTGATCATCGGCATCGGATCCGGCTCACCGTCCGGTGACAGCGTATCACCGATTGAGATATCAGGAATACCGGAGATCATGCATATCTCACCGCACTGGGCCTCCTTGACCGCAATACGGCTCAGTCCCTTATAGACAAAGATCTGACCTGTCTTGCCTCTGACACTCTTGCCGTTGGCATCACATACCGTGTATACAGACGCATCATGGAGAACACCCTTGTATATACGGCCGATACCGAGACGTCCGATATAGTCATCATATGCCAGGGCACTGATCTGCATCTGTACAGGTTCATCCATCAGATTCGGATATGCCTGTGCATGTGAGAGGATCGTCTCAAACAGCGGAATAATATCTTCGTTGGTATCGTTGGGATCATACCGTACGATACCCTGTCTTGCGATACCGTAGAGGATCGGGAAGTCCAGCTGATCATCTGTTGCATTCAGATCCAGGAACAGTTCATATACCTCGTCGATCACTTCATCGGCACGGGCATCCGGTTTATCCATCTTATTGATCACGAGGATCGGTCTGAGTCCGATCTCCAGTGATTTCTGCAGCACAAAACGTGTCTGGGGCATCGGACCTTCAGCGGAATCCACCAGCAGGATGACCGTATCTACCGTTCTGATAATACGCTCTACTTCCGAGGAGAAATCCGCGTGCCCGGGTGTATCCACGATATTGATCTTATAGTCCTTGTATGTTACGGAACAGTTCTTGGAGTAGATCGTGATTCCTCTTTCTCTCTCCAGATCATTGCTGTCCATCACGCAGTCAACGACTTTTTCGTTATCCTTAAACACATGGCTCTGCTTGAGAAAAGCATCCACCAGTGTGGATTTGCCGGCATCGACATGGGCAATGACCGCTATGTTAATAATCTTCTGATAGTCCATTTTCTCCACCCCCGGAACGTTCTCTATTATATTACAGACTTACATTTAGACAAATAGATTATTGATGCCTGTGTATGTATAAACGCAGACGCCGCCGCGGTTTCCAGATCAGGAATACCATCAGTATGACGATCATCAACAGTACGGCACCGACCACCCAGAGATATGCATGTGACAGTTCATACCCCAGGGTAAGCAATATCCCCTTCGGCGTGATCTTTCTTGTCTCCGTACAGACAAGATCGACAGTGCCGACAAGTTCTTCGTAGGCATAGATCTCGATCTCTCCGAGCTTGTCTCCTGCCTGTACAGGTCCGCTGATGACATCCGGCAGAACCGTGATCTGGGTCATGCCGGCGATATCCCCGACCAGATCGTTATCTGCTCTGACCTTGAGACTCTCCCCTTCACACCAGCGCACTCTTTCGATCGTATAGAGATCTCCGGCATGTACAGGCACTTTCCGCTGAAAGCGGGAGAAGACCCACGGATAGAGCTTTTCCGCATCTGCCATGTTGGCCGGGTATCCCTCTTCGACAAAGGCACCGCCGGTGATCATCAGCACATGCATGCCGTTCATCGCACCGTAGGAAGCCAGGGTAAACCGCGATGTCTCGGTATAGCCTGCCTTTCCGCTGATAAAACCGGGAATTGTAAAGTTATACTTCATCTTCGGCGGATCCTGGTTGATATAGATCATCACAAGATTCGTCATGCCCAGTCCCCGGGGATAGGCATCTACGGGAATCGAGAGATGATTCAGGGTCGTGATGATCTCCGTGAATGTCTCATTCTGCAGGCAGTATTCCAGCAGGATGCCCATGTCCTTACAGGTCGTATAGTGGTCAGGATCAAAGAGCCCGCTTGTATTCACAAAGTGAGTGCCGCTCATGCCGAGTTCCTCCGCTTTCCGGTTCATCCGGTCGACGTAGGCTTCCTCACTGCCGCTGATATACCATGCCAGACCCCGTGAACAGTCTGCCCCGCTCGACAGCAGATCACCGCAGATCAGATCATAGATCGTCGGCGCATCACCCGGCGCAAAGCCTGCCCGGTTGGCATGGGCTTCCTCCAGACCTTCCAGCACTTCGGGGGTAAACGTAAACGTATCCTCCAGATCCCGTACGGACTCAATGGCAACGATTGCTGTCATCATCTTCGTCATACTGGCAGGATACATTTTCTCGTCTGCCTTACAGTCATACAGCACCTGATCATTGACATAGTCATAGATATAGACATACTCACTGTACAGTTCCGGCAGATCTGCTTTCTTCAGTTTTCTCTCCGTTTCTCTCTGTTCCGTGCATCCAAACAGCGCAAAACACAGAAAAAGAGCGATTATTTTCCTTAACATACACAAATTATAACAAATCCCTTTTGACGATATGAATATGAGTGATATAATAACTTAGCCGATGCGCCAGTGGTGGAATGGCAGACACGTACGCTTGAGGGGCGTATGGAGAGATCCGTGCAAGTTCAAGTCTTGTCTGGCGCACCATTTTTTATTTCCGGAGAGCGATCTCCTTTTTTTATAAAAAACAGGCTTGCACCTGTTATTCATATGTCAGTACGGTATGCTTACCATCAAACCCTGCCTGTGTATTTGCAAAGATCTCTCTGACTCTTTCCGCATGGATCTCTGCGTTCTGTTCAGCCGGACTGTAGTGGGTCAGCCAGAGTTCCTTCACCTGTGCATCCCTGGCGGTCTGTGCAGCCTCCGAAAATGTCATGTGTTTGTTTTCCAGCGCTGCCGAAAGCTTCTCATCTTCGCCGTACATGCCCTCACAGACCAGCAGATCGCTGCCCTGTGCATTCTCCCGCAGACTCCTGCAGGGTCTTGTATCGGTGCTGTATGTCAGCTTCAGTCCTTTTCTCTCTTCACCCATGACCATATCCGGGGTATATGTATGATCACCGTCAGTGACCGTCTCCCCCTTCTGCAGTACTTTCCAGTACTTAACCGGGATTTCTGCTTCCCTGGCCCTTCCGGCATCGAAGCGTCCCGGTCTTTTGATATTTACGGAATATCCCCAGGTCTCGATACTGTGGTCCACTTTGAACGCATGGATCAGCACTTCCGGATATCCGGGCATTGCGAACTCTTCTTCCTCGCCCTCCAGTTCATGCCCCAGAACATCATAGGAGATACTGGCTACGGCACAGATCTTCGGGATCAGCTCCAGCAGTCCTTTGGGACCGACGATCAGGACAGGGTCTTTTCTGCCTGAGACTGTCATCGAAGTCAGAAACCCCGGCAGTCCCATCACATGATCGCCATGGAAGTGTGTTAACAGGATCACATCCGTACGGTGGGAGGACAGTCCTGCCTGTTTGAGTGCGATCTGGGTCCCCTCGCCGGCATCGATCAGGATATTTCTTCCCTGATAGCGCAGAAAAAGCGATGTCAGCCACCTTCCCGGCAGCGGCATCGTTCCTCCGCACCCCAGCAGTGTTACTTCCAGCATGTGATTCCCTCCATCTTCAGGAGATACTTCTTCATCTCCAGGCCTCCGCGGTATCCGGTCAGCCTGCCGTCTTTCCCGAGCACCCGGTGACAGGGCACGATGATCGGCAGCGGATTTCTGCCCACAGCATTTCCGACAGCCTGTGCCGACATCCGCGGTGATATCTCTTTTGCGATCTCTCCGTATGTCCGGGTCATGCCGTACGGTATCCTCTGCAGGATCTTCCATACTTCCTGCTGAAACGTCGTTCCGTACATCCGTAACGGTATACGGGCAGGATCCGGCTGTTTTCCTTCAAAGTACGCATCCAGCCAATTGCAGGTATCCGCAAGCACCTGACTTTCACCCGATGTACAGTTTACCGGCGTATCCCCGGGCAGGACGATCTGTGTCAGATGATCATCTTCCGCGATCAACTGCAGTCTGCCGGCCGGAGAGTCATATTCACATGTGCTGTACATCTTTCTTCTCCATGGCTTTGAATACCGCCGGGGCCAGGAAGATCGTAAAGAACAGCAGCACAAACATGCGCAGGAAGGCTGCCCACAGCGGATCCAGGAACATCCTGATGATCCTGCCAAGACCCACATAACCAATGCCTGCGATGACGATACCGGCAAGAAGACGGATGATCCTCTGCCTTTCCGTCAGTCCTTCGGTCTCAAAGCGTACATATTTCCTCTCCAGGTAAACACTCAGAAGAAAACTGCAGAATGCCCCGGCTGCCTTCCAGCAGTCGATCATCATCTCTTTCGGATCAACGATCAGCTCACCGCCGATATAATCCATCGGATACGGTTTCAGTGTAATAAATGCCAGATATACAGCTGTCAGGATGAACCCGGCAATCACGAAATGACGCCTGCGGGCAGGATAGTTCTCGGAAACACTCAGAAGTTTCGTGCCGAGCCAGATCACAAATACCGCCTCGATGATGGCGACGATCACATCCTGCGGTGTATGACATCCCAGTACATTCCTTGAGAAAGCTACCAGGATCACCCAGAAATAACAGAGAAACCGCAGCCCTTTAAAACGATCACCGTATGTATAGCCGATCGATCCCGCCAATGTTCCGGCACTGACTGTATGCCCGCTGGGAAACGAATACCCTGTCGCACCGGGCAGAGCTGCTTCGGTCGGATGAATGCGGCTGTCACGGATCCAGGGGCGATAGACACAGAATATATTCTTCAGCAGCTGGTTCATCAGCTGTCCTGAGACATAGATAAAAATAATTTCGATTCCGACTTTGCGGTTGCGGCACCAGTAGATCCACAGCGGAATAGCCACAGCTCCCGCATTGGCAGCCACTGCCGATATGATGACCATGATCTGTTCAAAGACCGGTCCCAGAGCTTCCCGCAGCTGCTGAAGCCACAGTAAATATGTAATATCCATGTTTGTTCCTCTACAGTTTTCTGATCCTGTCGTCGATGTATTCTGCGGTCTTTCCGCTGAGGATCACCTTCTGACCGATCAGGATGATTCCTAGTTCCTCCGCTTTGTTGGCCATGATCGCCGTCGCATCTTTACTGTCATGACACAGTACGGGAATTGGTCTTCCCTGTCCGAACTTGTGGGCATTGGAAAAGATCTCGTATAGATGTTCTTCCTTCAGCTTCCCGGTCTTGCATGATATACATGCCATATACCACTCTCTGGTCGCCAGAACATCCAGTTCACTGGTCGGATCGGTACCTGCCACATAACCCTCCCCGTTCCAGTCGATACGCACCTGTTCGCGTACATCCGTGAACAGTTCCGAGGCATACAGCTGTTTCCAGACCTCTTCTTCGAGCCCCTTGCCTTCTATCGCAAACAGTTCCCGCATCAGATCGGAAGTAAACTGCAGCTTGACATTTCTCTTCCCGCTGCCGTCGTATTCCAGCATCCCGTGATCGATCAGTTCATCAAAGAATTCCTTGTGTGCCTTATACTGTTCTTCCCGCAGTATCATCGTATTCTTGGCTTCGGCACTGTTCAGATTATTCTGGATGTACCTGGCCATGGTCTGCCACTTATCGGGATCTCTGTGTCTGAGATCATTGCAGAAATCGACAGCTGCCCAGTCTTCCATTGAGCGCTTTACCGGCTTGGCACTGCTCATGACTCTGCCTTCACTCATTGCCACAAAGCCCGGTACCGTGATCAGCGGTGCGGTCAGGTTCTCTATGCGCTCTCTGCCGTGGTTGTAGAACGAGATCACATGCCTGTTCAGATTCGGAGAAACGACTGTAAAGTCATATTCATCCATCAGGGAGCCGAGGATGATCGCTGCGTAGTCATGCCCGCCGTTACTGTCAACATATGCGCCTTTGTAGGGTTCCAGTGCCTCCCGGAGTGAAGTTACGGGAGTGTTCATATCGATCGGCACATAGATCAGTTCTTTTCTCAGAAGGGAGGAAAGTTCCTTGTCCTTCAGTTTTCCCCTTGTCCCTTTCGGATATACCACAACGACAATATCCGGCTGTACATGTGCCGCCGAGATCACGTTATTCATCTGGACCCCGTCATAAAGTATGATCAATGTCTTCATTGTTTACCACCCGGCAGTTTCATCTCGTTAAACACTGCCTGTATGTCCGGTTCTCTATTCAGCAGAAGACCTTCAAAGTATGTATGTATATCTACGGACAGCAGCTGTACGGTCTCCGGTTCGATGCCTTCTCCGCTTACCGTCAGCAGGATATCTCCGGCTTTCTTCGTACTCTGTACGATCACCGTCAGCTTGCCGTGGTATGTATTCCTGTCAGCGTGGGTATCATCCGCAGCCGTAAACTTCTGCGTATCCCGCTGATCGCCGCTGTTGATGCCGACGATCTTTCCTGCGCCTCTGAGCTCGGCATAGATCCTGCGGTCATACCGGGTATCGGGATTGCCTTCACTGTCCTTCAGGGTAACCGTGACATAGCTGAGATCTTCACCGTCTGCTGTTAACATCGGGATATCGGGGATCACTTCTGCGGTGGTGCCGTACCCGGACGTACATACTTCATATCTGCCGAAGGTGCCCGCGATCATCTCACCATTCGCATCGTAGGCATAGGCTTCCAGTTTGCCGGGACTGTACGGTACCCGCCAGCTCATATACATCTTTCCGTCACAGGTCTGATACGTAAAGCCGTCTGCTGTCGTATTCTGCGTATATTCCTTCCGCCCCAGTGATTCACCATTCAGGAACAGTTCTGCCTGCGGTGCATTCGTATAGACAACTACATCCACATATCCTTCAGTATCGATGATGATCTCTTCGCTGTTCCAGTTCGGCAGGATATGCAGGGTCGTGCTGTCCTTCTGCCACTGACTGCGGTAGAAGTAGTAGATATCCTTCGGCAGTCCGGCACTGTCCACAGCTCCGAAGTATGAGGTGTGCGGAGCCGGTCCCAGCGAGGTCACAGCACCCTGGGTAAGGTTGTTCCAGGGTTCCGGTTCACCGATATAGTCAAAGCCTGTCCAGATGAATTCTCCGGCCAGATACGGTCTTGTCAGCACTTCCGTCCAGGCATCCTCACCGCTGCTTCCCCACTCTGCGCAGGATGTATCAAAACCACTGACCTGATATGTATATGCGTCCGTTCCGTATGTACGGTAGAAGTCACGCGAATAGAAACCGGAGACAGTCTCCGAGGCATAGAGCGGCCAGTCGGGATATGACGCATGGATCACATCATACGTATCACCGTGAACATAGTTCAGACCGATCACACCGCCGCCGTTCAGCAGTGCCTCATTCATCTGCAGCTGGGTCAGATCACCGAACTCGGTCTTGTTGTCGCCGATCGTCACCGGTCTTGTGCCGTCGGTTTCGTTGGCCCACTGTGTCAATTGCTGTGCATACAGCGGATACTGCGAGATATCACCGCCGATGTTGCCGAGGATCTCATTGCCCACCCCCCACATGATCACAGACGGTTCGTTGCGGTCACGCTGTATCATGGCTTTCAGATCATATTCTGCCCATGTCATCTCCGGCGAGGAGCCCAGAAGCCTGCTGTTTCCGACTGTCTGCGCAAAGAAACCGGAGGTATCCTCCATGTTGAAGTTCTTCGCGTTAGTCCATGTATCAAAGGATTCTTCGATCACGAGGAAGCCGTATTCACTGCATAAACGGATCAGATCCCGGTCTGCTGTATTATGTGCCGTACGTATGGCATTGACCCCCATATCCTTGAGGATCCGCAGCTGACGGTCGATCGCGGCTGTATAGGAGGCAGCCCCGAGCGCACCCTGATCATGGTGCAGACATACACCCTGCAGCTTCATCGGCACCCCGTTCAGCGTAAAACCGCTGTCCGCATCAAAGTGAAAATATCTGTACCCGAACTGTGTGCGTACGGAATCAATGACTCTGCCGTTTTCTTTCAGTTCTGTCCGCAGTGTATACAGTGCCGGTGTATCCGCCGACCACAAAGCCGGCTGTTTCACGGTGATCGTCCTTGCGGCAGTTACTTCCGCCCCGGCAGACACCTTCATATTCTCTTCGCTGTATCCGACGGTATTGCCTTCCCCATCAAGGATACGGCAGCTGACTGCCAGATTCCGGTTTGTCTTGCCGGCATTGACGATGTCAAACGAGATCTCTGTCTCTACATCGTTCTGTGCTTCTTCAAGACCCGGTGTCCGCACGATGATACTGTTTTCCTTTACGGCTGTATCCCCGGTGATGATCAGACTGACATCACGGTAGATACCGCTGCCGCTGTACCACCGGCTGTCCGGTGTCCTGTGCTCCACCTTGACAGCGATCACATTCGGCGTACTGCCGTCACATACGACTTCCTGACTGATATCATACATAAACGGTGTATAGCCATTAGGATGTTCACCCATCTTCGTACCGTTGACATATACCGTACTGTTCATGTATACACCGTCAAAGGACAGCAGGATGCGCTTTCCGGCTGTTTTTTCGGGGAAGATCAGTGTCTTCCGATACCAGCCCGTGCCGCCCGGAAGATAGCCGCTTTCGGCCTCTGCCGCTGTCGTGAAGTTCTGGGTAACAGACCAGTCATGGGGCAGGTTTACTCTCTGCCAGGCACTGTCATCATATGCGGGATCTTCCGCCTGTGCATCACCAAGGTAAAAGGACCAGTCTTCGTTGATCCTGGTCTCCCTTCCCTTCGATATGAAAAGCGATCCTCCGGTGGCTGCCGATACCGGTATACGGGAACCGGTAAAACACAGCACAAAGCCCAGCAGGACCGCAATGATTTTTTTACTGCACTTCATCATGTCTCAATTATACACGACAAAGCAGATGTATGCGCACTACTCCGTCCGCAGAGCTGTCACCGGATCGCTCTTGGCAGCCTTGCGGGAAGGAATGATACCGCCGATCAGTGTCAGTACAACACTCAGGGTGATCAGGATCACTCCTGCCTCTACCGGCAGATAGGCATTGACAGAGTAATTGTCTGAGATCGTATGGATCAGATAGTTGCCCGGGATCAGTAAGAGTCTTGAGATACCGACACCCAGCAGACCGGCCAGTAAACCAATGATGAATGTCTCGGCATTGAACACCTCGGAGATATTCCGCTTGGAAGCACCGATCGCTCTCAGGATACCGATCTCCTTCTTCCGTTCAAGTACACTGATATACGTGATAACACCGATCATGATCGAAGAAACGACCAGAGATATTGCCACAAACGCAATCAGTACATAGGATATCGTATCAACGATATTCGTTACCGAGGACATCAGCGTACCGACGATATCGGTATACGTAATGACCTTGTCCTTGTCGACAAATTCCATCTTCTTGTTGTATTCATCCAGGATACGCGTGATCTCTGCCTTGGACTCAAAGTCCTTGGGATAGATCGAGATCATCGAAGGCTTGTTCAGATCCGCATAGCCAAGCTTGCGCAGATTGCCGTCATAGGTCTCCTGTGCCGTGCTCATCAGCGACATCATCAGTTCCTGCATGTCTTCTTCCGTCATCGTCATCGTGAAGGCTCTCGCAAATACCGAAGTATCAAAGGAGATCGCATTCGGAATACTGTATGCCATCTGTGTCATGGCTTTCTGCATGGATGACGAGATCTGTTCGGTCACGGTACCCATGACCTGCATCATGACTTCCGAGATCATCTTCCCCAGGGCATCACCGTAGGCCGAACTGTTCTCGGAAAGGATCTTCATCAGCTGTTTCTGCAGAGCTTCGGTATTGATGATCGAATTCACCGTCTTGGTGACCTGTTTCTGTCCTTCCTTACTGCTCAGATAATCCTCAAACGAGGATGAGAGCTTCTCGGGATCAGGCAGATCATTCTCCTTCGCATAGTCTTCGTACGCCTGTGCCACAGTATTCAGCAGTGCCTCGACATCCTCATCCTTGATCTCGATATCCTGGTGATTGGCCGCAAACATGGCTACACCTTCCTGCAGGCGCTGACTTCCCTCCTCCGTACCGAGATACTCGATGATATTGGCTGTCAGCTGCTCAGGATCGGTATACCCCATCTCCTGGGCATAGGCAGGATATCCCTGCAGTACATATTCAATGACACCGGATAACTCCTCCGGTGTGATCTCCGTGATCCCCGAGGCATCGACCAGTTTCTGCATCTCTTCCCTGAGCAGCTCTCTGGTGCTTTCTTCCTGCATGAACTGACTGAGTGATTCGGGAAGCTTGGAGAAGTCAGTCGAAGGATCCTTTGCGGCATACTTCAGGTAACTGTTCAGCAGTTCCTCAAACAGCTTATCGGCATTGCTGAGATCCATTTCGATATCCAGTTGTGACAGAATATCGCCGAGATCCAGCTGCGGCAGAGATGACATATCAAAGTTAAAACTGTCCGGACTCAGCATCGAAGAGAGATCCATGCTGGAAAGATCCGAGAATGCCGAAGGATCGATCTGCAGCTTGCTGGTGTCAAAAGAGAACGCATTGGCCATCAGATCGGTATTGATCGAGAACATCGAGCTCATATCCACATCCGGCTTCTCCGTATCAGAGAAATCTCTGCCGGTAAAGACATTCATCGTCCGGTCATTCAGCTGATCCTGGGTGATCTTTTCACCGAAGGACAGTTCTGCACAATGTTCGATCAGACTGTAGGGATAGCCGATTCCCGACGTTAACATCGCGATATCTGTATCCGGCTTGCGCTGTACAACACCGACGATCTGCAGTTCATCACTGTTCTGCAGAAGATCCATCATGTACGCATGATCATCCGTCTTATCCACCCAGACACTGTATTCACTGTCATAGCGGTAATACTGTGCTGTGTTGGCCAGCCGGAAAGTGATTCCCAGGAAGTCCTTATAGTTATACTTCTTCTCGTTGATCTTGACCTCAACTGTCTCTTCATTCATGAAGCTTTCGATCATCTTGTCCAGTTCTGCGGTATCCTTCATGCCCAGCGCATAGAGCACAAAGTCAGAGATACTGCCATCCGGGAACAGTACCAGAACACACTCGTTGTAGCGTTCAGGCCATCTTCCTGCCTTGACATCGTACTGATCGATATAGAGCTTCTTCTCGTTGGGAAGCGCATAGAATACATCTGTAGACATGGCAGCAGAAAGCAGGGAATTACTGCTTCCGGAGCCAAAGCCAAGCGGTGAGAACGAAGTATCCGGATTGACCTGACGGTAATCATCCTCCCAGAGTCTGTAGATATGCGGGGTAAGACTGAACGAATACTCCACGGCATTGGCATAGGTATAGACATCACTGTCATATTCCAGATAGTTTCTCAGCGATAACAGATCGTTGGAACGTGTACGCGAAAGCATCCGGCTGATCATCGATCTTTCTCTGACATCCCGTCCCTGATACTCTTCGTCGGAAGATTCCGCCTGTGCAGCCACCATCGTTGTCAGATCAAAGCTGGAGCTCTGGATCTGTAACGGATACTCCGAGAGCGTCTCCTCTTCGGTCTCCTGTATATACTTGTTTACACCGTTTGACAGTGACAGGATCAGGGCAATACCGATAATACCGATCGAACCGGCAAAGGCAACCAGGATCGTTCTTGTCAGCTTTGTGCGAAGATTATTAAAACTCAGGGACAGTGCTGTCAGGAAAGACATCGAACTGCGTCCCATATTCTTATGTACTGCGGCTTCTTCACCCTCAATGATCAGAGGATCACTGTCGGAGATGATATGTCCGTCCTTCAGGTTGACGATCCTTGTGGCATAAGCTTCCGCAAGCTCCGGGTTATGCGTGACCATGACGACCAGACGGTCACTGGCAACTTCCTTTAACAGATCCATGACCTGTACACTGGTCTCAGAGTCAAGCGCACCGGTAGGCTCATCCGCCAGCAGAATATCCGGATCGTTGACCAGAGCTCTGGCAATCGCTACACGCTGCATCTGTCCGCCTGACATCTGGTTGGGCTTCTTATGCATCTGCTCACCAAGACCCACCTTGCGCAATGCTTCCTCTGCCCGCTGTCTTCTCTCCTTACCGGAGATACCGGAGATCGTCAGGGCGAGCTCTACGTTGGCAAGGACTGTCTGGTGCGGGATCAGGTTATAGCTCTGGAAGACAAAACCGATCGTATGGTTGCGGTAGGAGTCCCAGTCTCTGTCCTTATATCTCTTAGTAGATATACCGTTAATGATCAGATCACCGCTGTCATACCGGTCAAGACCGCCGATAATATTCAGAAGTGTTGTCTTACCGGAACCGGAAGGACCGAGGATCGCCACAAACTCGTTGTCCCTCAGGCTCAGACTGACATGATCCAGCGCTTTCTGGACCAGACTTCCCGTCTTATACTGTTTCGAGATATCCCTGATCTGCAGCATCTTTGCTCTCCCTTGTCAGTCTTTCCAGATTCACACTTACTCTTTCGGCGATCATACAGAGTGTACGCATTTCATCGGATGTCACACCGTCCATCAGGTTTCCCATCAGCTCCCGGTGTGCTTTACGGATCTCATCAGCAGCCGGACTGCCGGTCTCGGTGATCCTGTAACGGTTATAACGGTGGTCATTCTCATCCGGTATCATCTCGATATATGCTTTTCTGCACAGTTCATCCAGTGCTTTGGATACCTGTCCCTTGTTCAGGAACTGACCACGATAAATATCACTTGAGGATACATCTTCAAACTCCGCAAGTGTTAATAAGATCTCAATTTCTATCTGCCGCAGTCCGTATTTGTGCCTGACAGGAGCGTATACCGTCTTGACCGCCTGTTTCAGCATTCTGCCCCGCAGCAGTACATCTACTTTGTCTCTGTTCATTGGTTTACTTTTAAACCATTACATTATATGGACAGGATAAAACAGTGTCAATGTAACATACAAAAATAACACAATACTCCCACAGTTGAGGATTCTACTCCGAAATTTTACAAAATCAGAAAAATGTCGGAGTATAGTCCGAGATTTTATCGATTTATGAAAAATGTCGGAATAGAACAGTTGCAGACATACGGAAAAGATTACTTATTCAGGTTGCATAAAAAGATCCTGATCACCAACGATATTCTTGATAACTCCTTGGCATACAGGACCTGAGTGAGATTTAGATTTGATTAGTTGTTACCTAGCTAAACAGATAGTCTCTACTTAATGTAGACAGAACCAGAACCTAGTAAATTCCAACTTGTATCATAGAAATACATTGTTAAATTCCCTGTTCGCCCATAAGCTGGATTCGTATAAATACTATCCGACCATCCAAACCATCCGCTGTCGCCGGAACGATATGCATAGCTTGTTTTTGATGCTCCTGTAGATGACCCATCAGGGTATACATCTTTACAATAGATATAGATTGCTCCACCTGGCGGTCCTCCGCTTACTGTAAAGTGACAATAAACAGGATTATATCGACTAATTGATGACATCGATGTTTTACCACTAGACGATGAATTAAAGTAAATATTCGTCACCTTCCACTGGTAAAGACTGTTATAGATATTTGCTGAGTCTCTATACCCAACCGTCATCAAATCTTTTAGGTAAGTATGTGTTGAGCTGTCAGTTCTGCTTTTATGATGAACTACATACTGATACTTTGCCTCATTGATCTGAGCATTAGCGTCTTTATAGCCTTTTACCAGATTTAGTGAACCAATGGCGCCTGAATAGTTATTCTTTTTCAAATACTGTAATCCTGCCTGATACATTGTTTCCTTGTATACATCACTTGATCTATCTACATTCCCAATTTTCTGCAGATAATCCTTTGCAAGTATATAATCTCCGGAATCAAACAGTTCAGCGGAATAAGCATAACAGATATTGTCTCGGTGGCTCAGTGAATCTTTATAGCCTCTGATCTCATAGTACTGATCGATTGCTTTTTCGTACTCATGATCGTTTTCAAGCTGTAAAGCATACTGATATGTTGCTTCACTCCAGAGATTTTTCCATTCTTCATTTTTCTGCTTAATTCCTGACAATTCTGCTGAAGAATCGCGATAATTCCCGTTATCAAACAAATACTGTGCTTTTCTTGCTCTGGCTGCATTGACTGTTTCAGTTTCTATATATTTAATCGTCTTGAGTTCTTCCAGGATTTCGATTCCTCTCTCGTACTCATTCTGATCAAGCAGGGCATTTGCTTTTGCCAGTTTTACTTCCTTGATCTTCTCAACAGAGTCTTTATACTCTCCGAGTTTTTCAAAGGTCTCAATTGACTTATCGTATTCTGCATTTGTAAAAGCTCTTCCCGCCTGTGAGTACAGTATTGCCGGATAGGCATATGTTTTACCGACATATCCGGCAGCCGCCAGCAGAATGATCGATGCAATTGTGATCAATGTAATCTTCGTTCTTTTCTTTTTCTTAGCATCTGCAGCCTGCTTCTGTGCACACAGTTCGTCGTATTTGGCACGTTCTGTTTCAACGTCGAATCGCCCGTCCAGAACTGAGGCATCTATTCCCGACTGTGCAAATCTTTGCTTATTCTTTTCTATGTTCTCTTCAAAAGACTTAGTAACATCATATGTAAAAGGTACCGCAAGAAAATCATTGATCTTGCTTTCAGTCACATTGAAATTAATAATTGTTGAAATATCATCTTTTGTTCTGCCGCAAAAGCACTTTTCTTCGCCGGCAGAGTGGATACGTCCACAAGAACACTGCCAATATTTGTCACGAATCTGAGGGAATACTACACGCTGTTCATACTGTGACAGTTTCTTCCTGTAATAGTCATCTTCCTTGGGAAACGTACTTTTCACATAGCGTACTTCATCACCAGCTGGCTCGACCGTTTTTCTGTCGACAACCTCGCCCACAATTTTGATATTAACTGTCGGATCATAATCCGGCACTTCGACAATACATCCGACAATATTTGGGTCATCATATTCTGATATACGGCTAAAAGTAAGTGCTCTGTATTCTTTACCAGCATAATCAAAAGTGACAACATCCAAAGCACTTTTATCAAACAATCTATTAAACAGATATACTTTCAGAAAATGCTGATCATCCATGCCAACATGTTCGACATGATATATCCAATACGGAAATGCACTGTCATTGGATGATCCGGACATAAATAGCCGATCAAAGATCTTTGCATCCATATTTATCACCATTTAAAACTTCAGAGCGTCATTTAAAGCTGCTTTTTTTGAATCTTCCGGTGAAACATAAACTTGCGCAGGTTTCGACTTCCGAACAGCTTCTGTGTTCTCTTCAAGCTTTCCTGTGACGACACTTGAACAAACAAATATTGTTCCTGAGATGATCAATCCTGCTGTTAAGGTGTAATAAGCAGTCGAGTAATTACCGTTGATAATGTAGTTATATGCATCTCCACCAACATAGACATTCACATCTTCACTGCTTGAATAGTTTTCACTTTTTTTATAATAGTGATGCATTTTATCATAACCCTTATAAAATGTTCCAATTGCTACCATATAAAGCGCTATGCCAATTATTAACAGTGCAGTGCTTAGATTCTTATTTGTATTATTCATTTTTTTGCCTTTCTGCTATCGTTTAATTTAATATTTATGGTTCTGCAACATAACCGGAAATGCTAACCATATAACACTCAATATATGAGTATTCATCCAGAGCCATTCCCCCTTTTACTTTTACGTTGCCTGACCATTGAGCGTTTCCGTCGTTATCGAGCGTCAGGGTAACTTCCTCGTCTTCATAAGTCAATTGAGTTCCTGCATGAATTCCATATTTATTAGGAGATTTTGTCGCTACATAATAACTAACTTCAGGCTTCAGTTCGACTACAACATCATAGAATTTATATTTCTCAGATCGACTGTAAATGCTGATATCCACATTGATCTCCGGATACCCTTAAACAGGTTCACTAATACACTAGAACCCGCCAACAAAAACATATTCCCACAATTATACTGATTTCCATGATGATACCCTCCGATTTTCAATAAAATATAATCTGGATTTGTATGCTTACATTTTTCAGTATATCAAAATGTAAGTACATTTCAAATTATTTAGATATGAAAATCAGTTATGCTCCGCTTTGGAAAACCATGGAGAGAAGACGTATCAGTTCTTATAAACTGATAAAGGATTATGATTTCAGTGGCAGAACGATCAACAATCTAAAGCATGATGTTTCAATCACAATGGTAACTTTAGGCAAACTCTGTGAGATCCTGGAGTGCACACCAAACGACATCGTTACATTTATATCCGAGGAATAATCCGTTATATTCCTATACACATCTTCCGGCTTATTACGAACTTCTTCGTTTCTGCCGTGAACAAACCTTTTACAGTAAAAAACTGCATGTGTCTGCAGTTTCATCCAGCCCGGTATACCGGGTTTTCCTTATACAAAAAAATCTGCTTTCGCAGATCTTTAGTGTTTCATTCTCTCAATCAGATACGGTATTGCCTGTTCGAAGTTTACACCGTAGAGGTTATGCCCCTCTTCCTGGATCGTCAGATGTATGCATTCTCTGACAAAGTCACAGGCGGTCATGCATGACTCTTCGAAGGTCCTGCCGCTGACCATGCCTCCGCACAGGGTGCTTGCCCAGATATCCCCGGTGCCGTGGAAGTGTTCGCTCTCTTCCGGTGTAAAGTAACTGAAGTATGTGTCTGTTTCACGGTCATAGGCATATGCCCCAAGCTTACCGTGTTCAAAGCTGATGCCGGTCAGGACAGCCTTGCGGCATCCCAGGTTTGTCAGTTTCTTCAGCACATCACGCACATATGCTTCATCATATGTTTCCTGATACGGGATATCCAGCAGGAAGGATGCTTCGGTCATATTCGGACAGATAATGTCTGCCTTGGCACAGAGCTTTGTCATGGCATGGGCGAATTCTGTTGTGAAGCCGGCGTACAGCTTACCGTTGTCTGCCATGCAGGGATCCACGATCTTTACGCAGTTCTGCCCGAAGTCTCTGAACAGTCTTTCGGCACAGTCCAGCTGCTCAAACGACCCAAGGTACCCTGTGTATACCGCATCGAACTGAAAGCCTTCCTTCTTCCAGTGCTCCATGATCGGAACGATCTCGGCTGTCAGGTCATGAAACGTAAAGCCCTTGAACATTGTATGTGTAGATAATACGGCTGTCGGTATGACGGCTGTCTCCACACCCATGGCGGAAAGCACCGGCAGCGCCACGGTCAGTGAACACTTTCCCACGCAGGAGATATCCTGCATCGTTACTGCTTTCTTCATCTGTCTTCTCCTTATCTGTTAGTTTGCAAAGCCGAAATCCAGTCCTTCTGCTGCTTTTTCCTGATCGTCTTCCCAGCTCAGGTGCAGGGATCCCTCTTCACTGAAGATAATACGTCCTGTACCGTTCTCATAGACGGTCTCTTCGGACTGTACCTTACCGTCTGTGCCGAATACCAGGTTCTTCTTTACACAGTCAGTGTATTCTACTGTCATCGTCTCTTCATCAAACTCACCGGACATATTCCATTCAACTGTCTCGGCAGCACTGTTTCCCCATCTGACCGTAAACTTGGCCTGATGACCGTCTCCTGCCTCTACGAAGATTGCAGCCCTGTCATGTGCATATGTACCGACAAAGTTCATGACCGGGTTCTGACCCTCTTCCTGTGCATAGGAAGGTGCATCTGTATATACCTTGATGGTGCCGTTAGCTTCTTCAGTAACCTTGAACTCTACCGTATACTCCAAGTTGTCGAGAACGTACTCAGTCGTCTCATTACCTGTGATCTCATAATCTACAGGCGGATTTACCTTATCGCCTTCATCGCCTCTTTCAAAGTTCACGATGACCTTGCCGGATGTCATCTCAGAAGCAACATATACGTGTTCACCTTCTGCCACATTGATCGTTCCGGTACCTCCGCTGTCCTTCTCCGCATTCTCCATCGTGACCGTGATCGTATTATCTTCATTGGTGGCAATGCCAAGCATGGACTTCTTGGTTGAACAGCCGGTAATACTTAATGCTGTAACAACCGCCAGTACACTGCTAATATACCTTTTCATTTCTTTTCTCCTGTGTCCGCATTTCCTGCTGACAATATTATTGTACACTTATCCCCCTGAAATGCGTACAGGCCTTAAGATTCCGCAGTCCTGTACAGTAATTTCCTGTTTCATCGTTTTCCTTTATACAGCTATAATGAAGAAAAGAGAGTATGTATATGAATCATTCAGATATGAACATGACCCTTCGGCTGATGTTTCGGCTTCTGCCCATTCAGATCCTTTTGGCTGCCGTCGGTGCTGTCAACGGTATCGTTACAGGCCTGTTTGCCAGTAATGCTCTTGGTGAAGAGGCGATCAGTGCTGTCGGTCTCTACAATCCCCTGCAGATGTTTATCGGTGCTGTCAGTGCCATGCTGGTGGGCGGTGCGACGATCCTGTGCGGGCAGTATATGGGCAGAAACATGCACGAAAAGACACAGGATATCTTTTCCCTGGATATCCTGCTCTCCCTGTTCATCGGACTGCTGATCTCACTTGTACTGCTGGGGGCGGGTCTTTTTACCTCCTGCAGTTTCATTACGAAGGATCCTGTTCTGCAGCCGATCTTCCGCACATATCTTCTCGGACAGCTGGTCGGTATCATTCCTTTGATCCTCGGCAATCAGCTGGCAGCTTTCCTGTCACTGGAAAACAAGACCTTCCGCACGACCGCCGCAAGTATCATCTATATCATCGTGAATGTCATTCTGAACTTCCTGTTCCTGAATGTCTTCCGTCTGGATATTCTCGGTCTTGCCCTGGCATCTTCTCTTGGCATGTGGATCTTCTGTGCGGCCGAAGCACAGTACTTCTTCACGAAGAAAGCATCTCTGCACTTCCGCTTCAGCCACCCGGCCTGGAGTGACGGTGCTGCCATGTTCAGGATCGGCGTTCCGGGATCCATGACCTATGTCTATCAGGCCGTTCGCGGCGTGATCGTCAACTCCCTGCTGCTGGCACATGTCGGACAGGCAGGTATCGCAGCCTTTGCGGCTTCCAACACCCTGATGAATATCTTCTGGTCGATCCCCGCAGGCATGCTGGCGGTATCCCGCATGATGATGAATATCAGTATCGGTGAAGAGGACAGACAGACCCTGACCGACATCATGCGTGTTGCCATGTTCCGCTACATCCCTGTGATGTGTGCAGTCTCCGCCTGTATCATCCTGCTGGCAGTGCCGGAAACACAGTTGTACTTCCATGATCCTGCCGATCCGGTATTTGCCAAGACCGTCTCCGCCTTCCGCATTCTGCCGCTGTGCATGCCGCTGAGCATCATATACATGGTCTTCTCCTGTTACTACCAGTCTTCCGGCAGGACCCTGTACGTTCATATCCTGTCGCTGATCGACGGCGTGATCAGTGTTGCCTGCTTTACAGCCTTAACGATCAGAGTGCTCGGTATCAGAAGTGTCTACATCGCCAATGTCTTCAACGGTGTTGTCACAACGATCCTGATCATCGGCTATGCCTGGATGAAAAATAAGCACATGCCGCGGAACATGGATGAGCTGATGGTGATCCCTGCCGATTTCGGTGTCACCCCGGAAGAGCGCATGGATATCTCCGTACGCAGTACCGAAGAAGTCGTCACCGTCTCTCAGCAGGTCCACGAGTTCTGCCGCAGCCGGGGTCTTGATGAGAAACGCTCCTATTATGCAGGACTGTTCCTGGAAGAGATGGCAGGCAATGTTGTTGAGCATGGCTTTACCAAGGACAAAAAGAAACACTCTGTCGATATCCGTGTCGTACACAAGAGTGATGATGTGATCATGCGTATCCGTGATGACTGTATTCCGTTTGATCCGGCCGAACGTGCTGCCATCACCGATCCCGATGACATCACAAAGAATATCGGTATCCGGATGGTCTACAAGATGACCGACAGGATCGAACACCAGAATATTCTGGGACTGAATGTACTGACCATACGTATATAAACAAAAAACTCTCTGTACAGAGAGTTTTATTTACAAGTGGTGACCCCTTAGGGATTCGAACCCTAGACCCACTGATTAAGAGTCAGTTGCTCT
>DFIS01000047.1 GCA_002372175.1 Solobacterium sp. UBA3691
TTACATATTTGCGTTGTCTACTTTGATGGGATCATATCATTTTATTCCTGCTTATTGCTTTTCCTCGGGTCTTTCCGGCGGTGTTCCTCCGTCTGTGGGTTTCTCCTGGGGAGTTCCTCCGTCACCGGGCCTGCCTCCTTCAGGTCTTTCACCGGAAGGCATACCACCGTGTTCAGAGCTTCCGGAAGAATTGATTTCTACTACAACTGCTTCACCTGCGGATGCTGTGCCTTCTTCGTAGGCTTCTCCGTTTACGTAGAGTGTATATCCGTTCAGGTCGATGCTGTCGGCGTCACAGGTCAGGGATGTGATCTGGGAGTCACCTGTCAGCGTCCATGTGCTGTCACTGTCCAGTTCGACGTAGACTTCGCCTTCGCTGTTAATTGCACCGCTGAAAGAAGAGCTTTCCGTCAGGTACAGGTTCAGGCTGGACACTTCGTCGACGATCATGTTTCCGGTGATTGTCTGATCTTTGGCTGTCAGGGTGACATGACCGCCGTTACTGCCTTCATTGCCCCAGCCGGCTGCTTCGGCACGCAGGAAGACTTCATCGCCTTCGTTGATGATCTCTGCATCACTGAGGGTGATCTCTGCGACGGTGTTGTTGACGAAGAAGGTCTCACCGTTCTTGTTGGTCAGTGTGCCGCCGTTCATCGTGAAGCTTGCGGTTCCTTCAGCCGCATCGCCGGACATTGACTGATAGATCATGACGGCCTGGTAGTACGGGGATTTGTCGCTGTTCTTGGAGTTGTTGTCAGCTGTCAGTGTCACGTTGTTCAGAGTCACGGAGTTTTTGCCTTCGACGACGACACCCTGGGAGGAGGTGGATGTCAGCTCGGCGTCATTGACTGTGATATCTGCTGTGGAGTAGATGACCGGGGAGCCCTTGCCGTCAGTTGTATATGTACCGCCGGTAACGGTGACGGTACCGCCGCCTCTGTCAGAACGGATCGCTGCCGAGGAGTTGCCTGTCGTGTGGATCGTCAGGTTCTCTGCATTCATGGTGCCTCCGCCGGTCGTCATGATACCGCCGGAACAGTTGCCTGCTGTTTCGATCACCGAGTCACTGATATTGACGGTTGTACCTTCGCCGTAGCTGAATACCGCGTTGGCGTGGGTGCCGTCGGTCGTAATGTGCAGATCGCTGAGATCGAGGGTGCCTCCGTCTGAGGCATACAGCGCGGAATTCTCGCCGTAGAAGTCTGCTTCGTCACCGTCTGCTTCACCGGTCTTGATCACTTCGGCATTGCTCAGGGATTCTGTTGTTCCTTCCGCACTCAGTACGTGTTCACCATCTTCGTGGTTCTCCAGAGTCTGCGTATTTGTTTCTGCTGTTTCCTGTACGGTCGCAGCCGTTTCGGCGGGTGCTGCTGTATTTTCTGTCTCAGCCTGGGATGTGCTGCATCCGGCCAGGAGTGTACATAAGACGATCGTTAATACCTGTTTGTTTGTCATGGGTGATACCTCACTTTCTGCGGATGATCACAGTATGACAGAGCTGTCTGAACTTCCCGTGAACACTAAAGGAAAGGTATGTGAATCCTGCCTGCTGATATTTAGATGAATAATATGTATTTTGCGCTTAAATCGGACAAAAGTGGTTTTTCTGTGGGTATTTTTTCAATTCTTTCCATAGTATAATTCTTATGCATATGCCTAAGCGTGTTATGATTCTTTATGCCGTTCTTGTCGGTGTTACTGCGCTGATCCTGCTGATCTTCGGGCTTCCCCTGATGAACGGTTATCTGCTGGGCAGTGCTGTAGCCGCATTTCTTCTGTTTCGGAATGTGGTGTTCTGGTCAGACGTGCTTGATTCGCGATTTGCGTCAAGGTCTACAGGTTCTTCCCATTTTTTGGTAAACTATTTATTAATGGTAGTCGCCATGTTACTGTCGGTGAAATTCCCGCAGTATCTGAATATATTCACCTGTGCTCTGGGTCTGCTGATGACCAAGATCACACTGGTGATCGATGAGCTTTGGAAAGGAAGGTCAGCTGAATGACGATACAGTCGGATGTCTATACGATCATCCTTCTGACAGTGATCCTGTCGGTGGGAATCATTCTGCTTTCTAAGAAGATCGACAGGACCGATCCTCTGGCTGAGCCGAAGGGTATCATTCTGCCGGTGATCCTCGGTGTACAGACCGTATATAACAGCGTCAGAAGCAATGTCGGCAGTAAGACAGCAGATGTACTTACACCGTATATCATTGTTCTCTGGGTATATATCTTTACTGCCAATACATGTTCACTGTTTGGTCTGTCTTCGCCGACAGCCAACCTCAGTGTTACGCTGCTGCTGGCATTTATCACGTGGGTGCTGATCCAGATCACCGAACTGAAGTACGGTGGTTTTAAAGCATATATGCATTCGTTTATTGAGCCTCTGGCCGTCATGTTACCGATGAATATCATTGGTAAGTTCTCAACGATGGCTTCGATGTCACTGCGTCTTTTCGGCAATATCCTGTGCGGAAGCATCATGATGCAGCTGATCTACAACGCCTGCCAGATCGCTTCGACAAAGATTGCCAACATGTTTACATCAACAGAGAGTGCATTCAACTTCCTGGCCCCGGTCGTAGCACCGCTTCTGCATGCGTACTTCGATCTGTTTGCAGGATTTGTACAGACACTTGTATTTGTTACATTAACGATGGTTCTGATCGGCAATGATATGCCGGAAGAAATAAAAGATTAAAAGTAGGAGGAGTTTTTTATGGATATCAACAAAGGTTTGATCGCTATCGGTGCCGGACTGGCTGTTATGACAGGTATGCTTACCGGACGTGGTGAAGGTGAAGTTGCTGCTCATGCATGTGATGCGATCGGTAAGAACCCTGAAGCAGAGTCCAAGATCCGCAGCACAATGATCCTCGGTATCGCTCTGTCTGAGACCTGTGCTATCTATGGTCTGCTGGTTGCCATTCTTCTGATTTTCGTATATTAGGGCTAAACGATGATTGATATTGATATCATTAGTCAGCTGATACCCAATCCGATCACCATGCTTGTGCAGCTGTGCAGTACGCTGGTATTGTTTTTGCTTGCGCGCAAGTTCCTTTGGGCATCAGTGAAGAACTTCCTGCAGAAACGATCTGAGAAGATGCAGGAAGACCTGAAACAGAGCGAGAATGCCAGAGCTGCGGCGGAAACAGACCGTCAGGCTGCGGCAGAACAGCTGAGTCAGGCTGGCGCACGCTCGGAACAGATCATCGAAGCGGCAGTCAGGGAAGCCAAGGTCGAAAAGGATTCGATCATTGCCCAGGCGAACAAGGAAGCAGAGTCCATGCGCAAGAAGGCAGAAGAACAGATCGAAGCCCAGCGTGAACAGATGTTCCAGTCCCTGCAGCAGGATATCGTGGATATTGCGATCACGGCAGCCGGTAAGATCATCCAGAACAAGGATGGTGAAGATCTGGACCATGACGCTGTAGATGCGTTTGTAAAGGAAGTCAGCGGATCATGAGCAGTGAAGTCAGCGAGAGATATGCCGGCGCATTGTTCTCTCTGGCCGAAGATGACGGCATGGTCGCAGAAAGAAAGGAAGATGTCACGGATCTGATCCGGATACTGGATGAGACACCGGAACTGAATACTTTTTTCAATGCGGTCAAGATCAGCCGTGAAGAGAAGAAGGCTTTTATCGATCAGATCTTTGGGGAAGTCTATGATAAGGATATGATCAACTTCCTGAAAGTACTGATCGATAAAGGACGTATACAGCAGCTGAAAGAGATCCTGAAGGAGTTTATCGTCAAGGCCAATGAAGCTCTCGGTATCAAAGAGGCAGTCGTATGGTCGGCGAGAAAGCTCAGTGAAGAGGATCTGGCCAAACTGAAGAGTGCACTGGAAAAGAAGTATGACTGTCAGGTCATCCTGTCCAATAAGATCGATAAGTCGGTAATTGCCGGTATTAAGGTCGTTGTGGGCAACAGTGTTACGGATGTGACGGTGAAAGACCGTCTGGAGAAGATGAAGGGAATGCTGCTGAAGGGAGGATTAGCATGAGAGATATCAGACCTGAAGAAATAAGTGCTCTGATCAAACAGCAGATCCGCAGCTACGATCATAAGATCCATTCCGATGATGTCGGTTATGTGATCAGTGTAGGTGACGGTATTGCCATGGTTCAGGGTATTGATAAAGCAATGGCATCAGAGCTTCTGGAATTTCCCAATGATGTATACGGTATGGTCCTGAACCTTGAGGAAGATCATATCGGTGCCGTACTTCTCGGTAACGATTCCCTGATCAGGGAAGGCGATGAAGTACGCCGTACAGGCAGGATCGTCGAAGTACCTGTCGGTGATGCGATGCTTGGCAGAGTTGTCAACGCACTCGGTCAGCCGATCGACGGCCGCGGGGAGATCGTCACAGACAGAAGAAGACCTGTGGAGAGAGTGGCACCCGGTGTCATGACCCGCAGATCCGTATATCAGCCGCTGATGACCGGTCTGAAGATTATCGATACGATGATTCCGATCGGTAAGGGACAGCGTGAGCTGATCATCGGTGACCGTGAAACAGGTAAGACAGCGATCGCCATTGATACGATCATTAACCAGAAGGGTAAGAATGTTAACTGTATCTATGTAGCCATAGGACAGAAAGAGAGTACGGTAGCCCGTCTTGTACAGCAGCTGCGTGAACATGATGCGATGGAGTATACCACCGTTGTTAATGCGTCTGCCAGTGAGAGTGCACCGTTACAGTATATTGCGCCGTACGCAGGATGTGCGATCGGTGAAGAGTGGATGGAACAGGGCAAGGATGTACTGATCATCTATGATGATCTGTCCAAGCATGCGGTTGCTTACCGTACAATGTCCCTGCTGCTGAGAAGGCCTCCGGGACGTGAAGCATACCCTGGTGATGTTTTCTACCTGCATTCCCGTCTGCTGGAGAGAGCCGCAAAGCTTTCCGATGAACTCGGCGGCGGATCACTGACAGCACTGCCGATCATTGAGACACAGGCCGGTGATATCTCAGCATATATCCCGACGAATGTCATCTCGATCACGGACGGACAGATCTTCTTACAGACAGAACTGTTCAACTCCGGTGTAAGACCTGCGGTAGACTCCGGTCTTTCGGTATCCCGTGTAGGTTCCAATGCCCAGACCAAAGCAATGAAGAAGGTATCTTCTTCGCTGAAGCTTGATCTTGCGCAGTACCATGAGATGTTAACGTTCTCGCAGTTTGGTTCTGATCTGGATCCGGCAACGAAGAAGGTTATCGAACATGGTTCCAGGATCACGGAACTGCTGAAACAGCCGCAGTATCAGCCGATGTCTGTCGAAGAACAGGTCATCTCGATGTATGCGGTAAGAAATAACTTCATCGATGAGATCGACGTGGAGGATATCCGTGCTTTTGAGCGTTTCATGCACAGATTCTTCAAGGATCAGCACGCTGATATCCTGAAGGAGATCGTAGAAGCAGGAGATATCTCCGCAGAACTGAATGATGAGATCAAAGCCGCAATGAGAGAGGCTGTTGATCAGTTCAAACTGACAAGAGGAGCGTAGTAAATGGCACAGTCCAAGCAGGCTCTGAGATCACGGATCAAGTCCGTAAACAATACGAAGAAGATCACCAGCGCAATGGAGATGATCGCCAATGCCAAACTTGTTCGTCAGCGTTCACGGATGGAAGCCAACCGTGAATATGCAGAGCGTCTTCAGCAGATGGTAAACGAGATCGTCTTCCGCAATCCCGGGCTGGAGAATGCTTTATTGTACCCTAACGGCAGCACCGGAAAGTTCTCCATTGTCTTCTGCAGTGATCTGGGACTGTGCGGCGGATATAACCAGAATATCCTGAAACTGGCCAGAACCGAGATGACAAAAGAGGATCCTGTCGTACTGATCGGTACGAGCCTCTACCGTTCGATGAAGGAAGAGGGCTTCAACCTGATCCATGATGAACCGATCTCTTCGGATCATCTGATCTTTGAGACATTAAAGCCATGGATTGAAGAGGGAGAAGACAGATATCTGAGAAATGAAGTAGGCTGTGTACAGCTCTTATATACGGTATTTGTCAATACGATGAATTTCCGTGCTTCGGTGGATAAGCTGCTGCCTTGTGAGTTTGTCGGGGAACTGCCGGATGCGCATGACGGTATGCATATCGAGACATTGTTTGAACCGGATGCGGATACGATCCTCAGCAGTCTGATCCCGATGATGATCCAGGATGTTGCCTATTCCGACTGGATGGAATCGACAACGAGTGAGCAGGGAAGCCGCCGTATGGCAATGAAGACAGCGACGGATAACGCAGATGAGCTGAGTGAAAAGCTGCTGCTCGAATACAACAAAGCACGTCAGGCCGCGATCACGCAGGAGATCACTGAGATCGTAGGCGGTTCGGATGCGGTATAGGAAAGAAGGTAACCAAGATGAGCAATACAGGAAAAATCGTACAGGTGATCGGCCCGGTCGTTGATATCAGATTCTCACCCGAGGAGCTGCCGGCGATCCGTAATGCGATAAAGATTGAGAAAGATAACAGCGGAACCATGGTTGCCGAAGTTGCACAGCATATCGGTGATGATATCGTGCGCTGTATCGCCATGAGTTCTACCGACGGTCTTGTCAGAGGCCTTGAGTGTGTGGATACAGGAGCACCGATCACGGTCCCGGTAGGCAATGAAGTACTCGGACGTATGTTCAATGTGCTCGGTGAACCGATCGACGGTCTTGGACCGGTAGAGGCGAAACACTACATGCCGATCCACAGAGCTGCGCCGACCTTTGCCCAGCAGCAGACCACAACAGAGATCCTTGAGACAGGCATCAAGGTCATTGACCTGTTATGTCCGTATTCCAAGGGCGGTAAGGTCGGTCTGTTCGGCGGTGCCGGTGTAGGCAAGACCGTACTGATGCAGGAGCTGATCCACAATATCGCTATCGAGCACGGCGGCCGTTCGGTCGTGGCAGGTGTCGGTGAGCGTACACGTGAAGGCAACGACATGTACAACGAGATGAAGGAGTCCGGCGTACTGAAGAACACGGTTCTGACCTACGGACAGATGAATGAGTCTCCGGGTGCCAGAATGCGTGTAGCCCTGTCTGCGCTGACGATGGCAGAGTACTTCCGTGATGAAGAGAGACAGGATGTCCTTCTGTTTATCGATAACATCTTCAGATTTACACAGGCCGGTTCGGAGGTATCCGCACTGCTTGGCCGTATGCCCAGTGCCGTAGGTTATCAGCCTACGCTGGCTACCGAGATGGGTCAGTTACAGGAACGTATTACTTCTACCGAGAAGGGTTCGATCACTTCCGTACAGGCGATCTACGTGCCTGCGGATGACCTGACAGACCCGGCTCCGGCAACAGCGTTCTCCCACCTCGATGCCAAGACCGTTCTGGACAGAAGTATCGCTGCTCTCGGTATCTACCCGGCAGTTGATCCGCTGGCATCCGGCTCCCGTATGCTGGATCCGCTGATCCTCGGTGAAGAGCACTATGAGACAGCCCGTGAAGTACAGCAGATCCTGCAGAGATACAAGGAACTGCAGGATATCATCGCGATCCTCGGTATGGAAGAACTCGGTGAAGATGACAAGAAGATCGTTGCCCGCGCAAGACGTGTGCGTAACTTCCTGTCGCAGCCGTTCAGCGTTGCGGAACAGTTCTCCGGTCTCAAGGGTATCTATGTACCTGTAGAAGAGACGGTCAGAAGCTTCCGTGAGATCCTTGCCGGTAAGTATGATGATCTGCCTGAACAGGCATTCATGTCTGTCGGTACGATCGAGGATGTGGTTAAGAAAGCGGAGACTCTCTGATGAGCAGTATTCATTGCCGGATCATAACACCGCGGGGTGTATACAAGGAGATGGATACACCGATCCTGAATCTGGATACAGTGGACGGACAGCGGGGTATTCTGCCTGAACATATGCCGCTGGTAACGGTCCTGAAGATCGGGAAGATGTCAACGGTGGAAAACGATGTCCGTGAGGAATACGCAGTCGCCGGCGGTGTTGTATACTTCCGTGACAACCAGGCCGAGATCCTGACCGATGCGATCGAAAACAAGAACGAGATCGACATGGAAAGAGCCGAAAATGCCCGCAAACGTGCAGAGCAAAGGATCAATTCGGGTAACCCGAACTATGATCTGAAGAGAGCTGAAGTAGCCCTGCAGAAGGCACTGAACAGACTTTCCTTCCGATAAATTACACGAAAGCCGTATCACTGATATGGCTTTCTTTATAACAAACCTCAGCGGGAAAACCCACGCTTTTAACCGTGCGGATGAGATCTGAGAAAAGGAGAATTCAATAGATGTAAATTAGATAAATATCTACATTTGTTGTATAATAAAAGTGTGAAAAATGTGTATAGACATACCAGGACCACTGTCTCTCTGATCAACTACCATTTCGTATTCTGCCCCCGTTACAGGAGGAAGATCTTCAATATTCCCGGAGTGGAACAGAGGTTCAAAGAACTGACAATGGCTGAATGTGAGAAAGCCGGGATCGAGATCCTGGCACTTGAATGCCACGTTGATCATGTCCATATGTT
>DFIS01000005.1 GCA_002372175.1 Solobacterium sp. UBA3691
ATTCTTTAACTGTTACAGCCTCTTTTAATATGCAAAATCACCCGTTGAACCACAGGTGATCATGCGTTGAAGTAAAGCTGTTGTACAGTGTATCTCTACACTATTAAAAATATTAGCACAATACTTTCCTGCCGTCAAAGTACCCTTCAAGCATATCCCGCCTGATTACCCGGTAATGCGGATGATAAGCCTCCCGGTACTGCGGTGTATGATGCACGGCAGGATACGCATTGGAGCGGTGAAACGACAGATATTCCTTCAGTTCCTGTTCGTCATACGCAAAGCCCAGGTTCCCGGCATTGGCTGAAAGATACTTCAGCTTGCGCAGTAAAGCACTTAATGATCCCTTATACATGTTCGCTGTACGGACAAAGCACTCTGCCAGCACCTGCGCCGATATCTTACCTCTTGCCTGATACAGATCAACACGGACAAGACCGTTACCGATCTCTGTAAACAGTTCTGTATCCCCGCTTTCGGCAGTATTCATCTCTTCCTCGATCATCTGCTGTACAGACGCAAGGTCCCCCAGCGCATGTTCAGGACCGAACTCATTCTGATAGATGAGCTTGACACAGTCCTGCGGTTTCATCAACGGGTATTTCTGCGCATGCATGCGCAGGATCTCTGCCAGTTCTTCCATCATTACCTCCTGAGCTTGAGAGCCTTCTCCATTTCCCTTTTGGCATCTCTGAGTTTCTCGGTTTCCCGCTTGTCTACAAGATTCTTACCTTTTGCCAGTGCTACCTCGAGCTTGGCCATGCCGTCTTTCAGATAGATCCTGACCGGCACCAGCGTATATCCCTTCAGCCGCACCTTGTCATACATCTTGCGTATCTCATACTTGTGCAGCAGAAGCTTGCGGTCTCTTGTCTCATCAACATTGAAGATATTGCCGTACTTATACGGAGAGATATGCATGCCCTTGATCCAGGCTTCTCCCTGATAGATCGAGATATAGGCATCATTGAACTGTATCCTGCCCTCTCTTACCGATTTGATCTCCGTACCGGTCAGCACCATTCCCGCTTCATATCTGTCTTCCAGAAAATAATCATGCGAAGCCCTGCGGTTGAAGGCAACGACTTTTTCCTTACCAGCGTTTTTTGCCACGGCTTCTGCCTCCTTTTCTGTTTCTGCGGTTCTCTTTCGGCTTTACTGCCGCCACCTTCTCTGCTGGTTCAAAGTCCACCGTACCTGCCTTGACATTGGCAGCGATGACCTTGATCTTCAGCTTGTCACCAAGCTTATATACTTTATTCGTACGGGCACCTGTAAATGTCTCGTGTTTGTCACTGTAGATAAAGTAATCTTCACCCATGCGTTCCGGTGTGATCAGACCTTCTGCCGTATTGGGCAGTGTCACAAAGATACCGAAACTGGTCACGGAGGTGATCATGCCTTCCTGCACGGTGCCGATCCGCGAACTCATGTATTCCGCGATCTTCATCGATGTTACATCACGTTCCGCATCCACGGCGATCCTTTCCCGCAGCGATGACTGTACGGCGATCTCCTTCATCTTCCGTTCATCCCGTTTGCGGGTGTCATGTGCCTCCTCTGCAAAGCAGTATGCCTTCAGCATTCTGTGCACAGCCAGATCGGGGTATCGTCTGATCGGCGATGTAAAGTGCAGATAATACTTCTCCGAGAGTCCGTAATGGCCAAGACATGCGCTGTCATAGCGTGCTTTCTGCATACACCTGAGCAGACGTCCGGAGAGGATCGTTTCCTCTTCTGCGCCTCTGATCCCATCCTGGTATGCCTGCAGGTCCTTCGGGGCCGGGGTCTTGTCACCGAGGCTGATCCGATAGCCAAACACAGAAGAGAACGACGCAAACTCTCTGAGTTTTTTGATATCCGGTGCTTCATGGATACGATATACACCGGGAATACTGTTTCTGACCAGGTACTCTGCCACACAGATATTGGCAGCGATCATGCAGTCCTCGATCATCATCTCGGCTTCTCCGCGCTCCCGCGGGCGGATATCGACCGCATAACCGACAGAGTTTACGATCACTTCCGTCTCCGGAGCTTCAAAGTTCAGGGCTCCCTTTTCCACTCTGTGCTTCCGGATACAGTCTGCGCATTCCTTCAGCAGCAGTATATCCTCAGGGAATACCTGAGGCTGTTCATGGTCCTTCAGGAAGGCATTGACTGCCCGGTATGTCATCCTTGCGGCAGAGCGTATATAGGACTCATAGATCCTGCAGGACGCTGTCCTGCCTTCCGGTGTGATCTCCATCTCACAGGTCATGGTCAGACGCAGTTCATTTGGATTCAGCGAACAGATCCCGTTGCTTAACACCTGCGGAAGCATCGGCACGACTGTATCAGCCGCATAGACAGATGTCCCCCTGAGATAAGCCTCCTGGTCAGTCAGACTGCCTTCCCTGACATAGTGTGATACATCGGCGATCGATACCTTCAGCAGGTAATTCTCTCCCTTTCTGGTGATGCTTACCGCATCATCAAAGTCCTTGGAATCATCCCCGTCGATCGTAAATACATGTTCCATCGTCAGATCCGTACGGTTCTTCTTTTCTTCTTCACTGACTTCGTGGTAGATCTGATCAGCTTCCTGCAGAACTTCTTCCGGGAAGACCGGATCGATCTCATGGGCGATCAGTCTGGCTGCCACTTCCGTACCGGGATCATTCTTATTGCCCAGTATTCTCTCCGCACTCAGCCGCAGCGGTCTGCCGTATTTCTCGATCCGCAGAGAGACGACCATTCCGTCATACGGATGCATATCCTTCGGTATCGTGATCACGGTCACCCGTCTGTTCAGGATATCCTCATCGAGGAAACACTTCAGTCCTCTGGCTGTCGCTGTAAACGTACCGGTCACATGTGTCCTGCCGTGACTGCGTATATACAGCACCCTGCCGGTATCTTCACGGATCTTCTCCGCGACAACGGTATCCCCGGGCAGAGCGTCATTTACATTCTCTTCATAGATCTTCAGGGTTTCCTCCGCACTGCTGACAAACGCATTGCCTGCCTTGTTAAAACGGATCACACCGGTGATATATCCGGCCTGACGGTCTGTCATATATGTCTGATCACGATTTCTGCAGATGCGGTATTCCGCTTCCAGAGCTTCCACAGCATTGGTAAACAGGGCTGTTTCCTTTCCTCCGGATATGCCTAAAAGACGCTCAAGATCACTTCTCTTCAGCGTATTCTTCTTCTGTGTATCGATGGTCTCCCAGATCTTTTCCTGTAATTCATTCATATGCTTTAAAAAAACAGCCGGTTTTATAACCAGCTTTTAGACGATGCGAATAGCGATGACCAGGATGAAGAAGATCACTCCCAGAACCATGGTCATATTCGAGATGACTTTCTCCGAGCCTCTCTCCTTGACGTTGGCAAACAGATTCAGTCCGCCGTTGCCGGAGAACGCTCCTGATATACCATCAGACTTACCCGCCTGCAGTAAACACAGTATGATCAATAAAGCTGATACGATCATTAATAATGCACTGAGCATAAAACTACCTCCTAAGGGTTGCCAAAATATTATAAATCAGCGTATCTGTACTTGTAAAGGTCATTCTGCCTGTACAGATCTGGACAGGACCTGTCCGTCAGCCAGATAGATCCGTGCTTCCATGATATCACCGCTGCGGATACCGGTGAGGGGACCCAGAAAATAGTTCGTGATCCGGCATACCGCAAAACTCTCTTCGTATGCTGTATCGATCAGTCTGCCGTTCAGTCTGAACTCCACCTTATCGACCATCTCGGGATACATGGCAGAAAGACGGATAAACCGTTTACCTTCGTATACGTTATCTTTTTCCATCCCGCACAGTACAAACTCATCTTCCGGTTTCTGACACGGAATATGCAGAGCTTCCATCATGCGCAGCGCAAAGAACTGATCTTCCCCCGGCAGGATACGCCAGTCCGCAGGCGGTTCCTGCTTGGTCATGTTGTTGTAGTAGCCCCAGGATACACCCATATCAAGTGCTGTACGCATATTCCCGATACACGGGGAATCCTCGTTGATCACGACCGGCCGTACAGGTGTTACTGCTTTGGCCTTGCGGATCAGATTGTACAGCTGACTGCGTGACTGACTGTTGCCGTGGATCAGGATCACGTCCGAAGCTTCCGCGATCTCCCTGTTAAAGGAACCGCCGATGCCTGAGCATCCTGTCGGCAGACCGGTGATTTCCCGGGCAAGTTTCATCAGCCGGATCACACCCTGCGGCTCAGCAATGATCGGATGACTGCGGAACTCTGCCACGTCATACTCGTTGGCGATCTCGATGATCACATTCCGGAAACCGTGCACACGCAGAAAATGAGCGACTGTACGTACCGCATTTTCGATCTCCTTGTCATCGTTCAGAAAGCGTGTCTGGGCGCCGTAGAAGAACGATACGATCACGATCATGCCAAGGCTGTCCGCGGCTTTGATCAGCCGGTCAAGCCTTCCTGCATACGCCGGGTCGAGACCTCTGCCGCTGTACAGAAACGGATCATTGATGATCGTACTGTTTTCGATCGTAAAGGCCGGTCCCCCGCCCTGCAGACCTACCGTAAACGCACGCAGTCCTGCCGCATACCACTGCGGAAGTGCCGCAATCAGATCATCGGTATTCTTCTCGGGATCAAATACTCTGCCGAAACGGTGATACCGTTCATGTCCGCTCTTATCATCAAAGATACCCTGAATAAATCTGGCATTCATCAGAAGGCCTTGATGCGGACAGTCCGGATACTCACTGTAGGTCAGCTCACCGTTGATCAGAAACCGGTCACCCTGTATGGACAGATACGTATTCGCCATGGTTACTTCACCTCCACGGTACAGTCATCATTACAGCCATGGCTGTCATTCTCTTTTCTTGTCTCAGCGATGACCTTCGCATATTCTGCCAGTTTCTCTTTCAGTGCTCCGATCTTCTCCTCTGTCCAGTATTCCTCAGGCTTGATCTCCCGGCTGTCCAGCATACATGTTTCGTTGTCATAGCCGATGATCTCTCCCTGCTGAACAAACAGCACCAGCGGCATGTATATCCGCAGCTTACCGTCATTATCATACGCAAGGATCGTATTATCACGTGCATTGATCAGCTCTGCAACATGATCGTAGTACTCCCTGTCATCTGTTTTATCCTTGTAAATATTGTAGTAGAACACCTGTGTCCCGGCATCCCTGACAACTTCATCCAGAAACGGCACATATGCCTGACACCACGGACATTCCGGGAAACCCAGGAAGACCACAGCAGTCCCATGTTCGATCAGTGCCGTCAGTCTCTCCTGATCGATGATCTCAAATGTATTCTCTTCCGGCAGTGCAGTATAGATCTCGTTGATCTTCGTACTGCCGGGGGTCGGCTCTGCAGGCTGTTCAGGCTTTGTGCATCCTGTAAACAGAAGTATGCACAGTACTGCCATCAGTATTCTCTTCATAACTGCCTCCGTTCTCCTTTCGTCTATTGATCCGCATCTGTTCCATGCGGGTATAATCAGCACATACTGCTTACCGTAAGCTGTACTGTATCATTATACACTTAATCCCTGCCGGCGGTGAATGATGCACAGGATGGCTTACAGACAGAAAAAAACTGTCTCGGATGAGAGACAGTTCTGTTTATGGATTGTTCGGGAGATTACTTCTCGATGTTGTAGAAAGCTTCCTTGCCCTTGTACTGAGCAACTGTACCGAGTCTGTCCTCGATCCTCATCAGCTGGTTGTACTTGGCAATACGGTCTGTACGGCTCATGGAACCTGTCTTGATCTGACCGGCATTTGTCGCAACAACGAGATCAGCGATCGTGGAGTCTTCGGACTCACCGGAACGGTGGGAAACAACAGCTGTATAGCCTGCTTCCTTAGCCATTTCGATAGCATCCAGGGTTTCTGTCAGGGTACCGATCTGGTTCAGTTTGATCAGGATGGAGTTGGCAACACCGGACTCAATACCCTTCTTCAGGAATGTTGTGTTAGTAACGAACAGGTCATCACCAACCAGCTGTACCTTGTCACCAAGGCGCTCTGTCAGCTTCTTCCAGCCTTCCCAGTCATTCTGGTCAAGACCGTCTTCGATGGAGATGATCGGATACTTCTCGCACCATTCTGCGTACATATCGATCATTTCATCAGTTGTCTTATTGCCCATACCGGAACGCTTCAGTTCATACTTCTTTGTCTTAGCATTGTAGAACTCGGAAGATGCAGCGTCGATGCACAGGCAGATGTCCTTACCGGGCTTGTATCCGGCAGCCTTGATAGCCGCAACCATCAGCTCGAGAGGTTCTTCATTACCCTTTGTGCAGGAAGGAGCGTAACCGCCCTCATCACCTACGTTAGTGTTGTATCCGGCCTTCTTCAGAATCGTCTTCAGGTTGTGGAATGTTTCAGCACCCATGCGAATTGCTTCGTGGACACTCTTGGCACCGACAGGCATGATCATGAATTCCTGCAGGTCAACGCTGGAGTCAGCGTGCTTGCCGCCGTTCAGAACGTTCATCATCGGTACAGGCAGAACCTTGGCATTGTTGCCGCCGATATACTTGTACAGAGGCATACCGTAGAAGTCAGCAGCAGCTCTTGCTGCAGCCAGGGATACAGCCAGTGTCGCATTGGCACCGAGGTTGGACTTGAACTCTGTTCCGTCAAGTTCGATCAGTGTCTTGTCGATCAGTGTTTGATCTGTAACATCCATACCAACGAGTTTCGGAGCGATAACTTCGTTAACGTTCGCAACAGCCTTCAGTGTGCCTTTGCCGAGGTAACGCTTCTTGTCGCCGTCACGCAGCTCAACTGCTTCACGCTCACCTGTGGAAGCACCAGACGGTACGATAGCACTTCCGAAAGCACCGGAAGCTGTTGTAATTTCACACTCTACGGTAGGGTTACCGCGGGAATCAAGCACCTCACGTGCATATACTGTTTCAATTAAGGGCATTTTCGTTTTCCTCCTAGCCTTATTTGTTATTTAGTAGCGTCAATGATCTCGATGAAGGAATCAACCTTCAGAGAAGCACCGCCGATCAGAGCACCGTCAATATCCGGGCATGCCATGTATTCCGCAATGTTATTCGGCTTGACGCTGCCGCCGTACTGAACTCTGACAGCCTCTGCCGCTTCCTCACCGTACATCTCTCTGACCGTGTCACGAACAAGCTTGCAGCAGTTTTCAGCGATATCCTTGTCTGCAGACTTGCCTGTGCCGATCGCCCAGATCGGTTCATACGCGATGACGATACGGGAAACTTCATCTGCTGTAAGACCTGCAAGAGAGCCATGCAGCTGTGTCTTGATGACATCTGCTGTCTCACCGGCATCATACTGTGCTTCGGTCTCACCGATGCAGAGGATCGGTGTGATATTCGACGCAAACAGACGCTTTGCCTTGGCTGCACAAGCTTCGTTTGTCTCGTTGTAGTATGTACGTCTTTCGGAATGACCGATAATGCAGTATGTAATACCGATCTCTTCCAGCATCGGTACACTGACTTCACCGGTGAAGGCACCGCTGTCCTTCTGGTTGCAGTTCTCAGCGCCGACGATCAGATGCTTAGCGTTCTTTACGCATACATCCACACAGGTAAACGGAGCCGCAATACCGTAGTCTGCCTTCTCCTCACCGGTCAGGTATGCTTCGATACCCTTCATGAACTCTTCCGCTTCACTGCGGAGTTTGTTCATCTTCCAGTTACCAACGATAATAGGTTTTCTTGCCATGATTATTTCTCCGGGATAATTGCTACACCGGGCAGTTCCTTACCTTCCATATATTCCAGGGAAGCACCGCCGCCTGTAGAAATGTGGCTGAACTTCTCAGCATACCCGAGGTTCTTGGCAGCAGAAGCACTGTCGCCGCCGCCGATGATCGTTGTTGCGCCATCCAGCTCTGCAAGAGCCTTGCAGATCTCGATCGTGCCCTTGGCAAACTCAGGCTTTTCAAAGACACCCATCGGTCCGTTCCAGAAGACGGTCTTGGCACCTTCAAGAGCCTTCTTGAATTCAGCAATCGTCTCATCACCGATATCGAGACCCATATAGTCATCAGGAATCTCACCTGCTTTGACTGTCTTGATATCTGTAGGATTGTCAAAGTCATTGGCAATAACTGTATCAACAGGCAGGAACAGCTTGCCGGCACCCTTTGCCATGAAGTCTCTTGCAAGATCTTCCTTGTCAGCTTCGAGCAGGGATGTACCGATCTTCTTGCCTTCTGCAGCCTGGAATGTATAAGCCATACCGCCGCCGATCAGAACCTTGTCAGCGATCTTGAGCAGATTCTCAATAACACCGATCTTGTCACTGACCTTGGCACCGCCGAGGATCGCCACAAACGGTCTCTGAGGATCATTCAGGGCACCGCCCAGAACATTCAGTTCCTTCTCTACCAGGAAGCCTACAGCAGCCGGCAGATGCGTAGGAATACCTACTGTGGACGCATGCGCTCTGTGTACGGAACCGAAAGCATCTTCAACGAACAGATCGCCGAGAGAAGCCCAGTAAGCACCCAGCTCAGGGTCATTCTTGGATTCGCCTGCTTCATAGCGGGTATTCTGCATCAGAACGATCTCGCCTTCCTTCATTTCAGCTACAGCGTTCTCAAGCTCTGCGCCTCTTGTCGCATTCACAAATTTCACCGGTGCGCTCTGTACTTCCGCAAGACGGGCAGCGACGATGGACATATCATTCTTGATCTTGTCTTCATCTGTCTTTACCTTGCCGAGATGACTGAGAAGGATAACCTTCGCACCGTTTTCAGTCAGATAATTGATTGTCGGTAAAGCAGCGATAATACGGTTATCATCCGTGATCACGCCGTTCTTGTGCGGTACGTTGAAGTCAACACGCACAATAACACGCTTACCTTTGACGTTAAGGTCCTTTACTGTTACTTTTGCCATATGGACACCTCCCATTTTTTCCTACAGTATTATATCACCCGTGCCTGTTGTGAGTAAATGCACAAGTCATAGTATTCCTGTATTATTTCTTTAATCGAGATCTGCTCCGTTGGTCTCGCAGACCTTCTTGAACCAGTAGAACGAATCCTTGCGTTCTCTGTGCAGATCACCGTTTCCGTCATTGTCCTTGTCGACATAGACAAAGCCGTAGCGCTTCTTCATCTCACCGGTCGATGCCGACACCAGATCCGTGCATCCCCACATCGTATAGCCCATCAGTTCAACACCATCTTCAATTGCCTGTTCCATCGCCTTGATATGATCACGCAGGTAATCGATCCTGTATGTATCGTGGAACTTGCCGTCTTCGGCACGCACATCGTTGGCACCCAGACCGTTCTCGACGACCATCAGCGGGATCTCATATCTCCCGTATACTTCATTCAGGTAGATACGCAGACCTTCAGGATCGATCTGCCAGCCCCAGTCGGAAGCCTTCAGATACGGATTGCTGAGACCGGTCAGAATATTGCCGGAAGCTGCTGCCAGACTCGGATCCGTGGACTCACAGGAACTCATATAGTACGAGAAGCTGTAGAAGTCTACAGTGCCTTCCTTCAGGATCTCTTCATCACCGGGTTCGGTACGTACGGTGATCTGGTTGTCTCTGAAGAATCTCTTTGCATAATACGGATAGTGCCCGCGTACCTGTACATCGCCGCAGAACCAGTTGCCCATGTTCATCTTGTCCTGGGTCTTCTTGACATCCAGCGGATTCGGAGAATACGGATAGGACATCATACCGGCGATCATCAGACCGATCTTGAATTCAGGATTGATCTCATGTCCGATCTTTACGGCTTTGGCACTTGCGACAAACTGGTTGTGCAGAGCTGTGAAGCGGTCACTTGCCTGTTCCGGTGTTTCCTTCATGCCGAACATCGGCTTGCCGTCTTCGCCGGTCATGCCAAGCGAGAGAATACGGCCGAAGGAGTTGGCTCCGGCATTGATCTCATTGAAGGTCAGCCAGTACTTTACTTCATCCTTGTACTCTTTGAACAATGTTGTCGCATACCGTACATAGCAGTCGATCACAGCTCTGTCGGTCCAGCCGTTATACTTCTCGGACAGACCCCAGGGCAGTTCATAATGGGAGATCGTTACCAGCGGTTCGATACCGTACTTTCTGCACTCCGCAAATACGCGGTGATAAAAGTCCAGACCTGCCTGATTCGGTTCTTCCTCCATACCTGTCGGGAAGATCCTTGACCAGTTGACCGATAAACGGAAGCACTTGAAGCCCATCTCACCGTACAGGGCGATATCCTCTGCATAATGATGATAGAAATCTACTGCTTCGTGGGAAGGATAATACACATTCGGGTCGATCTCCTTATCCCAGAGACGGGGACTGCTTACTGTACCGCCGCGGATATGATCGGGAACGGAAGGTCCCTTGCCGTCTGTGTTCCACGCACCTTCAAACTGATTGGCCGCCGTAGCGCCTCCCCATAAAAACCCTTTCGGAAATGCCATACAAATTACCTCCTGTCAGGCGCATCCATTGTCTTTTCTATCTTTAAACCTGTATGTCAATTATATCAT
>DFIS01000008.1 GCA_002372175.1 Solobacterium sp. UBA3691
TTTACTTAGTTCCTCCTACTCGATTATCTGTCAGTCTTCGTCCCTCGGCGGGATGAATTCCCTGGTCTTTTCCGCTTCGACAGCGGGGATCTCTTCCGGTACGCTTTCTTCAGCCACTTCGGCACCGGTCTCTTCGGCAGGAATTTCCTCCGGTTCTTCCTCATTGACGTAAAGTCCAGCTTCGGAAAGAATGTCGTTGGCTACTTCCTTGATGCGGAACTGGTATTCACCGGTTACTTCCAACTGTGAACCTTCATCCAGGTATACTCTGCCGCTGCCGTTGTAGTTGCGGAACTTGCCTGCCGCATCCCGGATGTGCAGACCGTCATCCTTTACTGCCGATACATAGTATGTACCTGCCTGGATGTGTCTTGGCACATTGTATATGCCGGGGGTGATCGTCATCGTGTTCTCACTCTTCATATAGATGAGATTCTTCTTCTTTTCCAGAACTCCCTGGATCAGGCCGAAGAATTCACTGCGCATGCGGAACATGTCGGCATCATCAACAGCGTATGTGTATCCCTTGCCGTCTTCCAGTACGGTAATATGCTTGTCATCGGTGGATGAACGCACGACGTTGGACAGACGGTGGCAGTTGACGAAGTGGTTGGTCAGGAAGTAGACGGCCGCATCGGTCTCGTAGAGTCTTGCGGTGATGGAGGTCGACGGTCCTACCGTACTGTCACAGACATTGTGTATCTTACTGCGGGTAACTTCAGCGATGGTCGTTACGGCAGTCTGATCCATCGGTATATCCGCTTCATCGACAGTCAGTGTGGCCGGTACGGCATTGACACAGTTTTCACCGTCATGCAGAGGTACTTCGGGAAGCGGGAAGAACTTTGCGATCGTTTCCTCCGGTGTATGATTCTCCAGGTAATCCTTCATGATGATCGTATGGAGATCGGGATCGGAAGTCACGAGGATCTGAAACAGATCATGTTTCAGGGGCAGGTTATACTTTTCGATCTTGCGCCGGCAGCTGCGGCATATGCTGAAACCGTCCAGCGTCGTGGACAGATGGTTGAACAGACCGCGCTGTTCTTCAAGACAGAAATCACAGATCTTACTTTTTGCCATATTCTATATCCCTGTATGAGTATTATAACGAATTCAACGGCGATGTACTATTAAGATATTTTGAACAGGGCATAAAAGTACATAGATGCACAAAAATGAATTCCTGATAAAGTGTAAACGGACTGTTGACAGATATCGGAAGATAAGTCTATACTAATAGGGCTTAGCGACTCAATGGCTTTGTTATGTGCAAAGCTATTAAAAAGGCTAAGGTTTGGCACGCTTGGTTATGTGTGCATATGGAAGGAGAAGTAATGCCAACAATACATCAGCTGGTACGCAAAGGCCGTACCGACAAGGTTTACAAGTCCAAGTCTCCTGCGCTGAACCGTGGGTTCAACTCTCTGCAGAAGAGGCCGACGAAATTGAGCAGCCCTCAGAAGAGAGGCGTCTGCACACGTGTAGGCACGATGACACCGAAGAAGCCTAACTCTGCTCTTCGTAAGTACGCCCGTGTTCGTCTGTCCAACGGTATGGAAGTGACAGCTTATATTCCCGGTGTAGGTCATAACCTGCAGGAACACAGTGTTGTCATGATCAGAGGCGGACGTGTTAAGGATCTGCCTGGTGTTCGTTACCACGTTATCCGCGGTACGCTCGACTGCGCAGGTGTTAACAACCGTAATCAGAGCCGTTCCCTGTACGGAACAAAGAAGCCGAAAGGCAAATAAGAAAGGAGAGGTGTAAGACATGCCCAGAAAAGGTTATATAGCTAAAAGAGATGTACTGCCCGATCCGATCTATAACTCCAAGCTGGTCACAAAGCTGATCAACAAGATCATGATCGACGGCAAGCGCGGTACTGCCCAGACGATCCTCTACAATGCATTTGCTATCGTTGAGGAAAAGACAGGTCAGAATCCGATGGAAGTTTTCGAGAAGGCTCTCGAGAACGTTATGCCTCTGCTGGAACTGAAGGTCCGCCGTGTCGGCGGTGCCAACTATCAGGTGCCGGTAGAAGTCAGTGCTGAAAGAAAGCTGACATTAGGTCTGCGCTGGATCGTTAACTATTCCAGACTCCGTCATGAGAAGACGATGGAACAGAAACTGGCAGCTGAGATCATGGATGCTGCTAACGGAACAGGTGCATCCGTAAAGAAGAGAGAAGATACACACAAGATGGCAGAAGCCAACAAGGCATTTGCCCATTACCGCTGGTAATCAGGAAAGGAAGGATCTATGCCAAGGGAATTTAGCTTGGATCACATCAGAAATATCGGAATCATGGCGCATATCGACGCCGGTAAAACGACGACGACAGAGCGCATCCTGTACTATACCGGCAAGATCCACAGGATCGGTGAGACCCATGACGGTGCTTCCCAGATGGACTGGATGGCACAGGAGCAGGAGCGTGGTATTACCATTACTTCTGCTGCAACGACATGTCAGTGGCAGGACTGCCAGATCAACATCATCGATACACCAGGGCACGTAGACTTCACGGCTGAAGTTGAGCGTTCGCTGCGTGTACTGGATGGTGCTGTCACAGTTCTCGACTCCAAAGCCGGTGTTGAACCGCAGACGGAGACTGTATGGCGTCAGGCTACGGAATACAGAGTCCCCCGTATCGTATTCTCCAACAAGATGGATGCGACGGGTGCAGACTTCTTCATGGCTGTACGTTCGATCGGTGAAAGACTCGGAGCCAAGGCGGCTGCGATCCAGATGCCTATCGGTGCTGAGCAGTCATTCCGCGGCATCATCGACCTCGTGACGATGAAGCAGTATATGTACAACAATGACCTCGGGACAGATATTCAGGTGACTGAGATCGATAATCAGTACAAAGAAAAGGCAGAAGAAATGCATCAGACTATGCTGGAAGCTGTCGCTGATTACGACGATGATGTCATGATGCAGGTCCTTGAGGGAGAAGAGCCTTCCGTGGAAGATGTAAAGAAGGCAATCCGTGCAGGTGTTCTGACAGCGGAATTCTTCCCGGTATTATGCGGATCCGCATATAAGAATAAAGGTGTTCAGCTGCTCCTTGATGCAGTTGTAGAGTATCTGCCGTCACCTGTAGATGTTCCTTCGATCAAGGGAACTCTCGAAGACGGTACAGAAGAAGAGCGTATTCCGAGTGATGATCAGCCGTTTAGTGCGCTGGCGTTCAAAGTTGCGACCGACCCATTTGTCGGACGTCTGACTTACTTCCGCGTATATTCCGGTACAACAACAGCCGGAAGCTATGTGCTGAATGCATCCAAGGATAAGCGTGAGCGTCTCGGACGTATCGTTCGTATGCATGCGAACCACCGTACGGATATTACCGAAGTTTATGCCGGTGATATTGCCGGTGCTGTTGGCTTAAAGAATACGACGACAGGTGATACACTGTGCGACGAGAATCATCCGATCATCCTTGAGTCGATGGTCTTCCCGGAACCTGTTATTCAGATGTCCGTAGAGCCCAAGACAAAGCAGGATGGTGAAAAGATGGATGCTGCTCTGGCAAAGCTGGCCGAAGAAGATCCGACATTCCGCACATTTACGGATGAGGAGACAGGTCAGACGATCATTGCCGGTGTCGGCGAACTCCAGCTGGATATCGTTCTCGACCGTATGAGACGTGAATTCAAGGTTGAAGCTACGGCAGGTGCGCCGCAGGTTGCTTACCGTGAGACGATCCGCAGTACAGCTGAGTGCGAAGGTAAGTTCGTACGTCAGACCGGCGGTCACGGTCAGTACGGTCATGTCTGGATCAGGTTTGAACCGAACCCGGGCAAGGGCTTTGAATTCTTTGATGAGACGATCGGCGGTTCCGTTCCTAAGGAATATATCAAGCCTACACAGATTGGTCTTGAGGAAGCGCTGAATAACGGTCTGGTTGCCGGTTATCCGATCGTGGATATCAAGGCGACACTGTTTGACGGTAGTTATCATGATGTCGACTCTTCCGAGCAGGCATATAAGATTGCGGCATCCCTGGCCCTCAGAGAAGCAGCCAAGAAGTGCAATCCTGTTATCCTTGAACCGGTCATGAGAGTTGACGTTACAGCACCGAGTGAGTACCTTGGTGCCGTCATGGGCGATATCGTCAAGCGCCGCGGACAGATCCGCCAGCAGGAAGAAACGGGCAATGCGATCAAGATCGAAAGCTTCGTACCGTTATCTGAAATGTTTGGTTATGTAACTGACCTGCGTTCGTTTACACAGGGCCGCGGTACCTACATCATGCAGACTGATCACTATGAGGAAGTACCTAAGAGTATTGCCAAGGAGATTATTGAGAAAAACAGTTCTGCAGCAAATAAGTAGTTATTGCAAAGACTATTTGATTATCTTAAAATATTATTGCTGACAATAAATTAATCAGGAGGAGATTTAGCATTATGGCAAAGGAACATTTTGACCGGTCGCTTGATCATGTTAACATTGGCACTATCGGCCACGTTGACCATGGTAA
>DFIS01000087.1 GCA_002372175.1 Solobacterium sp. UBA3691
CCCTTCTGTGCATATAGCAGGAGACATTGACACCGACGGCTACATCTGCCGTATGTCTGGCCGAGGACTCGATATGTACCTCCAGCGCCACGGTATTGCCGTTAAGACCCTGGGCACCGATACCGACCTTGTTCAGACCGTTTCTCAGGGCATCCTCGAGTTCGGCAGCTCTTGGGTGCGGATGATGTGTACCCAGAGGTCTCAGATATGCCTGCTTGGAGAGAACAGCCGCATTCTCCATGTTCGTGCCAAGACCTACTCCGACAATCAGCGGCGGACAGGCATTGATACCAAGACCTGTCACGGTGTCAAAGACAGCTTTGACGATGGATCCGTATCCTTCCGAGGGTTTATATACTTTACTGTTGCCGGGCAGACAGCAGCCGCCTCCCGCAAAGTATGTAATGATCTCCAGATCATCTCTTTCAGGAGCGATTTCCCAGTGCAGCCAGGGCACTCTCTCACCGGTATTGTCTCCGGTATTTCTTTCTTTAAAGTAGTCTATGCTGTTTGGCCGCAGCGGTACACTTTCCGTCGCATTGTGCACTGCCTCCCGCAGAGCCTCTTCAATGACACCGATATACGGAAACCCTGCTCCTACGGTCATGTAGAAATGCAGGATGCCCGTATCCTGACAGCACGGTCTGTGCAGTTTCTTCGCCAGCTCCAGATTCATAAAATATGCATCGTAGATCGTCTGCTGCATCTCATTCGTTTCCTTACTTCCGACTTCCTGCAGCTTTGTCATCACATCATCCGGAAGCCTGGTCGCAGCCATTCCCAGATACCGCTCCACACGCTCACTGATGATCTCCCTTGCCTGTGTCCTGTCCATGATTTCCTCCGTACATTCAGATATACTGCCACACTATAATTGTACAACAGCTGGTATCCCATCCTGATTATCATTGATAACTGCAGACGATAAAGGGTGTACACAAAAAGGAAGCCTGTGCTTCCTTCATGTTTATGCCTTCTCTCTGTTCAGCAGTTTGATCACCAGTGGCCATACCGCAATCGCAAAGAAGATCCTGATGAAGCTGTTCACGAAGCTTCCCCAGTGTGCGCCGAATACCGGTGTCAGTAAGCCCTTGCCCCACTTGATGATGGCTGCCATGACCGCGGCACCGACCCATGCCGGTACTGATTTCTTTCCCGTAAGACCGGTCTCCTCAAAGTGGATCCATGTCTTCTCAACGTATCTGCCGGCAATGAAGCCAATCAGTTTGGCAATATCCCCAAAGCCGTCGGTCATCATCTTCTGCGGATCAACGAGCAGCTTCTCACCGATATAGACCATCGGATACGGCTTATATGTGATATACAGGATCGCCAGTACACACATGATCAGGGTGATCAACAGGAAGCTGTTCTCCTTCTCCGGGTGTTCACCAAGATATGTCATGGCCCTGCGCATGAGATACAGGACGATAAATGACTCCAGCAGTGCTGCCAGTACATCCTGCGGTGTATGTACACCGAGATAGTTGCGTGAGAAGGCAACGATCAGCACAAAGATCATGCACAGCACAGACAGCGGTTTCTTTTCTTTCTTCAGCGATACCGCAAGCCCTCCGCCGATCGGTCCGGCCGTGGATGTATGACCGCTGGGGAAGGAATATCCCGTAGCCGTACGGATCGCATCACCTGCCGGTACAACACGCGAATCGCGGATCCACGGTCTGTATACACAGGCTGTCAGCTTCACTACCGCATTGACAGCTACGGTATAGCAGTAGGCACCCATCACATACAGGCCCTTCTTCTTACTGCATCCCCAGTAGTACATGACCGGGATCAGGACCAGATAGGTTACCGCAAACAGTGATATCCATTCCATGAACGGTGTCAGTGCATCATGGATCAGTTCCCTGAAACGCTGTAATAACAGCAGATATTCTATATCAAGCATTTTCTCCCCCTCCGCGTTCCAGAAGATACTGCATTCTTCCGCCGCGTTCTGCCTCCGTAAATACATATGCATATCCTTCGCCGACGATCAGTGCCGCATCCGTGCCCAAAGCACAGACAGACAGAGCTTCCTTCAGCGTTCCGGATAGTTTGTCGAGTGCAGGATCCGGTGACAGGATCACACATCGGCCGGTATGCTTATCCGCATACCTCTTTATCTCCGCGGTATCAGAAAGGCCGTATCCTCTCATGATTACTTTACGCATATCCAGAAGATCCTCCGCACTGTGGCAGAAGCGGTCCAGCCCCCGGTATCTTTTCTTTGCGCTGCACAGTTCAAACAGGAGTCTTTCCTGTCTTTCCCTGCGTATATATGTGTTCACAAACGTCTTTTCTGTGATATAAAGATCTTCACTCATAAATTACATATTTAACGGATTCCAATAAAATAGCACGGAAAGAAATGCGAATCAAGCATGCGAAAAGGCAGATGTGTGACCACCTGCCTTCGTGTATTAACCATGTCCGAGCGTCTGCCAGCTTTCGCCTCTGTCATCGCTGTACATGACGTGCGGGGCATCAGGGAAGTATCCTGCACATACCGCATACAGCGTACTGCCGCCGTTGACTTCCATGTCGAAGACACCGTAGGCATGACCTTCCCAGATCATCTCCTCCATCACATGGAGCTCACCGCCCTGTTCCAGCTGTTTCTGCACTTCTTCAAACCCGTTCAGCGTATCGAAGAAGAACTGCTGCATAAGCGGTACTTCGGCTGTGGTGAACTGTTCATACGGTGTGATATCCACGGTACCCATGTGATAATCCGTACGCAGATGACCGCTCATGCAGGAGAAACCGGTAAAGATCTGATCTTCGCTGTTACCGTTCGAGAGATGCCTGCTGTAACAGATCTGTGCATGGGGATCGGGATCTTCGGCTGTTTCCACCAGGATCAGCGGCTTTGCGTTCTCCTCGTGATGCCACTCTTCAACGATCTCGCCGGCATACCAGCTGTAGCCGCCGACGGTAATATCGGTATTCACGGCCGGGATGATCAGGTAGACATTATCTTCAAAGGGACCGCGTTCCCCATAGATGATCCGGTCCTCGGGAAACTGGGAAAGAAACGGGAAGCTGTCCCATTCGGCAGCTCTGTCCAGGACTTCCTGCAAAGATCTCTCCTGATTGACCGTACCGAGGAAGGCGATCTCAAGGTTCTCATAGCCCTCCATGGACGCCTGGTATTCTTCAGGGGTCATTTGCGGCTGTGTATGGTCTGTGACCGGTGCCGCAGCGGTTGCCTGCGGAGTGGCAGAGACTTCCGGTGCCGGTGAAGCTTCCGGTGTCTTTCCGTTTGCACATCCGGCAAGCAGAATCAGTGAACAAAGCATATATCTGCAGTATTTCATATGCATTCCTCCTGTTATCTTCCAAGCAGATCCAACAGTTGTTTCAGTATTTCCTTCGGCAATCCCGGATATTCTTCCGGAAGCTGTTTCAGCAATGTATGTACTTCCTCGCTCTGCGGTAACATATATCCTGCTTCCCTGAGCAGATCTGCCTCGAGCAGTCTCTCTGAGCCGGCAATTGCCTTCATCAGCCTGTACAAGCTGTCAGACGGACTCTGTTCCGCGATCTGCAGCGCCATCTTCTCCTGTACCGCCTTCGATGCAGAGAGACGGTCCAGAACCGTGATCACAGCCGGATCCTTCACCTGCTGGGCAGGGTATGCAAGCGGCACCATACTGATCGCCCCGGAGGGACAGCTCTCCGCGCAGGCACCGCAGCCGATGCACTTTGTGCGGTCAATGATACTGTTCTCGGTATCGGCAGCCCCTGTCGGACAGACAAACAGACACAGACAGTCTTTCGTACAGAGACGGATGTTTCTTACAGCATACTTCTTCACCGTGCATTCCTCCCCTCGATCTTCTCAAACTTCCATGAAGGAACCTTGCATACGGGACAAAGCTCCGGCGGTGTATCACCGATCCACACAAATCCGCAGGCTGTACAGAGCCAGATCTCCGTGCCTTCCAGCATCGTATCGCCCTCTTCAAGATACCGCTGCACCAGTGCCTCCAGCATGCGGGTGACCTTCTCACCCCAGACAAGACTTCTGGCCGCCCCGCGGTCTTCGTAGGCATCGCATACCGCCCGGGTACCGGGATATGCCTGTATGTCTTCCTTCAGCATCTCTGCCAGTTTCCAGACGCTTTCATCTTCCGCCGGCGGACATACCGCGGAGAAATACTCAGCGAGCTTTGCGAACAGGTCTGCCTCCTCGCTTCTGTACTGCTTCTCACAGGCTCTGGCGAGATTTGTACATAATCCTGCCAGCTGCCCGGGTGTCAGTTTTCTGTGTTCATCGGGGATGATCTCCGGCTGAATGACCGGAGCTGGTTCATCGGTCTGGAAGCTGCTCTTCGGGGCCTGACAAAGCGGGCACTTCCAGTCGTCGGACAATTCTGAAAACGGTATACGCTCCTGTTCGTCATCGTAGACATAACCGCATACCGGGCAAACATACTTCATATGCTTTCCCTCCCTTTATGATGATCCTGAATCTTCTTCTGCTTACATCATAACAGGTTTATACGGATGACGTACAGGCTACTTCAGATACCTCGTCAGGATCAGGTCAAATGCCCTTTCTTCTCTCGTGATCAGACCGCATTCTCTGCAGTATGCACGCTCTTCGACTATGATCTTCTCTTCTTCCGGCATCAGTCTCTTACCGCACCTCGGGCAGATCCGTCTGTACAGACGGCTGTAATTCTGTTCTCTCAGTTTTTCCATGATCACTACCTCCGTATACCGAGTATAGGAGATGTGAGGTTTTCCGGTGTGCAATATTCTGTACAGGAAGAAAAAAGGTTTACGCCTTTTCTCAGTTTACTGCTTTTCTGAATTCCTCCAGGATCTCCCGGAATTCTCCGGTAAGTCTCTTCATGCCCTCAGCAGCGATCGTCTCCGGGATACCGTAATATGCCTCGGCAATGCCTCCGGATATGCATGTCAGGGTATCACAGTCACCGCCCAGAGATACCGCTGTACGGATCACATCCTCAAAGTCTTCACCCTCCAGGAAGGCTGTAACAGCTTCCGGAACAGTTTCCTGGCATGACTCGACATGGCGGTAGGCAGGACGTATCTCATCACATGTGCGGGAGAGATCGTAGCCGAATTCCTGCGTGATGTAATCTTTGATCTCAGCCTTTGTGTGACCGTGGCGGGCAAGCCAGATCGCGGCTGCCGTGCACTCCGCACCTTTGATGCCTTCGGGATGGTTGTGTGTAACTTCGGCAGTGATGCGGGCCACCTCTCTGGTCCTTGCCAGCGTATCGTACAGCCATCCTGCTGCGGATACACGCATGGCGGAACCGTTGCCGAAGCTGTTGTACGGCTTTGTCATGTCCGTGAAGAGCCATGTCGCAAACATACCGCCGTAACCGGCATCCGGATATCTTCTGCCGATCTCCTTCATGTTTGTGATCAGGGCTTTCTTCAGCTCCTCCTCCGAAGCATCCCTGTCACAGGACAGCAGCGCTTTCGCCACTGCCATCGTCATCACCGTATCATCGGTAAACTCACTTCTCTTATCAAACAGCCGGAACTGTTTTACCTTCGGACTCCTGTCAAACTCAAACCGGGAACCGATCATATCTCCAAGTACTGCACCTAACATATTCATCTACCTCCTTGTACGAACATATTATCTCTTCTGTGATGAGACGAATGGTCGCTTCGCATTCGACATTTATTCTTTCAGGGTATGTCCGAATCTCGCAAACAGGATACTCTCAAGCTGTGTCATGTCATAGATCCTCCGGACAAAGAATGATTCAATCGTCAGATCCCTTTCATCCGCAGGTGAAAAGGCATACCCTGCCCGGTTCAGAAGATCGTTTGCCTCGATGATATCGAGCTCCAGAGCCAGGGCCAATGCGATCACCGTCTCCTTAGAAGGATGGTAGTTAACATCCTTGCGGATCTTGGAAAAAAGCTTCCGGTCGAGGTTTGCCTTCTTGTATACTTCGGCATCGGTCATCCCGGTTCTGTCGATCAGTTCCAGCAGTCTTTCCTGGAACGTTTCGGTCTTCGCAGGCATCGCATATCTGCGGTGATAGGCATTGGAGAGCGGACGTTCTCTGAACATGTTTTCATCGATGAACTCCTGTACGGCACTGTATTCTTCTTTGGATACCGCAAAGGATTCCGGGTCATATACCACAAGCGTAATATCCATGTCATGGTCCAGCAGATACCTGCCGATCACCGACAATGCGGTCTTCAGGGCCTGATCCTTCGGTATCGCAAAGCTTCCCGTACCGATCAAAGGAAAAGCAACAGAAGTACACTCCAGTTCCTCCGCCAGAGCCAGACTCTTTTCATAACAGGATGCCAGTATCTTCAGTTCACCATGGGTGCCGCCTTCCCAGACCGGTCCCACGGTATGGATGATGTATCTGGCGGGTAAGGCAAAAGCTTTTGTATATGCGGCTTCTCCGGGCTTGATCATCCCGATCTTCCGGCGTTCTTCAAGAAGCTTGTTCCGGCCTGCCGCGTCATATACGGCGCCGTCTGCCCCGCCCCCTGCCTTCGGCTCGGGGTCTGCACTGTTGACGATGGCATCTGCCTGTACCTTTGTTATATCATTGCGTATGATCCTGAACGGCATATATATCACTCCTGTCTGTACTGTTATTGTCTCATACTCAGGAGGTAAAAATTATGCCATGATTTCTGTGATAGAATAAATTCGATCCTGCGGAGGTACTGCCAATGAAAACAAACTTATTACGTATTACTGCATCTCTTCTGTGTATCAGCCTGTTCAGCGCATGTGCAGGTAAGGCGCCTGCGGAAACACCTGCACCGGTCAGTTCTGCCGAAAGCACTGCCGAAGCACAGGCAAGCCCGGAACCCACGATGACTGCCGAAACAGCGGCTGAGCCTGAAGTAATCATAGATTATGACCCTAAAGCATATCAGGACCCGGACAGTGACGACTACCTGAATGCCCTGATCTATGTGTCCAATCCTTCCGGGAAGGTCATGCAGGTGACTATCCGCTGTCAGGTATTTGACGAAGAAGGAAACCTGATGTCTGCTTATGACCAGATCACCGGAAAGTCTATTGAGAAGTACAGAACAACACTCTATGTGCCGGCCGGGACGGAGAGATTTCCCATAGGCTTCACTCTTCCTGCGGGATACAGATATGATATTTCCACAAACAAATATATGCCTGCTGTCGGTCATCTGGAATTTGAACTCCTGGAAGCACAGCCGGTTGAATCGGAAGATCTGAGAGATCATTTCACTCTCACCAGTCTGGAAGAAAAGAACTCTCATATATATGCATATGAGAAATTCGATCAGGAGATCGCGGATAAGTATTCTACGCTTTATCCGAGTTATACACTCCTCGGTTATGCCGGTGATGAAGTCGTCTCGGTCAGCTGCCAGAACAGCTATCCCATGGGGACATCTTCTGTCTCGGTATCAAATGCCAGGGAAAACACCGACAGCTCCATCATGGTATACCGCTCTGTACCGAATGTCCCTGTGGACCGGTGGGAGCTGTATCTCGGCTGTGTCGGCGGCGAATAAACACTGCCGATTCTTCCGTCATTATCACAGAATACGTATTACATATTAAGGGACGAAGAGTATATCTCCTCGTCCCTTTTCACTTACACAGTACAGTGTTCAGCACTATTTCCTGCCGACCAGCAGAGCAGAACCGGTCAACAGCAGTTTAAACGCTTCCTGTTTATTCATGAACATGCCGTTATCGGTAGGGATCAGCCTGACTTCCTCATATCCTGCCTCTTTCAGCTCCTGCATGAATTTCTTCATATCCCCATAGCGCAGCGGTGACATCAGGTCATGGATGGCAAAGGTACCGCCCTTTTTCAATACCCGCAGACTCTCCTTCAGCAGTGCCTGCTTATTGTGTCCGGAGATATTGTGATAGACATAGTTGCTGGTGATGCAGTCAAAGCTTTCATCACGGTATGGCAGTGATACCGCATCTCCCTTTTCAAAGTATGTGTTGGTCACGCCTTCAGCTGCGGCGTTCTTTATGCAGAGCTTGCGGCTGTATGAGGCATATTCGGGACCCCAGCGGTCGACACCGACCATCTGTGCCTGCGGATTCCTGCGTGCACAGGCAATCGTCAGAGCACCGCTTCCGCAGCCGACATCGAGGCCTGTGCCGTCTTCCGGCAGATCGACATATTCGGCAATGCCTTCCACGATCTCCTTCGACAGTTTTCTTTCCCCGTCATAGGAGAACTTGTCATGGGCATAGATACTCCAGGCGGTCATCCCGGCGCAGACCAGGGTGCCGATCCCGGCAAGATCCCGCACGATGCGTGCTTCTTTCCGCTTTGAGAAAGCTGCGCCAATGGTCAGTACGCCCAGAGCTGCCGTACCGGCTGCCAGGCCCGTGATCATGCCCTGAGGCACCCAGTTGCGGTAATCCGTATGCAGCAGTGAGCGGTCATTAGCATCACGTACTTCTTCATCCCCGCAGAGATCTTCGCAGAATCTCTTCGGCATCGTCATCACATACTGCCCGTGTTTCATCTCCGGGATCTCCCGGAAGATCACATTCGGTATGTGTTTCTTCATATAGGCAATATCGGTCTTACGCTCTTCCTTTTCCTTTTCCCCGTACCAGTATTCGATCACGGTCGGGATCTCAGGGAATGTTTCCGGCATCTTGTAGTTATCCGTTGATCTGTAGACATTCCACAGCGTTCTGTTTGACATGTGTTTCAGGACCCTGTACATGGCATCGGTTCCGGCTTTGGTGTAATCCTTGTCCGGGAAGGCTGTCTTCAGCAGTCTTTGGTCATACTGGGCTGCCTTGGTCAGCAGGTAATCCTTCAGCAGGATCATGCGCGTGACCGGGTAGGAGTATTCATACGGGGTGATGCCTCCGTCCATGACCGCATGTTTAACACGCAGTCTGTTGTCTGCCAGCATCCGCAGCACAAAAGCACCGCCCATCGAGAGTCCGTACAGCAGATCGATATCCCGGTATCCCTTCTCCATCAGTTCGTTCTCGATCAGCAGCGAGATATCTTCGACAGATGTGAAGTTCTCCTTCGTCTCCGGATCATGTCCGGGCACAGAGACAGCGATCACATGATGATCCCTGCTCAGGATGGCAATGATATTTTCAAACATATCCCAGGACATGCATGTCCCGTGGATCAGGACGATCCTCTTTCCGTCTGTATTACCGAATTCATGCAGAAGCATGTCTTATCACCTCCGGTTAGTAATCTCTAACAACTATAGTATACACTATTTCCCATAAGAAAACAGGCTCGTAAGCCTGTACTTCTCTGCTTGTTTTAAGCAACGACGCCTTCGCACTTGAAGCCGCTGTCATCTGCTTCAACAGCTGCCTTCATTGCCTCGATGCTGGCATTGTCATCAGACAGTCTGACCAGAACTCTGTCATGGTTATGATCAGCGACAGCCTTTTCAACACCGGCTACCTTTTCCAGGGAATCCGCAACATGTTTCTCACAGTGAATGCAGTGCATGCCTGTTACTTTCAGTTCAATTGTTTTCATCTTTGTATCTCCTCCGTGTTCCATTATACATCGAGTTTTCTGTTTATGTGTTTTCAATACCGCATCTTCCGCATCTGCTGCACCCATTGCATATCAGCTTCATTCCGCACTTCTGACAATGCTCGCCATAGTACGGCTTATACAGCTCTGTTTCGGGTATCGCACAGCCCAGGGTATCGCACAGCTGAAAGGTCATCGGCTTGCCCTGAAAGCTCAGCCCCGAGCGGGAAGCCTGTTCGCTCTGCACTCTGCTGTCTTCAATGCGGTACAGCTTGCCGTCCCTGACAAAGCGTCTGCCGGTACTGCAGAAGACAAATGTAATGTTAAACTCCCTGCAGGCATCGTGCAGGTCTTTGACCCATTCGTAGTGACAGGTTCTGGCACCTCCGTAGCTTTCACCGTCACAGAGGACCTGCTCGATCTGTCCTTCCTGCAGGTATTCTCTGATCCTGACCGGTCCGATCAGCGGTGCGCACATGATCCCCTTATGCTTAAACGGGAGTGCATGCAGGATCGGTATGCGTTCATCTGCCCGTTTCTGGTTCTCGCATGTCACATTGAACATGACATTCTCCCAGCCTTCGCCCCAGTCCTTCGGCAGACACTTTTCCGCCCGTTCCGGCCGTTTCGTCAGCAGGAAGAACTTTACGTCGGGTCTTTGCCTGATGATATCCCAGGCTTCTTCCCGCCAGGCATCCGCTTCCTCGAGAAAGAAGTCGGAGGTCATGCATACTCTGAGCATCTCGCCGCTTTGGATCTTATACCTGCCGCTGCGGTCCTTGCTGAGGGGATAGCGGAAGCCTGCCCTGGTCCGGTAGATATCAGCACCGTTTTTATCCCGTGCCGCATCCAGATAGTACATGTAGCAGTTCTGACATCCCTCGCTGCATTTCCGGCATCCGTGCCAGGGATTCCAGATGTCATGCATAGGCTTTATTCCGTTCCGTAGAGCTCTGCTTCATGGCGGAAGCCCCAGTTCATGATCGCATAGAATACCGGCAATAGATCTCTGCCCATCTCCGTCAGGGAGTACTCGACATGCGGCGGGATCTCGTTGAACTGTTCACGGCTGATCAGTCCGTCCTCTTCCAGTTCCCGCAGGGTCTTCGTCAGCATCGTATTGGTAATACCGGGAAGATCCTTCTTCAGCTGTCCGAAGCGCACTGTATCATAGATGCACATCTCGTACATGACCTGTGATTTCCATCTTCCCTGCAACATCAGTAACAGCGGGGTGACCGGACAGTTGCCGTCCTTTGTCACGATGCCTTTCTTTACCTGTTCGAGGTATTCCTCATAACTCATATATTCACGGTTATCACTCATCCTGCCTGCCTCCGAACTTCTTCCAGCTTCTGACTCTTTCCTTCATGCCTTCAATATCCAGCACACCGTTCGCAAACCCCTTGCGTACAAGCTCTTCCGGCACGTATTCATCGTATTTCTCAAAGACCGGGACTTCCTTCGGATAGACCAGTTCCAGGGCATCAAAGACCTTTTCTGCCTCTTCAGCGACGATCTCGTAGAACTCTGCCTCACTCACCTGTATAGTAAACTGCATGTAATACGGACGTGAGGAATTCATCCCCTTCAGGCCAAGCCGTTCCCCGCAGCGCAGCTTCAGGAAACGTTCAAGAGCCAGGAACGCATAACTGCCAAGCCAGGGAAACAGTGCCCACATCTTACCGCCGAGATGCACAAGCGGACGTTCACTCATCATCGACTTGCGGAAGGTCTCTCTGGCCTCTGCCAGTCTTGCACAGGCATGTGACATCAGATACGGATACTGTCTGTCTTCTGCCAGCACACCGTACATTCTCTCCAGGATACGGGTATGGATATCTCCTGCCACGTCTCCGAAGTAAGCCGGGATATTCCCCTTGACGAGAGTGCACCAGACTTCTCTGCGCTGATGATCCACTTCATCGACTGCCCAGACTCTGCCGGCGATCGCGATCTTGTCTCCGACAGGCGGCGGTTTGACGATCGTCCCGAGCTGTTCGGAACCGGTCCTGACCGTATACTCGACATTCTCCTGGAAGACCGCATAGAACTTATAGCTGCTGACGATCCGCTCACCGGTAAGACCGAGGATCAGACCGCCGTTTTCGGTCCTGATAATATGATCTTTTTCCAGCAGATGTCTCAGCAGTACCTTGTAGTCTTCCTGTGAGATGCGCTGAAAACAGTTCAGGGTCAGTACCCGTGATGCCAGTTCTGCCGGGGTCATCTCACCCTGGGAAGCCAGTGTGCTCATCGTCTGGTGATACAGCAGACTGAACGGCATCCGGTCCATGCGGGGAGGTTCCACAAAGCGCTCCTCGATATACAGCTGTACCAGTGCAATGCCCTGGATCAGATACCACGGTATCGCATCCGGTAACATCGCCCGTGCTTCCTGGTGTTCCTCACGCATGACAAACCACATCTCCGAAGGATCACCGCGTCTGCCGGTCCTGCCCATGCGCTGGAGGAACCCCGATACCGTAAACGGCGCATCGATCTGGAAAGCTCTCTCCAGCCTGCCGATGTCGATGCCAAGCTCCAGCGTAGCTGTAGCACATACCGACATCAGTGAATCATCATCCTTCATCTCCTCTTCCGCACTCTCACGGTAGGAGGCAGAGAGATTGCCATGGTGGATCAGGAACCTGTCCGGCTCATGATTGACTTCGCAGTACTGCCGCAGGTTCTGACATACCGCTTCACACTCCTCGCGGGAATTCGTAAAGATCAGACACTTCTTTCCGCGTGTATGTTCAAAGATATACCCGATACCGGGATCAGCTGCTTCAGGTGCTGTATCCGTCGCTTCTTCAAGCTCGGGTGTACCGGTGATCTCTTTTCCTTCATCTGCCTGCGGATCAGAGTTATAGAAGTGCTCCATACTGAGACGCCAGACTTCTCTGCCGCCTTCAAACTTCGGGATCACCGTGCCTCTGCCGCTGCCTGCCGCAAGGAATCTGCCTGCCGCCTCGGGATCGCCGATCGTTGCCGAAAGACCGATGCGTCTTGGCTGACATCCTGCGGTTTTACAGAGACGTTCGATCAGACAGAATGTCTGTAATCCCCTGTCTCCCCGCAGCAGTGAGTGGATCTCATCGATCACGATGAAACGCAGATCTCCGAACAGTGACGGGATCTCCATGTGCTTGTTTATCAGCAGTGACTCCAGTGATTCCGGCGTGATCTGCAGGATGCCCGAGGGCTTGCGCAGAAGCTTACGCTTGCCGGTCTGGGCTGCATCGCCATGCCAGCGTGTAACTGTGATTCCTGCCTCTTCGCAGAGTTCATTCAGTCTGCCGAACTGGTCGTTGATCAATGCCTTTAACGGCGCAATATACAGTACGCCTACCGTCCTGGAGGGATCCTCCTCGAGCAGGGTCAATATCGGAAAGAACGCTGCTTCGGTCTTTCCGGAAGCTGTCGAAGCACTGATCAGGACATTCTGATCGGTATTGAAGATGGCTTCTCCGGCCGCATTCTGCACACCGCGCAGATTCTGCCATCCCGAACGGTAGATATAGTCCTGGATAAACGGTGCGTATCTCTCAAATACATTCATATCGTAAACTCCGCAAAACCTGTCTCTGTCTCGTTGGATACAGCCTCCGACTGTGCATAGGAGAATTCATCGGAGTTCAGCAGTTCACTGATCGTCATCTGCGGATTCTGATACAGGAGATCCAGCAGTTCGATAAAGTCCCGGATCACTTCTCTCGGTGTGATATTCTGATCTGCCCCGATCCTGCCGTATTCGATCCGGATAAAGCCTGCAAGATCCTCTTCCGTTACCCTGCGCATATAGCCATACAGCCCCGCATGCATGTCCGACAGCTTCTCGCACAGCACCAGCATCTCTTCTGCTGTTAATGCCTCCAGGCGGATCACAGGAGCCAGCAGATCTCTGGCACCGGGTCTTGAGAAGCGTCCCTCGGCCAGTCTTGAGCGCAGTGCTTCGTAGCTGTAGATACCTCTGCGCTTATCCTCCAGTGCCTGCGGTGTCGCACCCATGATGATACCGAGATATCTCGCCTTCCCCTGCAGAGTATCGTTATACATCGTCAGGATCTTCTCATAGTTGTACTGTCTGGTGATACTGTTGGGGATCTTGTATATGTTGACCAGTTCATCGATCATGATCATCATTCCCGCATACCCGGCCAGACGGAAGAAGGTCGCAAACAGCTTCAGATACTCATACCAGTCATCATCGGTAATGATCATATTGATGCCAAGCGCTTCCTTCGCTTCACTCTTGAGTGTATATTCACCGCGGAACCAGCGGATGACTTTAGCTTTTGTCTCATCATCACCGTTAACATAGGCGTGATAGTATGCGGAAAGAAGTCTCGCAAACTCAAAGCCGTGAACCAGCTCGCTGACCGAGGAAGTTACAGCGTAGATCTTCTTATCCACGGCTGCTGAAAGAGCCGGATCCCCCGGTGCAAGACCTGTTTCCTGCGCCGCTTCACTCTGTACGGTACTGATCCAGCGGTCCAGCACCAGTGTCAAAGCACCGCCCTCCGGTCTTGTCTTTGTCGAAAGATTGCCGATCAGCTCCCGGTATGTCGCAAGTCCCTGTCCGCGTGTGCCCTGCAGTCTTCTCTCCGGAGAGAGATCTGCATCAGCCACGATGAAACCTCTGTCCATGACATAGTTGCGTACGGTCTGTAAGAGAAAGCTCTTGCCCGAGCCATAGCGGCCGACGATGAACCGGAAGGATGCGCCTCCCTCGGCAATGATATCCACATCATGCAGAAGAGCAGCGATCTCGTTCTTTCTTCCGACTGTGATATACGGCAGACCGATCCGCGGGACGACACCGCCCTTCAGCGAATTCAGCACCGTCTGTGCTATTCTTCTCGGTACCTTGTTACTTACCGGCATCTTCTCTGTCCTCCAAGCATTTCTGCGATATCTTCTTCATAATCCTCGACAAGTGAGAGCCTGTCATCCTCACATACAAGGATATTATCTCCGATCTCATCGAACATGATCTCGTTGATCATATCGGCTGTGATCGTCGGCATCAGGTGGTTATCCCTGAGCAGTTGGCTGACATCTTCACCATCCAGCAGTCTCTGCAGTATCTGTACCTGCAGGTCATCCAGGGGTATTTCCACCCCGGTTTCGGGAAGTGCCTGTACTTCTTCCTCTTCGTACAGTTCCGCCTTCTCTTCGTCCGTAAGCAGGCTGTCACGCGTGATCTCGGCATCCTGGCGGATCTGTTCAAGCCCGGACAGGTCGATCGTTATTCTGGGTCTTGCGGCTTCCGCCAGAGCTTTCTTCTCTTCTTCGATCACAGCTGTAATATACGGTACAGCCCAGGTATCTTCTGTCTTTTCCTTCAGGTAATGACCTGTCTTCAGATACCTTCTCAGCATCAGATCTGTCTCATGGGCCAGCCCATGCAGAAGACGCAGATCAAAGTATATCTTCTCATACGAGCTGACCGTCCACGCACCATCTTTACATGTATATACACGGCAGTCATTGATCACTATGTCCCGGTCCGGCTGTTTTTTCTCTGTATAATATACGGCATTGGACAGCGGATACCACCTGCGTACGGTTCTTTCACCAAAGCACAGTCTGAAGATATCCGTATCATCCCTGCGGTATTCCTTCAGCACTCTGCGCCAGACTTCCGCAAACAGATGACTGCCGCGTACAGGATCCTGCATCACCGGTGTATTTTTCAGACTCCTGCCGGCAAGTATGCACAGGGATGAAAAGACTTCCTGATCACTGTATTCTGCAGGCTTCTTCAATATGCACAGAGCTGTATCCGTCTCCCTGAGCAGAGGATCACCATATGACATGACTGTATCTTCTGTAAGCCCATGGACTAACGCAAGATCAACCATCCACCGGTACAGATTCTGCCGCATCCGGATATCCCCAAAACCTGCATCGAGATATCCTTTTTCGAATTCCTTCATTTTCCGAAGACTCTCTTCCGGTGAGGAGACCCCGATCCCGTTCAGCAGTTCATACAGGTAGATATATACAGCGGACGCAGAGATCGCAGAGTATTCCCCTTTCCTGACATGTGTACGCCAGGTAAAGTATCCCCGCAGCTGTTCGGTATTCAGGTCGTGGTATGTTGGAAAGTAGCGGGTAAAAATACCGGTCCAGGGCAGATCATCTTCATAGTCCTGCATGAATACAGCCTGTCTGTAGAAGTTCCTCGCCCGTGCTTCCAGAGATTCTTTTCCCCGTTCATAGAGTCTGCGCATCTCCCGGATCTTTGCCGGGATCATCCCTCTCTGCGGTCTGTATGTACTCTGTGCAAACGGCAGCGGGGTATCCCCGTATGTCTTCTCATTCGTGACCTGCCGGTCATTCAGTACGATCGTATAACCGCGCTGATCCCCGTCGCTGATGGCTCTGTCAAACAGGCGGAAGACGATCTCTTTCTCTGTCTCTGCGGAAAAGGAGATGCCGATCCACCGCTGACCATGCATGCGGACAGGCGCTGAAAGATATGACTTATGCAGTGTGCGCAGACACTCACTGCCGCATTTCAGATCACAGCGTTCGGCCATCATTCCTCTTTCGCCATCCCACTGCCGCATCAGTAAAGCTGCCCACTTGCCCGTCCGCGGATGACAAAGCACAGAAAAACCGGGGAAATCAGCCCACTTGTGCTGTTCCTCCAGGCCGTATTTTTCTTTTGCGTATGTGATCAGCTCCGACAGTTCCACGCTTGTTTACCTTGTCTTACAGTATATTTAATGTACCATGTTCACTAATGAAATCAAGTACACAGTAATCATGTACATAGTACGCTCCGTGATACCATGACCAACTGATATGATCATAAGACAGCAGGCTGACAAAAAAATGATCACCTCCGTGTATAATGAAGACGGAGATAAATACTATGAAATATCGGATAATACTAGGACTCTGCCTGTTGATTCCCTGTGTGCTTCTGATCGGCTGTCAGAAACGCAGTACTTCCGGCTATACACAGATCACTCAGGAAGAAGCCGCGGAGATGATGAGAAAAGACGACGGACACCTGATCCTGGATGTCAGAACTCATGAGGAATATGCTTCAGGTCATATTCCCGGGGCACTGTGCATTCCCAACGAGACGATCGGTGAAAACATGCCTGAGGAACTGCCGGACAAAGATCAGATCATCCTGATCTACTGCCGCAGCGGCAACCGCTCCAGACAGGCCGCAGGAAAGCTCGCAAAGCTCGGTTACACGCATCTTTACGAATTCGGAGGCATCAATACCTGGAAAGGTGATATCGTTGAAGAACCGCCTGTATATGAGCCCTCTGACCCGGTACTGACCGTGGAGATCAACGGCATACAGGTACAGGCCGTCTTCGGCTCGGATCCCACCGACAAGGAGTTTATCACCAGACTGGATAACGATACGATAAGCATACCGCTCACGGAGATTCCCGGCGCCAGAACCGGCACCCTGCCCTGGTCATTCTCTGCAGAAATGAAAGAAAGAGAAGTCATCCCGGGCAACATCGTTCTTGAAGGAGACGGCAGTACGATCACCCTCTGTCTGGAGAAAGAAACACGGAACTGTTACCTGCTGGCCAATATCATCGGCATGACACAGAATGAACTGAAGAACATGGTCAAGACCGGTGATACAGAAATGTCACTGTTCCTGGACTGGCTCGATTACTGAGGCATACAAAAGCTCCCGCATCAACGGGAGCTTTTATCATACCCTTTCAGATATTATTCGGTAACGTAGTACAGCAGGTCAAGCTTCTGCAGAGCGGTGAACTCAGTCTTGCCTTCGGTATCAATATATACGTCAGCAACATAGATGATCTCTTCTTCAGCAGAGGCTGTCTCATTGCCTGTCAGCAGGTACTTGTAATTCATACCGGAAACGACCTGAGAACCAAGCAGTGTTACCGGCATCATTCTCATGTCTGTCTTTCCTGACATCGCATCCTGCAGAGCCTTCTCGCTCTCTGCGGTCAGGCTGCCCGGTCTGCCGTGTCCTTCAACTGTCCAACCGCCCAGCAGGTCTGCAGCAGGTGCTTCTTCAACAGCGTGAATATCTGTCAGATCGATCTCCTTGATCACGGTAACAGAAGACTTACCCTCTGTATTGGTATATACCGTGACAACGTAGAATGCCTTATCTGCCTCAGCTGTTACCTGTGTGCCAAGCGCAAGGAACGCTGTATTCTCGCCGGAAACGACCTGTCTTGCCAGTACCGCGATCGGTGTATAGCCGACCCCTGTCAGTCCTTCCATGGCTGCCGCGAAGTGTTCCTTATCGGGATCTGCCATTGTCTTGTCAAAGGCATCACCGAAGACTTCCCAGGCACCTAAAGCCTCTGCAGGTGTCTCTGCCGGAGCTTCCTCAGGTGTCGCTGCCGGTGTTTCTGCCGGTGCTTCGGAAGCAGCAGCGGTTGCTTCGGGTGTCGGTTCGGCCGACGGTGCCGGTGTTTCCTGTTTTGTGCATGCACATACGCACATCAGCATTGCGCATGCTGCTGCAGTCATTACTTTTTTCATGTTGTATATCTCCTTTCCGGATGATCCATCCGTTTTTCTTCGAGCTCTGTGCTCAATGACAAGTATGTGCAATCCTTTCACGATTGTCAATTTTCCAAACATTAATATTAATATGTGCATAACAAAAACCCCTGATCGGGGTTCTGTACTATCTTTCTTTGCCAAGGAAGAAGAGGCCGAGCATTCCCGGACCGACATGGGCACCGGAGAACGGTTCATGCGGACATACGGTCACATCAGCATCAGGTGTGATCTCCAGGATCATACTCTTCAGCGTTTCGGCATCCTGCAGACAGTCACCGTGCGAGATATAGACCTTCGGTGCTGCAATATTCATCCGCTTCTCCCTGTACTTATCCGCCAGCATCCGGATCGCTTTCTTGCGTCCGTGAGCCTTGGCACAGGAGACGATATGCCCGGTATGGTCACCATAGAGGATCGGCTTGATATTCAGGGTCGTTGCGATCAGTGCCGTCGCCCCGCTGACTCTGCCGGTTCTCTTCAGGAAGTTCAGATCATCCACGGTAAAGTACTGACAGCAGTGCGGCACCATCTCATCGAGGATATGTGCAGCTTCCCGTACCGGTACACCTTCCCTGCTTAACTCTGCAGCCCTGATCGCCAGCATGCCGTTGCCGAAGCCGCAGCCGTGGGAATCCACGATATGCACAAATCTGCCCGGATGATTGTCCATCAGCTGTTCTGCCGCTGTATGTGCCGCATTATATGTGCCGCTGATACCGGAGCTCATGGCCACGTAGATGATATCATTTCCTGCCTGCAGCAGCGGATCAAACGTATTCATAAACAGTTCTGTATTTAGCAGACTGGTCTTGACAACGACCCCTCTGCGCAGACCGTTATAGTATGCGGGCATATCAAAATGCTCAATATCCCCTGTATATATACAGGACATCCCATCTGCTGTATACTCGCTCGGAAGCAGCTGTATGCCTTCCAGCAGTTTTCCCGGAAGATTAGCGGTGCCATCCGCAAAAACAGAAAATGTCATAGTTTCCTCCATTTCCGATTCGCATACATACAAAATACCACTTCTGTACAGGTCATTTCAATCTTTCGGGGGTATCCCCTGTCACCGAAGAAAAGATCCCGGAGGATCTTTTATCTGTTATACAAGCTTATTCCGTGTCTTCTGTTTCCGCGGGTTCTGCTTCCCTGACCAGTTCATCATCATAGCACATGGATGTACTGGTGCCGCCGTCAAGACGTATGGCATTGTATGCGTGCAGTTCATCCAGCAGGAAGTCCTGTACCTTTTCATCCCTCATGCCGTTCCAGAAGTTGATCAGATAGTATGTGCCGTCTTCCTTCTGGGCCAGACAGCTGAAGGCATAATCATTGCTGTGGTAGGCATACCAGCCGTATCCGTCGGTCAGATCTTTTCTTTCTCCCTCTACGATATACGTATAGGATCCCGATACCGCACATTCGGATTCGACCTTCTCACCGATCCAGCCGGTGCCGTTGACCGCATCTTCGCCGCTGTATACCAGTTTCATCAGTCCTGTTCTGTCCCAGTAGGCTGTCGCATACCCGCTGCCGTAGTCCGGTACATTCGGCTCACTGCCGAAGTATGTCCACTTGCCTGCCATTCTGAGTGCGCCTACAGGCTGCCCGTAGTTCGGTACGGTATGCCATGCGTAGTAGTTCGCATTGATCCCGCCGGCACGGATATATCCCTCACTGACAAGACCCCAGTCATAGATGTTATTGAGCCATTCCGCATGACCCATGTAATCCACCTTGATGAACGTTGTCTCGGAGGGCATGACTTCCAGCATGTCATAATTGATGCCCTTGTAGTTGCCGGTATGGTGGACGATCGAAGCTTCCGTATCCTTCAGCGTGTAGATATTGATCGCTGAACCTACCGCATTGTTAAAGCCGAGGATAAAGGTATTGGAGTAACCCTGTCCCCAGGCTTTGTGCACCATTTCCGCTTCTGCTTTCATGGTCTGCGGAAGTAATACAGCCAGGCTGACACACAGTACAGTGATGATCTTCTTCAGTTTCTTCATACGGATTAATGGTAAATGATTTTTCATGGAAAAGATAGTCTCAAAACTATACCTGTCATGCGATACAATGAATAACATGAAAAAGATGATCCTGCTGATCCTGCCGGCATTACTGTTTACCGGCTGTGCAGTAAAAGAAAAAGAGATGGAGATCACCCTCTTCGGCAATACTGTTCCTGCGATTTATACAGGCAGAGTGAAGAAGAAGCTGCCGCATGGTGAAGGTACCGCCGTGATGGAGAATGATGCCAGGGCTGAAGGCATATTCGAACTGGGTACATATATCTCCGGAAAGATCGAAAGTATTCCCTATACCATTACATACAGGGATCAGGAGATCACCGGCATCTATACCGGAGAAGTCAATGAACAGATGCCCTCCGGCAATGGTACGTTTACTTCCGATACCTTCTCCTATACCGGTATCTGGACAGACGGAAACCCGGAAGGACCCGGTACCGTTACGGCTGCAGAGTTCTGCATCGATACACCCGCAGAGGTGCTTACCGGCAGCTACAGCGGCGACTTTGCCCGGGACAAGGCAGAAGGAAGCGGAACCTTTACCTATCAGAGCGGCAATGAAGAAGTACAGCTGGAGGGTAACTTTACCGATAACCGCTTTGACGGACCGATGACAAAGACTGTACGTTACCAGGATACCGTCAAGACATATCCTGTATATTACCGCAGCGGACGTCTTGAGGATACGGCTGTTGCACTGATTGCCTATCTTGAGGGTATGCGGAATGAATCCTACTGTCTGAGTGTTGAACAGTTATCCTTTATCTCCGATCATGCCGGACAGTTTGAGGGGAATGTAAAAGAAGCGGATATCTCTGCCCTCTATAACCATACATTTGATTATGCCGGCTTTAAGGAAGACGATACCCCGGAGCTGATCATGATTCGCAATGCTGCTGTCCGTTCCGTACAGAGATACAAGCCGTATGCCGGTGCTGATACCGTTACTTCGATGATCGTTCAGAACAATGACGGGTGGTATCATCTCGTCTTCGCATATTCCGAAGATTCTGCCGATCCCGGTGAGTATGTGGATATCTGTGCTCTGCCGCTTTGTCACAGTACGATCACCGCCCCGGAACAGAATTATCCCTGCATCGATGCGGCCGGTGTATACATCATCGGCGGCTGATCATACAGGAATACTCTGATACAGAAAAGGTCCTGCCGTTGACAGGATCTTTTGTATTACTCCAGTCTGCCGAGCTCGCTGTTTTCCAGCACGACCAGAAGCTTGGCTTTTCCCGACAGGGGTTTGAACGGATCCGTGAATTCCCACTGTTCTCCTTCATCCTTGACCGCGACGATATTCATCTTGTGCGTCTTGCGCAGATTCAGCTCTGACAGCGCCTTGCCGACCCACTCATCATTGGGATACATCTCCACCATCGAGAGATTACTGCTGATCTGGAAGTAATCGAGCATATTATCATTCGCCAGGATCCGGGCAGAACGCACACCTTCTTCTTCCTCGGGAATGATCGTTTTATCGGCACCGACCTTGCGCAGGATCGAAGCCATTCGCTCACTGGAGCACTTGGAAACGATCAGCGGTGCACCCTGTTCCTTGGCTATGACAACACACATTATACTGGCTGTCAGGTTCTCACCCATGGCTGTAACAACAATGTCCATATTGCCCAGTTCCAGACCAAGCACATCTTCTTCTGCCGAGAGATCCGCACGTACAGCTGCGGTTGTGCAGTTGCCTGCATCCTTTACACGGTTAGGATCCTCATCAACACCGAGGACATCTGCCCCCATCTCATATAAACTCCTTGCCAGACTCAGCCCGTATTTGCCAAGTCCCAGCACTGCTACTGATTTTCTGACCATAGAAACCTCCTATCCAACGTAGAAATTACCTTCTGCCGTACTCTGTTCCTTTTCGTTCTGTCTGCCTCTGACGAAGAAGATCGCCATTGAGATCGGACCTATCCTGCCAAGATACATCGCCAGGATGATGATCCACCTTCCGGCTGTATTCAGACTGCCCGTCAGCCCGCGTGACAGGCCTACGGTAGCACATGCGCTGATCACTTCAAACAGGCCGTCGACAAGACTCATCCCTCCGGACTGGATCAGCAGGAAGACCAGGATGATCACGGTCAGGATACTGACGGATACGATTGCAGCGGCCTTGCGGATCAGCTCTTCGGAGACAGCTCTGCGGAAGATGACACGCCGTTCATCGCCGCGAACATAGCCTATAACATTCAGCATGACCAGGAAGAACGTGATCGTCTTGACACCGCCGGCAGTACCTACCGGAGAACCGCCGATAAACATCAGTACATATACCGGTATACATGAACTGTCTGTCAATGCCTGCTGAGGGAATGTACTGAAGCCTGCTGTACGCAGGGTCACCGATTCAAACAGGCTGTTCAGCAGCTTGTAGCCGAAGGGCATATTCCCGATCGTACCGGGATTGTTATATTCACCAAGCAGGATGATCAGGGTACCGAAGAGGATCAGACCTCCGGTCAGGGTAATGATCAGCTTGGTATGTTCAGAGAACCTCTGGAAGATCTGTCCGGGAGAGAACTTCTTCTGCATGCCGTTACGCACGCCTATCAGCACGTCGAACCACACCACAAAGCCAAGACCGCCGAGAATGATCAGGAGCATCGTAATGCACAGGATGGGCGCATGGAACCGGTAAGCTTCAAGACTGGTCGGACCGATCACATCGATACCGGCATTGCAGAAGGCCGATACAGCCGTAAATAACGATATCCAGAGTCCCTTCAGGGTACCGAACTCCCGTACAAAGAACAGCGCATACAGCAGTGCTCCGGTGCCTTCTACGATCAGTGTACCTTGGATGATCCTGATCATGAACTGCAGTACACCAGCCTGTGTATTCAGGTTCAGCGCATCCTGCAGCATGATCCTGTCACCGAGAGAGAACTTCTTCCGGGTGATGACCATCAGCAGGGACAGTACGGTAATGATGCCAAGACCTCCGATCTGGATCAGTAACAGGATGATCACCTGCCCTGCTGTACTCCAGTAGCTGAATGTATCGACGACCACAAGCCCGGTAACACATACCGAGGTGGTGGCGGTAAAGAGTGCTATCAGAAACGGTGTAAAGGTGCCGGCTGCCGAAGCAAACGGACACATCAGCAATACCGTTCCCAGCAGGATCGCCCCCAGGAAGCTCAACGGAATCAGATGTGCAGATGACAGTTTGATATTCTTCACGATACCGGACCTTTCACTAGTACTATATTACCTGTTCTGTAATCAAATTGTATACAGCATTCTTTTCTCGGTGCTGCGAAATAACACACGCTGTGATCTGAAGAACCCGATCATAGTAAAGCCGGTGCTCTCACACCGGCCTGTACAATCATTTGTTCAAACACGAATGGTATACAGAACTCTTACAGTCCGAAATACCGTTCAGCGTTCTTGTAGGCGATGCCTTCCGTGATCTTTCTCAGGGAAGCTTCGTTATTCGGATATTCACCGTTTTCTACCCAGTTGCCGATCATGTTGCACATGATACGTCTGAAGTAGTCATGACGGGCATAGGACAGGAAGGAACGGGAGTCTGTAAGCATACCAATAAAGTTGCCGAACAGACCCAGGTTGGCCAGAGCTCTCATCTGGTCTTCCATACCTGACTTTGTATCATTGAACCACCAGGCGGAACCAAGCTGGATCTTACCCGGTACTTCATCGGACTGGAAGCAGCCAAGCAGTGTGCCGAGCAGTTCATTGTCTACAGGATTCAGAGAATACAGGATCGTCTTCGGGCACTCAGCTGTCTTGTCCAGTTCGTTGAGCAGGTTGGCGATCATCTCGCCGCAGTTGTTCTGGGCAATCATATCAAAGCCTGTATCCGGTCCGAGCTTGCGGTACATTCTCTCGTTTGCGTTTCTGTAGCAGGAGTAGTGCAGCTGCATGGCAATGCCGAGGCGGTGGTACGCCTTGCCAAGAGCCATCAGAACTGCTGTCTGATACTTCTCGGCTTCTTCAACAGTGATGCATTCACCGTTCATGACCTTTGTGAAAGCTGCGTTGATCTCTTCCTCGGTACCCTTGCGGAACGGAATGTAGTCAAGACCATGGTCACTTGCACGGCAGCCCATCTCGGCAAAGAATTCCAGACGCTCGATCAGAGCATCGATTAGTTCCTGTGCGGAAGCGAATGTTTCCTTACCGACACTGTTTGCCAGCTTCTTTACATAATCCGTAAAGCCTTCCTTGGTGATATTGATGGCTTTGTCAGGACGGAAGGACGGACATACCTTAACGGTGATCGTCTTATCCTCACGGATCTTCTTGTGCCATTCCAGAGAGTCTACCGGATCATCTGTCGTACCGATAAAGGCTACGTTGGACTGCTTGATCAGACCGCGTACTGTCATGTTCGGGTCATTCTGCAGCATGTCATTGCACTTGTTCCAGATCTCTTCGGCATTCTCGAGGGTCAGCGGTTCCTTGACACCGAAGAACTTGTGCAGTTCGAGATTGCACCAGTGGTACATCGGGTTGCCGATGGCCATTTCGAGAGCCTCCACAAACTTCAGGAAACGCTCATAGTCAGGCTTATCCCCTGTGATGTAATCTTCCGGCACACCGTTGGAGCGCATGACTCTCCACTTGTAGTGATCGCCGAAATAGGTGCCGTCGGGATTCTTACCGCCGAGCCATACTTCCGCCAGATTGTTGAACCTTCTGTCTTCATAGATCTCCTTCGGAGAAATATGACAGTGGTAGTCAACCAGCGGCATGATGTCCGCGTAATCGTGGAACAGATGCTGCGCTGTTTTTGTCTCAAGCAGGAAGTCCTTATCCATAAATGCTTTCATGTTCACTTATCACTCCTATCTCTTGATATCGTAATTCATATTCATCAGATTCCGGATGGTCTCCACATCATCAATGATGTTGCCGTCACCGTGGATCGTATGCTTGATCACACTGCTGGCAACCGCAAAGTTGACCATATCCATCGGCTTGTAGTTATTCATCATCGCATAGATCAGACCGCTGGCGAAGGCATCACCGCCGCCGACTCTGTCCAGAATATTGAAGGTAAACATCTTACTCTCAAATGTATGTCCCTGATACCACATATATGCCATCAGACTGTTCTCACTTCCTGAATGCGCATAACGTACATGACGGGCTATACATTTAATGTTCGGATATCTTTCAATAAACTTCTGGAAGACTTCATCCTGATCTTCATAACTCGGATGCATGCTCAGGCCGTCTTTCCAGTCTCCCTTTGTGTGATCTTCTTCATCTTTCCACAGATGATATGGTTCAATGCCGAAGAGCACATCAACATAAGGCAGACACTGGGTGCAGTAGTCTCTGGCTTCTTCCCAGCTCCACAGCAGAGAACGGAAGTTGCCGTCAAAACTGACTGTCAGTCCCTTCTCCTTCGCTGTCTTCATCAGCCGCAGGGTGAATTCCGCACAACTGGGACTCAGGGCCGGCGTAATACCGGACAGGTGCAGCCAGTCATAGCCTTCCAGCAGAGCTTCGGCATCGATCGTCGAGAAGTCAAACTCGGCGATTGCACTGTGCTTGCGGTCATATGTAACACGGGACGGACGGATTCCGTATCCGGTCTCCAGGTAGTAAACACCCATTCTGTGGGTCGGTGTCTGTTCAGGTGTGGACAGGATCACCGGTGTACAGTGTACATCATTGCTTCTCAGCATACGTACAGCACTCTTACCCAGTGAGTTATCCGGGACAACACTGAAGAAGGTACTGTCGATCTTCAGGTTGGCCAGAGCCAGTGCGATATTCGCTTCACTGCCGCCGTAGCTGATCTCGAAATTCGTAGCAACACGGATCTTGTCATAATTCGGCGGTGTCAGCCGCATCATGACCTCACCGAAGGTAATAAATCGTATACCGGGATGAGCACTGATCAGAGGATTATGATGTTCCATATCATTTCTCCTTGTATAGTTTCTGTTTATCAAGTTATTTATAAGACGCTGAAGAGCAGAAGGTGACATCTGCTCATTATGTTTAGCCTCTGACTCTGTCAACGATCTCTCTTGTCTGTTTGCAGAGATCAATGATCTTTTCCCAGTTGCCGTTTTCGATATCGTCAGCCTTTACCATGTAGGAACCGCCGCAGGCTGCGATGACCGGGCAGGACAGGTATTCTTCCAGATTCTTCAGAGAGATACCGCCTGTAGGCATGACCTTGAACATCGGGAACGGAGCATTCATTGCCTTGATCTTTGCGAGACCGCCGGACTGCTCAGCCGGGAAGAACTTGACGACTTCATATCCGTAAGGAAGAGCCATCTGGTATTCTGTCGGTGTTGTTACACCGGGGAAGTACTGGATACCGAGTTCTACGCACTTGTCAGCGAGATCCTTGCTGAAACCGGGGGATACGATGAACTGTGCACCTGCATCCTTGGCAGCCTGTGCCTGCTCTGTTGTCAGAACTGTACCTGCACCAACGATCATCTCCGGGCATGTTTCCTTCATGATCTTGATAGCCTTGTCAGCGCCTGCAGCACGGAATGTTACTTCCGCAACCGGCAGACCGCCTTCACAAAGTGCCTTGGCAAGCGGAGCAGCATCTCTTTCGGGGTTTGTCAGCTTGATTACCGGAACAACACCGATCTTGGCAATAGCTTCATTTAACTGATTCATAATTATTTTTCCTCCTGTTATTCATCTATGATTATGCATTCTGCCGGTCTGCTTTCATATTGTGCAGATTGGCAGAGACATGGCAATTATTGCGGTCTGTCATTACAGACTGCGGTAGAGCTCCTCCAGCATTTCTCTGGACTGGACTGCATTCTCGTTTGTTGTATTCTCCAGGGTCGTCTGGATATAAGGCTTTCTGGCTTTCATGAAGCTCAGGATCTGCTTATAATCCATTTCTCCGGTGCCGGCAGCGATACTCTTGAGATCATCTCCCTGTACGACATAGTCCTTCAGGTGGACGACAGCAATGTCATCCCCAAGCAGATTGATCGCACGTTCAAAGAGTTCTTCACGTTCCCTGAGATTGCCCGGATACAGAATATTGACCGGGTCAAAGATGATCCGCAGATTCCGGCTGCCGATCGCATCCAGTACCGTGCGTGCTCTTTCCGGTGTACATACGATATGTTTCCAGACAGGTTCGATCGCCATGGATACACCATACTGTTCAGCACATTCCACGACAGGCGCAAGTCCCTTGATAAAAGCCTCCAGAGCTTCCCTGGAATGTGTATTGCTGTCCATCTTGTACTCCGCATTGGGAGCTCCTGTCTCAGTGCCGACAACCGATGCGCCAAGCAGTGAAGCTACACGGATCGTACCGAAGTAGCGGCTCTGGATCTCCCTGAGCTTTTCCGGATCCGGATGGGCCAGATTCAGATAACAGCCCAGTACGGCTACATCCAGGTCATTCTTCCGGAATACTCTTTTGGTATACTGCGCCAGACCTTCTGTCAGTGCACAGTCATCAAACGTCCATCCCTTGATCACCTTGGAATATGCAAGATGTACACAGGTAAAGCCTTCCTCACGTGCTTTCTCTGCACGTTTTTCCATGGTCTTATACTCTTCGCCAAGAGATGTATTTATATCATGAAGGCGGATTCCCAGCTGCATATACTGTCTCCTTTCACTTCTCCGGTTCTGTTAAAGCACAACGCCGTCCTTGAAGATGGAGATCTCGCGGAAACCCTTGCGTTCAGAACTGGTCTGCTTACCGGAGGCAGTCTGGATCACCAGATCAAGCAGGTCGGCACCGGCTTCATCCAGTGTCTTTTCACCGTCTGCGACAGCTCCGGCATTGAAGTCTACCCAGTTTGCTTTCTTCGTTGCCAGCGGTGTATTGGTGGCGATCTTCAGCGTCGGTGCAGGTGCTCCGAACGGTGTGCCTCTTCCGGTCGTAAACAGGATCAGATGAGCTCCTGCCGCCGTCAGCGCAGTCGCGGATACCAGGTCGTTGCCCGGTCCGTAGAGCAGGTTCAGACCCTTTGTCTTTACCGAATCCGCATAGCCGATGACATCAACGATCGGTGCTGTTCCGCCCTTCTGCACACAGCCGCAGGACTTGTCTTCGAGAGTTGTAATACCACCCTGCTTGTTTCCGGGTGAGGGGTTATCATAGACCACTTCGTTATGAGAGATGAAGTAGTTCTTGAAGCCGTTCAGCATATCCGATGCTTTCTTAAAGACTTCTTCACTGACGCATCTGTTGAGCAGGAAGCTTTCTGCGCCGAACATTTCCGGAACCTCTGTCAGCACGGTCGTGCCGCCCATCGCTGTCATCAGATCGGAGAATCTTCCGACGGTCGGATTCGCAGTGATACCGGAAAGTCCGTCTGAGCCGCCGCACTTCATGCCGACGACCAGCTCACTGACGGAGATCTCCTCACGCTCAAACTTCGAGGCATAGGCTGCACATTCTTCCAGCAGTGCTCTGCCGGCTTCGAATTCATCTTCGACCTGCTGGCAGGTCAGGAACTTCACACGTTCGGGGTTATAGTCACCGAGTTCCGCAAGGAACTGCTCATGTGTCAGATTCTCACAGCCAAGGCTTAATACCAGTACGGCACCGGCATTGGGATGACGTGTCAGAGCTGCCAGAAGCTTTCTGGTCTGGGCATGGTCATGTCCGGTCTGGGAACAGCCAAACGGATGTGTAAAGGTATACAGTCCGTCGATTGATCCCTTCACAAGATCCTGATTCTCTCTGACCAGGGTCTTGGCAACATCGTTGACACAGCCTACCGTGGGAATGATCCAGATCTCATTGCGTACTGCCGCTCTGCCGTCATCTCTGCGGTAGCCCATGAATGTACGGGGCTGCAGCGGTGTGACCTGCGGATGTGTCGGGCAGTATGTATACTCCACTTCACCGGACAGGTTGGTAGCCATATTGTGCGTATGGACCCACTGACCGGGCTGGATATCAGCAGTCGCATGTCCGATCGGCAGTCCGTACTTCCGTACCGTCTCTCCCGAGGCAATCGGCTTCAGGGCAGCCTTATGTCCCTGCGGAATATCCTCGATGATCTTTACACCTTCGAATTCCGTACCGGCAGTGATCGGATGCAGCGCTACTGCTACATTGTCATTTTCATTAATGCGGATAAAGTCAAGCATGACAGCTTATTCCTTTCCTAAAGCAACTGCATATGCCTTCAGAGCACCTTCTGTCCTGATCACTTCCAGTGCCTTTGCGGCAGCTTCCTCAAAGCCGGGGATCGTTGTGAGATCCATGCCCCACATACGCTCATCCTTCATCACGGCGTGTGTCAATGCTGCAGCATCGTCATTCCTGTGGTCATAGAAGAACTCCAGAACAAAGCGGTCATCACTGACAGTATAGGTATTACCGGCAGGACGGCGGCAGACAAGACCCTTGTCTGTCAGCTCCTGAATATCACTGGAATAGAATGCCATATATGCCGCAAAGCTTGTTGTCAGGCACTTCGGCAGTTCACCCTTCATCTCTACATATTCCTGCAGGCTGGGCAGATCTCTGGCTTTCCACTTCGATGTGGAGTTCAGGGAGATACTCATCAGTTCATGATTGACAAACGGATTGTTGAAACGATCCTGAACAGCACTTGCAAAGTTCATCAGATCATCCTTGTCGAGCGGCAGGGTCGGAATGACTTCGTCATACAGCATCGTATTCATGAAGTTCAGTACGGTGTCATTCTGCATGCAGTCACGGACGATATCAAATCCGGCAAGGTATGCACCGAGAACGAAGCCTGTGTGCGCACCGTTGAGGATACGGACCTTACGCTTCTTGTACGGTGTGACATCGGGAACGACCGGGCAGTTCAGTCCGGCTGCCTTGAACGGCAGTTTGTCTTCCAGCCATGCCGGTCCTTCAATGTTCCAGACACCGAATACTTCACCGACATCCAGCAGAGAATCACTGTATCCGTTCTCCTGTTCCAGACGTTCTACTTCCTTCGGATCACGGACACGTCCAGGCACGATACGGTCTACCAGCGTAGAGCAGAACAGGCAGTCTTCATTAACATATTTACGGAATTCATCGGACAGTTCCCACTGATCGATGTACTGATTTACACACTTCTGCAGTTCTTTGCCGTTATTGTCGATCAGCTCACAGGACAGAATGACAAGTCCCTTCTGACCGGCCTTGAAACGTTCGTAGAGGACCTGTGTCAGCTTACCCGGGAATGAAGATGCAGGGCGGTCTTCCAGCTTGCAGGAAGGATCATATGTGATACCTGCTTCGGTCGTATTGGAAGCTACATACTCCAGATCGGCAGAACGTGCTACTTCCATCATTGCCTCAAAGCCTGCTTCATCATAGGGATCCAGGCAGCGGGATACGGAAGAAATAACTCTCTTGCGGTCTACCTTTTCACCGTTCTCACGGCCTCTCAGATAGAGTGTATAGAGACCTTCCTGTTCATCAAACAGGTGTGTAAGTCCTCCCTTGATCGGGCAGACAAGTACGCATTTACCATTCCAGCCGACTTTCTCATTGGCTACATCGAACCAGTAATCGACAAATGCGCGCAGGAAGTTTCCTTCGCCGAACTGCAGTACTTTTTCCGGTGCATGTTCAAGAATGTATCCGGTATATCCGGATTCCTTCAGAACAGCATAGTTTAACTTATTCATGAATTGATTTCTCCTTACAGTTTTCACTGTCTTGCTTGAAAAAGTGAAGATACATACGCACCTTCACTTAACTGCTCAGGGTACGTATTTAAACCTTCGATTGATCCACGTTTTACAGAGAGATACCCATTGCCTGCATACTTCATCAGGCGATTCCACCTCCTGTGTACATGTGGATATACCATGTACTCCTGTTTCAAATAGATGATACTCGAACGGCACCCTGCATTGTTTCAGTTTCACTGCCAGCATCAGACTGTTTTCAGGCGGGACACTGGTATCCTCACCGCCGTGCCACAGGAATGTAGGCGGGAAGTCAGAACTGACATGATCAGGCAGATGGAGTTTATCCTTCAGCACAGGATCATCACCGGTCACATGTCTCACGGATTCTTCATGCGCAAATTCCTTCATGCTGATCACCGGATAGCACAGGATCATCGCGTCAGGCCGTGAATCGGCACCGAGATCCAGCTCAGGATCATTCCAGAATGTTCCAAGACTCGCAGCCAGATGACCGCCTGCCGAAAAACCAAGCACAGCGATCTTCCCGGGATCGATATGCCATTCTTCATGTCTACTGCGGATCGTACGTACAGCCTCCGCAAGCTCTCTCAGCGGTCTGTATTCTTTTGCCTTATCACCGACGGAGTATTCTGCGATGAATACCTGATATCCCATGGAAAGAAACTCAAATGCGACAGAATCCTTCTCACGAGGTGAACGCCACTGATAGGCACCTCCCGGACAGATCACCAATGCCGGGCGGATACGGTGTGCTTTCAGCGTATCATACTGCTCCTGCAGTACGCCGTGCACCTCCGCATCTCCCGCATAGAATGAAACTTTCTGCATTACGGCTGCTTGCCGATGTAGGCCAGGATACCGCCGTCAACGTACAGGATCTGTCCGTTTACAAAGTTGGAAGCATCCGAAGCCAGGAATACTGCCGGTCCCTGAAGGTCTTCCGGTGTACCCCAGCGTGCAGCCGGTGTCTTGGCAACGATGAACTGGTCAAACGGATGTCTGGATCCGTCAGGCTGTCTTTCTCTCAGCGGTGCTGTCTGCGGTGTTGCAATATAACCGGGACCGATGCCGTTGCACTGAATGTTGAATTCACCGTATTCAGAGCAGATGTTCTTTGTCAGCATCTTCAGACCGCCCTTGGCTGCTGCATAAGCAGATACAGTCTCACGGCCAAGCTCAGACATCATCGAACAGATGTTGATGATCTTGCCATGTCCCTTCTTGATCATTCCGGGAATGACTGCCTTGGAAACGATGAACGGAGCATTCAGGTCAACATCAACGACAGCTCTGAATTCTTCTGCTGTCATCTCTGTCATCGGGATCCTCTTGATAATACCTGCGTTGTTAACGAGAATATCGATCGTACCGTACTTCTCTTCGATATCCGCAACCATGGCCTTGATCTCATCTTCCTTGGTAACATCTGCAACATATCCGACAGCGTCAATACCCTTCTCGTGATATGAAGCAAGTGCTTTCTCTTTTGCGTCTTCAGTCAGGCAGTTGAAGATGATCTTGGCACCTGCTGCATGATATGCTTCAGCAATTGCAAAACCAATACCGTACACTGCTCCTGTGATCAGAGCAATCTTGCCGTCCAGGCGGAAATCTTTCATATCCATAGTAAACTCCTCCTATAAAAGTTCGTCAGGATTCAGATTATCCATATCATCAAAGGCCAGGTTCTCACCGCCCATTGCCCAGATGAATGTATAGTTCATTGTGCCGCATCCGCTGTGGATCGACCAGGAGGGAGAAATGACCGCATCGAAATTCTTCATGACGATATGTCTTGTCTCCTTCGGCTGACCCATCATATGGAATACAGCTTCCCCTTCAGGGATCTCAAAGTATGTGTATACTTCCATACGGCGCTCATGCGTATGACTCGGCATGGTATTCCATACACTGCCTTCCGCAAGCTGTGTCAGTCCCATGGACAGCTGGCATGTCTCCAGTACATCCGGATGAATGAACTGGTTGATCACACGCTTGTTGGATTTAGCTGCGTCGCCTGTAGGACGGTGGTTTGCCTGTTCAAAGGACAGGAATGTCGTCTTGCATGCCTTGTGTGCAGGGGTGGAAGCCAGATAGAACTTTGCCGGTTTTTCGGGATCTTCACTCTCAAAGTAAACTTCCTTTACACCCTTGGAAATATACAGGCAGTCCTCATATCCCATCTCATAACGGACACCGTCTGCTGTGATGGCACCCTTACCGCCAAGGTTGAAGACACCGGCTTCACGGCGTTCCAGGAAATAGTGTGTGCCGAAGTTAGCCCAGATATCGATACCCTTATCGATCGAGACCTTTTCATGCACAGGCATAATGCCGAGGATCACCATGCGGTCTACATGGGAATAAGTAGCTTTTACTGTATCCGCAACATACAGATCAGTGATGAGAAATTCCCTGCGAAGTTCTTCGGTCGTATACCGTTTTACATCATTGGGACTTGCTGAATAGCGAATATCCATTCTGTTCTCCTTAACCTTTCTAAATAATACGGAATTCTGTTTCGGAGTCGAACAGATACACATTCTCGTAAGGAATGGAGAAGTCGATCACTGCATCAAGTTCCCGGTTATCCTGTTTGCTTGTGTTCTTCTGTTTCTTCATACAGTGCCTCTGGTATCCATTTCAGTATACATTGTTAAAAACAAAAATACATGGTCAGCCCCGACAAATCCATGTTGTAAACGAATGTACAATAAATATATATGATATACATAGGCAAAGGAGGCATGCATTATGCCTGAAGAATACTTCCCCGACGGTACACCCATCGCTTCGTGGTTTTACGATCTCCGTGTTCCTGCCCTGAGCGAACTTGGCACACCCTACGTACTGAAAGATCATGGGATCCGTGATGACGGTACGCTGCAGACCGAAGCTATCCAGGCATTGATCGATCAGGCATCAGCGGAAGGCGGCGGGGTGATCATCGTACCGAACGGCACCTGGCTGAGCGGCGCTTTATTCTTTCCCGGGAATGTAAACTTATATATCGAAAAAGGCGGGATCCTCAAAGGCAGTGAACATATCCGGGATTATCCGTTATGCACAAAACGTATTGAAGGTATCAAGGGACCGAGCACGGATGCCATCGACATTGACGCATGCACGGATGTTCTGGTGAAGAACTGTTACATGGCGGTCAACGATGATGCTGTGGCCCTCAAAGGCGGCAAGGGTCCCTGGGCAGATCAGGATCCGGACAACGGCGCCAACGAGCGGATCATTGTCGAGGACTGCGAATACGGCTTTGTCCACAGCTGTCTGACCTTCGGCTCTGAATCCATTCATGACCGGAATATCATCCTCCGCAGGATCTGTGTCTCGGAGGGATACAACCTGTTATGGATGAAGTTCCGTCCCGATACCCCGCAGTGCTACGAATACGTACGGATGGAAGATATCCGCGGAAAGACCGCAAACTTCCTGAATATCAACCCCTGGAGGCAGTTCTTCGATCTGCAGGGAAGAAGTGATCTCCCGGTATCCTGCGGCAGACATGTCGAACTGCGAAACTGTGAATTTACATGTGATACATTCTTCAATGTACATAACAGCGAACAGTATACCCTCTCTGACTTCACTCTGGAGAACCTGAACATCAAAGCTGCGGATACCCGCTTTGAGGCAGACTTTATCCAGAACCTGCACTGTTCAAATATCACCCTGAAACAGAAAGAAGAACAGGAATTCCCGGATGCGGTAACAACGCTGTAATACCCCGGGTTACAGATACAGTAAAAGAGGCAATTTGGTCTATGATATCAACCTTACTGCCTCTTTTGTCTTTACGGTCTAGCCCTTGTAATCTTCAGGCAGGCTTTCCCATCTCTTCTTGAATACGTATGCAGCGCTCTTCGGCTGACGGTCGCGGGTGAAGATACCTTTCTTGTTTCCGTTCATACGGATGATGCCTTCAGTGGTCTGGAAGTCCGCAAAGTTCCAGACAAGTTCACCCTTGATCCAGGGATAGGTGTCAAAGACTCTGTGTACCATATCCAGGTACTCATCCTGGTATTCCTGGCTCCACATGACGCTGGGCAGCTTGTGCAGCTCACCGTTTGTATCAGCACCGTATTCGGTGAAGATAAACGGTTTGTCGCCGCGGATCTTTGCCCATTCGTCCATCTCTGCACGGAATGCCTTCTCGGCATTGACGATTCTCGGACCGCCCATGACATACCAGCCATAGTATCTGTTCAGGGATACGAAATCACTCAGATCCCAGCACTTGCACAGGTTCGGTCTTGAATTCATGATCAGAGCGAATGTGCGCGGACGTCTCTGGGGATCGAACTCGTGTGCCTTTTCGAATACCTTTTCAAAGTAAGGTCTGGCGCTTTCGTGGACTGTCTCCGGTTCGTTCAGCAGTGACCAGGCAATAACACTCGGATGGTTCTTGTCACGGACGATCATGTCATGGACACAGTCGATGTGGTGTGCGAGAAGCTCCGGTGTCGTCTCCTTTTCAAACCAGGTAACAGCCTGTTTCTTTCCGCTGGATGCGTCTACCGCATTCATCAGACTTTCGAACATGCCGACTGCCGGTACTTCATCAATGATCAGGAAGCCTTCCTCATCTGCCATGTAGTACCATTCCTCTGCATACGGATAATGGCTTGTTCTATAGCAGTTTGCACCGATCCACTTCATGCATTCGTAGTCACGCTGGGCAATCGCGTAATCCATGCCCTTGCCGCGGATATCTGCGTCCTCGTGCTTGCCGAAGCCCTTCAGGTAGATCGGCTTGCCGTTGAGCAGCAGTTCTCCGCTCTTGACCTCAAATGTACGGATACCGATGCGATCCTTGTACTCATCCGTCAGCTTGCCGTCTTTGCACAGGCTGATCACGATCGTATAGAGATTCGGACTGCCGACACTCCAGAGTCTCGGCTCGCTGACTTCCAGTGTGCCTGTTCTGCCTTCTGCCTTTGCGGCACAGTTACCTTCATCGTCATACAGGGCAACACTGACCGTTCCCTCACCTTCAGCTTCCACGCAGTAGTCAACAAATGCTTTTCCGTCTTCCAGTCTGTAGACTGTGGAATAGTCTGTGATGGCTTCCTTCGGGAGTGCCATCAGTTTTACAGGACGGTGAATACCGGCATAGTTGTAGAAGTCGAAGTAAGGTGCTGCGACCTTCTTCCCGTTGGATAATACTTCAGTTGCACCGCAGGGAATCATCGTCTGCGAGAGCTCGTTGTTGGCAAGAACGGATAATCTGTTCTCCTCGTTGAACTTTACATAGTCCGTGATATCGGCATTAAACGGCAGGAAACCTCCCGTATGCTGCGCGACTTCCGTTCCGTTGATAAACACTCTTGCCTTGTGTGTTACACTTCCGAAACGTACGGCGATCCTGCGCTCTTTCCACTCCTCCGGCACAAGGAATTCTGTCTCGTACCAGAAGTCACCGCAGTATTCGCGGCTGTCCTTGTCCGTAAAGATATCGCAGAAGCTTGAAGGGACAGGCATATTGACAGTATTCTTCAGTCCGTTCATCCAGTTTTCTGCTGTGCCTTTGGATTCAGGATCAAATTTGAATTTCCACAGACCATCAAGAGAAACGGCACGGCGTGTTGCAGTAACACGGGGATAAAGTAATGATGCTGTCATGTTTTTCCTCCTTATATCAGTATATTTCCGTTTTCATCTGCCTGCTTCGGTACGGCGATCATCCAGTCGATCAGCCCGAAGGCTACCGGTATTCCCGTCCAGCTGAGTGCCAGGTAGAATAATCCTTTCACCCAGTGCTTCGCGTAGAACTGGTTGATGCCGAGTACCGCCAGCAGACAAAGCCAGAGGTATGTTTTGCGGTTGACCGGATGCAGAGCAGTATGTTTTTCCTTGAAGGCATAATATCTTTCACCCAGACGGGCAAACCACGATTTATCTTCAATATTATACTGCCGCTTCAGATCGGAAAGCTCTGATTCAAGTTCAAACAGCTCTTTGATCTGCGCATCATTGAGTGGTGTAGATTTCTTTCCTTTTTTCAGAGTTTTATTCCTTTTTGCCATCTCATACCTCCGGAGATCGAATTATCAGCCTTTTGCGTATTCCGCTTTGATCTCAGCGATACGTTCACGTACCTCTTCCATCTTTTCAGCTGTCAGCGGATAATACTTCATTGCAATAACGTTGACGAGCAGACCGAGCGATACAAGTCCGTACATCAGGAAGATACCGACGATCTTCAGCTGAGGAGTAAACGGTGTGCTCAGGTCAGGCATGGTCTCCTTGAAGCCGATTGCAGACAGACACAGAGATGCGATCATCGGTGCCAGTGAAGAAACCAGCTTATCGATGAAGCTGAACAGTGTTCCCATCAGACCCGGAACATACTTGCCGGAGCGGTATGTCTCATAGTCGGCACAGTCTGCTGTCATCGGGATAACGATGTTGGAAGATACCTGCTGGAAACCGCCTGTTACAACTGTCAGGACAAACAGAGCGATCGTGAAGAATGAGAAGCCTGTGAAGCCTTCATATCCGGGCAGATTCAGTGTCTTAGGATCGCCGAAGAGCCACAGCAGCATCATCAGGACGTTTCCGGCCAGAGCTACCCAGCTGGAGATGATCATGGCTTTTCTCTGACCGAACTTCGTCGCAATAACACCGAGACCGACGAAGGTGAACAGGATATTACCGATCGTAGTATAGATGCTGAAGCCTCCGGACAGAGCGTAGTTGCCGACAACGATACCGTACATGATCAGTGTGACAACAGATGTTCTTGCGGCAGAGCCAAGCTTGTCAGTAGATGCGGAAAGAACGAGCATCTGGATCGCCTTGTTGTTCTTGATGACTTCAAAGTAGTCCTTGAAGGTGATCATCTGAGGTTTGCCTGTACCGAAGTATTTCTCGTTATCCTTCGGCCAGATGGAGATGACAGCGATGCATGTAAAGATCGCAGAAGTGATCGCAACGATCAGCCACAGTTCGTGGAACAGTCCCAGATCGTTCTGGAAGCCGCCGTACTTAGGTGCGAGATACGAAGATACGAGGACCTGTCCGCCTGTGAAGAGGATCATATTATAAACTGCATCGAAGATCGCAAATACAGGTCTCTGCTTCGGGTCGTTCGTTACACAGCTCTGCGCGGACTTGGTAACAACACACTGGAATGTATAACCAATGTAATAGAGAGCATTGATCAGGAAAAACCAGGCAATTCTGGCACCCCCAGCCGGAATGCTCGGTGTGAGATGGAAGATCAGGAAGCTGGTGACACACAGGATCAGGTTGCCCATGACCATGAATGGCCTGTTCTTACCGAACTTACCGTTTGTTCTGTCAACTACATAGCCGATGAACGGGTCTGTCACACCGTCCCAGATTCTCATGATCATGGAGAAACTGCCGGCGAGGACTACACCCAGTCCTACCCATCCCGTAATGTAGTAGGCAATGAAATTCATCATAAACAGATAAAGATTTGTTGCAGTATTGTTCAGCGCATATCCGCCGATTCGCCACAGCGGTACACGATGAATGCCGTTGCCGACATCATACTTACTATTTGACGTACTCATTTTATGTAACCCCTTTCATGAATTGTCCTGTTTCTGCGCAGGATTTTTACCACAGGATTATTCGACATCATCATATCGGGGAGTTGACAAACATAATAGGACAGTATTTATTTATACTTGGATAATATTTTTGTTATGATAATACTATGAATAAGAATACCGACCTTCTGTATGCGTTTACAGATGAATTTATGAACAGCCTGTTCCTGAAGACAGAGAAGATCCGTATACATGAACCTCTTCCGGAACAGTTTGATTTCGGACTGCGCTCCATGCTGGGGATCAGGACACCTCTGACCATTTCCGACTTCACCGGCATCTCTTTTGACGATACTAATAAGAGTATTTACTATCTGCAGGATGAATATTCGTGTTCATATATCCTTTTGCCGCATGACAGCGAGGATCTGATCATACTCATCGGTCCGTATATCACGGAAGTCCCGGAGATCGGCGATATCCGGAAAATGTTCCGCCGGCAGCGTGTAACAAATGAACAGGTCATATCGCTTCTTCAGTACTACGGCTCACTTCCCTGCATCACGGATGAAGGCATCCTGTACTCCTATATCGAGGTTCTCTCACACTTTGTGCAGGGTGATGAAGCGGATATCCGCAAACTGAACACCGCCGTAACAGATCCCGAGTTTACCCCGGCTGTCAAACAGGATCCTGTCAAGCGCATGCAGACGCTGGAAAAGAAATACCAGACGGAAGCAGCACTGATGGAACGGATCGCCGCCGGTGATGAAGCCGGTGCCCTGAAAGCATTCACCAGGATCGGCAGACTCGCATTTGATAACCGATCCACCGACACCATCCGCTCCACGCAGTATTATCTTTCGGTATTAAATACTCTGTGCAGAAAGGCAGCACAGCGCGGAAATGTACATCCGTACTTTCTGGACGAGATCTCCCGGCAGATGTCTGTCAGAATACTGAAGACATATGATCTGAAAAAACTTGATCACCTGGCAGATGAAATGATCACAGATTACTGCAGGCTTACTTCCAGGCACAAGGTGACCGGATACTCCCGCACCATCTCGGACGCTGTCAATTATATCTATGCCTGTATTGATCAGCAGGATCTCTCCCTCGATCTGGTGGCGGATGAACTCAATGTCAGTAAAAGCTATCTGTCAGCACGCTTCCGTGAGGAAACAGGCATGACGATGACCGCATACATCGCAAAGATACGCATGGACAGTGCACAGGAACTGCTGAAGAGCACAGCACTTCCGATACAGGATATCGCATCACTGTCCGGATATGATGATGCCGCATATTTCACAAGACTGTTCAAAAAGAAAACAGGCATGTCCCCGAGAGAATATCGGAAGAAGCCTGAAAAGAAATCATCCGAACAGCGCTAAAAAAACGAGCAGGAATTCTGCCCTTCCGGGTATGATTCCTGCTCATTCTTTATACTGTCAGGTTCAGACTATGCAGTAATACTCTTCGTATTAACGCTTAACTCTGGCACCGGCACCGCCCATGACACCTTCAACTTCTTCCTTGGAAGCCATGGATGTATCGCCAGGTGTTGTCATTGCCAGTGCACCGTGAGCTGCACCGTAGTTAACAGCCTTCTCGGCATCACCGTATGTCATCAGACCATATACCAGACCGGACGCAAAGGAGTCGCCGCCGCCGACACGGTCAAGGATCTCCAGTCCGTTGTATTCCTTGGACATGTGGATCTCACCGTCTGCCCAGCAGATCGCCTTCCAGTCATTGACTGTAGCAGTCTTAACCGTACGCAGTGTTGTCGCAATAGCCTTGAAGTTAGGATACTCCTTGGCAGCAGCTGCGATCATCTTGTAGTAACCTTCCAGGTTCAGCTCTTTGAGACCTGCATCGTTGCCTTCAACTTCAAGACCAAGGCAGGCTGTGAAGTCTTCTTCGTTACCGATCATGACATCGACATACTTGGCAACTTCACGGTTGACCTCACGGCACTTCTCGAGACCGCCGATCGCACTCCACATGGAAGGACGGTAGTTCAGGTCGTAGGAAACGATCGTTCCGTATTTCTTGGCAGCCTTGCATGCGGCAATAACTGTATCACAAGCCTGCTCGGACAGTGCCGCATAGATACCGCCTGTATGGAGCCATCTGACACCTAATGTTCCGAAGATGTAATCGAAGTCAAAGTCTTCCGGTGTAGCCTGGGAGATCGCTGTGTTGGCTCTGTCACTGCAGCCGATAGCACCGCGGATACCGAAACCGCGCTCTGTGAAGTTCAGACCGTTACGGCAGATACGTCCGATACCGTCTGTCTTCTTCCAGTAGATCAGGCTTGTGTCAACACCGCCCTGTTCGATCAGGTCCTTCATCAGTTTACCAACTTCATTGTCCGCAAATGCTGTAATAACAGCTGTATTCATACCAAAGCACTTATGCAGACCGCGGATTACGTTATACTCACCGCCGCCTTCCCATGCCTGGAATGTACGTGCAGTACGAATTCTGCCCTCTCCCGGGTCAAGGCGAAGCATAATTTCGCCAAGGCTGACCGCATCATACTTACATTCACTTGCGGGTCTGAGATTTAATTCCATATGGTTTTCCTTTCCGGCGCAGATGCGCTCTATACTATCCTCTTCTCTTACCATTATATATTGAAAACACATGGAATTTCATAACTCATCCATGTACAATTTCAACCTCTTTACGTACCATTTTTCGTTTTTACGAACACTGCGTACCTTTTTCAATACGATATGAACCGTTTTAAAGACAGCAGAAGGATATGCATGCACATCCCTCCTCCCGCTGATCTTTCCTTGTCTTCCTGCTGTACATATCTATTTTCTCTGTTTGCGTTCGGCTGTATTTCGTGCTTATATTATCAAAGTATACGGAGTTTGAATGCTATGCAGAACATGACCGAAGGATCTCTGTTTTCCCATCTGTGGCGCTATGCCCTGCCGTTACTGCTGGCAAACTGGCTTCAGCTGGCTTATAACGCAGCTGACTCCATGATCGCCGGCAGGTTTATCGGACAGGATGCTTTGGCAGCGGAGGGAATCGCAGCTCCGGTCATGAATCTTGTGATCCTGGCGATCTCGGGTCTGTGCATCGGTGCCGGTATCTTCATGAGTGAGCGCTTCGGTGCCAATGACATGCCTTCTTTCCGCAGATCATTATCTGCTGTTCTCAAAGCCGGTATTCTCCTGAGTCTGATCATTGCGATCCCGGGATTTCTGCTTACACCGCTGATTCTCAGACTCCTTGCCGTACCGGAAGAGATCTTCCGCATCACGACGATCTATCAGCGGATCACCTTCATCGGTGTGCCCTTCACATTTATCTATAATGCACTGGCATCGGCGATGAAAAGTGTCGGCGACTCCAAGCGTCCGCTGCGTTTTCTGGCGATCTGTTCGATCCTGAATATTCTGCTGGATCTTGTTCTGCTGGGTATCTTCCGCCTCGGCATTGCGACCAGTGCCCTGACGACGGTATTTGCCCAGGTCTTCTCGGCCTTCCTGGCAGCCCGCTGCATGATTAAAGAAATGCCGGATCTGATCCCCCGCCGTGAGGAATGGAAGACTGACACGGTACTGCTGAAACGGGTCATGAAGTACGGACTGCCCTCTGCCTTCCAGCAGGCAGTACAGCCCATCGGCAAGCTGCTGATCCAGTCCCAGGTGAATCTGCTGGGTGTCAGTACGATCGCCGCCTTCAACGCTGTCAGCCGCATCGACAGCTTTGCGCTGATCCCTGAACAGGGCATTGCTTCGGCTATTTCTACCTGTATCGCCCAGAACCGCGGTGCTGAGAAACCGGACAGGATCAGGAAAGGCTTTTTCACCGGTATATCCATGGAACTTGTCTACGGCATCCTGATCGGCATCATTGCCCTGATCTTTGGCAAGCCTATTGTCGCCCTGTTTATCAAGGGTAACGGTACTGCCGAAGTCATCCGTGAAGGTACCGCATATCTGTCTGTCATTGCCCTGCTGTATGTTCTTCCAGGTTTTACCAACGGTTTCCAGGGATACTGCAGAGGCGTAGGCAAGATCCCTGTCACGATCCTCTGTACATTCATCCAGATCTCTCTGCGTACCATAGGAACATTCCTGTTAGCCGGCAGAATCGGTATCAAAGGTATTGCGGCAGCCAGCGGTATCGGCTGGGCAGCCCAGCTCGCATTTGAGATCCCCTACGTACTGCATCACATGAAGACTCTTGAACAGCACAAATAACATCACAGGATCCTGTTTTATTTCTCTCTGCAGGAACAATAAAAGACCGGAATCCCGGTCTTCCAAAGTTCTGTAACAGTCTGATTACTGACGGGCAAATACAGTCAGCACGTGGATAAAGGAAGGATCACGGCCGATATACTCTCTCATCAGGACATCTTCTACAGGATCATAGAGATATACCTCATCCGTATCACCGGATACTGTGTAGCTTTCCTCATCGTTGGTTACCCAGGTCAGTTCCTTCTCGGCTTTATCCTCACCGTCTGTCATGACAACTGTACCTGTACCATCCTCATTGAAGGTATAAACACTGTTCTTCTCTTCAAACATGGACGCATGATCCTCTTCCTGTACTTCAACAGGATTCTCCCCTTCCTTCTCGGAAACAAGTACCTTGGAGAGCTGCCATGTGCCGACGATCGCAGCCTTGCTGGATTCTGTCTCTGCTGTAGCTTCAGGAGCTGCGGACTCTGCGGGTTTTTCTGCCTCTGCCGTAGCTTCGGGTGTCGCAGACGCTGCGGGTTTTTCTGTCTTACTGCAGGCGGTCATATTGAGGACCAGAGCCGATGCGGCCAGTACAGCCGCAAATCTGTTATATTTCATGATTTTCTTTCCTCCGAATCTGCGCTTTAAAGCGCACAGTCCAGTTTAGTCCTTTTTTTCATGAAATCAAGAATTATTGACGAGGGTACTGTTTGTTATACGATCTTATCCGGAAGTATTCAGTTCTGAAAACAAAGCAGGATGAGATCATCTCACCGTTCAGTTCTGTCTCTTCTTGGATGCTTTATATTCATCTACTCTTCTTCTCATGTCTTCATCCATGTTCCAGAGGAACTTGAACGATGCCCATGAGCCCAGCACCAGGATGCCCGGTAACAGAGCACACAGAGTCTTGATACCTGTGATCGTTGCGGCAGACTGTGCAGCTGCAGCGCCGTTATATCCGACTATGCCCAGAAGAAACATTGCGGCAGAGTTACCGATCGTCTGTCCAACTCTTCTGCTGAGATTGAAGGTACCGTAGATGGAGCCCTCAGTTCTTTTGTCGGTGATCATCTCGTTGTAGTCGATCGCCTCTCCTACCAGACCCCACTGCATGTAGATCGAGATGAACGCAAAGCCCATGGCCGTATTGCTTAATACCGCATATACCCAGGGATTCATATTCATAAACATCAGTCCGGCATAGATTCCCAGATACAGTACGCAGCTGATCAGTAAGCCGTAACGGATCAGTCTCTCGAGGCCGATCCTCTTTGCGATCATCGGTCCGGTGATGAAGATGATGATCATGGCCGGGGCACTGAACAAGGTGCCGTAGGACGCCAGGGAGATATCTCCCAGGACATCCGAATACATGTAGTTGTTCAAGGTATTGCCGACATACTGCATCATGCAGATGAAGAGACCATGTACACAGAGCGCCACGAAAGGTCTGTTGACCTTGATGACTTCCAGGATATCCGTCACCTTGATATTGTCACTGTCGGTATTGTTTCCGGTCTCGAGTCTCTCTTCTGTCCAGAAGTAATGTGCGATACACATCGCCAGGCCTATGAGTGCACAGATAGCTGCACCGATCGCATATCCCGTGGCATTGGTCTCACCGAACTTCTTCAGGAACATAGGCATGATGAACAGGGAGATCAGGGTCGCGCCGGCTGATCCGATACCTCTTGCGGAAGATAGTGAAGCTCTTTCCTCATCGGTATCCGCCATCGCAGACAGTAATGATCCCATCGGGATATTGAACATCGTATAGGATCCCTCATAGATGATCTTTAAGCCGAACAGAAGACACAGTCTTGCCATGCCTTCAAACAGGCTCGGTACCGACCACAGAGCGATGAAGGAGATACACAGCAGCGGTGTAGCCCGCAGGATCCAGGGACGGAACTTCCCCTGCTTATTTGTACTCTTCGCATAGGACTTGTCGATGAAAGCACCCATCAGCGGATCGTTGATAAAGTCCCAGATATTCCAGATCAGTAACAGTACGGCGATCCTCGTTGCTGAGATACCCAGCGCATCCGTACAGTACATCGAGAAGGTAGAACCCATCAGCGCAAAGGTCATGACACCTCCGGCATCTCCAAGACCGTATCCGATCTTATGTTTCAGCGTCAGTCCGCTCTTCTTAGTACTCATATCTGTTCCCCCCCCTTTATACTTCCGTAAACCATATCGGCAGATCCTCAGTCGTACAGTTAACTGTAATATCTGTATCTCCCGGAAGGACTTCTCCTTCCCCGCGGAGTGTAAAGCCTGTTGTGCTCTTCGGCAGATGTATGGTTCTCTTGTTTACACCTTCATCAAATACAGGACATACCAGGATCTTCTCGCCGCACATATAGTTATCCGATTCCCTGTCATAGTCCGCATCACGCAGAAAGACGGGTGTGATCAGCGGTTTGTTCATTTCGATACATTTCTTCATCTCTGCACGCAGATACGGCACAAGACTCTCCCTCAGATCAAAGATCTTCTTTACCGTTTCCATCTCCTCCGGATAGAGCCAGGGCATCGTGGATTCCTCTCCCGGCTTCCAGGAATGTAGAACAAATCTCGGTAAGAACACACCGTACTGCAGCCAGCGCAGGAACAGTTCCTTATCGGGTCTTGGTCCTGCAAAACCTCCGATATCCGGGCCAAAGAAACAGAAACCTGACAGAGACATCGTCATTGCCTGATAGTGGTTGTAGCGCAGATCCCTGAAGTCCGTATAGTTGTCTCCGGTCCAGGTCGTTGCGATTCCCTGGCTTCCGGCAATGGCGCAGCGTGTCACATTGAACGGTGTTTCATTCACTTCTTCACAGGCTTCCCTGCTGGCTTTCGACATCAGGTAGGAGAACAGCGGCTTGATCAGTCTTGCCGGGATCTCCCCGGAGAAGCCATGCGCATAGACATCCTTGTCATGGACATCATACTCGTTATTGTCATTCCAGATATCCTGATACCCATTCTCCACCAGTACCGTCTTCACACATTTTTTCCAGAACGCATACGCTTCCGGATTAGTCAGATCCAGGTAGGAGGCATTTCCTCCCCAGAACGGGAACTTCGCCGGAGTGCCATCCTTGTAATGCAGAAACAGACCTCTCTCTGCGATATCGTCATACAGCGGATGATCATCCAGGAAGGCAGGCTTGATGTTGGGGATCAGCTTTAATCCCTTCCTGTTGAAGTAATCGGACAGTCCCTTTGGATCCGGGATCTTGTCTGTATTCCAGTGAAAGACATAGCGCTTCTCGTTGATCTGCGTATAGCCGCTCGACATGTAGAAACCTCCGGCTTTGATACCGTATTCCTCACACCGGTCGATAAATGATCTCAGGCGTTTGTCCGCATCATCCGCATCGGTATATTCCATCGTTGAACCGCAGTATGCAAAAGCCCAGTCCGGCACTTCCGCGATCCCTCCGGTCATATCTATGAACCGGCTGATGATCTCCGTTACACTTCCGAACAGGATATAGAAGACCATGTTTTCTTCTTCATACCTGATCGAATTGAAAGCTTCATAGTAGTTATCATGTTCCTTCCCGAAGTCGATCTCTCCCTCGGAATAAGTATCGTAATACATCCCGTAGCTTCCGGCATGATTCTCACAGATATAGAACGGAAGATACTTATATAACGGATCACTGTATTCAGCTTTAAAGCCCATCGAATCATTCGTATCCAGCTTATACCTCTGGTGATTCTTGTTGACCTTTCCGGCTTTATCCCCCAGTCCGTAGATCTTCTGGTCTTCATCTCTTCCCGTATAGTGAACAGAGCCTTCTCCCAGTTCTCCCGCAAAGTTATAGGCTAAACCGTTCCTGTCCTGATAGAGTATTCCATTCTCATTGGTAATCGTGATACGGAAGTTCTTCCGTTCAATACGTACGTCATGACCGGCATGGTGAAAAGAGATGACTTCTTCATCTTCGTGTACTTCCGGTGCACACAAATGAAAACCATCCAGAGATAATTTATCTCTGCCGTTACGTGTCATTGTATGCTCAGGATCGATACTGAACGTCGGCAGGGTATCCTCACTCTTTATGAGTGCTACCCTCAGCATATCTTCAATAAAGTCGATACGCATGGTCAGCCCGTCACACTGATAGATACGGGTATGTTCATCCGCATGGCTTAAGGTGAAATAATGATTGAACTTCATGCCTTCGGTTCTCCTTTCCTCAGCATGTTCACGAGCGGTTTCACAAGCGTTACTCTTTTCATCTTTGTGTTCTTTCTGGAGAAAGCGAGTACTTTGTGCTGATGATGATCAGTCTTCTGCCAGACAGGAAGCCCTTCTCCGTTTGGATCTGCTGTCTTTGTGAAGTTTGCCAGGTAATCCATCATCTGACCGGATACTTCTTTATCTCTTTCTCCGTACCGTCTCCAGGAAGTCTCAAGCCTTCCGAACATGTATCGAAGATCCGAGGAGTGGAAAGCACCGTTCTTATCTCCCGGTGCATCAATATCGAAGTAATACACATAGGCACCGTTGTCCCTGGCAAACCGGTTGCCGATATAAGCCATCACCGGGGCATACAGATCACTGTTTGTATACCCTATCATGTAGCTGATCTTTAGCGGATCTTTGATCAGTACATCCACACTGTCCTTGATCAGAACACCGTCAACGACAGGCATCATGTTCTGTACATTATCTTTTCTTCTCTTTTTTATCTCTTCGTATGCATCGTGGATCGTGCTGAGATCTGCCCTGCGGAATTCTTCAAAAGTAGTACAGCCTGCCAGCGTCATCAGTTCCTGCCAGTACGGATATGTCTCTTCCGCCTTCTTCGGCAGAGCCATCTTCGGGAACAGTCCTGCACCGGACATCATGACTGCCTTACTGAACATTCCCTCAAGATCATGATTCAGACACAGATACTGTATGGCGATCGCACCGGCACTCTGTCCCATGAGGCTGATATTGTCTCGGTCACCGCCGAATTCCTGTATGTGAGCTCTTACCCACTTCAGCGCATTCACTTCGTCATCAAGGCCGAAATTGCCGTTACGTCCGTATTTCTTCTGTATCTCCTCATGACAGTAATACCCAAGTACACCCACCCGGTAATTCGCAAAGACCGTAATGATCCCCCGCTTTGCCAGTTCATATCCCCGGAACGGTTCTTCGTTGTTGGACCCGGAGTTAAAGCCGCCGCCGTGGAAATAGACGATGACCGGGCAGTTCTTCGCCTCTTTCGGGGTATAGATATTCAGGTTCAGACAGTCTTCATCGTATTTGAAATCTATTCCCTGACGGAATTCTTTGTGATAGAACAGACGCTCCGGTACATCGAGGTGGGCATGAAACTGCCGGTACTGCGGACAGGAATTACCCATCTTGCGCGCGTCAAAAACACCCTCATAGGAATCGATCAGTGTACTGTATTCAAACCTGCCTGCTTTCGCATAGGGAATACCCAGGAACTCATAACAGTACTCCTGTTCATTGCCTGTAAAGGTGCCTATAGATGATTGTAATGTGATATCACTCATAGTAATTAACTGCTGTATCCTATGTTTTATTGTATATCAGTTTTCCTGTTCCTTCACCATTCTCCTGTACGCTGATGACAGATAGACAAAAAAGAAGCTCATTTGTGACAATTCGCACAAGTATCACAAAGTCTCAGAATAACGCCGTTTCTGACAAAAACACCGGCGGACCGGTGCTTCTGTTCCATATTCCGATGTTATTTCCGGCTTTACAGACGGATGGAGGCGATCAGTTTCCGGAAGTCCTCTTCCTTCCATATAACGGGGACAGGATACAGCGGATTTGCCTCTTTATCTGCCCAGGCGATGATCTGCGGCACATCTTCATCCCGTATCATATCGAAGCCTTTCGGAATATTCATCCGTTCGTTCATCTCTTCAATCCAGGTGATAAACGCTCCGCTCTTTTCCTGCGGCGTGTCTCCTTCCAGTCCGATCACATCCGCCAGTTCACCCAGCCGCTCATAAACGGCCGGACCGAACTGCTTCATGACATGCGGCAGGATCACCGCCATGGCAAGCCCGTGCGGCACGCCGTACAATCCCGAGAGCGTATGACCGACCGCATGCACATATCCGACGCAGCCTCTGGTAAACGATCTGCCGGCGTAGAACGCGGCTTTCTGCATATTCTGACGTGCTTCAAGATCGGTTCCGTCATTATATGCCTTCAGCAGATTTTCATAAATCAGCTTTACTGCCCGCTTTGAATAGTCCTTTTCCAGATCCGTGCAGTAAGTGTAGTTGGTATAGCTTTCCACGGCATGGCACAATGCGTCCATACCCGTCGAAGCAGTAATATGCGCCGGCAATCCGACGGTCAGCTCCGGATCCAGCACGGCATATGCCGGCATGATGCACGGATCGTTGATGGAAGCCTTATGATGCGTCTTTTCTTCGGTGATGACTGCCGCCAGCGTTGTTTCCGATCCGGTGCCGGCGGTTGTCGGCACAGCCCAGAACGGAACAATCTTCTTATGCACCTTCAGAATCCCCTGCATTTCAGCTATGGACTTATTGGGATGCGCATTCTTTGCGGCAATTCCCTTGGCGCAATCCATTGGACTTCCCCCGCCGAAAGCAATGATGCCGTCGCAGTCATGAATGTAAAACAGACGGTAACCCTCTTCGACATTCTCATCGGTCGGATTGGGCTGGATATCCGCAAATACCGTATATTCTATCCCTTCCTTTTCCAGCTCTTCTTTCAGACTGTCAAGAAGGCCGAGCTTCAGCAGCTGCCGGTCGGTTACCAGCAGGATATTCCGGCATTTCTTTTCCCTGATCTTTGCGGGCAGCTGCCGGATGCATCCCGGTCCTTCCAGGAGTTCGGGAATCCGATAAGGAAGTGCGTAATTGCCGATCTTCATGCCGGCATGGAATACACTGCAGTATGCTTCTTTTGCCAAATACCTGTAATTCATACAGTACCTGCCTTTCTCCCGCTATAACTCAGCGTTCAAACAGCTTCAGCACAGCCATCTTGAACGCATTCCTCTTCCCGAGATACGGATGTTCCCTCAGCGGCAGATTGAATTTTGTGCTGCCGATGAGAACCGTGGAAGGATGCGTGAATTCACGGAAGCCCCATTCCCCGTGATATGCGCCCATGCCGGAATGACCGGTGCCGTTGAACGGAACGCCCTTGACCAGCAGATGCAGGCATACTTCATTGATGCATCCGCCGCCGTACTGCTGTGTCTGCATGACCTGCTGAGCCCATTCCAGATCTTTGGTGAACAGATACAGTGCAAGACCATGTTCCCTGTCGGCAATCACCTTCATCACTTCTTCCACTTCGCTGTCGCGGTATTTCACGACCGGAAGCAGCGGTGAAAACAGTTCATGCTGAACAATCGGCTCATTGATCCCTACCGGATAGATGATGGTAGGCGCATACTTCAGGGTTTCCGGATTGCCGTATCCGCCGTGCACGATTCTGTCACGGTATTCCTCCGCTTCATCCGCGCACCATTGATAAGCCTTTGATCCGATCATCTTCGGATATTCCGGATTGCTGACGGGGTCTTCACCGATCTGCTTGATGATGGCTTTCTTCAGCTCATCCACAAACTGATCAGCCACTTCCTCGGCAACCGCCACCTGATTGATATTGATGCAGATCTGCCCCGAATTGCAGATCTTGAAGAAGGCAATCTTTCTGGCCGCGTCCTTCAGATCGGCGTCTTTCCGGATCACGCACCAATTGCCGTTTTCTCCGCCGAGCTCCAGGGCAACCGGAGTCAGATTCTTCGCGGCGCTTTCCATGACATGGATACCGACCTTCGGCGAACCGGTATAGAAGATCTTGTCAAAACGTTCTTCCAGACAGAAGTCCGCCACATCATGTCCGCCGTCTATGACAACGGCATATTCATCCGAGAATGTCGATGCGATCATCTTCTGCAGCACTTCGGTGCACTTCTTTGATTTGGAACTCATCTTCATCACCGCGGTATTTCCGCCGGCAATGCTGGCGGTCAGAACGCCGATCGAAAGCAGCACTGGGAAATTGAACGGTGAGATGATCAGCGATACGCCGTAAGGCATCTTGTAGACTTTGGTAATCACGCTCGGGAATGCCACCATGCCGCTGTAATGGGTCTCGGGCTTCGCCCACTTTTTCAGTCCGTGGATTGCTTCGTTGATTTCAAGAATCACATCGCCGATATCGCAGAAATATGCCTCCGGCACGCTTCTTCCGAGATCTTCATGCAGCGCTTCTTCCAGATCCTTCTCATAGGCTTCCAATGCACGCTTCAGTCTCTTCAGCTGGCCGATGCGCCAGTCGACATCCAGTGTTTTGCCTGTTTTGAAAAATGCACGCTGTTTTTCCACCGCCTCATGGACGGCCTGTTTTGTCCACTCCATAGTTCTCCTCCTGTTTATCACAATCCTGAAACAGCCTGAAAGACACACCTTCTTCGGTGCATAACTTTCAGGCTCGCTTTAAATCCCGATTTTCATAACTCCTCCGGACGCACAATGATAAAAAGCGATTATGATCTGCTCAGCATGATTACGTGTGACTTCATCTGATTTAAGTATAGCATATGTTTCAGAAAACGTTTCTGTTCACACGGTAGTCAGATACCATTCTCCAAATAAAGAAGACAAAGGTCACTGACCAAAGCCTGAACTTTTGGAGGAAGCTTGCGATAATTATTAATCAATTGAGTTTCCGCAGAAGAGAGAGTCAAAGCTCTCTTCTTTTTCTTCTGAGAATATCTTTCACTTCTCATATTTTCTAATATAGAATGGGACTCCCATATTCATCATATAAATTGAGAGAGAATGCTTCTACGAACTTCTTTTTTGCTGACCCCACGATTCTGTAATAGCTTCTGACAGAGAACGAACACTTACGGCTGATCTTTGTGTAATTCTCATGGTAGAAGTACCGTCTGACAATGACAGCCCTTTCCTCCTTGTTAAGCACAGTATTGAATGTCGCCGCCCAGGATTTGATTCGATCATAATTCGCATCATCTTCGTTGATCATTGACGCGATGCTGCTGATCTGAAGTGTCACGGTATCTGACTGAGGAACCTTGATAACCGATTCCCAATTCGACTTTCAGGAAATAAAATGTATCGTTTTTCCCCATAGATTTCTCTCCTTCCCTGTTCAAAATCCGATAATTTTACGAGGGTTTCATTGTTGCGCTTCATAGTTTTTCACCAAAAAAAGTGAGCCGGAAAAATCGACTCACTTATGGATATTTATGGTGAATATTTTTATGCAAAAATGCTCAAAACTGAGAAAACTTTTTTTCCACTAAATCTCCATAACTGGCCATATGTGGTAAAAATCTGTGGTACGATTTGTGGTACGGTCTCAAAAATGGCTTATTTATGCGCTATTCTTCACGGGGTTTCATTGTCGGAAAGAGAATACAGGCAGTTTCATAACTGTTGGCAGTTCTACGCAAAGCATATTTCCGCCGTTTTCAAGCTTTTCTGCACTTTAACATCTGTATGTATCTGTTCTTGTTTCAATTCTTCTTTATCATGGTTCTAAAGAAGCTAACCGTGATTTAGTGCTGCTCCTGCAGATATAGTTTTTCCTTCACCGCTACAGCTACTGATATTGAAGAATCCAGTTTTGGGATCAGAGTGCTTTGCAGGGCATGGTAGAGATCACTCTTTCTTGGCCAGACAGTTTCCATGAGGTGGTTCTCTTCATCAAGCTGGTGGTACCAGGAACCGTTGACAGGATCATGTACGATCGTATCCAGATATTCCATGTATTCAGCGTATTGTGCCTTATACAGTGGTTTGCCGGTCACATGGTACAGAACAGCAGAAGTATTGATTGCTTCTGCCAGCGTCCAGTGCATACGGTCGCTGACAACCGGGTCACCATCCCATCCGGTGGTATAGACAATCCCAGGCTTGCCATTGCGTTTCCAGCCATCGGCTGCTGCACGTTCATAGATCAGTGAGGCTTTCTCAATATATGGTGCAGCCTTTTCCGGTTCATTCTTGTATGTAGAGAGAGACCACTGTGTTATCAGTATACCCCACTCAATCCCATGTCCCGGGGTTGCACCGTACGGCTTAAACGGATCATCCAGTTTGTCAGCGTTATACTCAAGATCCGGTGTCCAGTCTTCATGGAAATGTTCCGGGATACGCCAGTTGTTATGTTCTGCCCAATCCAGTACATGAGCTACGATCCTGCCTGCACGCTGTCTCCAGATTTCTTCATGTGTAACATCAGCCAAAGCCAGGAAAGCTTCCACCGAATGCATATTCGCATTCAGCCCGCGATATGGCTCCAGCACAGTGAATTCTGTATTCCATGTATCGACGGATAATCCTTCTTCATCATCCCAGAATTTGTCCAGAAAGATTTCTGTGCTGCGCTTCAGCAATTCTTCCGCACCAGGCCGTTCCATAAGCAAGGTACTCGCTGCTGCCAGCATGACAAACGCATGGGCATAGCACTGCTTTTCTGGCAGTGGTTTCTGCTCTTTCGTCACTCCTGGATACCAGCCTCCATTTTGTGTATCGGTGAGAATTCCGCGGATGCCTTTCAAGCCCTGGTCCGCCAGTTCTCCGGCACCTTCAAAGCCCAAGGCTGCACCTATGCTGTAAACATGTGCCATACGACAAGTGATCCATATCTCCAGCGGGCGATCCTTCATCGGCTCACCATCTGAGCCAAGATAGTAGGAAGCTCCAGAAGGAGAGGGAAATTTTGTTCCGAAAGCCAACAGCTCATTCTGCAGTTCGGTCAAAATTTCAGCGTTTTCTTTTGTGTCTAATATGTATTATTCTTTCATATATTTATGCTTTTCTGATGATAATGATTTCTCCGTTAGGTCCAGATAGTTCCTGTGCCTCTTTTCCGGTAAATACCAAAGCTTTAAATGCAGGATCCGGCCATGGTTCGTGATTCATTTCCAGAAACTCATAGATTTCCAAGATAACACCATTTCCCTCCAGCATGGCACAGTCAATGTCTGCCCCGTCTGATTCACGATGATTGAGCACATGCGTCCGGCAGGCAAAACCAAGACGTTCATAAAATGCAATGGTCTCCGCAAGATTCTTACAGGGTATTCCGATATGTTCAAGACCTTTCGTAATTCCTGTCATAGATTCTTCCGGCAAGTCCAGACGCTGGCATATCTCCAGACCGTAACCAAAGGGACATACCGGATTCACATAGTCCATACCCGTTCCCCAGATCTGAGGATTGTAGTTGATTACACTGCCATTGGCAAGTTTTGTCCCTTCTGTTAGACATTTATTCACACTGTCTTTCAGATTTGTGCTTCGGAACGCCAGATGCGCCAGACCGACATAATAGCCTTCCGGGGCTTCTGGTACAGCATATTCCTTGGCAGACTGTTCCAGTTCAATCCGGCAATCCGGAGCTTTGCAGTACCAGTTGTCATTGTTTTGCCCGGCTGTTACTCCGAGTGTCTTAGCCAGCCATTGTGCCTGGAAAGCAGGCTTTGATGCCCTGATCCTGACACCTGTAAATATCATTTGCCCGTAACCATACCCTTCTTCAGCGGCAGCCAGTCCAGTACATCCTGAATATATCTATCCCAGAAGACCCAGTTATGAACACCCGGATGAATGTGATATTCGATTTCTACTCCTTGTTCCTTTGCAAATGCCAGATATTCCTCGGCACTTTCACGCAGGAAATCTTCGTCACCAATTGTATGGTACATTGCCGGAAGTTCAGCGTTTTCCGCCAGACGCTTCTGCAGTAGAACACGCAGATCATTATCTGTGCCCTTCAGAGACATTTCTTCACCCATTACAGCCCTGGTATAGTTTAACGGCATCTTACTGGCATGAGCACTGAGGTTCTTCAATTCACTTTTGCCGAGATTGCCGCTGAGACTTGCTACAGCCGCATAGGTCTCAGGATGTTCGAGAGCTGCGCGGAAAGCACCATAACCACCCATGGAAAGCCCAGCAATAAATGTATCCTCACGCTTTGTGGACAGCGGGAAGAGAACCGGACAAAGAGAAGGAAGCTCTTCAGAAATATAAGTTAAGTAGTCTTCCCCATGCGCCATATTGATGTAACTGCTGTTTTCACCGCTCGGCATGACAACCGCAACACAATGTTCCTGTGCATAGCGATAGATTCCTGTAAGCAGAGTCCAGTCCATATTGTCACCATAGGAACCATGCAGAAGGTACAGAGTTTGATATTTTGATCCTTTTGCGTAGTAATCCGGATGGTTATCATTGAACAGATAGTCATCCGCACTGACACTTGGCAGGATCACTGCCAGTTCTGCATTCTTCTTCAATGCAGAAGAGAAAAAACTTACATTCAGGAATGCCATATCAGTTCTCCTCCACCGGCGCGTTCTTCAGCGGCAGCCAGTTCATCACATCTTGGATATGAGCATCCCAGAAAACCCAGTTATGAATGCCGGGATACTCTTCATAAGTTAGATCCACACCAAGTTTCTCAAGTTTCTCTTTTGCTGAAAGATTCGCCTGGTAGATGAAATCCTCAGTACCTACAGTCTGATAGATTTTCGGGAGTTCACATCCTTCAGACTTCAGCCGGCGGATCAGTTCGAACAGATCTGCATCGCTACCGGTGATTTCTTTATTCCCGAAGAGATTCTCGTATACAAACGGTGAACTCGGCAGGCTGCTCAGCCCTCCAATAACAGCTTCCAGATCAATCGCTCCGGACAAGCTCGCTGCACAGCTGTACTTCTCGGGACGGGTAAGGGCTGCCTTGAGTGCCCCATAACCACCCATGGAAAGACCAGCCACAAACGTATCCTCACGCTTATCCGATATCGGGAAAGTATGTTCACAGAAAACCGGCAATTCCTCTGTAATGTAGCGTAGATAATCACTTCCGTAGTGCATGTTCTGATAGAAACTGTTGGATGCGCTTGGCATGACAACAGCCAGTTTATGATCCTGAGCATAGCGCTCTATGGATGTCAGATGTGGCCAGTCAGAATAATCTCCGTATGCACCATGCAGTAGATACAGAACCTGATATTTGACACCTGGGGTAAAATAATCCCTGCTCTTGCCAAGCAGGAGTTCATCCGCATCTGGTGTAGGTATAAAGACTTCAATGTCCGTACCGAAACACAGCGCGGTTGAAAAGAAATGTGTTTTGATATATGCCATGATTCTTTCCTCTTTCTGATAAATACAGCGGACATTGCATTGAATGTCCGCTGTATGATTCGTCGTTATTTTCTAAGTTTCTTTCCCTGCTTGACAAAGTCAACGTAGACAGCAATCAGGATAATGATTCCCTTGGCAATCATCTGCCAATAACTATCAATACCAGCAAGGTTCAGACCATTGTTCATAACACCGATCAGCAGCGCACCAATGATTGTTCCGCCGATGAAACCGCGGCCGCCGCCCATGGAGGTTCCGCCCAGAACAACAGAAGCGATAGCATCCATAGATGCGTTGGCACCGACAGCCGGCTGACCAGAGTACATACGGGCAGTCAGGACAACACCTGCAAGAGCTGCCATGATACCGGAGAAGGTATAGACAAACCAACGAACATGCTTGATGTTTACACCGGAGAATTCGGCTGCTTTCTCGTTGCCGCCGGTCGCGTAAATGTGGCGACCAAGTTTTGTCCGGTTAAGAATATACCAGACAAAGACCAGGACGACAAACAGATATACCAACGGCATCGGGATAACATCTGCAACAAATCCTGTACCGAGGAAGATGAAACTCTTGTCGGTCAGACGAATCGGCTGGGCACCGGTCCAGACATATGCTGCGCCCTGACAGATACACTGCATTGCATAAGTAACAATGAATGGCGGTAAACCTGTCTTATAGATGATCGTACCATTGAGAAATCCTACAAAGGCACCAACGATTACAGCTGCGAGGATCGCCAACGGAATGGAGAAGCCATAGTTGACCATACATGTCGCAACGATGACACTAGACAGGGATACGACTGCGCCAGCTGACAGATCGATACCTCCGGCGATCAGAATCATCGTAATTGCCGAAGCCAGATACAAGTTCGTAGATATCTGACGCAGAACACTGACAATATTTGACCATGTCAGGAACTGCGGTGTATTGATCTGAATTATGACACACAGGATGAAGAAACCGATGATGATACCGCCGTTCCGCCTTACATACTGAATGATCGGGTTATCACTATCGAGGATTGACTTTTTTTCTGTGACTTCTTTTTCACTCATTTTTGTTTTCCTCCGTTAAATATTCACTGCATTCTTCATGATGGTTACCTGATCAGCTTCACTGCGATCCAGTATGGCAGAGATTTCACCACTGCGCATGACCACCACCCGGTCACTCATACCAATGACCTCAGGTAGTTCCGAGGATACCATAATGATGGATACACCGTTTTTGACCAAATCATTCATGATGGTATAGATTTCGGCTTTGGCGCCGACGTCGATACCACGGGTTGGTTCATCCATGATCAGGATTTTCGGATTCGCTGCCAGCCAGCTGGCGATTACCACTTTCTGCTGGTTTCCGCCGGACAGATTGCCAACCAGGGTATTCAGACCCGGTGCTCTTACCGACAGTTCTTTCATGTATGTTTCAGCGATTTCGGTTTCCTTCTTATTGTCAACCCGCATATTCTTAATGAACTCGGAAAGAACTTTGATTGTTTCGTTGAATTTAATGTTCTGATCAGGGAAGATGCCTTCTTCACGACGGCTTTCCGGTACCAGACCGATACCCGCTGCCAGACCATCTTTACTGCTGTTGATCGTCACAGGTTTTCCTTCAATGATAATTTCTCCGGAGTCCTTTTTATCCATGCCGAAGATTGCCCGCATCGTTTCTGTACGGCCGGCTCCGACCAGACCTGCAAAGCCCAGGATCTCACCTTTCTTCAGGTCAAACGAAACGTTATGTATACTTTTGTTAGAGAGATTCCGTACTTCCATGACAGTTTCTGTGCAGTCATTGTATGTACGGTTGTAGTAATTACCTACCTGGCGGCCAACCATCAGTTCAATCAGTTCGTCAACAGTTGTTTCCTTGACGACTTTGGTTGCGATGTATTTACCATCCCGGTATACCGAGACACGATCAGCAATCTGATCCAGTTCACTCATACGATGGGAAATATAGATAATACCAATTCCCTGTGCCTTCAGGTTTCTGATCGTATCAAACAGCGCATCGACTTCATTATCAGACAGCGATGATGTCGGCTCATCCATAACGATGATTTTTGCTTCACTGAATGTTGATCGGATGATCTCCACCATCTGCTGCTGAGCAATATTTAAGGAGGAGACCGTCTGAGTGGCACGTAGTCCCATATTGAATGAATCCAGCAGTTCCTGAGTCTTTTTCTCCATAGCCGAACGCGAGATGGAATAAGCCGGGCCCTCTTCCTTACCCAGGAAGATATTGTCGGAAATCGACATTTCCGGTACCAGGACGATTTCCTGGTGAATGATACTGATACCGTATTTCTCGGCATCCTTAACATTTCTGATTTCCACCTTTTCGCCGTTGATGATGATATCTCCTGCGTCTTTCTCGTAGATACCGCCAAGAACTTTGATCAGCGTTGACTTACCTGCACCGTTTTCACCAAGCAGAGCATGTACTTCACCGGCACGAAGATCGAGATGCACATCGTCCAGCGCATGTACGCCCGGAAAACTTTTATGAATTCCATTCATTTCAAGTAAGACAGGTTGTTCGCTCAAATTGATCCCCTCCTTACGTCTTGCTGTTTAACTAATTAAATGTTTTTGTTTTACAGATTAGTGCCACTGTGTGATATCGTAATCACCGATATTTTCCTGAGAAATCAGGAAGCACGGAACGTCAACATCAGACACTTTTTCACCTGCAACGTCTTTCTTCAGAGCATTGAAGACTTCTTTACCAATGGTAACAGGAGACTGAGCAGCTGTAGCCATCAGACCACCGTCAGCGATAGAAGCCTGGCCATCCGGAGAACCGTCAACAGAAACGACAACGATGTCATCACGACCAGCAGACTGAACAGCACCAAGAGAAATCAGACCACAAGAGTCATTCAGGCCGAAAATGAATGCGAGTTCCGGATGAACCTGCAGTGTATCTTCTGTACCGGACAGAACTTCTTCCAATGTGGAGATGTTATAGTCGTTAACAACTTCAAAGTTGCTGTTCAGGTTTTCTGTCAGACCTTTAACACGTGCAACTACGGATTCAGCCTTCGGGTTGTCAATGATCAGCATAGCACCGCCGTCAGGATACTTTTCGTTCAGATATTCAGCATCCAGTTTACCAGCACTGTAGTTATCAGAACCGATGAAGCAGGCAACCAGGTCACGGTCAGCAACTGCAGAGTCATAGTTGATAACCTTAACACCCTTTTCCTGGCAGAGTTCAAGAATCGGCAGGATACCATCCTGGGAAACCGGGCACAGTACGAGGTGTGTAATACCTGCATTGATCATGTCTTCGCACAGGTTGATCTGCTTAGCGTTGTCGCCGTTGCCATCGCCGGACTGGAATTCCCAGCCTTCAGCTTCTGCCAGTTCCTTGACTGTGTCACGGACAGCAATCTGGAACGGGTCAGTCAGGTTCATCGCTGTGAAACCAATCTTGACAGTTGTTGTTTCAGCAGTTTCAGGTGCTGTGCTAGATGTTGCCTCTGCGCTGGATGCAGGTGTAGATGAAGAACTGCAACCTGCGAGACCGGCAGCCATTGTCAGGGCAAGGCCCAGAGCTGCGAGTTTCTTGATGTTTTTCATTTCTTTTCCTCCTAATATTTTATTGAAATGAATATATGCCATACAGAATAAATTTCTGTTACAGCCGATTAGAACCTGTTTCCAGCACCGACGGTATCCGGATCACACTTGTTGATGAAATCTTCGATTGCCAGATCCCAGATTCTCCATTCATGATGGTAACCCGGGTATTCCTGGATGAATACATTCTTCTTCCCGCTCTTTTCTACTTCCGCCTTGAATTCAAGGTGTGCTTTATACAGGAAGTCTTCATCACCAATATAGAAATATGTCTTTGGCAGTCTCTTTTTCGAATTAAAGAAGATATCCCAGGCATTGTACGGAGACTTCATGAAGGCTTCCATACCACCACAGTTCTCCACTTCGTTTTGGAAACGAAGGCTCATACCCTTCGCTTCGGCTCCCGTGATGAAGTTCCCATCAGAATGAACATGATAGTTGATCAGCGGGAATGAAAGACAACCGATTGCCCCAAATAATTCAGGATGTGTCATACCTATGGCTGCAGCACCTTCACCACCCATGGAAAGACCGGCGATGAAGTTATCTGCTTTCTTCGGAGAAGCCGGGAACCAGGCATAGACCATCGGCATTAGTTCCTTAACGAAGAAATCATAGAAGTTATAGCCAAGGCCAAACTTCGGCCAGTTGACATAGTCACTGTTCATCGCGGACGGCATCACAACAATCATGTCTTTCTCACTTGCGTATAATTCAATTCTTGTCCGGCGCAGCCAGTCAGTAGAATCACCATAAGTTCCATGTAGAAGCCAGAGAACCTTATATTTCTTTTCGCCGTTGTAGAATTTCTTCATTGATACTCCGCGAGGTTTATCCGGAAGAATAATTTGTACCTGTTCATTCTGATTCAGATATTCACTCTCGAAATTCAAACTTACCAGTGCCATATACTAATCCTTTCTTTTTTCTACGCAAACGTTTGCGCAAACGTTTGCTTTTTTACTATTATTGTCATATCATAAATGCAAGATGATGTAAAGCGCTTTCACACAAAAATTAAACAGCAGCGACTTTACTGTAAGATTTAAAAGGAGGGCTGTTTATGCGGGAGAAAAATACTGTCAGTATGATCGATGTAGCAAAACATGCTGGTGTGTCAGCAACAACTGTCAGTCATGTTTTGAATGATACCCGCTACGTATCACCGGAAAAACGAAAAAGAGTTCTCGACTCCATAGCAAAACTGAACTATGTTCCTAACGCATCTGCACGAACCCTGAAAACCGGAAAGACTAATGTTATTCAATTTGTCATCTCGGATATCGCCAACTACTTCTTTGTCATTCTGATTGAGTCAATTGAAACAGCTTTGGCAAAGGAAGGTTATCAACTTCTCCTGGCTAACACACATGAAGACTGGGAACTGGAGAAACAGCATCTCGGCTCCATTACACATTCTTCTGTCGATGGTCTGATCTTGTCCACCGCCCAGACAAACTGGCAGACCTTGAGAGCAGCCTTGCCCAAGGATGTCCCGGCCATTCTTCTCGATCGTCAGCCGGAAAACACAGAAAACATCGATACTGTGACCATTTCCACCTATGCTGCCATTATTGAAGCTCTCAACGACCTTTACGAAGAAGGCCACCGGGAAATTGGAATGATTGGAGCACGTGAATCTCTGTCTACGACACAGGAACGAAATCACGCATACTTCGACTTCATCCGTGAAAAATCACTACAACCTCATTTCGTTCAGTTTATTCAGTCGTCTGACTCTATGCCAGAGTGCTACCAGAAGATGAATGAGCAGGATTGTACTGCTGTTATCGTATCGAATGAGCGAATGACCGAAGAACTGGTACATTACCAATACCGCAGCGGAGAAACAGAAAAAGACGGAATGACCATTGTAGGTTTCATGTCTGGAAATAATCAGCATGTCCTTCTTCCAAGAGTAATCAAGCAGCCTACCGAGGAAATGGGCATCTATGCCGCAGAACGTATACTGCAGTTAATACGCGGACAATCTGAGCAGCCAAAGCACAAAATCCTGCAGGCAAAATACCTGAAAGATAATCTGTAACATATACATGACGATTGATAAAAGAGAAAGGCGGTATTCAGCAGCACGTATTCCAAAAGTGTTTTGAAAATGTCAGGATCTGTATTTTACCGCACTTCTTCTAAGAAATCGGAAATTGCGTCCAGCACCTTGTCCAGATGTCTGGTATAGCAATGATCGTCTCCTTCTATAACAACAAGTTTGCAATCATCATACATCTTCTGCAATTCAATTGAGCATTGCAATGGGATGGCTTCATCTTCATCCCCGTGAACAATGAACACCTTCCCATGATACTTGCTGACTGCATCTTCCGGGTGAATAAGCTGAGCAAGACGCAGATAGTCTCCATTGAGATCAAACATTGGAAGGCTGATCTTGTCAGGAATATGGTCAGGATCGAACTCCATACCAAGCAGTTGTCCCTTTCTTGCTCCTTCAGGAATGATCATACCGGGTGAAAGGGGTAAGATTGCCTTGAACTGACTGTTTCTTAATCCACCTAAAAGTATTGTCAGCAATCCCCCTTGGGAATGTCCTGCAATGTAGAGATCACTTACAAAATCCAGACTTCTTGCATAATCGATCACTCTCAGACCATTCAGGATCCACTGGAACAGATTATGATCTTCAAACCTGCCGTCGCTCTTGCCGTGCCCATACATCTCCGCTCTCAATGTGGCAAAGCCAAGTTCATTCATCCTTCTGCTGATAGCAGTTATATGAGTTTCCTCCATATGTCCGGTCAAGCCATGAATCACTATCACCAAAGGACATTTTTCCGTTTCCTCTGCAGGCATATCCAGCTTACAGTGCAGCCTGATCGGCTTATCATCAATATAGAATTCTTTCATTAGTATTCCTTTCCCGGTCTCCGGATACTGATCCGGTATTCATAAATAGATATCTGAATCTTTTGTTTAACCAGACATCATCAGAGTCCGACGCTCCCCTAAACCAGATCCGACTTTCTTACATTATAATTCTTTTCGTCTTTATTACGTTTTTTAGTTTCTGATTCATCTGTCAATTCCATCAAGATCAGGCACCAAATTCTTTTGCAACACTTCCAGAACTTCCTGAGAAAAGACAAAGCCGGATTAGCAGACCGTTTTCTCTTTGCAATCTTATGTTCATATCTTCCAAAAGGCTATTGTCTGGAAGATGATCTTGACACTGGAAAGATAATAACCGTTTTTATCAGAGAGTTACTGGGTGATGAATATTTCGATAAATACGGATGGTAAAAAGGTCCCAAATAAATCATATCTAAACAGCCAGATAGATGGTGAACGCGTTAAATTGAGTTCGCCATTTTTATGCTATCTGTTTACATGTTTCAAATGTCTGCATAGTATATTTGAATATAATACAAACTGATGAGTCCTTGTTGTTATACCGATTTTCAGCTGACGGTGGTGTTATTGTTGATATTTCTCCATCATTTTTTCGATGTTTTCTCTTGGAATTGTGCCATTCAGCATGATGATAGCATTCTGCCGGCACGCCTCCATGAAGCACTGGACGACTTCATCATCACTTCCCGGGAGACCGCATTTTACCCAGTAAATAATGACATTGTAGATATAGCCATGTGGTATGGCGCTGGCAAAATCTGTTCCGCTGGAGTAATCACACAGTCTGTTGAGATGATCGAGTAGAAACCATTCGCGGTGAGCCTGTATCAGTAATTCGAATTTTGTGCGGTTCTTGCGGATGATCTGGATGTAATTGCGCCAGTTCTCCTCGACATTCTGGGAAAAGTTCTGAATCAACAGGTCATTCATGTCACCGATACCGTCAAGCAGGACATCGTCCCGTGTATAGTAATTACGATAGAAGGCACTGCGTGATACTCCTGATTTTCTTATAATGTCAGTTATTCTGATTTCTTCATAATCCCGGGTTTTCATCAGAATGAATAAAGCGTCCTTGATGGCTTCGCGTGTCGCTCTGTTAGACTCTTCATTATTGCGCTTAAGCGTCTCCCGACGCTTTTCCGTCATTTCCATAGAACAAATTCCCCATTTCTGTCCAGTCCAATCCCAATAATATTGAAACATTCTTATTTTAAGTTTACTGTTATGGAAAGAACAAGTGTATTATCCTACGGCTGATAATAACACCATAACTGAAAAGGAGTCAACAATTCATGAAAAACGTAGTTGTAAGACAGCTTGACCCTCATACCTGGCAGTTTACGGAAAAGCTTCTGGGAGAAGCTGTTTACTGCTACCTTTTGGAAGGAAAGGAAAGAAGTCTTCTGATTGATACTGCATATGGCTTTACTGATATTCCCAAAGTCATAAGCGAACTGACCAGCAAGCCGCTGATTGTTGTTAACACTCACGGGCATTTTGACCATATCAGCGGCAATTATTTGTATGATGAGATTTACCTTAACGGGAAAGACCGTGAAGTATACCGCCGTCACAGTCAGAGATCCGAAATTGAAAAGATACTGTCTGCCGCATCCGGCAATCCGCTGATCAGAAAACTTCTGCTCACGTCTGTAAGAAGACCGTTATCGCAGATCTATTCTCACCGATTTCCGGATACCAGAAATCTTCCGGAAGACGGCTGCTTCGAACTTGGAGACAGAAAGGTCAGCATAATTGAAACGCCAGGACACACAGCAGGATCAATATCATTACTTGACGTAAACAGCGGATGGCTGTTCTCCGGAGATATCTGCGGAGGGGCTGCGGTACTGCTGCAATTTCCGGAGAGCACTTCTCTGAGTGAATATCACCACACTATTTCGGATATAAGGAAACTTGTCAGAGAGGGAACGGTAAATAGAAACTACCCGGCGCATCAGAATGCACCGGCATCGCTGGAAAAACTTGAAGTATACGACCGGCTGCTGACCAGAATGGAGGCCGGCAGAATTGCCGAAGATGAATGGAAAAAGGGAATCGTTTCCGAAGATGGAATATCAATACAGTTTGACCCGGACAGGGTTAGAGAGGAGATTAAATGAGTACACCACGTATAATTCAGAAAATGCTGGCAAAGGTGATTGCCAGGATAATGTACAAACCGTTCGGCTCCATCAGGCCGTCACGCAAGACTGTATTTGAACGGGAATCCAGGACTGAGAACATGGATCTGGAAAAGATCTATTCAGAGTTTCCTATTGAAACCTTCAGTATTTTGTCAGCAGATGGTGTCATGATACCTGCTGAATATCATGAAACGGAAAACGCCAGAGGAATTGCCATTCTGGCTCACGGCTACGGCCAGAATCGTTACGTGCTGACTCCGCAGGCCAAAATCTTCCGTGATCTGGGCTATAGTACCATAATGTTTGACCAGCGCCATTTCGGTGAGAGCAAGGCTCCATACAGCACCTTCGGGGTAAAGGAAGCTGATGATCTTGTTGCGCTGGTAAGGTATGCCAGAGACAGATTTGGCAGTGATGTCAGATTAATCGTTCTCGGAGTTTCCATGGGGGCAATGAGCGTCATGCATGCCATCGGCAAGTGTGATCTGATTGATGCTGCCATTCAGGACTGCGGTCCTGAAAGCATGGACATGATCCTTGATCCATTCTATGCAGCTCTCTCAAAAGAGCCAAATCCTTATTTCCGCAGTGAAGTAAGTAAAATATCAGCCCATCTTGGTGCTCCGCTGGAAGAAAACAGGCCAATTGAAGGAGTCAGAAAAAGCAATGTTCCGCTGCTTACCATACAGGGAGAGGAAGATAGCCTGGTAAGCCCGCAGCACGCCAGAGACATAACAGCGGCAGCAGGAAATCCCCTTTCACGGATTAAGATGTTCCCGGGAAGAGAACATGCTTACAGCATACAGGACTACGATGAATACAGTTCTGAAATCAGCCGGTTCCTGACGGATGTATTTTCAAATCAAAGTGATAATAATGTTACGGAGAAAAGAGCATGAAGAAGAGTGTTATAGATCGTATAGTTGAATCTTATGCCAGAAAGAAAGCGGTAAGGAAGAATATCATAACCGCTCCCTCCATTGATGAACTGAAGGATAATTGCTTCAACCGCGTTTTCCTGCCTGGCTGTTGTTGTTCAGACGGAACAGCAGCTAACCTGTTCCTCTGGAAGGGAAACGGTGAAGACCTCATGATCAGTTTCTGTGGTGGCGGCGTCGTGACTTCAAGGGAAGACTGCCGTTATCCGATAAGCATGAAGTCGTTTCTCGGTAATAAGACGATGACCTATGCGGCCAACAGCGGCCCGTTCTTTGATTTTGCCTTTTTCATGCTAAACAAGAATCAGGGAATCATCTCACCGACTGAAGAGAATCCCTTCGCCGGATGGGATAAAGCAATTATTCCTTATGTATGCGGTGATTTTCACACTGGAACAGCAGACTTCACCTATACCGATCAGAAAGGCGAAAATCAGATTTTCCACAGTAACGGTTATACTAATTTTCTGAAATCCATGGAATTCATCAAAAAGAGATGGCCTTCACCTAAGCGCATACTTATCACCGGAAGCAGCGCCGGATCGTTTGGAACATCAGCACTGGCCGGCAAGATCTCTGAATACTATCCGGAATGTCAGAATATTATCGTATACTGCGACAGTTCATATCTTAAATGTGATCGCTGGAAGGAAATAACGGAAGAACTCTGGAAATGTCCACAGTGGATAAGTGACAGCGTTGGTTCCGATGATCTGGGCGGTGACTGGCTGGAAGCTCTTTATGAGAACTACGGTGACCGGCTGAAGATCCTCTACAGTTCCAGCACAAAGGACGGTGTGCTGGCCAGATTTACCCATTATATCCATGACGGAACTTATCAGATCGAGGTTGATCCGATGTGGTTTGATACAGTCCGTGAGGGATTAAGAGACCGGATAAACCGGTTCAGCGAAAAGGGAATCAGAATCAGTTACTACATCAATGATAGACCGGATAAACTTTCCGGCGGTACTGCTCACTGTATCTCTCAGGACATCAACTGGAGTCAGTATGAAGTTGACGGTGTCACCAACGCAAAGTGGGTATATGATGCTGTAAACGGCAAACTGTATGATGTAGGAATGGAGCTGTTATAAGATTATAAAGAAAGCAGAGTAATGAACTAGTAAGATAAAAGTAGACATAGAAAAAAGTCAACCGTATATCATAATCGCTGTCTTCAGAGGCAAATCCCCATGCTCTGCTGCCGGATTCAATAGCCCATAAAACCTTTATATGAAACTGTTCCTCCATTTCTCTGAGTTTTTCCGGAACTAATATATTCATTTCTGACTGTTTCATGATAACTTCCTCCATTGTCATTGTGGCAGAGTGGATACATAAAAATTCTGCCAACAGAAAGGATCCTGTTTCCAGAATCTACTGTATGTAATTCCATTGTCAGATTATGAAAGAATTGCTCTCCTGGATGCTACACTCTCCCGTCACATCTTTCTGTACAACGCAGGCACGGTAAACCCTCACATGCAGCACAAAAAACGAAGGATTCCGGGTGATCTTTTCACCTTTCTCCTTCGTCTTTCTTCCCACAGGATTTCAGAGTTCTGTTCCTCTGCTCCCCACAGATATTAGTACATCTTTGCGCCGGCAGGGATGTGCGGATCTACCATCAGCAGGTGCAGCTTCTCCTCACCGTTTTCATGATGTACGGCACTGATCAGCATACCATTACTCTCCATGCCCATCATCGCTCTCGGCGGCAGGTTGGTGATCGCGATACATGTCTTGCCGATCAGCTCTTCCGGTTCATAGTATGCATGGATACCGCTGAGGATCGTTCTCGGTTCACCTGTTCCATCATCCAGCGTAAACTTCAGCAGTTTCTTGGACTTCGGTACTGCCTCACATGCCAGTACCTTGACGGCACGGAAGTCAGACTTACTGAATGTCTCAAAGTCCACGAAGTCCTTGAACAGAGGTTCGATCTCCACATTGGAGAAATCGATCTTCTCTTCGACAGGTGCACTTTCCTGCTTTCTGACCGTATGACGCTCTTCTTCTCTCGGCTTCATCGTAGGAAAGAGCAATACATCCCTGATCGAATCCTGCTCACAGAACAGCATGCACAGTCTGTCGATACCGTAGCCGATACCGCCCGCAGGAGGCATACCGTATTCCATCGCTTCGACAAAATCCATGTCGATATCGTTGGCTTCGTCGTTGCCGAGTTCTCTCTCCTTCAGCTGTTCCTCAAATCTCTCCAGCTGATCGATCGGGTTGTTCAGCTCGGTATACGCATTGGCAAATTCCTTGCCGCCGATGAACAGTTCAAATCTGTCAACGAAGCGGGGATCCTCGGGATTCTTCTTTGTCAGGGGAGAGATCTCCACCGGATGACCGTACAGGAACGTCGGCTGGATCAGTGTCTCCTCAACATACTTCTCAAAGAACTTGTTGATCACATGTCCGTACTGCTTCTCATGTGCTTCAAGCTCAATACCGTGCTCTGCCGCAAGACGCAGACATTCCTCGGTATCGGTGATCGTACGGAAGTCGATGCCAGTTCTCTCCTTGATCGCATCGGTCATACTGACTCTCTTCCAGGGTCCTGTCAGATCGATATCATACCCGTTGTACCTGTATGTCATCTTGCCGAAGACTTCCTCGGCAATGGCTGTATACATGCCTTCTGACAGGTTCATCATGCCTTCCAGGTTGCTGTAGGCAAGATAGGCCTCCATCAGCGTAAATTCAGGATTGTGGTTCAGATCCATGCCCTCGTTGCGGAAGACTCTGCCGATCTCGTATACGGCTTCCATACCGCCTACCAGCAGTCTCTTCAGCGGCAGTTCCAGAGCGATACGCAGATACATATCCAGATCCTGGGTATTGTGATGCGTCACGAACGGACGTGCACTTGCACCTGTTAACAGTGTAGACAGGATCGGTGTCTCTACTTCCGTAAAGTTCTGTCTGTCCATGTAGTTTCTGATGCAGCGGATGATTGCAGGACGCAGGAAAGCGACTCTGCGGGAGTCTTCATTCATGATCAGATCGACATATCTTCTTCTGTAGCGCTCTTCCTTGTCGGTCAGACCGTGGAACTTCTCCGGCAGCGGACGCAGTGCCTTTACAAGATGCGTATACTCCTTCGCTTCGACGGATAATTCACCGGACTGTGTACGGATCACGGTACCGCGGATACCGACGATATCACCGATATCTGCAGCCTTGAATAACTCATAGATCTCATCTCCGACGACCTGTTTCTTGACAACGGTCTGGATCTGTCCGGTCTTGTCCTGGATATGCATGAAGCCGATCTTACCCATTCTGCGCTTGGACATGATCCTGCCGGCAATACTGACTTCGGCTGCGATCCCTTCCAGTTCTTCGGTACTCTTCTCACCGTAACTGTCCTTGATATCCTGAGCCAGATGTGTACGGGCATATGCCTGTCCGAAGGGATCCAGTCCCATCTCCTTTAAGGCATCCATCTTCCCCATACGTACGAGCTGCTGTTCACTGAGTTTTCTTGTCTTTTCGTTGTTTTCCGTCATATTCCGCCTCCTATAATATAAAAGTTCCCATCCATAGGGACGAGAACTTGTTCGTGGTACCACCCTGGTTCACAATATTTCTATTGCCTTGAATGACCGATAACGCCGGTCTGCGCCAGCTCCCGGGTCTTTGTCAGCACATGCCCTCTTCGCTTTCTTCCCACCATCGAAAGCTCTCTTCGGAATACTTCACATGCCCGCTCCCGTTCAACGCTGCGCATCCATTTTATCATGTTTTATTCTGTTTTCAAGTCATCCCCCGAGTGCTATAGTAATCATCATGAATAAGTTTACAAGAGAACAGATTTTTACCCTGATCCGCTGCTGTCTGTGTATCGGCGGTTCGATCGGAATGGTCTCCAACTGCATGGGCATCTTCTACTCACCGATGTCTTCCGCCCTCGGTACCGGAGTTGGTCAGGTCGCAGTCATCTCTACATGTATCAGTATTACCCAGGGTCTCTTCGGTCCTGTCTTTGTCAGGCTGAACAAACGCTTTGCCATCCAGCACCTGATGTCTGCTGGTGTTCTGGCCGGTATTCTGTGTATCCTGGCCCTTTCGTTTACGGCAGATCTAAGGCTTGCCTACATGCTTGCGGTCATCATCGGTGCCGGCAACTGCTGCTTCGGTTTCATTCCCGGAACGATGCTTCTGCGCAGCTGGTTCGGTGAGAGAAACGGTGCTGTTAACGGTATCATGATGAGCTTCAGCGGTGTTCTGGCAGCCCTGATGAACCCGGTCTTCAGCAGAGTCATCACGGCATGGGGTTATGCTTCCGGATTACGCTTCATGGCCTTACTGCTGGCTGTGCTGGCACTGCCTTCCGCCCTTACCCTGCGGATGAAGGAAGAACCTCAGCAGATCAAAACCGGAAAGCAGTATCCCAAACGGGAGATCTCACGTTCCCTGCTTGTCCTGTTATTCGTCACCTGCATTATTACCAGTACTTTGACCGGGATGAATACCCATCTCTCTTCCATCGCTCTGGAAGCCGGGCATTCCCTGAACTTCGGGGCTTCGGTCGTCTCTGCCGCAATGATCACCAACGTCATCTCGAAGCTGCTGCTTGGCAGTCTCGCTGACCGCATGGCCCCGATTCCTGCCACCAGGCTGTTTGTGATCATCGGTGCCGTCGGTACGGCGATCCTCTTCTTCCTGCGAGCATCCGAGGTCTTTGCCTTGCTTGGAGCCTGCTTCTACGGTTTCTACTTTGCGGCATCTACCGTCGGTATTACGATGATGACACAGGCAATTGCCAAAGAACGCTACAGTGAGATCTATTCCAGGATCACACTGTACAACTCTCTTGCCTATGCCCTGTCCATGACCGCATACGGCTTCCTCAAGGATGCCTTCAGCAGCTATTCTCCGGCATTACTGATCATCCTCTGTACTTCGGCGATCTCGGTAACGCTGAATATCCTCCTGCACCGCATGAGCACAAAGAAAGCATAATAAAGATCCGGAAGTTCTGTCTTCGTGACAGATCCTCCGGATCTTTTTTTTATACTCAGACCTGGGTAGCTCCGGAATCCCTGGCGCCTTCCGCAACAGCCTTACTGACCGCTTCCGCAACTCTGGTATCGAATACATCGGGGATGATATATTCTTCATTCAGTTCATTGTCGCTGATCAAAGCCGCAATTGCCTTGGCTGCGTTGAGCTTCATGGTCTCCGTGATCTCACTGGCTCTGGCATCCAGAGCACCTCTGAAGATACCCGGGAAGACAAGCACGTTGTTGATCTGGTTAGGATAATCGGAACGTCCGGTACCGATGATACGGGCACCGCCCTTCTTCGCCTCCTCCGGCATGATCTCCGGTGTCGGATTAGCCATCGGGAAGACGATCGCATCACTGTTCATCTTTGCGACCATGTCCGCCGTCACAAGACCCGGTGCCGATACACCAATGAAGATATCCGCACCAACCAGTGCATCTTCGAGAGTACCGTGCTGATCATCCAGATTGGTTATATTACAGAGTTCAAGCTGGGCATCATTCATTGCCGTATCACGGTTCAGAATACCCTTTCTGTCACAGTATGTCACATGCTTGAAGCCGTATTCGATCAGCAGCTTGCCGATCGCTGTACCGGCAGAACCGGCACCGCTGATGACGACCTTGACATCTGCAGGCTTCTTCTCCACCAGCTTCATGGCGTTGATCAAAGCCGCAAGCAGAACGATCGCCGTTCCGTGCTGATCATCGTGGAATACCGGAATATTCAGCTTCTCCTTCAGTCTGGCCTCGATCTCGAAGCATCTCGGTGCTGAGATATCCTCCAGGTTGATACCGCCAAACGTCGGTGCGATACGCTCGATCGTCTCAATGATTTCATTCGTATCTTTAGTATCCAGACAGATCGGGAAAGCATCCACATCACCGAATTCCTTGAACAGAACACACTTGCCTTCCATAACCGGAAGAGCAGCTTCAGGACCGATATCGCCAAGGCCGAGAACGGCTGTACCATCCGTCACGACCGCTACCAGATTTCCCTTGGAAGTATATCTGTATACTTCATCCTTATCAGCAGCGATCTTGCGGCAGGGTTCCGCAACACCCGGTGTATATGCTGTACTCAGATCATCCCTGGTCTTTACCTCGACCTTCGAAGTCACACTGATCTTGCCCTGCTTCTCCGCATGAAGCTTCAAAGCCATCTCATTATAATCCATATTATCCTCCGTCTTTGTTACTTACAGTATACCCCACATGTGAAGGAATTCAGTTATGAATTATTTTCTTTACCGATAGTACAGGAAGGTATCATCTTCCTTATACAGTTTCAGACCGGAAGCTTCGATCATCTTCCTGGAACGTATATTCTCTTTATAGCATCTTGCTGTCGGAATCCGCTTCCATACATTGCGGACATAGTCCACACCAAGTCTGAAGGCTTCCGTACCGTATCCATGTCCCTGACATGCAGGAGTAATACGGCAGCCGATCTCCACCTCTCCCGTATACATGAATCTGTACAGCACCAGCTCACCGATCATTTCACCATCTTCAGCCGTACGGACCGCAAAGCTGCAGTTCTCTCCAAACAGATAATCCTGGACCTGGATCAGCCAGAAACTCGTAGTCTCGAGCGGGTACGGAAGATTCTCGTCTTCCCTGTAGTCATAGCCCCAGTATTTGTTGTTCTCTACATCGGTATTCAGGTCATAGTAAGCCTGGGCATCACTCTCACGGATCGTTGTCAGCACCAGACGCTCACCCTTCAGAACAGGCTGATCACCTGCCCCGTACAGCGGTGAATCGTAATGCACAAAGTACTTGTTGACCATGCGTACGGGATGATACTGGGTCTTTGACGTACGCAGACCGGGATCCCCGGAATCATCCTCACGGTTGATATACAGAGGTCTTTCCGCCTGACTCTCAGCGATCTTATTGACGACCGCATGGAACAGCACGGGATAGGCACCTTCATAGGCAGTCAGCGCCTTTTCAACATGAATGATCAGTGTGTCATGTCTGATCTCGGTGATCGAAAGACCGATGATCCTGCCGTCATGCCGGATAACATAACTCAGGAAAGCCGGATGCGGAAGTATATCCAGCAGGATCTGCGTATGTTTCAGTTCTCTCTCCTCAAGCAGTCCCTTGCCGGGATGTTCCTGCGCGTAAGCTTCCAGAAATGTACGTACTTCCGGAAGATCTTCTGTACGCAGTTCCTGTACGTCTTCCTGTCCGTAGAGCTGATGGAACTTATTGATGTGATTGCGCTGACCCTTGTACCTTTTGCCGGTAAAGGTCATGATATCGTCAAAGTTATACAGGTAGTCACTCCAGCGGGGATCATAGCCGCCGCGGATCTTCTCCTGTTCCTTCGGCAGAGCATCCCACAGTTCATTCTCGGCCGCATAGAAAACCAGCTGTCCGTGTGTCGCTGTCACATATTCCCTGATCGCCTGCATCGCCCCTTCCGGATCTTTGCCGAACGGATAAAGATACATAGGGTCATCACCCCATGTCTCCTGCAGGATCAGTGTGTCATTATACTCAGTCAGATAGATCTTATATTCTTCCGCGTTCATCAGCAGGAAGCCGATACTGACATCACTGCTGTACCACGGAAATATCTTCATGTACTTCTGCAGCACCGGAATATCCGCTGCCGTCAGGGAATGGAATTCTAACATACGGCCTCTTTTCGCTTATCTTTTATCAAATATATTATATACCAACATATGTGCTTGTGCTGACTAATATTGTATTTTGCACAATAAAAGTGTAAACGGCTCACACACCGCAGGACGCATGTCTTCATCCCGGCTGCAGGGATCTTCCGTATATATGCCGATCTCCTGTATAAAACCGCAGTTTCTGTAATACTGCATCAGTCCTGCATCAGCGCTGTCAACACCGATCGTGATCTCAGAATAGCCGCACTTTGCCAGCTCCGTCAGTACATATCTCATCAGTCCGGTGCCGATCCCCTGCCCCCGCAGATCTTTACGGATCCGGAAGGCACAGAGATATGCCCGTATATCCTTCTGCGCAAAGTCATGATCTTCCAGTTCCGTACAGGCATACAGTTCTCCGATCAGTTCGCCATCCTGCTCAGCCGCAAAGAATACAGTCTCCCCGGCATTGATCTTCCGGGCAAAGAACTCTCTTGTAAATAGATCTTTCTCACCAAACTGTTTCTGCCAGAGCGCGATCATTTCTTCGCTGTCAGCCCTGCGATAGTTCATGCCTCCTCCAGCATGCGTGCCCGGAAATCCCTGATATCTTCAGCTGTGAAACCCATGACCGTCGTAAACATCTCTTCAAAGCTGCCGTAGTTTCTCTTTACTGCTTCAAACATTGCACGCATGTACTCCTCTTTCGCCAGAATCATGTCCCGCACACGCTGTGCAGTATCTTCCGGCATGCCCTGCGCCAGCGATCTTTCGTAAGCGATCTCTCCCTTGGCAAAGTTTGTCTCGTTGGTGATCAGATAATCACTCATGATATCTTCTTCGGATACCCCAAGCATAGCCAGCACCAGGGCACTGACGACACCGCAGCGGTCCTTGCCTTCACTGCAGTGCCAGAGGATACTGCCCTCTTTCTCATCGTGCTCAGTGATCACATGCAGGATCCCGGCAATCGCATTGCGCATATCTTCGTTCTCGATCATCCAGCGGTAGAAATCTTCCATCGGCGGAAGATCTGCCAGGTAGCGTTCATGATCGGACTTCTGATCGTGTGTCACACCCGGCGCAATACCGTCAAATACGGGCAGATCCATATGTTCCGTACCCGGAATATCTACATCCGGTCTCTCCTGTCTTTCTCCGGATGAGCGCAGATCGATCACCAGCGAAAGATGGCATATATCCTGCAGGATCCTGATATCCTCAGCACCGGCACTGCTCAGCTTGGCACTGCGGTACAGTTTTCCGTTTCTGATCACATGCCCTTCGGCTGTAACCATACCACCGAGATCCCGGCAGTTGCCGACAGAGTTCATGTATATTCTTCTCTCACTCATAGATTCCCTCCAGTGCCTTGCGGAAGTGCTCCTCAAAGCGTTCTACTGCCTGCTTTCTGACTTCTCCTTTGATCTCAAACAGATCAAAGGCATGGTACTTGTCAGGCCAGATATCCATGGATGCCGGTATCCCCGCATCCTTCAGTTTCTGTATATATGTGCATGTCTCATCCAGAAAGGGTTCAATACTGCCGACAAATGTATAAGCCGGCGGCAGACCCCGCACATCATCGCACAGTGCCGGTGAAGCATAGTACGGTATACTCCCGTGCAGATCACGCAGATACAGTGCCCAGGCCTGATGATTCTTCCTGGTATTCCACACCGGCGCATGATTATCCCGGGATGAGTCTGTATCACGGTGATCGAGCATCGGGTACAGGGGCATCTGATAACTGACCGGGATCACCCCAAGATCTCTTGCCTTCAGACATACCGATACGGTAAGACCGCCGCCGGCACTCTCACCGCCGACCATGATCCGATCCTCCGGTATCCCGTATTCCTCACGGTGCGCATACATGTAGGAAAGGGCCGCATAGCAGTCATTGAGTGCTGACGGATACGGATGCAGCAGTGACAGTCTGTATGCCGGTGAGATCACCAGCGCTCCATACTTCTCGCACAGTGCCCTGCCCCGGTTCATGAAGACCATCTCCGACATGCCGGTCAGAAAGCCGCCGCCATGGATCCAAAGCACTCCTGCCGTCGGTTTCCCCTGCGGTATCAGCACCAGCAGTTTTAACTTCCTTCCGTCACTTGGAATAAATACTGTTTTCACTCTGTACTTCATTTTCATACACGAAGAAGACAATGTCTGTTCCTTACTTATCAAGTTCCATCTCACGATACAGGGTGCCTGTACTCAGACGGATGATGCCGGTGAGCCTGCCGATCAGTTCATCCGGTGTCATCGGATCCTCCTGCAGCAGCCACTTCTCAATTGCCAGTATACATGCGTCACCGATCACATCCACTGCAAAATCATCGGCGTAGTCTTCTCCCGCCACATGGTAGATACGCTGACGGATGATCGGTCTTCCGACTTCCCGCAGATGCTCGGAAAGTGAATTCTGTCCCCTGACCCGCAGAGCTTTACTGTAGAATGCCCTGTTCTCATACAGATATACACAGAATTCCCTGAGATTCTCGATCTGTGTGTTCACGCTCTCTGCTTCATAGCTTTTACTGAGCATGTCATTGATATCCCTGTCAAAGATCCAGTTCACCAGATCATACTTATCCCGGAAGTAATAGTAAAAGCTTTTCCGGTTCATCCCGCAGTTCCTGCAGATATCTGACACGGATATCTTTTCCAGCGGCTTTTCCTGCATCATTTCCTTCAGGGCTGCCGCCATGATATTTCTTGTGGAATGTACACTGTCCATGAGTATATGTTACTGCAGAATACGCTCTTACTGCATACAAGAAAAAACTGTACAGGAATTAATCCATATACAGTATGACTTCACCCTTCTCGAGTGTCTTCTTCATGTCGATAATACGCTGATTCTCACTGCCGCGGAATTTCAGTGAGATATTCTTCTTTGCCTGTACAAACGGACCGTCTACCAGTACATCGAGACAGCTAAGCATCTCATCTGTTACTTCGGTATACTTCCGCTGTCCCTTCTGCAGATCCTTCTCATAGACAAACCCGGTATAGCTCCAGATATCTTTCTGCGGCAGTTCCTTCCTGACTCTGCGCAGCAGGTGGATAAGCTCAAGCTGATTCTCCGGTTCAAACGGTTCACCGCCAAGCAGTGTCAGGCCTTGGATATTTTCATCTCTGAGCAGCCGGATCAGTTCGTTTTCCGTTTCCTTTGTATACGGCTGTCCATACCGGAAGTTCCACGTCTCGGGCTGAAAACATCCCTCACAGGCATTCGTACAGCCGCTGACAAATAATGTAACTCTGACGCCTTCACCATCCGCGATATCATACATCTTGATATTACCGTAGTACATAACTGTCCTCTTTTCTCGTCTGAGAAAATTATACACGACGGAACATGTTCTGACGAACATTCATACAGCGTTTCAGCCATCCTCCGTGCAGATAGTAGACAAAGAACAGGACACTGGTCAAAGCCCAGGAGATCGGATAGCAGCGCAGTGTATCAAAGATCGTTTCGGCAGGATACAGCAGGATCCAGAGAATACGCAGGATACCGATGCCGGCTGCCGTCATCAACATCGGATACAGCGTATCGCCGCAGGCTCTGATCGAAGAAGAGAGCACCTCCACAAAGACAAAGGTAAACCACAGCGGGCAGATGTACCGGAGGATCGAAAGACCGATCCGGGTAACCTCCGCATCCGGTGTAAACAGACGGAACAGGAACGGTCCGCCGAAGTAGGAGAGCACCGTGATCACCGTACTGATGATCATGAACAGGACAGTTCCCTCGCGGATCCCCCTGCGCACACGTTCGATATTGCCGGCACCGAAGTTCTGACCGGCAAAGGTCAACAGCGAAGTACCGAGAGCACCGGAGCTGTTCCAGAACAGCGCATCGATCTTGCCGAAGGCAGTATATGCCGCAACCGTATCGGTGCCGTGCATGTTAATACCGGCCTGGATAAACAGATTGGAGACACTGTAGAGAACAGACTGGATGCCGGACGGAAAACCGATCAGCAGGATCCTGCGCAGTGTTTTCGGTTCAAAGTGCAGATGTCTTAAGTCAAAGTGATAGCTGTCATCGGTGCGGTAAAGCACATACAGCGTAAGCAGGCAGCTGCATACCTGCGAGATCACCGTGGCCGCCGCCACACCGGAAACACCCCAGTGCATGACTGCCACAAAGACCACGTCGAGAATGATATTGACGATACATGAAGCAATCAGAAAGTACAGCGGACGTCTGGAATCACCGACAGCACGCAGTACACCTGCACCTGTGTTATAGATCATTGCCGGCACCATACCGGACATGTATATGCGCATATACAGCAGAGAAAGCGGATAGATATCTGCAGGCACATGAAGCCATGTCAGCATCACCGGGGCAATGAAGAAGCCTGTAAACATCAGCGCAAAACCAAGTACGACCGCCAGAAACATGCCTGAATAGACACCGCGCTCAACACCGTCAGGATCATTTG
>DFIS01000058.1 GCA_002372175.1 Solobacterium sp. UBA3691
TTATCCACGATAGTTCATATTACCGTATTTTTATCTTCTTACAGAAGCTGTTCTATCACATCTGCACTGTCGCCATCGATACAGACAGACTGTTTTTCGATCTGCGCAGGGCAATACGCCTCGCTGAAGTTGAGGCATGCATAGACGGCCTTCGGGTTGTCGTTCGTCATCTGCCAGAAAGGATATTTGATAATCACAGGAGTATTCATTCCTATACCGATCTCCAGATAAAGGACATGCATATTCTCATGTCTTCTCAGGAAGTCGGAATACGCTGCTGAAGCTCTTTTCCAGCCTTCATCCTCCACAAACGAATCGTCCGAGCGAAGATTCATCGTCATATCCGACTCATCATCCGGGCATTTGGGGATCAGCTCAGCCGGAATTTCCATCAGAAGTGTCCCGGTCTCCGGAGGCTGGAAGACATTATCAGAATCTCTCAAAAAGCCCTGAGCTTCCATCGCCTTCATGACCCATTCTTCATTGTCAAAGGTCTTACAGATCTTCGGATTTACGCTCTGGAACAGACCGTAATCTCCCTGCGTGTAGAAGAGCCGCTTTTTTTCAAAGCCTGCCGCCTGGAACTGATGATCTACGTTCGTTGTGATAACGAAGTAATCCTTGTCCTTCACCAGTGACAGAAGATGATGATAGACGGGCTTCGGAGCCTGGACATAACGGTTGTAATAGATATGTCTTGCCCACCAGGCCCAGCGGGTCTCGGCATTCGGGAAGGGATAGAATCCTCCGGAATACATATCCCGGATCCCAAACCTTTCCGCAAAATCTCCGAAGTACTTCTCAAATCTTTCACCACTGTAGATAAAACCGGCTGCCGTGGAGAGACCGGCTCCGGCCCCGATCACGATGGCATCAGCTGTCTCAATTTCCGCTTTGAGTCTGGCGACAGCTTCCCCACGGGATAGTTTTCCCCGGCTCAGGCCGCCTTTAAAGCTGCGGACCGCCTGTATCCCCCGGTTGATGGTTTCTAAATATCCGTTTGGAAGCTCATTGTAATTCGGCTTCATAATATGCTTTATCCTCATCTTTGAAAACATTGAAGATCACTCTTTCCATGGTGTCCGGATGTGCAGAAAGCCAGTCTGTCACGGTCTTTACGGCAATCTCTGCCGCCCGCTTGTTCGGGAAGCGGAAGACGCCTGTAGAGATGCAGCAGAAAGCAACAGACCGGATATCGTTCTCCGGGCACAGGTCCAGTGTGTTTTTATAGCATGCCGCAAGATTCTGCTCGTGCTCTTTTGTCACTCTTCCTTCTACGATCGGTCCGACGATATGAACGACTTTCTTCGCCGGAAGATTATAGCCGTCTGTCAGCATCGGCACGGATGTCGGCTGCTCATAGTCATTACCATAACGTATGCGCAGCTGATTCATCTGTCTGCTGCATTCCGCCCGAAGCTGGATTCCCGCAAAAGTGTGGATGCAGTTATCAATGCAGGTATGCATCGGGACGAAGCAGCCCAGCATCTGCGAATTGGCCGCATTCACAATGGCATCGACCTCAAGTCTTGTGATATCACCCTGCCAGACAGAAAGCTTATCCGCAAAAGGATGCGTACTGCCCAAATCAGCAAGCACGGGTATATCAGAAAGCCTCACGATACCATTTTCACGAATTCTCCCCTTCAGATACTCATCCTGAACCTTTATCACCCGAGCATCCATGTACCCCGGCATGCGGATGTTCATCAGTGACCTAAGAATCCGTCTCTTTCCTTCCGTATCCTCAGGGGTCTCCAGATCCCGGTAGCGGACGGAGTCTTCTTTGAATTCTTTTACAAGATAGTCCAGACGATCATCCTGTGTCATTTTTTCCATTGCAAACCGTCTTCTTTCTACAGTTTCCTTTTTCAGCCTATACGTTTCGCCTCGGGAACATTTCTCAGGAAATAATATACTCTGGCACTGTCCTCCAGTTCCTCGATGTTATAGAACGCCTCCATGACCGACTTACCCGGCACGACAGCGCCATGGTTGGCCAGAAGCAGTGCATCACCGCAGCCGATGCGTTCATCCACCAGGGCGAAGAGCTCCTGACTGCCCGGCGGCGCATACGGCACCAGTGCCACCCTGCCAAGTTTCATGCCAAGATACGGTGTATATGCAGGGATCACGTTATTCTCATCTTCCGGTTCAAGACAGGAGACCAGCTCCGCATACGGACCATGTGTATGGACAACAGCCTGTATCTTCGGATCCTTGCGGTAGAAAGCCAGATGGATCGACAGTTCCTTACTGGGTCTGGGACCGGCAAGCACATCTCCGCTGAGACTGACCTGTGCGAACTGTTCTTTTGTGATCGTACCGAAACATGTGCCGCTGCCGGAAATATAGATGGTATCTCCGTACCGGAAGCTGATATTTGCGCTTGATCCTGTCACCTTGCCCAGGGTGAAGAGCGTCCGGCATACCCAGATCGTATCTTCATAACACTTTGTCAGTTCTGCTGTACTCATCGCTTATTCCTCCCCTGTCATCTGCAGTGCTTTCAGGAAGAAGTCCTCCCTGCCGAAATTTCCTGATTTCAGCACCAGCCGCACGGATGTATTCTCACACGGCACCATGACCGGCACACCCGGGGCAATACTGTCATCGATATAGAACGACTGAAAGCCGAGTGCCTCCGTGACCGCACCGGATGTCTCTCCGCCGGCCGTGATGATCCTGGTTCTGCCGCTCTTCAGAGCATATACAGCCAGCTTTGCAAGTGTTCCCTCAAACAGGGCGGAGAGATCCGTTCCTGCCGGAATATCATACTTTGCGATATTCTCGGGACTGTCGGATGTATAGAAGAGGATATCATCTTCCGCTTCATCCATGATCCTGCACAGGAAAGTCATGTTCTGTCTTCCCGCAAGCAGTTCATCAGCTTTGATCTGCACTGCCCGGTGTCCGCTCCGAATATACTCTGCGATCTGTCTGCGGGTCATGATCGAGCAGCTTCCGGCAAGCACAATCGCTTTCCCGGGCTTTTCATATGTATATTCATACGCATTCTCTTTCCTGCTGTACAGCTTTGCCAGATGTTTCAGCAGTCCCGAACCGCCGGTCAGAAGCGGCAGAGATCCGTACGTTTCCGCGATCTTCGCTCCGTCCTCATCCGTCACATAGTCAGGCACCAGATACATGCGTTTGTTCAGATCCGGACCGTCCTGCGGCAGACATACCGGATACCGGCTCTGTGTGCGCATCAGCTCCTTGATCCTGTCATCCCACATCGGGTTCAGGGGATGATGTCTCATGTGGCTCTCATGCAAAGGTATGCCGTCTACGTACAGATGACCATCCCTGACCGTACGTCCGTTCACCGGCAATGACGGGCAAAGCACCGTATACGGCACACGCAGGAACTCCATGAGTGCATCGCATACAGGACCGATATTCCCTGCCGGTGTTGAATCAAACGTTGAACAGTACTTGAAGTAAAACTGCTGTACACCCATCTGTTTCAGTCTGCGGGCTGCCTCCAGTGACTCCCGTACGGCATCACCTGTCGGAGCGCTGCGTGTCTTCAAAGCGATCACGGCCGCCTGTGCATCAGTGATGGCATCCGCCTGCGGCATACCGCTGTACAGGATCACCGAAAGACCCCCTTCCTTCAGGAAAGAAGCCGCATCCGAAGCACCGGTAAAATCATCCGCGATCACGCCGATATATATTCTGTTCTCTGTCATATGATCATCCTGCCTGTCTGACTATATTATATGCATGAGAACAGCTTTTCAGAAAGAATCGAGATATACCTGCGTATCTCTGTACAGAAGATAAAAGAACCGGAAGTTGATATGATCCCACCAAAGTAGA
>DFIS01000072.1 GCA_002372175.1 Solobacterium sp. UBA3691
TGATACTTACAATTCCATTTCGTGTGTGATAGACTATGCAGGTCATCGGTGTATGCCATGATAAACCTCCTCTTATTCCTTTCGTTGTAGTTTCGCAGACCACACACGAAATTATAAGCCAGGAGGCTTTTTCTTCATGATCTCTCCGCTAAAGCTTTTTGGACCCCCAGACTATCTGGGGGTTTTAATGGCTTTGCCAATAAAGGGATCCCCATACGGAGATCCCTTCGTCTTCTTAAAGATCAGCCCTGCCAGTTACATAACTGGTAATAGAGCTCTTCATAGATGCCTGCACTCTTCTCCCAGCTGACATCGGTATTCATTGCGGCTTTGACAAGTCCCTTCCAGCCCGGTCTGTTGTCATAGTAGACACTGACCGCATACTGCAGTGTATGGAGCATATCATCCGCATTGATTGCACCAAAGCTGAAGCCGTTGCCTTCACCTGTATATTCATTGAACGGTGTGACTGTATCCCGCAGACCGCCGGTCTCACGCACCAGAGGCAGTGCGCCGTAACGCATGGCGATCAGCTGACCGATACCGCACGGTTCATAGATCGAAGGCATCAGGAAGATATCAGAACCTGCATAGATCCTGTGTGCCAGTTCCTCGTTATATCCGCAGTAGTAGACAGCCTGCCCCTTGTAGGAGCTTTCCATCCACTTGAAGGCATTTTCAGCATTGGCTTCACCGGTGCCGAGAACGACAAACTGTACTTTCATATCCAGGATCTGCTGGATCCTGTCAGTAATCAGGTAGATGCCCTTCTGTGATGTCAGACGTGAAACCAGACCGATCAGACATGTATCATCGCTGACCTCAAGCCCCAGCTCTTCCTGCAGTGCTTTCTTGTTTGCACGCTTGCCGGAGACCCAGCTCTTGGCATCGTAGTTCTTCTGCAGCAGTGCATCTGTCTTGGGATCCCAGAGCTTGGTATCGATACCGTTGACGATACCCCAGAGATCCTGACGGCGGTAGCGCAGTACGGAATCCATACGTTCGCCAAAGCTCTCACTGAGGATCTCATTGGCATATGTAGGAGAGACCGTCGTTACCTTATCCGCATAGACGATACCTGCCTTCATGAAGCTGATACCTGTATCAAACTTGATGGAACCGTTGTCAAAGTAGTAGTAATCAAGACCGAGACAGCTTTCCATCATATCTACACCGAAGTTGCCCTGGAAGGCCAGGTTATGGATCGTATAGACATGCTTGATATTCTGATAACGGTAGTCATCCGCGTAACATGCATGGCACATCAGCGGGATCATACCGGTCTGCCAGTCATTGGAATTGATCACATTCGGCCACCAGTCGATAAAGTAGATCATATCCAGAACGGCTCTCTGGAAGAATGCGAAACGTTCTCCGTCATCGGTATATCCGTACAGACCTTCCCTTTCGAAGTATCCCTGATGTTCGATGAAGTAGTAGACGACACCGTCCACTTCGGCTTTATAGTATGTTGCAGGCTGGTCGATCCAACCGGAATGGATCTGGATCGTACCGAGTCTTTCCAGCTGATCATAGTACTTCGCAATGATCTTGCTGTAGAGCGGGAGTACTACACGTACATCATGACCGCGCTTGGCCAGTGTATTCGGAAGACTTCCGATAACGTCAGCCAGACCTCCGGTCTTGATGAAGGGCAGTCCTTCACCCGCCGCAAATAAGACAGATCTTCCCATGTTTCCTCCTAGATGCGGTCAAGACGCTTGACATAGATCGGTGTCGGCTCGTAACTTGTCAGACGGTCAATATTCTTGACCTGTGCATACTTATCGACAACCACGTTTTCAAGGTAGACATCCTTACCGATCACCGCATCCTCGAGAATGATGCAGTTCTTGACGACGGCACCCTCACCGATTCTTACGTTACGGCCAAGGATCGATCCGTCAACTGTACCTTCAATGACACAGCCGTTGGCGATGACGCTGTCCTTTGCTGTTCCGCTGTCGTGGAAACGTGTCGGGCAGGAGTCATTGGTCTGTGTGTAGATTGGCCAGTCAGGCTTGAACAGAAGCGCACTGACGGCCGGATGCTTCAGCTCCATGCAGTTGCGGTAGTACTCGGACAGGGAGTTCAGGCATGCCACATAGCCGCGTACCTGGAAACCGCGGATATCCAGTTGTTCTACGGAATCCGCAAGAATATCCTTGAGCCAGTAGAGTGAAGAAGTCTTCGTTGCCTTTTCTACCAGATCAATAAACAGTGATTTCTTCATCAGGTAAGCTTCCAGAGAGATCAGACGGTTCTTGTTGTTGCCGCGGTTCTTCTCAAAGGAAGTAACTCTCTTCTCGCTGTCCAGCTTGACGACATCACAGCCCAGGAAGCTCGTTCTTGCCTCATTGGTGGATGTATAGAGAACAGTGACATCTGCACCTGTATCGAGATGTTTCTTCATTACATCCGTAAAGTCCAGAGAATAAACGAAATAGCTCGGTGCGATCAGCACATACGGATTGCTGTCTCTCTGGATATACTGCATATTCAGCTCAAAGTTGGCAATATCCGTATTGTATACGAGTGAGGAGAACATCTTCTCACCGTAGAGGACCTGCAGTTTGCCTCTCTTGGAGTTGATGTTGTATCTCTGTCCGTTGCCCAGATGTTCGATCAGGTTACGGGGTTTTTCCTTACAGTAGACCTGAACATTGTTGATACCGCTGTTGGTCATGTTACTTAAGATAACATCAATGATACGGTAACGTCCGAGGAAAGAAACGGCAGGTACAGGACGATACTCACCGAGACCATCGATGACAGCTGTATCGCCTTCAAAATTGATAATACCAAGTGCATTCATCTTATTTGCCCTCCTGCTTTTCCGCTACCAGTTCAATATGTTCGCTGTTCTTCTTGCCGTATTTTGCGCCTTTGGGAATGACCATGTTTTCCGCAACGATGCAGCGTGTGATCGTCGCATTCTCACCGATCACCGTGCCGGGCATGATGACACTGTCAATGACCTTGGCACCCTTGGCAACCTTGACATTCGTACCGAGAACAGAATTCAGTACGTTTCCTTCAACGACACAGCCTTCGGTAATATAACAGTTCTTAACCGATGCATCCGGTCCGATATACTGCGGCAGTGCGTTGACATCTTCCGTATAGATCTTCCAGCTGGCATCCGCAAGGTCGAGCTCATTGTTGGCATTGAGCAGATCCATGTTGGCTTCCCACAGGGAATCAACAGTACCTACATCCTTCCAGTAACCCTTGAATCTGTACGCAAACAGGTTCATCTTGTCCTTCAGATATGTCGGAATGATATCGTGTCCGAAATCATGACGGGATTCTGCATTTGCGGCATCAGCCAGCAGATACTGTCTCAGCTTCTTATATGTGAAGATATAGATACCCATACTGGCAAGGTTGCTCTTGGGTTCTTTCGGTTTTTCTTCGAACTCAAGGATACGGTCACCCTCACCGGTATTCATGATACCGAAACGGCTGGCTTCCTTCATCGGAACTTCCAGTACGGCGATCGTCGCATCGGCTCCCTTCATCTTGTGGTAACCGAGCATCTTTGCATAATTCATTTTATAAATATGGTCACCGGACAGGATCAGCACATACTCGGGATCGATACTGTCAAGGAAATCGATATTCTGTGTGATCGCGTCGGCTGTACCCTGATATACTTCAAAGTCTTCGGTTGCCTTCTCACGCGGGGAGAGCACGTATACGCCGCCGTCGTTGATGTCAAGACCCCAGTACTGGTCTTTTGCGACATAGGAATTCAGTAAAACAGATTCGTACTGTGTCAGAACACCGACAGTGGAAATATCAGAGTTAGCACAGTTGCTCAGAGGGAAGTCAATGATCCTGTATTTACCGCCGAAATTGACGGCAGGCTTTGCGACTTTTGAGGTTAACTCAAAAAGACGGGTTCCACGTCCGCCCGCTAAGATCATTGCTACCATATTATTTGATCTCATGAATGTAATCCTCCCAGATTAGACACTATTATTATACCTTGTAATTTGTGAAATATACGTTCAATTTATCCATTATTCAATAAATAATCTCTTACGATGCTGATAAAGTACAAAGATCCGGAGATGACCACGGTTCCGTTTGCTCCGGCATCCTCTTCCGCACGCTGCAGAGCTTTCTGCCAGTCCTCCTCCATGATCGTCCCCTCAACAGCCAGATGTGCTGCCGTATCCGCCCTGTACATCGCAAACTGCGTGACATACAGACGGTCTGAAGCATCTCTCATCATGGCTGCCATCTCCTGTCCCTGCTTATCTGCCAGAGCACTGAAAACACCGATCCGCGGATGCGAAAGATCCTGCATGGACGCGGTAAGAGCGCGCATGCCCTCTTCATTGTGTGCACCGTCAAGGATGATCACCGGATGTTCGGAAACCACCTCAAACCTGCCTGCCCACATACAGCTCTGCAGGACGTTCTTCACGGTATCCGTATGGATGTCAAAGCCAAGCATACGGAATGCCTCGAGGGCTACGGACGCATTGGCCTTCTGGTATTCGCCGTATGCTTTCAGTTCATATTCATCGCCATCGTAACGGAAACGCTGTCCGCCAAGGGACACGTATTCTGCCGCCTTGATCAGTTCCGCATGCCTGCTGAGGGCTGTTTCTCTGACCGCTGTCTCTGCCTCTTCGTTCAGATAGCCGATCAGCACTCTGCCGTTTGGCTTGATGATACCGGCTTTCTCCCCGGCTATTTTGGCATAGGTATCACCCAGACGGTCCATATGATCCATACCGATCGTGGTAATGACGGAAAGCTCCGGATGGTGCATCGTATTTGTGCCGTCCAGTCTGCCGCCAAGACCAACTTCCATCACCGCCCAGTCGACCTGCTGTTCCCTGAAATACACGGATGCCAGCAGAACATCGATCTCAAACATGGCCAGATCCTGTTCTTCGATAAAGTCATGGTATGTATTGACCAGTCTGAGCAGATCTTCTTCCGGTATCCAGCGGTCATTGATCCGTATTCTGTCTCTGTGCTCCACAAGATGCGGTGAAGTAAACATACCGACCTTATACCCCTGGCTCATCAGCAGATGGGCAATATAGTTTGTGACCGAACCCTTGCCGTTGGTGCCGGCAATATGGACGGAACGGAAGCTGTCCTGAGGATCACCCATCAGTTTCATTGCCTGCTGAAAATGCGCAAACCCGTGTTCACGGCTGCGTCTGCTCATGATCCATTCAGCGGCTTTTCCTGCATCTGTAAACTTCATATATTTCTGATCTGCCAGTCGATTGGCTTGATTCCTTTCTCCTGTAAAAAGGCATTTGCCTGTGAAAAGTGACGGCATCCGAAGAAACCGTTATATGCGGACAGCGGTGAGGGATGCGGTGCTTCCAGGACAAGATGTCTTGATCTGTCGATCATCTTTGCCTTGTCTCTGGCATTTCTTCCCCACAGCAGGAAGACCGTCGGTTCCTCTCTCTCATTGACCTTCATGATCGCTCTGTCGGTAAATGTCTCCCAGCCCTTTCCGGCATGCGCATGCGACTTTCCTTCCTCTACCGTCAGGATCGTATTGAGCAGGAATACACCCTGTCTTGCCCACGGCATCAGGTATCCGTTATTCGGCAGATAACAGCCGACATCGCTCTTCAGCTCCCGGTAGATATTCTGCAGACTGGGCGGGATCTCCACCCCGGGATTGACTGAGAAGCACATCCCGTGTGCCTGTCCCTCACGGATATACGGATCCTGTCCGAGGATCACGACCTTGATATCCGGCAGATCGGTATTTTCAAAAGCACTGAATACCTGTACCTTCGGAGGAAAGATCTTCTTGTGTTCATACTCCTCATGTACAAAAGCAGCCAGTTTCTGAAAGTAAGGCTCGGCAAATTCATTCTTTAGCCATGGTGTCCAGTGATTCTGCTTCATTGTTTCTCCTAACGGATCTTCTTCCCGCCGATCCAGTCCTTGATATCATTCAGGGCTGTCCTGCTCATCGTACTGCCGCCGATACGCATACTGTGATCAAGCCCCGTATACTGCTTTGTCGTAATATTCGTGTATTTCCTGAACAGATCCTTCCAGGATGTGTAATCATCGGAACTGACCCCGGCGATCACCAGTGTCTTCATCTTTACGTTATTCAGATAATGGATACTGTTCAGCAGATCATACTGACGCAGCAGTTCGGAAGATATATCATCTACGGTCTCCGGCGCATTCTCTGTCCAGATATCATGACGTACCTGGTCGACTCTCTCTGCCGGCACCATCTCCTCCAGCAGATCGTAATACAGCGGATCGATCATGATCAGCCCGCCGGTGATCTCAAAATGCGAATAGACCAGTGAATGCGCGATCGTTCCGCCCAGGCCATGACCTATACAGATGATATTTGCGGCATTGACCGGGTAGCGCTCAAGCATATGCGCCGCCGAGGCAAAGTCCTCCCTGACCAGCTCTGCTGCAGAAGACACCGGCATCTCTGAGCGTCTTGTCTCCCAGCGCAGACTGGCAATTCCGCGTTCTGCCAGACCATGCGCAAGATCTCTGCGGAAATACGGGTCATCGCCGCTCTGATCGGCAGTATTCTCAAAACCATCCGGAAGCAGTAAGGCAACCGGTGCTGAGCCATTGCCGGCAGGTACGGTCAGAATGCCATGCAGAGACGGGAACTTGCCGATCATGACCGGGATCTCTTCGTATTTCTCGGAGACTGTCAGCTCGGGTGCACTGTTTAGCTGCTGCAGTGAATAATCGCTTACATGCAGATCCTCATCATAGGTGATCTCTGCCAGATATCTGCTGTTCTGACATACGAGGTCTGTAACTCCCTGCATATCCTCAAGACTGTATTTACCGGCATTGACCGTGCAGCCTTCGCTCTGCAGAAACGCCCACTCTGCTGTCATCTCCGCGAGCTTAACGTCCTCTTCCGGAGCACTGCCGCCAATGAGTAAAAGCGATATAACCTCAGAGGTCTTATCGGCTATATCGCTTCGTTTTACCGGTTCTCTGACGACTTCCGGTTTTTCTGTTTCCTTTACCGGTTCTGCCTGGCATCCAAGCAGGAAGACAAGCAGCACACACAAATACTTACGCAAACGGATCCTCTTCCTTTTTCCTGCGCAGACGGATAAACGCAAATACCGCTGCCGCCGCCAGCAGAATACCGACACCGGCATAGATCACAACATTCTTTGTCTGATTGGGTCTCTGGGTCTCGGGAGTCAGGATGCCCGCAGGCAGATCACTCATTTCTGTCGGAGCTGCCAGAGACATGAATCCGTACTCTTCCGGGATCTCCTTACCCATTGATGTAATATATGCATCAATATCCTTTTCAACGAAATCAAACGCTCTGTCGCCGTACTCGAGGATCACTCTGTGGTAATCCACGATATCAAAGCTGTCGCCTAGAGCTGCCATGGCCTTGCCGCGCATCCGGTGATTCATCAATAAACCGTATCCGTACGGCAGTAAGAGACCAGGTCTGCCCAGCACAAAGTCGTAGAGAGACTGTGCACTCTCCGCATTCAGTCCGTTATCCTGCAGATACTTTTTGACATCATCTACCGTCCAGCCAAGACCGTTAACACCGAGATCGATGGCACAGTCTTCTACATAGCCAAGGGCAATATTGATCTTATTGACGGCTCTGGCTCCTTCACTGAGTTCACTGAAATCAAATGCTTCCAGTTCCGTATACATTGCCCAGCCTTCGGTATAGGCAATCGATCCGACAACATTGCGCATGGGATGCGGATTCTTATCCAGATACCAGGTGATCTGATACAGATGTCCCGGGAAACCTTCATGGGCAAGTGTATCGTAGAGATCCACAGAGTTGGAGATATTGTCACCGTTGATCTTGATCACATTGGCTTTGATATCATCCACCGGCGGATTGACATAGTAGGCTACAGTCGCATCGTTGGCCACACTGGGATCGAGATACTTGCTGGTATAGGTGACTTCCGGTCCTTCCGGATAATTCTGCAGATGTGCCTGCAGGTAGGCCAGTACTTCCTGCGGTGAACGCTCCGGCAGTTCCTCTTCATAAACACTGTCATCACTGATCACACCGGAATAATACAGGGTGATATAGTCATCGATCACGGAATCGATATACTCGGTGCAGAGATCGAGCAGCTCCTGTACGCTCAGATTGCTGCTGGTCTTGTACTGCGCCAGTGCCTGATAGTATGCAGCACCATCCGGATAATTCGCAAGACCGCCTTCGTAGCGGTTGGATCCCCGCAGTTTCTCCAGTTCTTCCGCACAGTGCTCAAATGCCGGCAGTACTTCGTTGATGATCGTATCGTGATTCTGCTTTTTAAAGGATTCCTTATCCGCAGCGGATAAGCCCTCAAAAGCATCTACACTCTCGTTAAAGATAACGATCAGTTCATTATCTTCCTTCTTCTCCGTCAGACGGTTGATCGTATCCAGACCTTCCTCAAGGATCGCATCAGTCATGAAGATACCCATCTCTGCCTGTTTCTTTGTGACGTCGATCGCTTCCTGCAGGAATTCCGGGATATCCCTGATCACTTCCAGGTAATCGCGGAAATCTTCTTCTGTGTAGAAGATGAACTCCGTCAGGTTCGTCTCTATATTATTGACTACACCTGTATACGGATTGAACAGCTGATCATGCTGGGGATACTTGTTCAGTTCGATCGTCTGGATGAGATATCTCTCGATCGTGTCATAGTCGTGCTGCTGACACACACTCAGCTTGTCATAATCAAACGTATGCAGTTCATCGAGAACATCCTGATTCTCCTCAACAGCAGCCGCATAGGACTCCCATGTCGCATCACCAAACAGCAGCTCGGGCTTCTCAATACCCATCTTCCGGTAATCCTTGACCGTGAAATGCATGCCAAGATAGTCGCTTTCCATGGTCTCGATAAACTCTCTGGTCATAAAGTCATCGAAAGATGGATCATCCCCTTCTTCCGCATATACGGTATATGCCGGAAGACTCAGCGCAAATACCGTCACCAGAATCAATAAGCTGTTTAAGATCTTCTTCATTTTCCCACCTGTTTCTTCAATATGACTACAGTCAGTCTGCCGACAGTCACCGCATGGACGATATCATCATGCATCAGTCCCTTTTCATCGCAGAGGATCGTCCATCCTTCACTGACCTCTGCCTGGTAATCACGGTCAGATCCGTTGATAATTACTCTCAGCTGGTGATGATCATCATACAGATCATAGCGCAGAACGCCATCATCCACGACATTGATCATCACATGTCCGCGGATCTTCTCTGCCGTATCCAGCCGGAACAGCGGTTCACTCCTGCGGATCGTTATACAGTGCTTGGTATAGTCGTAGATCTCCCGGTTCAGTGCCAGTCTGTCCCAGTTCATACTGTTGATCTCATCCCCGGCATTGTATGAATTACTGTTGTCATTCTTGGTGCCGGCAAACTCGATTCCTGCATGCAGGAAAGGTACACCCTGCGCAAACAGTGTACAGGCGATCATCATCTTCTGACGCATGATCCTGACTTCCCGCGGTTCGTTGGCGCAGCAGGCATGCATCTTATCCCAGGCTGTCAGATTATCATGTGTCTCGACACCGTTGATACTCTGCACCGGTTCGTCAAAGCGCCAGAAGAACGGTCCCTTGACGCTGTGTCCAAGCATCGCGCTGCAGGCATCGAAAGCCATATTCCTGTTCCCGGTCAGAAAGCCCTGATAGTATTTGCCGTCATCCGAGGTCGCACCCTTCAGCACATCGCGGAAGACATCGTTGAAATGCCCGATATTCGGCATCTTCGTCTGATTCTCGATCATGGCTTTCTGTTCATACGGCAGCGCTGTCGGAAGATTCCAGCCCTCTCCGTATATCAGGCCATCCGGTTTGATCTTATGCAGCAGATCATACAGTTCATTCATCGTATCCGTATCCAGAATGCCCATCAGGTCGAAACGGAAACCATCGGCACCATAGACCTCGGTCCAGGTACGAATGATCTTCCGGAACAGCTTGCGTGTCATCCGCCGTCTGCTCTCGAGATCATTGCCGCAGAATGAACCATTGGAAAGATATCCGCTCTCACTGTAGCGGAAATAATAGTAAGGCACCGTCAGTTCAAGAGGATTATCATTGACATCATACATGTGGTTGAAGACAACGTCATAAACAACCCGGATACCCCGGCTGTGCAGAGCTGCCACCATCATCCGCAGTTCTTTCATCCTCGCATACGGATCATTGGGATCGGAGGCATAGGAACCCTCCGGTACCAGCATATTATAGGGATCATATCCCCAGTTATAGTTCAGTTCCGGATGCAGCTCATTCACGGTCGCAAAATCCGCACAGGGCATGAACTGCACATGCGTAACACCCAGAGACGAGAGATAATCCAGTCCAGTAGGAAAACCATTCAGGGATGTCCCGGCTTCCGTCAGGGAAAGGTACTTTCCGTTCAGGGTCGTCCCGGTACGCTTATTGCTTGTCATGTCTCTGACATTTGCCTCGTAGATCACCGCATCAGCGGCACTGTTCAGCTTCAGTGACACGCTGGGATCCGGTATGCTGAGCACTTCACTCAGGTCGATCACAGCGCTCTCCCTGCCGTTGGCCGTACTGCTCAGGGCATACGGATCAGGGGTTCTGACGATCTCCCCGTTACGCTCCACAAGGTAATAATATGTACTGTACTTCTGATCACCGTAGACACGTCCGCGGAACACACCGCGGTCGGTCCTGGTCATGATCTGGCTGACTTCCCTGTCTTTTCCCTTCAGCTGCAGGGTAACAGATACAGCTGTTGGTGCCCATAACGCAAAATCCGTATATGTCCTGTGATATACAGCACCCAGATCATCGCCGTCATAGGCATAGTATTCATCAAACTTATCACGCTGTACGATATGACGCATCTGCAGAGGTGTTTTCTTTCCGTTGCGCTCATACAGAAAATATGCCGTTCCGATATCCAGATCGGCATGTGCGCTCAACTCGTATATCACTTCGTTATCACGGTCTTCCCGGCGTCTGATCAGACACGGATGCATACGTCCGGAAGGATCGCTCAGGTAAAAATCACCGGTGACCCCGCCGTAATACCGGCGGGATACCACCACTGTTATCTTACCGAAGTCATCCTGATAAGCATTGAAGAGCTCCATTTTAACCTCTCATCTTTACAGGTTCGATATGCCAGATATCCTCCGCATACTCCTTGATCGTACGGTCACTGGAGAAATGATGAGACTGTGCGATATTGATCAGACAGCTCTTTGCCCAGCCGCTGCGGTCGCTGTATCTGCGGGAGACCTCTCTCTGCGCCTCAACATAGGCATTGAAATCCGCCAGTACATAGTACTCATCGTTTCTGATCAGCACTTCGTCATAGATGATGCGGAAATCTTCGCGGTTGTCGCTCCACGTACCGTCGATCAGGGAATCGAGGACCTTACGGATACGCTCATCGGCACTGTAATAGCTGTACGCATGATAGCCGTTGCGGATCCTGGCAATATCATCCACATTCATACCGAAGATGACACTGTTCTGACGTCCTACATACTCATCGATCTCTACATTGGCGCCATCCAGCGTACCCAGCATCACGGCACCGTTCA
>DFIS01000052.1:0-28496 GCA_002372175.1 Solobacterium sp. UBA3691
ACAGCCGGAAATACGATCATCCTGCAGTATACGGCACCGATCTGGATCATGATCCTGGTGTATCTGTTCTTCGGGAAGAAGCCGGACCGCACGGGTGTGATATCCATCCTGATCGTTTCGGCAGGTATCCTCTGTTTCTTCTTCGAGGGACTCTCGACAGGAAGGTGGCTGGGGGATGCGATCGCCTTGCTGTCCGGCATCTTCTATGCGGGTGTATTCATGCTGAACAGCTTTGAAAACGGAGATGCGATCTCTTCGGTCTTTCTTGGTCAGCTGCTGTGCGGGATCGTACTGTCTCCGCTGGCACTGAAAGAGACAGATTTCTTTGTCCCTGTGCTGTTATCGGTATTCTTTCTCGGGGCTGTGCAGGTCGGCCTTGCGTATATCTTCTTTACCACCGGTACGAAGTATATCGATCCTCTGACAGCTTCGGTGATCAATGCCCTGGAACCGATCCTGAACCCGGTACTGGTTGCGGTATTCTACGGGGAGAAACTGGGTCTTCTCTCACTGATCGGGGCTGCGATCGTTCTCTGCGGTATCCTTTACTACAACATCAAAGAGGCGCAGAAAAGCTGATATTAATTTATTTACAGGATCGTAACGTTCTTCGCAAAGTCGTAAGTATGCGGTTCCTTCGTTGTTTCGGGATAGCCGATGGCTATGGCAACCAGGTAGGAGTTGCCTTCGGGAAGAGCCAGTTTCTTTGCGTATTCTGCTTTCTTCTCGCCGTTCAGGACTTTCTCCATACAGCCGAGGATCACGCTTCCAAGGCCCATATCTGCGGCTGCCAGGTGGATATTCTCGACAGCGATGCCGGCATCTACGGCACTCCACTTGAAGGCATCGGGACCGGACAGGTAGAAGGTGACCGGAGCGTTGAAGAAGAAACTGTTCCCGGCATTGGGATTCAGATCATGCTGGATCTCCTGCTGTACGGGATTGTCTCTTGCGACAACGGTAATGTGGATCTCCTGCTTGTTTGCGGCAGTAGGAGCTTTCAGTCCTGCTTCGATCAATGTCCTGCATACATCTTCGGGAAGAGGTTTGTCACTGTATTTCCGGATGGAACTGCGGGTGTTAATGATTTCTAATACACTGCTCATGGTAGCCTCCTTTTCTAAAGTATATCAAACCATATCTTTTATGGAGATATCTGGTATACACTGTAGATGAGATAATAGATAACTGAGTTAAGGAGGAGATCATGAGATCATGGAGAACACACAGATCGGTCAAGCCGCCGTTTGGCAGTCAGTGGACAGCAGCTGTACCGACAAGAATATTTGATAATGTATCATTTATCGGCAATGTGATCGTAGGCTGTTATCTGGTGGAGACAGATGCAGGGCTGGTGCTGCTGGACTGCATGGAACCGGATGACAAGTCCAGAGATACGATCGAAGAAGGCATCAGAGAGCTTGGGTATGATCCTCATGATCTGAAGGCAATTCTGATCAGTCACGGTCATTTCGATCATTTCGGACAGGCCGGGTATTTCCGTGAGAAGTATGGCTGTAAGCTTTACCTGAGTGAGACAGACACCGCGTTGGCAAAATCAAAGGGAATGGCCGGATTCGGACCGATGTCCTTTGATATCGATCATTACTATGAGGATGGCGAAGTGCTGCACTTCGGCAGTACGGAGATCACGGTCATCTTTACGCCCGGACATTCAGCAGGATGTGTTTCTTTCCTGCTGAAGGTCTATGACGAGGGAAGAGAACATACGGCAGGCATGTGGGGAGGATCCGGTATTCTGCCCGATTCCGACCCGGAAGCCTACAGACAGTCACTTGATAAGTTCATGGAGATATGCAGAAACAGGCATGTGGATGTTGAACTGGCGGCACATCCGACACTGGACAACGGTCTTGAAAGACAGGAACTGTTAAGAAAGATCGTGGATGGTGTTCCCAATCCGTTTGTGATCGGCGAAGAGGGATTTGCCTACTACATGGATCAGTATTATGCACTGGTAAGATGATACCTGTACCCGGAGCGTAAGACAGCGGACAGATGATTCTGTCCGTTTTCTCTTTTCTGCTGAATCTGTACACTGGTATAATAAGCACTGGTTATATAAATCTAACCGGAGTGCAGTATGAGTTCAAGAAAAGCCAAGATGGCAGAGATGCCGGTACCTCAGCTTGTACTGGATATGGGATTTCCGCTGATGTTTTCCCTGCTGATCCAGTCCCTGTACAATATCGTTGACGGTATATTTGTTTCCCGGGTATCGGAGAAAGCTCTGACAGCGACTTCGCTGGCTTTTCCCGTGCAGCATCTGATGATCGCTGTATCGGTTGGCCTGGCTGTGGGTCTGAACGCGGTCATGGCCAGAACATCCGGTTCCGGAGACCGGAAGAAAGCCGGGAATATTGCAACGGAGGGGATGGCCATCGCTCTGGGGATCTCGTTTGTCTTTGCCGTGCTTGGTCTTCTGTTTGCGGGAGTGATCTCTGCAGGCATGACAGATGATGCGGAAACAGCGCGGATGACGGCTTCGTACATGGGTATCTGCGTGATATTTTCACAGGGGATCTTTGCGGAGAAGGTCGCCCAGAGAACACTGACAGCCGCAGGTCTTTCACGCTGGTCGGTGTATTCGCAGCTTACGGCTGCGGTATCCAACATCATTCTGGATCCGATCCTGATCTTCGGCCTGTTCGGTCTTCCTGCGCTGGGCATCACCGGGGCAGCGATCGCGACCGTGGCGGGACAGTGGCTGGGTGCGGTGATCGCGGTATGGGCAAATTACCGCTTCAATACCCAGATCCGTTTCTCTTTCCGTGATCTGCAGTTTAACCGTGATGATCTGCGCAGTGTTCTGCGGATCGGCATGCCGACGATGATCACACAGTCACTGGGCAGTCTGATGACAGCCCTGATCAACGGTATCCTGATGCCTGTATCAGCCTCGGCAGTAGCGTTCTTCGGCGTGTATTACAAGCTGCAGAACTTTGTCTATATGCCGGTCAACGGTCTTGGTCAGGCCGTTCTGCCGATCACGGCATTTACGCTTGGTGCAGGGAATAAACAGCGTCTGCGGGAGGTCTGGCACTGGGGTCTTCGCTATGCTTTGTGCTTCTGTGCGGCGGGAGTGCTGCTGTTTGAACTGCTTCCGGGGCAGCTGCTGTCCTTGTTCAATGCCGGCGAAGAAATGTATCGGATCGGTATCCCGGCGCTGCGTATCATTGCCCTGACTTTCCCGTTTGCGGCATATACCTACATCAGCGGATACTACTGTTCAGGGCTTGGCAATGCGATGGTGAATATGACCGGAGGTATGCTGAGGCAGGTCATCGTCCTGGTTCCGTTAGTGTGGATCCTGATGAAGATGCTGGGTATCGGCAGTGTCTGGTATGCATTCTGGATCGCGGAGATCAGTGCCTTCCTGTTCTGTTATTTCCGGGTCAGAAGAGAAAAGAGTAAACACGGTATATGAAAAGGAGAGGTTTCTCTCCTTTATCGGTTATAGGCTGTCAGGGCCTCCTGCAGTCTTTCTTTTACAGCTTCCCGCAGACGTTCCGGTTCGATGATCTCCATCGCATCCATGAACTGCTGGGCCAGGAAGACAGCACCGTCATCGGTGGTCCTGATCCGGGCAATGAAGTATCCTTTCTCGGCAGGCAGTGTCGTCATGCCGGGTCCGAAGATATCGACCATCTGATCCATCAGCCTTTCTTCGCACTTGAAGGAGACCATGTCCGTCTCACCGCTGAACATGAACAGCTTGTTCTGGGCATACTGGTAAGCTTCCGTCTGTCTGACCTTTGTCAGTCTGCGGGCAGGTGTCTCCAGGATGATCAGATCCCTGATCTTGTCCAGACGGTAATGCGTAAAGTCTGTATAGTGCGTACTTGTACTGATCATATACGGACGGGAATCCCGGTAGACGATGTATCTTGGCTCCACGGTATACGGATCACTGCGTCTTGGCACTAACTTCTTTTTGTCGTTGTACTTCAGGTAGGTGAAACGGATCATCTTTCCTTCCCGGATCGCTTCCGAGATCAGTGAGATATTGTAGAAGAGAGTCTTGTTTTCGGATTTCAGACGGTTGGGCAGGTATACGGATTCCCGGAATTCCTTCTGCTGATCAATGCTCAGAGTCTCCAGCAGTTTACCGATCAGTTCATCACTCTGTTTACTGTTGATGAAATTTGAGGCATGGATCGCATTGCACAGCAGGAGGATCTCACCCTTGTCAAACTGTCTGCTGATCAGGTAATATCCTTTGCCGTTATCACGGTAGTCACTGACTTCGTAGCCGGCCTGACGCAGGATCTCCACGTTGGAATACAGTGTGCGTCTTTCGATCGTCAGCTGATACTGTCTTTCCAGACGTTCAATGATCTCGTTGGCGGTCAGGATATGATTTTCGTCGGTTTCTTCCTGCAGGATCTTCAGCAGGGCAAATGCACTGTGTTTCTTTTCAGCCATGAGCGTTTATCCTTCTTTTTTTCATTCTACTGTGGGTGGCGTTTTTTTTGCAAGAAGATACACCTAGCATAATAACCGTAAGGAGAAAACAGTATGAATGATCAGCAGGTGTATATCACAATTACACATATTAATGAATTCTCGGGGTATGAGTTATTCCGTCCGGGGATGCGGGTGGTTCTGAAGAAGGATACAGATAATATTTATGATGATGAGGCAATTGCTGTGTATTCCGAACACGGCGCAAAGCTTGGCTATGTCGCAAACAGTGTCAGATCGGTGGCCAGGGGAACCCATTCCGCAGGATACGTGTACAATCTGTTCGGAAACGAGATCGCATGTACAGTTTGTTTTGTGACGGAGAATGAGGCTATCGGCAGTTTTGTCAAAGATCCGGAATGATTATTGTCACACTTTCCTGCTGTACGGTGTTTCAACAGCGGAGGAAGGAAATATGCTGAGAAAAGTGATGCTGGTATTGTGCATGCTGGTGAGTATGGGCTGTACGGTGCAGGAGATCTCACCGAAGACGCAGAATACGGAAGAAACGGAGCCGGATGATATGCCGGAGATAGTGATCGATACGGAGACGGCAGAAGGTATGGTTATACCTGTGAGGAAATTTACAGAAGAGAGTTTATCCGTACTGCTGGAAGGAAGCGGAAACAAGGTCGTTTCCCCGCTGAATATCTGGCTGGCACTGGGTATGCTCAGTGAGACAGCGGAAGGAAATACACGTGCAGAGCTGACACGTCTTCTGCATACGGAGGATACGGCAGAGGCAGTAAAGGCTCTGCGGGCTGTGCATAATCACAGTAATGAAGACGGTAAGGAAGTAAACGGCGCATCGATCTGGCTGAGTGATGTATATACGTATGACAGTGATGTTCTGAAGCGCCTGCGGGACAGGTACACAAAGATCGAAGACGTATCCATGGGTAAACCGGAAACGGATAAGCAGATCAGAGACTGGGTCAATGATCTGACAGAGGGTATGCTGGAAGAGAGTGCGGAAAGTATCCGGACAGAGCCTGATACGGTGATGGAACTGATTACGGCACTGTATTACAAGTCTTTCTGGCTGGACCGGTTTCATGAAGACAATACGTATGACAGTACGTTCCATGGGACAGATGGTGATCAGGACGTCCGGATGATGTACAGAGAAGGCAGCCGTGAGCTGTATTCCGGTGAGAAGTGGCAGGCGATCAGTCTGCATACTGCCGACCGCGGTGTCATGTGGCTGGTGCTTCCCGAAGAGGGAACAGATCCGGCAGAACTGGCAGCAGATGCAGAACTGCAGCATCTGATGAATGAGACGTACACATATGAAAACAGCGAGTATGTGATCGTCAAGGCATCTGTGCCGAAGTTCCGTGTACAGTGTGATACCGATCTCAGGGAGATCCTGCCGGCGCTTGGTGTACAGGAGGTGTTCGATCCTGATAAGGCATCCTTTGTCCTGACGGATGATACACAGCTGTATCTTTCATCAGCGAAGCATGCGGCGGTGCTGGAGATCGACGAAGAGGGTGTCTGCGGTGCAGCGTACACAGAACTGGGAATGGTCGGATCAGCCATGCCGCCGGAGGTCGTCCGTGAGTTTGTGCTGGACCGTCCGTTCTTCTTTGCAATGACGGCGGGAGATGGAACGATGCTGTTTGCCGGTGTCGTGCGGAATGTCGAATAAGCGTCTGAATCATCCTGCAGAATGAATGAAAGCTCGTATATACGGGCTTTTTTGACAATGTATATGGTAAACGGTATAATTATTGCATTCTTTTGAAGGAGTGTGATAAGCGTCTATGGACGATGGCGGCAGTCAATTTACCTGGTTGATCACAGTCGCAGTACTGATTCTCTGCGCAATGTTTTTTGCCATGACGGAAACAGCATTCGCATCGGTATCACGTACACGGCTGCGGGCGTTAACAGATAAAGGAGATACCAGAGCCAAACGTGCACTGGAGATCACAAATCATTTTGAACATGCGATCACGGCACTTTTGATCTGTACGAATATTGTTCATCTGGCAGCGGCAGCGGTAGTGACGAAGAATGTTACCCGGATCTGGGGTGTTTCGGCAGTTACCGTATCTACACTGGTGATGACCCTTGCGGTATTCTTCTTCGGTGAGATGTTACCGAAGAGTATAGCACGTAAATATAATGAAAGTATTTCGTTAAGTACAGCCAGTATGCTGTCTTTCTTCATGACTGTTCTGAAGCCTGTCTGTATTGTTTTAAGTTCTATCGGCAGGTTTGTTTCGGGACTGTTCAAGGATGACGGGGAAGTATCTGTTACGCAGGATGAGCTGTATGACATCATTGATGATATGACCAGAGAGGGAACCCTGGATGAAGAACAGGGAGATCTGATCTCTTCGGCGATACAGTTCAGAGATGTAGAGGTAGGCAGTATCCTGACCAGCAGGATGGATCTTGCGGCGATCGATGTATCGGCTTCCCAGGAAGAGATCCTGAAGACGATCAAGGAAGTCAACCACAGCCGTATGCCTGTCTATGAGGGAACGATCGATCATATTATCGGTATCCTGCAGATCAGAAAATATATCAAGACATACCTGGCAGAGGGTGAGATAAAGGATATCCGTCCGCTGCTGGATAAACCGTATTTTATCTATCAGACAGCCAAGATCGATGATCTGCTCAGGGCCATGTCGCGTGAGAAGCTGAATATAGCAGTTGTGACGGATAATTACGGCGGTACGCTGGGAATCATCTCGGTAGAGGATATTCTCGAGGAACTGGTCGGCGAGATCTGGGATGAAGAGGATGATGCCGAAGAGAATATTATTGAGATGAATGACGGTACGTACAGTGTCAATGCCGGAAGTCTTGTCATATCCGTACTGGATGAGCTTGGTGTAGACTATGGCGAAGAAGAGGAAGAAGAGCTGACAAACAAACGGATGAGTGAGCTTGCGCTTGAGGCATTCTCGGAGATCCCGAAGGAGGGAGATTCGTTTATCTTCCTGAATACGATGATCACGGTACAGATGATGGATCAGAACAGGATCGTACGGCTGAAGGTGAAGATCCTTTCCGAAAAGGAGGAAGCCTGATGTTTAAGATCTATGTTATTGCGGTTATCCTGTGTGTGGTGGCTTCGGCATTCTTCTCCGCGGCAGAGATGGCATATTCCTCCAACAATAAGATCCGTCTGGAAAATGCGGCAGAGGAAGGCAACCGGAAGGCAAAGCTGGCTCTGCAGATCACAGAAGATTATGATAATGCCCTCTCGGCGATCCTGGTCGGCAATAATCTCGTGAATATTGCGGCTTCTTCACTTGGTGCGCTGGCAGTGATGATAACGCTGGGCGATGACTATACCTGGCTGAGTACATTACTGATCACGATCAGTGTCATTATTTTCGGAGAGACGATCCCGAAGATCACGGCACAGAAGAATGCGACGAATTTCTCGATGGCTTTTGCCGGTATCATGCGTTTCCTGATGATCATCTTTAAGCCTGTGACATGGCTGGTCGTCCATCTTGTGGATCTGATGACACGTTCCATGGAAACACAGGAGGCTCCTGATGAAGAGGCTGCGGTTGAAGAACTGCATTCGATCATTGAGACAGCAGAGAGCGAGGATGTCATCGATGAGGACTCTTCGGAGCTGATCAGTGCGGCGATCGACTTTGCGGATGTCTCGGTATCCGAGGTCATGACCGCAAGAGTGGATATCACAGCTATCGATATCGATGATGACTGGGATGAGATCATGAAGACGGTCTCTTCTTCGGCATATTCACGTATCCCGGTATACCAGGACAGTATCGATAATATTATCGGTATATTGTCTTTGAACCGTTTCCTGAAGACGGCGATCGACAGCAGAGAGTTTGATATACGTTCGATGTTAATGCAGCCGTACTTTGTATATAAGACGACGAAGCTGCCGAATGTGCTGGCAACGCTGCGGGATTCCCAGCAGCATCTTGCGATCGTTACGGACGAATACGGCGGTACGCTTGGTGTCGTGACGATGGAGGATGTACTGGAAGAGCTGGTCGGCGAGATCTGGGATGAGACCGATACGGTTGAGGAAGAAGTCAGTGAGATATCGGAAAACAAGTATGTCATTGACGGTGATATGTCGTTATCCGAACTGATCGATCTGCTCGATCTTGATGAAGTTTCGTTTGACTTTGAGAGTGAGACTGTAGGCGGCTGGTGTATCGAAATGATGGATGAGTTCCCGGAGGCCGGGGAATCATTCAAATATCAGGATCTGAATGTAAAGATCCTGGAGGCGGATGAGCGCAGAGTGACACGTGTGGAGATCACCCGCAGCCGTACAGAAAATGAATAGAATCAGTATCCGGACAAAGGAAGATCTGATCAGGGCAGTGAATACATGGGGATTTCTGCCCTTTTTTGCCAATCAGATACACGGGTTTTCGATCGAAGAGAACGTTGACCGCAGGTACTGGTTCGGCCGTGAACCCGGCGTGTGGGAATGGAAGGGACCTGTGATCAGCGAAGGAAAGTGCGTATACGGCAAGTTCTTCGAAAAGAAAGCAGGGTTTATCAGTGCGAAGTGGTTCCCCGACTTTGCGAACTACCGGCGTAACGGGTATGACTTCGATGCCCGCTTCAATGATGGGCTGGCTTCCTACAGTGAGCAGTTTCTGTACGATATCATCGCTTCTCATCATTCTCTTCTTTCAAGAGAGGTCAAAACGATCGGCAATTACAGCAAAGACGGCAGGAAAGGCTTTGACACCCTGATCACCAGGCTGCAGATGCAGGGGTATGTCATTACCAGCAATTTTGAATATGATATCGGTAAGGACGGAAAGCCTTACGGATGGGGTGTCGCAAGATATGCGGTGCCGGAAGTGTATCTCGGAAAGAAATTTACCGATAAGGTGTATGAACGCACACCGGAGGAGTCCTTTCTGCGGATGAAGAAGCATCTGCAGAAGCTGTTTCCGGATGCTGAGGAGAAGGATATAGAAAGGATCCTGGGATAATATGATCAAGACGGTGATCTTTGACTGCGACGGTGTTCTCGTTGACAGTGAATATGTCTGCTATGAATGCTACGAGAGGGCAGGGCGTGAACATGGCTTTGTCTTCACACTGGATCTCTACAGGAATTTTGTCGGCAGCAGCTTTGCGGATATTACCCCGGAGGTCAGGGCGTGCTTTCCTGCGGATGAAGAGGTATACAGGGCGATCCTTGACGATGGCAGACGGTATACCGAGGAAAGGCTGCGGGATCCGGTGCCCCTTAAACCGCATGTACGGGAAGTGCTCGAAGAACTGAAGGATGCAGGATATGCACTGTATATCGTTTCCTCCACACTGAGGGAAGGTCTGCACAAGCGCCTGGATCCGCATGGTCTGTATGCGTACTTTGACGGTGTGATCTCGGGTGACATGGTGCGCAGAAGAAAGCCGGATCCGGAGATCTATGATCTCTGTGCCGGGACATATCAGATCAGAAAGGATCAGGCAGTGGTGATCGAAGATTCCGAAAACGGTATTCTTTCCGCATACCGGGCAGGGTATAAAGTCATCTGTGTGGCAGATCTCTGGCCGATGGATCATATGCGGGAAAAGGGCATGTGCATATGCGCAGAAGATCTTCCCGCAGCGGTAAGGATGATCAGGGAGAACAGGATATGATCTATACGCTGACACTGAATCCATCCCTGGATCATATTATTTATCTGGATACACTGAAGACCGGAGAGATCAACCGTTCTGAGAATGATCATCTGTATGCCGGAGGAAAGGGCATCAACGTTTCGTATCTTCTGCATGAACTTGGCAGTGAGACCTGTGCGCTTGGCTTTACAGCCGGGGATACCGGGGCATTGATCACCCGGATGACAGAGAAAGCCGGCATTACACAGAAGTTCATACCGACAAAGGGGTATAACCGCATCAATGTCAAAATCAGTGCTGACAGCGAAACGGAGATAAACGGGCAGGGACTGTGTCCGGATGCGGAAGATGTTGCAGAACTGTTAAGACAGCTGGAAACGCTGCAGGAAGAGGATATTCTGGTGATCTCCGGCAGTATGCCCAAGGTTCTGGATGATGAGATCTACGACTGGATCACGGCTCTGCTGTATATGAAGAATATCCGTTTTGTCTGTGATTTTCCGGCTTCAGCAATGAAGCGCTCACTGTTCAGGGGACCGTTTCTGATCAAGCCCAACCAGAAGGAACTGGAAGAACTGTACGAAAAAAAGATCTCCGATGAGGAGATACCGGCATGTGCTGCTGAGCTGCAGCAGCGTACGGAGGGACATGTGCTGATCTCTCTTGGCGCTGATGGTGCTGTCTATGCGGATCCGCAGGGACATGTGTATACATGCGAAGCTGCACAGGGCAGGGTGATGAACTCTGTCGGCAGCGGTGATGCGATGGTTGCGGGCTTCCTGCATGGTTATGAGACAGGCCTGCGGGGCAGAGATCTGCTGCTGTTTGCCTCAGCCTGCGGCAGTGCATGTGCGTTCAGTGAAAGATTTGCCTCGGCAGAGGATATACAAAAACTGTATGAGAAGATAAAACACGGAGGTTAACTCCGTGTTATGAATTTCTGTTGATATATCTGTATACCGTAGGTTCGGATATCTCAAGCTGTTTGGCGATCTCACTGATCGCTCCTTTCATTTTGAGCACACCCTGATCCTTCAGCTTGTGTACGATCGCTACCTTCTCCTTCAGACTCATGCGTGAGGGCAGCACACCGTATTCAACGATGGCAGTATGTACCAGATTCGACAGCATTGCGTCTACATCCGTATCGGAGTTCAGGGTTTCACTGTAGCCGGTGCCTTCACTGACAGTAAGGTTGTACTGCTGCATCAGTCTTCGAAGCAGGGACTCTGTTTCAAGGGCGACACTGACATCGCGGTTGACGCACAGCAGTCCGACAAGACGGTCTCTGTTTTTGATGAAGAACGTACTGGAATTAAAGTTTCTGCCTTTGCTGGAACCGTTATAGTTGGCAATATAATCCTGGGTTTTGTATAAGCCTCTGTCAAGGATATCTCTGGCAAGATCAGTAAGCGGGGAGCCGATCCTTCTGCCGCTGTGATGTCCGTTCTCAATAGCTACGACCGAGTGCTCGGGATCGGAGACCTTGTGCAGGACGACTTCACAGGCAGGACCGCACAGTTCAGCGATAAATGATACCCATGGCCGGTATATTTCCAATACTTCATCATCTGTCATAAATAAAAACCTCTAACACTATATATTTATTCTAACATACAAAAGATGTGATTTTATGTGAGCATTTCACAAATTGTTCACACAAGGTGAAAAATAATTTATCAGAGAAAAAATAATGCTTGCAAAGAAGCGCTTACATTGATACATTGTATTTGACGGTGATAGAGCATCTATCAGTTCACTATGAGGGGAGGTGAATACATGAAGAAAGTTATCTCTACAAAAGGTGCTCCGGCAGCTATCGGACCTTACTCACAGGGTATTGCATCCGAAGGTAAGTTTCTGATCATTTCCGGTCAGTTGCCGATCGATCCTGCCACAGGCAATTTCCCTGGCGAAGATATCGCAAGCCAGACCGAGCAGTCGCTGAAGAATATTGAAGCTATTCTGTGCGAAGCCGGCTACACGGTAGAAGATGTGGTAGAGACCACAGTCATGCTGAGCGATATTGCGGATTTTGCGGCAATGAATGAAGTCTATGCAAAACACTTCACTGAAAACTGCCCTGCAAGGTGTGCATTCCAGGTCGCTGCTCTGCCGCGCAATGCGAAAGTTGAAATCAGAGCGGTAGCCTGCAAGTAGTATGCAAATTTAAAAAGAGCGTAAAGCTTATAAGGAGAAAAAGAAAATTATGGGTAATCCTGCAGTACAAGCGATGAACGGCACGATTTGGGTATTTGCCGGCATCCTGATCGTCTGGGTTCTTGTTCAGTCCTTCCTGTTCTGGAGACTGGTCATGAGCTTCAACAACAAATTCAATCTCGTTAGTAAAGAAGAAATCAGTTCTGCTATTCAGACCGGCGCTACAGCCGCTATTGGTCCGTCCCTGAACTCGATCGTTGTCTGCTTAACACTGATCGCCATGGTCGGTTCCGCTACAGCATTCATGAGATGCGGCGTTATCGGTGCACCTGGTTGGGAACTGTTAATGGCTAACACAGCTGCTGCTACAGCAGGTGTTAACTTCGAAGATGCCGGATTCAACGAAGGTGTATTCACATTTGCAATCTTCTGCATGGTTCTGGCTTCTGCTCCGTACTTCATCAACACGATGATCACACTGAAGCCGCTGGATATGGCAGCTGCCAAGGCTACTGAGTCCGGTGCAAAGATCACCTTCACATCTTATATGGCTGATGGTGCTATGTACGGTCTGCTGTCCTATTCCCTGCTGAATAACTATAAGGGACCTGCTTCTATCGCTGCTATCGTCGGTGCTGCTATCGGCTATCTCTGCTGGAGCAAGCTCTCCGAAGGCAAGAAGGGTATGGGCGCTTACTCTCTGGCAGTCGGCATGCTGTGCGGTATGCTCTTCGGTCAGGTATGTGCAACGATCCTGGGTTAATGAAAGGAAGAGTGTAAAATATGTCTGAGAACAAGAAAACATTAACACCTGCAGAGGAGTATTACATTCACGAATTTACACCTGCAGTTCATAAGATCGGCCGCTTCACGATGGCTGTTGCCTTCGTTCTGAGCTTCCTGCCGGTTATCTACTTCTACTTCGTAAAGGGTTATACAGTACCCGTTTCCACATACATTTCCGGTATTACAGCAGTTTCTGCTATCGGTATTGGTATGTGGCTGACTGAGCCTATGGTTTACTGGCCGATCCTCGGTTCCGCCGGTACATATATCGCTTATCTGTCCGGTAACGTCGGCGGTATGCGTTTCCCTGTATCCGTAACTGTTCAGAAGATGGCTAACGCTGACATCACAACCCCCAGAGGTCAGATCGTTACAGTCGTAGGTATCGTTGCTTCCGTTGTTGCTAACCTGGTTATTCTGCTCTGCGTAGTCTTGGCCGGTGAGTGGATCATCAACCATCTGCCTGCTGCAGTACGTGCTTCCTTCGGCTTCGTCATGATCTCCATGATGGCTGCCAACATGCTGATGCGTTTCGGCATGAACGGCGGTGTTGCCAAGGCTCTGCCTAAAGTCTGGATGTACATGGTTGCCGGTGTTGTCGGTTTCTTCCTCGGCAAGTTCGTCCCTGCATTACATACATGGGGCATGGCTCTCGCTGTAGGTCTTGCAATCCTGGTTGCTTACTTCAGATACAGAAGCGATAAGGCTAAGCTCGAAGCTTAATCAAAACTGAATCAACTAACATTCCCCGGTCATACAGGCTGGGGAATGATTCTCTAGGTCAATAGGAGGTATAACATGTCTCATGCAATTGATATGCATTGCGATACACTGATGCTCGCAATGTTCCGCGACGGTGCTGAAGCAGACGTATTTAGCCGTCCTGATCAGCATCTCGATGTTAAGCGCCTCGTTGAAGGCGGTGCCATGGCACAGTTCTTCGCGATCTTCATTCCGCCGCAGGGTGTATACAAGCACTTCGGTATTCCCGAAATGACACCTGAGCAGTACATTGACGGCTGCGCAAAGATCTTCCGCAACACGATCGAGCGTCACAGCGATGTTCTGGCTGAAGCTAAGAACGCTGATGATATCGAGCGCAACTTCAAGAATGGTAAGGTAAGTGCTGTTCTGACCATGGAAGACGGTGTAGAAGTACACGGTGATATGGCTAAGCTCGATCATTTCTATGATATGGGTGTACGTGCTCTGACCCTGACATGGAACTTTGAGAACTGCTTTGGAGCTCCTAACTCCAAGGATCCTGCAATCATGAACAAGGGTTTGACAGAATTCGGTAAGGAAGCTGTCAAGCACATGCAGGATATCGGTATGCTGGTTGACGTCAGCCACGTATCCGACGGTGTCTTCTGGGATGTATACAAGCAGGCTAAAGTACCGTTTGTTGCGACACATTCCAACTGCCGTACGATCTGCGGTCATACCAGAAACATGACAGATGACATGATCAAGGCTCTGCACGAAAAGGGCGGTGCCATGGGTATCAACTTCGGTCATGAATTCCTGGATGCTACAGAAGGCAACCTGACAAGCCGTATCGATGATATGGTCAAGATGGCTCTCCATGAAAAAGAGATCGCCGGTGTTGACGTTATCGCTATCGGTACAGACTTTGACGGTATTGAAGGAACTCTTGAGGTCAATGGACCTGATAAGATGCACCTGCTGTTTGATGCTCTCGTAAGAGCAGGATTTACAACTGCAGAAGTTGACCAGATTGCTTACGGAAACGTTCTTCGTATCATGCACGAAGCCGTGAAGTAAGAGATCACTGCTGAAAACATATAATAAACAGAAGACCGCTTATTGCGGTTCTTCTGTTTGCTAAAAGGGGTAAGAAATCTATGATTGCATTCTTAAAGGGAATTGTCTGCCTGGTGGCGGTCATTCTGTTCTTCAGTCTTGTAAGTCTGAAGTTTCCTTCAGGGGATAAGGCAATGAGCGGTGTGGCCAACGCTGCGGTCTGTACATTCCTTGTGGAAGCTATCTACAAATATATTCTTGGAGACTTTGCCGGCATCGAATTCTTCGGTGCTGTAGGCTCTGTCAGCGGCAGCATGGGCGCTCCGGCAGCTGCTCTGCTTGTCGGTATAGCCATGGGCGGTAATCCGATCTATTCTGCAGCCGGCGCTTTCGCGGTAGCAGGTTACGGTATTCTGCCCGGTTTCCTTGCCGGATACTGCATGTACTGGCTGCTGCACTGGCTTGAAAAGCATCTGCCCAGCGGTATCGACATGATCCTGCTGACACTGATCTCTGCGGCCGGACACTATGCGATTGCCAAATACAGTGATCCGTATGTATCTTCCGTACTGACGATCATCGGCGGCGCGATCTCCGAGGCAACAACATATTCACCGGTCGTCATGGGCTTTATCCTCGGCGGTCTGATGAAGATCATCTGCACAAGCCCGATGTCCAGTATGGCATTAACAGCCATGCTTGGTCTTACAGGTCTGCCCATGGGTATTGCGGCAGTTGCCTGCTTCGGCGGTACTTTCTCCAACGGTGTTGTCTTCCACCGCTTGAAAATGGGTGACAGAGGCAAGGTCATTGCCGTCATGCTGGAGCCTCTGACACAGGCGAATATCATCACTTCCAATCCGGTGATCATCTATTCGTCGAGTTTCCTCGGCGGTGCTCTTTCGGGCACGGTGGCTGCTCTGTTCGGTATTATCGACAACGCACCCGGTACAGCCAGCCCGATCCCGGGACTTCTGGCTCCGTTTGCATTCAATCCTCCCGGCAAGGTAGCTCTTGTCATGGCAATTGCACTTGTATGCGGCGTGGTCAGCGGATTTATCATTTCCACGATCGCCAAGAAGATTCATTACAAAGTTGTTATTCCCAACTAGAGGTAGCTTATGGATATCAGAAGACAGGAATTATGTGAACTGATGACACAGAACCGCATGGTCACCAAGGCGGTATCACGTTCACAGGATATTGAATTCAGCAGTCTCTGTGCAACGGTTGCGACATGTGAGCGTAAAGAGCTGGACAGTGATAAGATAGCTTATGCGACACAGCTAATCAGAAAAAACAGATTTCTGGGCAGTGAATTCCTGCCGGGAAGCCGGATGGTTCTCTCTACATGTCTGAAGATGGAACCGGATGAGGAGACCCTGATCAACCGTGTTATCAACATTGATAAGATGCTGATGAAGGAAATGCTTCCCAGCCATCATCTGAGTCTGACAGCGATGATGATCGCCAGAGCCAATCTTGATGAATCCAGAGATCCTGAGATCGTGAAGGGTATCGGTGAACAGTACAAAGTGCTCAGAGAGCGTTTCCCGTTCCTGGTCAGTGATAATGACTGCTGTGCAGCCGCAATGGCTGTACTTGACGGCAAGGATGCGGACAAGTTCGGTGACGAGATGGAAGCATCTCTGCAGAAGCTGCGCAAGCATGCTCTGTCCAAGAAAGTGCTGATCCCGCTTGCCCAGTTATGTGCATTGTCAAAGATGAGTGTTGAAGAGAAGACCGAGAGATTCCGGACAATGCTGGAGATGCTGGAAGATGCCAATATCCCGGTAGGTACGGAAGACTACGACTTTGCGGCGATCGGTGCTCTGGCCATGGCCAGTCATGATCTTGAGCGTTCGGTAAAGAATGTCCGTGATATCCTCGGATATATCAATGAACATCAGAATCTGCACAGATTCTCCAGATCGATCCGCAACCGCAGACGTACACTGTATGCGATCTTCCTGGAACTGGCAGCACTTGCGGAGGAGACAGAGGATCCTTCCGAGAAGTATAAGATCAAGATGTTCAGAGTCTCTGCTGTAACAGCCGCTTTGGTAAATGATGTTACCCGCTATCTGGACGGAATGTATTAAAATGGAAATTGAAAAGGAGAAGATAATGAAATACGATTTTACTTCAGTTATTGAGAGAGTAGACTCTATCGCAGCTGCGCCTGAAACATCAGGCTTCTTCAGACCTTTTACATTAAAGGAAGGCTTTGACAAGATTCCGATGTGGGTCGCAGACATGAACTTTCCGGCATGTCCTACAATTCCGGAAGCTCTGGTCAAGCGTGCTCAGCATTCCACATACGGCTACTTTGTACCGCCGCAGGAATACTATGATTCCATCATCAGATGGCATGAGAAGAGAAACGGTGTTACAGGCCTGACAAAAGAATGCATCGGTTATGAGAACGGTGTTCTCGGCGGTGTAGCTTCTGCACTCTCCGTACTCTGTGAGCAGGGTGATAACGTTCTGCTTCATTCTCCGACATACATTGGTTTCACGATGACACTGACCAATGCCGGCTATCATATCATTCACAGCCCGATGTACCAGGATGAAAACAATATCTGGCGTATGGACTATGAAGATATGGAAAAGAAGATCGTTGAAAACAAGATCCACACAGCTATCTTCTGCAGCCCGCACAATCCTACAGGAAGAGTATGGGAGAAGGAAGAGCTTGAGAAGGCTATGGCTATCTTCGAGAAACATGATGTCAAGATCATCGCTGATGAGATCTGGTCCGACATCATTCTGCCCGGACACAAGCACATTCCTACACAGTCCGTCAACGAATATGCAAAGCAGAATACAGTTGCTGTTTATGCACCTTCCAAGACATTCAACCTTGCAGGTCTGATCGGTTCCTACCACATCATCTACAACAAGACTCTGCGTGAGCGTGTAGATAAGCAGGGAAGCCTGTCTCACTACAACAGTATGAATGTTCTCTCCATGCATGCTCTGCTTGGTGCTTACAAGCCTGAGGGATATGAGTGGACAGATGAACTCTGCGAAGTCATTGACGGCAATATCAAGTATGCGTCTGACTACATCAAGGAACACTTCGAAGGTCTGACATTCTCTCAGCCTCAGGGCACATACATGCTGTATGTTGACTGCACAGGCTGGTGTGAGAAGCATGGCAAGACGGTTGATGATATTCTGGATCAGGCTTACAGCTATGGTGTACTGTTCCAGGATGGTCGTCCGTTCAACTGCCCGAATACGATCCGTATCAACTTCGCTCTGCCTCTGAGCCGTGTACAGGAAGCATTCGACAGACTTGACAAGTATGTCTTCAACAACACTGAGTGGTAATTATTCCGCTTAACGAATACTCCAATCCACGAAAAAGGGTTCTTCGGAACCCTTTTTCAGTAGAAACTCTTCTTATGTCTGTCCGCAGCTTCGCGGATGTCGAAGTCTTCGATGATATTCAGGGAAAGACCTTCACCGATAGATAATGCCTTCTGCAGGTAGATATCGGTCAGGAAGTCTCTTGGATCATGGGCATCAAGGCCGATGATCATCTTACAGCCTCTTTCCGCAAAGACTTCAAGGAAGGCGCGGGAAGGATACGGATAGCGTATACCGTCTTCGTAGGTCATCATCGGACGGTGGACACCGGATCCGCAGTTGATCTCAAGCGGGATATCATACTTCAGCGAGATATCCGCGATCTTCTCTGCAGTTCTGTATACATGTTCATCGATGCGGGGATAGCGGAACAGGATCACATCGGGATGGGCAATATATTCACACAGACCGCGGGCACAGGCTTCTTCCAGGCTGTCTGCGTAGGCATTCAGGTGTTCCGGGGTCTTACAGTTGTATGAACTGGCTTGCGTGATACCAAGGCTGTGCTGACCGAGGATCAGGTAATCCATCTCTTCACGGTAGTACTGCAGGGTATCCCACTGATCGGGGTAGTATTCTACTTCCATACCGACAAGGATATCGATCGTATCCCTGTATTTTTCTTTCAATGCCCTGAGACTGTCCAGATATTCCGGGACTTTGCTCAGAGTCATGCGCTCGGTATGCCGGTTCAGATGATATGCCGCATGATCGCTGAAACCAAGCACTTTTATGCCTGCCTGGATGGCATTGAGGACATAGTCCTCATCTCTGCCGATCGCATGTCCGCACCGGCTTGTATGTGTATGATAGTTTACCTTGATCATGAGAGTATTATATCTTTCACGTCAGTACAGGTCAAAGGTCTCCGGCAGGGGATAATCCATTTCGTAATTTCTGCAGATATCAAGAAATATGCCTGCTGTCTTTGTCAGCAGTTTTTCTTTGTGCCTGAGTATATAGAAACGTCTGCTGAGATCCAGCTCTGCGACTTTGACGACGGTGGTCAGACCGCGGTTGACGGAGCCTCTGACCATACGGTACGGAAGTACAGCTGTACCCAGTCCCTGGATCACGGCATTGACAAGGGCAGTGGTGCTCATCGCTTCCCAGCCAGGATGTACGGCATATCCTGCCTGTGCCATGGCTCGTTCAAAGATCTCTCTTGTGCCGCTTCCGGGTTCTCTGAGCAATAGCTTATGTGTATTGAATTCTTCAATGGAGATGGTCTGTCCCATCGTATATCTGCCGTTATTCGGGCACAGGATGACAAGTCTGTCATCCATGTATTCTTCACTGACCAGGGCGGGAGAATGACTGACACCTTCGATCAGGGCCAGATCCAGTTCATTCTCCATCAGCATCTCCTCCAGCTGATCGGTGGGCAATACCCTGGCGTGGATCTCGGTACCCGGCTGTATGGTGCTGAAGACCTTGACATAGTACGGAAGAAACTGGGAACCGATCGTGATACTGGCACCGACACGCAGAAAACCAAACGAATCCCAGTTGCGCATGCCCCGCTCCATATCGTCAAAGGCGGCCGTAATATGCTGGGCATAGTCACGGAAGTGGCGTCCTGCCTCGGTGATCTTCAGGCGTCTACCGATACGGTCAAACAGGATCACACCGTAATACTGTTCGAGTTCCTTTAACGCCAGAGAGACAGCAGGCTGCGTCATGTGAAGTTCCTCGGCAGCTTTGGTGGTGTTGCTGTCCTGTCGGCATACAGCCAGGAAGATACGCAGGTGTCGTATTGTCATAGGTCTCCTTATAAATAATTACTTATAGAAATAATATATTTATATTATTTCACTTATTTTGATATCAGGGCAATACTTTTCTTGCGGAGGTCGGCAGATATGGAAAAAGGTCTGTACAAAAAACTGTTTCTCTCAACGTTTCAGCTGAGTGCCTGCACATTCGGAGGCGGCTTTGTGATCATCCCGCTGATGCGCAGGAAATTTGTTCGCGAGCTGCATTGGATCAGTGAACAGGAGATGATGGATATTACGGCTATTGCGCAGTCTTCACCGGGAGCAATCGCTGTCAATGCGTCTGTGATGACGGGCTATCAGATCGCCGGTTTTCCCGGAGCGATGATCGCTGTGCTTGGTACCGTACTGCCTCCGCTGCTGATCATCTCGGTGATCTCATTTTTCTACAGACAGTTCAGAGACAGTCTGATCGTTTCTCTTGTCATGCGGGGCATGCTGGCAGGGGTGGCGGCGGTTGTCTGTGATGTGGTGATAAACATGCTCAGATCGATCTGTTCTCAGAAACGTATCTTCCCGATCCTGATGTTTGTGCTGGCATTTGCGGCTGTGCGCTTCTTTGGTGTAAACATCATCCTGATCATTCTGGTCTGCGGTCTCTTCGGGGCTTTGGACATGAAGATACAGGATAAGGAGGCCAAGGCATGATCCTGCTTGAATTATTCTGGAGTTTCTTCCAGATCGGTCTGTTCAGTATCGGCGGCGGTTATGCGGCACTTCCTCTGATCCAGCAGCAGGCTGTCGATCTGCATGGATGGCTGACGATGACCCAGTTCACCGATATCATGACGATCGCGGAGATGACACCGGGACCGATCGCAATCAACTCAGCAACGTTTGTCGGCATCCAGACGGCGGGAATTCCCGGCGCTGTGATCGCTACACTGGGCTGTATCTTTCCGTCCTGTGTGATCGTTCTCTGTCTCTCGTATATATACAGGAAATACAAGGATCTGCGTGTCCTGCAGGGGATCCTCGGCGGTCTGCGTCCGGCTGTTACAGCGATGATCACTTCGGCTGCCGTAACGATGGTGATCATGGCGTTCTATGGTCAGCGTACACTTCCGGCCGATCCTGGTGCGATCGATCCCGTAGCCGTGGTGATCTTTGCGGCAGGACTGCTTGTGCTGCAGCTGAAAAACGTTGATCCGATCAAGGTCATGGCATGTGCAGGGGCAGCCGGTGCCCTGATCTACATGGCACTCTGAGGAGGCATTATGAAATACATACTGAAGTCATCTGTTCTGTACAGAGAGGATACTCCTGCTGCCAGGATCGGCAGAAGATTAAGCACAGCTGAGCGGGATATCTATGTTCCGGAAGGTATGCGGATCATGCATGCACACATCACTGATTCTGCGGAGAATACGGGAGATGTGCGCAGCCGCAGATATATCCTGGAAGATCTCAGAGATCATACGCTGATCGAGGCAGTACCCGGATATGCCAGGGAGGAAGACCCGGAGATCTACGGGTGGCCGCTTTCACACATGCCGAGATGCGACCATGCGGATCTTGTGATCACGGGCAGGCCGTACAGGCTGGTCATGTTGAATTCACAGAATTATGTCCTGTACGGAGAAGATGAGAGGGCTGCTGTGCAGATCGTACACCGGGGCATCAGCGGCGGCTGGAATATCGAGGCAGACAGACTGTTTTCGCCGGCACTGTTATGCGGACTGTTTGTCTTCTGCAGATATATCGAAAGTGAAAATGAGTTTCCTGTTGTCTGAGTCTTAAGATAACGCTCAGAGGGAATATGCTATAATCTCCTTAAGGAGGATATGTCCTATGGGTGCTTTTATCTCTGCCGCAATTATCATTGTCATTGCTGTACTGATCATCTTTTCCTGCATCAGTATCGTGCCTCAGGAAAACGAGTATGTTATTGAACGTTTAGGTAAGTATCAGGCTTCCTGGAAGGCAGGTATACATTTCAAGTTCCCGTTTATTGACCGGATCGTCAGAAGAGTTCTGATGAAGGAACAGGTCGCTGACTTTGCGCCGCAGCCGGTCATTACCAAAGATAACGTAACGATGCAGATCGACTCTGTCGTATACTTCCGTGTCGTAGATTCCAAGCTGTATGCCTACGGTGTTGAGAATCCGATCATGGCCATGGAGAATCTGACGGCGACAACACTGCGTAATATCATCGGTGATATGGCTCTGGATACAACGCTGACCTCGCGTGAACAGATCAACTCCCAGATGCTTGGCATCATTGATACGGCTACCGATCCCTGGGGTATCAAGGTTACCCGTGTTGAGCTGAAGAATATCCAGCCGCCGGCGTCGATCAGAGATGCCATGGAGAAACAGATGAAGGCAGAACGTGAGAAACGTGCTGTGATCCTGGCGGCAGAAGGTGAGAAGCAGGCACTGATCCTGCAGGCTGAAGGTAAGAAAGAATCGGCGATCCTCGATGCTGAGGCAGATAAGCAGGCAACGATCCTGCATGCGGAGGCACAGCGTGAGAAGGAGATCCGTGAAGCAGAGGGACGCGCAGAAGCGATCCGTGTTGTTCAGGAAGCGACCGCAGACGGTCTGAGGATGATCAAGGAAGCAGGTGCTGATGAAGCTGTGCTGAAGCTCAAGAGTCTTGAGGCATTTGCACAGGCTGCCAACGGTCAGGCCACAAAGATCATCGTACCGTCAGACATTGCCGGTATCGCAGGTCTGGTTGAAAGCGTAAGATCTGTCAAAGACTGATGAGCGGTTTTGTGAGTATATTCCTGGTCATCTGGGCGGTAGTCTTTTTCTCGAGTGTCGCATCGGCACTGAAAAACGCGAGATCCAGGAAAAAGACTGTACGCTCTTCTGACGGGCATGCCGTACCGAAGGGAGAAGATCTGACCTGTGAAACGAATGAGGGTCATCACCATACCACAGGTTCAGAGAGTGAGTTCGGCAAGCGGTATATCGTACATAATGAACCGGAGACAGGATATGTTGTCCTGAACGGGGTCAAACGTAAACTGACAGACTGTAAAAATCTGTAGAAGGAGCACTCGTTCCTTCTACTTTTTTTACGGCTGTGATAAGATATATAAGCATTGCGGCATAGCCAAGCGGTAAGGCAAGGGACTTTGACTCCCTCATTCGCAAGTTCGAATCTTGCTGCCGCAGCCAGAGCAAACAAAGCTGTCTGTACAGGAACATGTAAGGCAGCTTTTTCTGTATATATGCACATATCGGAAAACAATCAGGCGGTATTGCAGGTATAATGAAAATAACACTGAGGTAGGACTATGATCGATCATTATAATGCATTCATCTCTTACAGACATGTGCCGCGTGATATCACCGTGGCAGAAGAAGTACAGCGTCAGCTGGAGCGTTTCCGGATACCGGCAGCGATACGCAAAAGTACCGGTATATCAAAGATCGAGCGTATCTTCAGGGATAAGGATGAACTGCCGATCAGTGCCAATCTGACGGATGACATTGACTTTGCATTAAAGCACAGTGACTACCTGATCGTGATCTGTTCTCCGGCTGTGCTGGAGAGTGTATGGGTGGCACGTGAGATCGATCTGTTTCTTGAGACACACAGCGAACAGCAGGTACTGACAGTATTATCCGAAGGGGATCCTGCGCAGGCGATTCCGCCCCGGCTTCTGCAGAGACGGGAGACGGTCACGCTCGAAGATGGTTCCAGGCAGGAGGTCATGGTACCTGCCGAACCGCTTTCCTGTGACTACAGAATGTCATTCAGGAATGCCAGAAAGAAGGAACTGCCAAGGCTTGCGGCAGTGATGCTGGGCTGTTCGTACGACGAACTGGTTAACAGGACTAGACAGTATCAGACCAGGCGTATCGCAGCTCTGGCATCTGTACTGTTTGCGGCAGGGGCGGCAGCTCTGGGGTGGCTTCTCTACAGCAATGCCCGTATCCGTGAGAATCTGCGTCAGGCATATATCAACCAGTCGCGTTATCTCGCGTCCGAGTCGCTCAAGGCCTACGATGATCAGGACCGTATTCTGGCAGCACAGCTGGCACTTGCGGCATTGCCGAAGGAAGGCGAAGAGAGACCTGTTATTGCCGAAGCGGAGTATGCGCTGGGCATGGCTGTCGGTGCCTTCACCACACCGGGAACGACGAGTTTCCAGGCTGTGCAGAGATACGATAACGGCGGTGTCAGAATACGTGATTTCATGATCAGCCCTGACCGTAATCATATTGCGCAGATCGACAATGATTATAAGCTGACAATGATCGATATCGGCAGCGGTGACGTTCTGGCCGTGAAGCAGCTGAATACCTCTGTCAAGCTTCTTGAAGAGCAGGCAGGAGGTGTCCTGATCGATATGACGAATCAGACCGCATTGCTTGACTGGAAGACGGCAGAGCCTGTCTGGGAGAATCACCTGGAGCACTTTACCTGGAATCTGACCCTGGCAGAGGATACGGATCAGTATGCTGTCTGCAGTGATGACAAGGTATATGTCATAGACAGAAGTACAGGAAAAGAAGTCTGGTCGGCACAGGTGCCGGCATCAGAAGGCAGTTTTGAACTGCGCAAAGCTTTCCTGTACGCTGACGGAAAGATCGGTCTGATCTATCAGGATACGCAGTCCTTCTTATCTTCCAGACAGATGCTGTATATGAACGAAGCACCTTCTTCAGATGTGTTTGTTAAAGTGAATCATGATTTCAATGATATTCTGCATATATGTGAGAACAGTGCCGGCAATCTTGTCGTTACCGACCGGGTAGCCGGTGAAAATGAGACAAGTGGTTTTAACACGATGTGGCTCCTGTATGAAAGTCATATGCATTTCCGGGGCTTTGATCATAATACGGGAAATGTTCTCTGGGATATTCTGGTGCCGTATACACGCTATGGATATGAAGATGTACGCAAACAGGTTTATCTTGGCAAAGATGGAAACAGGCATAACGGCATCGTCTGTACGGAAGCTAATGTACAGGCAGTGGTAGATATCGACGCAGGTGTTCTGCACAAGCGTACGGAGTGGCCTTCAGAAGTTGTGGATATTTACTCTACAGATGAAGAACAGTTCAGTTCACTGCTCAGCGGCGGCGAACTGACGATCCTGTATTTTAATGATGATCTGTCTTCCTGCAACAAGTATTTTACCGGAGATATCATCAGAGGCAGGATATGCTCGAGCAGGGAACGTGATGAAGCCGGAATCATCATCCTTGAGGAAAACAAGAATTATCTTGTGAAGTATCTGATGAATGTCTACGATTCTGATTACCGGGAACTTCCTGATCTGCAGATCAATTCTCTGCAGGAAGGGAAAATATACGGAGACAGAGCTGTCTTCCTCGGCAGTGACGAAGACAACAGTAAAGCACGTGTCACGGTATATGATCTCACACAGGAAAAGACATTATACAAATACGATATTCCGGACTTCTCCTACTATTCACTTGAGAATATGCAGATCAGTGATGACGGCAGTTATGCGGTCATTCTCGAGGATCGTTATCCCCACGCAGATGCAATGGTATTTGGTCTGCAGGAAGAAAAATTTGAAACATTCACGCTGCCGAAAGGTGCTGAAGAGTCATGGTCGACCAGATATTACATGCGTGATGGGAATATCATGTATCTTTCGGTCAGAGGTGATGCTTTGATGTACGGTACCTGGAAATACGGTGAGGAGATACAGGAGAAGAGTATCTGTTCATCGGAATTAAGTCCTTATGCCCTGAATCTGTCTCCGGATGGCAGGAAGATACTGGTACTCGGCAGTTCTTCTGCAGAGGGTAGCTATCCTGAATACCTCCTTGATCTTGAAACAGGAGAATACCGGAAAACGGGAACTGTGCAGGACAGTGCGTCATGGCTGACGGTATGGGAGAGTGACGGAAAGAGGTTTGCCTCACTGGGTGAAGGAAATATAGGAATATATGACAGCGAGGGAAATGAGCAGACACTGCTCGAGACCGATACCGAACATCTCTGCGATATGGCTTTTATTGACGGAAAGCTATACTCTGTCTACACTGACGGCAGGGTGATACGGTGGTCTGAAACCGGCGAAACAGAAAAAATGTATGACACCTGGATCTATACCGGAACGGGCAGGATGAAGTTTGAATGGATCAGCAGAGGTGATACATTGTATCTGGGAGCGAAAGGTATGATGAATGTACTGCACACCGACCAGAACCAGAGCAGTTTGTATATTCCCCAGACGCTGGCTGTGGATCCTGAACAGCGCCGGGTGTTTATCAGGTGCACAAAGGGTTCGACCGGCAGTGTGTACGGGATCGGTGAATTCCCGCTGTATACAACCGAAGAACTGATCATAAAGGGGCAGGCTCTGGTGGAAGGAACTTCCCTGAGTGACCAGCAGAAACAGACATACGGACTGGAATGACGTATAGCTGTAGATCGATTTAACCGCACTGCGGAAGTGCGGTTTTTGTTATACTGTACTTAGCGGAGGTGTTAAGCCATGAAGAAATATATCGGTATTGATCTCGGCGGTACGAATGTCAGAGCTGCCGTGATCACCGAAGAAGGAGAAGTATTATCTCAGATCAAGAGTCCCAGTTATGCACAGGAAGGCAGAGAAAGAGTACTTGCGAATATCAAGGAGCTCATCAGACAGCTGGATGGCTGGCAGGAGTGCTCAGGTATCGGTGTCGGTGTACCGGGACCGTGTGATCAGAAGACAGGGTCAATGACACTGTCAACCAATCTTCCGGGTTTTGCAGGATATCCGTTTGTACAGGATCTGACCGAGGAATTCGGCATGCCTGCCTATATTGAAAATGATGCCAATGTCGCAGGTCTTGCGGAAGCACTTGTCGGTGCCGGCAAGGGACTTCCCGTTGTTGAGTATGTAACGATATCGACCGGGATCGGCGGAGCACTGATCGTTAACGGAAAGGTCATCTCCGGTAAACATGGCTTTGCGGGAGAGATCGCCAATATCATCATTGACCGCAGCCGTAAGAAGGTAAACTATCTGGCAGCCGGTGCTGTAGAGAATGAAGCCAGCGGTACTGCCATTACCCGTAAGGGAAGAGAGATGATGCCGGAGCTGAATATTCTTCATGCCGGTCAGGTATTTGATCTTGCGGAAGCCGGAAATGAGGAAGCTGTACAGATCGTTAATCAGGTGGTCGGAGATCTTGCGCAGATGTTTGCGACGATTGCGGCTGTTGTTGACCCGGATATCTTCGTCCTCGGCGGCGGGCTGATGAAATCGGCTGACAAGTTCCTGCCTAAGCTGAAGGAAATGTTTGATGAAGTCTCCCACGAAGCTCTGCATGATACACCGTTTGTTGTGGCGGAACTGGAAGAACCGGGTATTATCGGTGCTGCCATGGTGCCGCGCAGCCACGAAAACTAGGAGGTATATACATGGCATTAAAAACATACAGGCTTACGGATGAACTGACCCGCAGGGAGTTTGATTCCTACTGTATTATTCCGTCTTATATCGGTGCTGAGGAGGCTTCGGTAAAAGCAGAATACTTCGGTGAGGTGTATGACAGTCCGGTCATGATCTCTACGCTGAGCGGGCTGGACAATGTGAGTCTTTCCAAAGCTGCTGTAATGACAAATACACTGGACTGGAACGGTGTCATGCCGGTGGAAACGGGTCTTGCGATCCTGGAGACCGGCGTACCGACGATCCTTTCTTCCAAACCTCTTGCGGATCTGGACCGTATTCTGGAGATGATCAGGCTCTATGCGGAACATGGGGCCAAAGGCTTTGTCATGGACGCAGACTTCATCTTTGACAATACGACCGGATATTACCGCAATCATGAGAAGTTCGGACAGATGGGCAGAAAGACTGCAGATGATCTGAAGGCCATGGTCAATGCGTCATCACTGCCGATCATCATCAAGGGTATTCTCGGGGTTCCGGATGCTCTGGCATGCAGGGAAGCGGGTGTTAAGGGTATCGTTGTCTCCCACCACATGGGGGTCATGGAAACAGCTGTACCGCCGCTGCGGATGATCCCGCTGATCAGGCAGGCCGTTGGCGATGATATGTATATCTTTGCGGACTGCGGTATTCGTTCCGGGTGTGATGTCTTCAAGGCTCTGGCACTCGGGGCAGACGGTGCACTTGTCGGCAGACCGCTGGTGGAAGCTTTTGCGAAGGGTCCGGAGGCGGCTGCGGAGATCCTGAACAGGTATACCAATGAACTGAGATACTACATGAGCATTACCGGGTCCTGTGATATTCAGCATATCAACAGAGAAGCAGTAATGAAGCTCTGAGTAAACATACAGAAGCGAAATATATGAATGGTAATACACGGCAGCTGATCGTCTGCGGCATTACGATGGCGATACTCTGAAGCGTGCTCTTTACATCAGCTCTGCATAATTATGCAGGGATCGGCATAGGCATATGTTTCGCAGCAGTATTTACACTGCTGTTCAAAAGCAGTCGGGAAAAGAAGAACAAAAGAACTGAGTTCTTCTTTTTTTACTGGTGTGCCGGGCATGGCACATATCTCGGAGGTTGAAACGTACCTCCAGCCAAGGGCGGTAACCCCTAAGGCATAGCCAAGTTCAAGGGTGTCCATCGCGAG
>DFIS01000052.1:28561-29091 GCA_002372175.1 Solobacterium sp. UBA3691
GAAGGAAGAATAAGGCAAACTGCTGGCCCGAGGGTCACGAACCTCAATTGAGGCCGGTCATATGGATAAGCGTACCAGTCAACGTGAAGTCCGAATAGTTACCGGATATGACAGGTAAATGAGGCGGGCAAATGGCAGGAAAGAGATGTGTCTTACCCCGGGAGGTCTCATCAGCGAGAGAAATGAGGCGGAGAACACCGCGCAGTAGAAATCGTAGTAATAACGAATGATGAGAAGTCAGCCGAAGCCATAGTAGGAGGAAACTCCGAAGGGCAGAACGAAATTCAGTTTATGAGTTTCACAAATTGTACGAAGGTTTCTCAGAACAGTCTGTGAGATTGCCTGAAGGGCATTAAGACTGGAAACCTGACAAGCGAAGGAAAGGAGTAAACAGACATGACAACGAAGCTCATGGAGGAGATCCTAAGTAAGGAAAACCTTGAGAAAGCGAGAAAAGCAGTGATTGCGAACAAAGGGTCTGCGGGAGTGGACAGAATGACGGTCAATGAACTCACCAAATTCATTGAGGA
>DFIS01000054.1 GCA_002372175.1 Solobacterium sp. UBA3691
GTCTTTTTCTTTACAGCCCCTTTTCATATACCTTCGCGGTAATGCTTACTTCCACTCTACTGACATGACAGTATAGGGACCGATCGCGTTTACCGTATCACGCAGGACCTTGTCATCATACTTATGTTTCATCCTGACAACTGTCTTCTTCGAAGAAATGTCCGTCTGTGCCCAGATTCCTTCTACTGTGTTCAGAGCATTATCCACCCTCTTTGCACAGTTGGCACAGGTCATGCCATCGACCTTCAGAACTGCTTCATACGGGTAATTGGCCTTGTTTCTGTCAGCTACTTTTACCTTCTCCACAGTCACCTTGTCACCGGGACTGCAGCAGCCCGATTCTGCACGTTTAAACATACTTCTGACGGCGATAACAGCAATTACCGCCAATACAGCAATGATCACCAATGTTGGAAGATTCATTCCGTCACCTCCGCGGAAGATGCCTGATACAGCTGTGCACAGCGTCCGGCCTCCTCCTTGCCTTTTTCTGTCAGATAGACGATTCCGTAATAATCCTTGCGTACAAGCCCGATTCCGGCAAGACGCTCCATCATCGAATGTACACTGGGTCTCGATATACCGAGATGTCTGACGATCTCAATACTCCGTATACCGCTTCCCTCTGCATCCAGTTCATGAAGCACTGCCAGATATTTTACCTGAGCTTCGGTCAGGGGTCTGATCTTTTCCATACAAACTCCTCTTGAAGAATCAGACAGGGGCATCCGCGATGCCCCTGTAGTTCATTAATCACCAACTGCAGAAACTTCGAGTTTCTGAGCTTCCTTATACGGACGAACCAAGGCCCAGATGATACCGACAATCAGTGCGATCGCAACAGCTGTCCAGAGACCGAAACCGTGCTCACCTGTGAAGAGACCGCCGACCTGATAGATGATCAGAGCCGTTACATAAGCGAATGCACACTCATATCCGATCGCAAACCATGTCCACTTGGCATTGTTCATCTCTCTCTTGATGGCACCGATCGCAGCGAAGCAAGGCGCACAGAGCAGATTGAAGGCCAGGAATGAGTAAGCAGAGAGAGCTGTGTAATCCTGCCGCAGCAGATCCCAGATCTCAGCACCGTCTTCCGCAACTTCTTCATAGTTGTAGAGAACACCGAAGGTACCGACAACGTTTTCCTTCGCGATCAGACCTGTGACTGTCGCAACTGCAGGCTTCCATGTACCCCAGCCAAGAGGTGCGAAGATCCAGCATACAGCGTTGCCAAGACCGGCAAGAATGGAATCATTCATGTCATCTACCATACCGAAGCCTTCCGGTGTGTTGCCGAAGCTGGACAGGAACCAGACAAGGATCGTTGCCAGCAGGATAACTGTTCCGGCCTTCTTGATGAAGGACCAGCCGCGCTCCCACATGGAGTGCAGAACACTGGACAGTGTAGGCAAATGATATGCAGGAAGTTCCATAACGAACGGTGCAGGATCACCGGCAAACATCTTTGTCTTCTTCAGCATGATACCGGAGATGACGATAGCCGCAATACCCAGGAGATATGCACTCCAGCCGACCCATGCAGAGTTGTTGAACAGAGCACCGGCAATCAGGGCAATGATCGGCAGCTTGGCACCGCAGGGAATAAATGTTGTGGTCATGACAGTCATACGTCTGTCACGTTCGTTCTCGATCGTACGGGAAGCCATAACACCAGGCACGCCGCATCCGGTACCGATCATCATCGGGATGAAGGATTTACCGGAAAGACCAAACTTACGGAAGATACGGTCCATGATGAAGGCAATACGTGCCATATAGCCGCATCCTTCCAAGAGAGCCAGGAAGAAGAACAGGACGAGCATCTGCGGTACGAAACCGAGAACGGCACCGACACCGGCAATGATACCGTCAAGAATCAGACCTGACAGCCAGGGTGCTACACCAAGAGCATCCAGCCAGCCGCTGACCATATCCGGGATCATCCAGCCAAACAGTTCATCGTTGACCCAGTCGGTAGCCATGCTACCGATCGTCTGAATTGAGAAGAAGTATACGGCCCACATGACAAGAGCGAAGATCGGCAGAGCCGCCCAGCGGTTGGTAACGATACGGTCGATCTTGTCGGAAGTTGTCAGTTCACCGGCATTTGCCTTTGTATAGATGCCCTTGAGCATATCCGTAATCGCTACATAACGCTCATTGGTAATGATTGCTTCACTGTCATCATCCGCTTTCTCTTCAGCAGCCTTGATGATGCTTTCGATCTTATTCATCTTGTCAGATCCGAGGTTCAGTCTGGCCAGAGCTTTATCATCTCTTTCAAAGACCTTGATCGCATACCAGCGCTTCTGGTTCTCTTCAACATTCAGCTCGCCGGCGATCTGTTCCAGAGCATTCTCAACATCGGTGCTGAATCTGTGCAGAGGTACTGTCTTTCCGGATCTTGCGGCCTTTACAGCTTCTTCAGCAGCGTTCTCAATACCATCCTGCTTCAGAGCAGAGATCTCAACGACCTTACAGCCAAGTCTCTTACTCAGTTCGGCAACGTTGATATTATCGCCGTTCTTACGTACCAGATCGGTCATGTTCAGCGCAACAACTACAGGAATACCAAGTTCTGTCAGCTGTGTTGTCAGATACAGGTTACGTTCCAGGTTGGTACCGTCAACGATATTCAGGATCGCATCCGGTCTCTCTCCGATCAGGTAGTTTCTGGATACGACTTCTTCCAGTGTATACGGTGATAATGAGTAGATACCCGGAAGGTCTTCGATCATTACATCATCGTGTTTCTTCAGTTTTCCCTCTTTTTTCTCTACCGTAACACCCGGCCAGTTGCCAACATACTGATTGGCACCGGTCAGCGCATTGAACAGTGTTGTCTTACCGCTGTTCGGGTTACCGGCAAGAGCTATTACAATTTTGTCTGCCATATTCAATCTCCTCTTTTATGATTTATGCAATTTCGATCATTTCCGCATCAGCTTTACGGATGGACAGTTCATATCCTCTTACGGTGACCTCGACAGGATCACCGAGCGGAGCTACTTTACGCACATAGACATCGATACCCTTGGTGATACCCATATCCATGATCCTGCGCTTGACAGCTCCTGCGCCGTGCAGCTTGACTACTTTTACTGTTTCACCGATTGCGGCTTCCCTTAATGTTTTCATCTTTTTCCCTCCTAAATCATGATCTTCGTGGCCATTGCCCTGTCGAGAGCGATCCTTGTCTCTTTAACATTCACGATCAGATTTCCGGATGTTTCAGAAACAACGGTGATCTTCTGTCCGGCGACGATACCGAGATCTTCGAGATGTTTTTTCAGTTCAGCATTTCCTCCGACTTTTTTGATCTCGCACTCTTCGCCCAATGTGGCAAGTGTAAGCGGCAGCATATGCATCCCTCCCCGTCACGACTTTAGTCACGACTAACTACTAGTTAGTTTATTTTAACTAACTATGTTTGTCAATATTACATCTGCTTTATTTGCATACAAAATAGAAAAGATCTGCATTTCTGCAGATCTCTGTAATACTTTGTCCGGTATGGACTACAAGCCGATTACCTGAATATCCTTGGGGTATGTATTCAGCACTTCACAGCCATCCTCGGTGACGATGACAAGATCTTCGATACGCACACCCGCATCCTGTTTGTTGTAGATACCCGGCTCGATCGAGAAGATATTGCCGACCTCGGCAGGATTCTCATTTGCCTGGGATACATCGCCGAACTCATGTGTCTCAAGACCGATGAAATGTCCGAGACGGTGGGTAAAGTCAGGACCGTATCCGCCTTCGGTGATGATACCTCTGGCAATACCGTCGATATCCTTCAGCTTCATGCCGGGACGCAGCTGTCTTTCTGCCTCGTCGTTGGCCTTTCTGACAAGTTCATATACACGGCGGGCTTTCTCATCCGGTTCCTTCTTATAGAAGAATGTACGTGTCATATCCGAACAGTAGTCCTCTACCTTACAGCCGACATCGAACAGAACGATATCCCCTTCTTTAACGACTGTATTATCCGGCATATGATGCGGATCTGCGGCATTGACACCGAAGGCCACGATCGGCGAGAACGAATACCCGGTAGCCCCGAGACTCTTGTATATATCCAGCATGTGCGATGCGACTTCCGTCTCTGTAACGCCATCGTGGATCAGATCCTTGAACTGTGCCATCGCAAGATCGTTGACCCTCGAAGCCCTGCGCATCTTTTCCTTTTCCGTCTCGTCCTTGACAGCACGGGTGCGGTCGACCGCAAGCGAACCGTTGGCATATCCTGCCGCCACACCGTCATCGATCATATCCAGCAGGAAGTGGGATGCCATATTCTTATCAACACCCAGTTTCTCTTCTGGTCTGACATATTTCTTCAGGATCGGTGTCAGGGGATCGGAATCCATATAATAGACGACCTTTACGCCCAGATCTTCCTCAAAACGCATCAGCGCATTGACAAACAGTACCGGTTCCGTATCCTCACCGACGAGGAATCCGAGAAATCTTTCCCCGGAATACAGTTTTTTCCCTGTCAGATAAAAGATCGCCATAGGATCGGTAATGATCATCTGACGCAGTCCGATCTGATCAAGATTCCTGTTTACTCTGCCGAGTCTTTCTTTATTAAGCATATGAACCTCTTTCTAATTCTATTCCTGTACGAAATCATCGAAGCCGATGATCATACCGCCGCGTTCAGCGTAGTAGCTGCAGAGACCGCCGCAGAGATTGATACGGATATCTGCCGCCGGGAACTTTTCAAGTACGAGATCCTTGAACCGTTTGGCATTCTCCGGGCTCAGGCAGTGGGATACACGGATCTTTCCGCCCTGATATCCCATCTTCAGGATCTCCGCAAAAGTCGCACTGATCGCCTTCTTTGCGCCTTTGGCAATACTTGCCTGGTGGATCGTTCCCTTCTCGGAGGCAACACCGACAAAGCGGATACCAAGCAGTCCGGCAAGTTTTGCGATCATCGGGCTGAGACGGCCGTTCTTGGCAAGGTTGCTGAGTGATTCCAGGTAGAACACAAGATGCGTATGTTTCTGGTATTCTTTTACCTCGGCAAGGATCTCTTCAAATGTCATCTGTTTCTTCATGCATTCCGCAAGCTTTTCGATGATCATCTCCATCTCGCCGCCGGTGCTCAGAGAATCGATCACATAAACCTTGGCTCCTTCATGTGTATTCATGTATTCTTCGGCCGCACTGACCGCGCTGCTGTAGCTTCCTGAGAGCGAAGAACTGATCGTGATCGCAAAGATCGTATCAGCACCTTCAAAAGCATTCAGCCATTCATGCGCATTCGGACATGATGTGGAATTGCTGGAACTGCTCTCGATATGCGTTACAAGTGCTTCAAGATCCAATCCGTCTTCATCCGCATATTCATGGCCTTCGATCATGATCTTCAGAGGTGTTGTTGTATACTCTATATCACTGTCAATATGATATACATTTGATGATGAATCAGATACTATTCTATATGTTGTCACCGTAACCACTTCCTTTTTCTAAATCTATTATAGCGATAATTGATCGTCACGCAAAACAGACATCTTACACAATATTACTCTGATAATTAAGAATGTATTTACCCCGGCACAATAATACATTATAGTTATGCAAACTGCCAAAGGATCTCACAAAATCCTGCACACACATTTTTTCGATGATACGGAGGTCTCAGGATGAGCGAAAGAAAGCTGAATACAAGTGTTAATCTTACGGGGGATAATCTCCTGGCAAATATAATCCGTTTTGCCCTGCCTGTCATGCTGTCATCTTTTCTCGAGATGCTGTTCAATGCGGCAGATACGATCATTGTCGGAAAATTTGCGGGAAGTGACTGCCTGGCTGCAGTAGGAAGTACAGGTTCTCTGTTCTTTCTGCTGGTATCATTATTTAACGGTCTTTCCGTCGGCGCCAATGTCCTGATTGCACGTTATGTCGGTATGCGGAATGATGAGCGGCTGAGTACGGCTGTACATACTTCTTACTTCGTAGCGATCGTCTCCGGCCTGCTGATGTCTGTACTTGGCGCAGTTCTGGCAAGACCGATGCTGCAGCTGATGGGCACTCCCGACAGTATTCTCCCTCTCAGCACCAGATATATGGTTATCTGCTTTGCCGGGTGTATCGTCATGGTCATTTACAATTTCGGCAGTGCGATCCTGCGTTCCAAGGGAGATACAAAGAGACCTCTCAAATATCTGACGATTGCCGGTATTCTGAACGTTGTCCTGAATATGATCTTTGTGATCGTCTTCCATCTGAATGTGGTCGGTGTTGCGCTGGCAACTGTCATATCCAGAGCTCTTTCGGCCTGGCTTGTCACAAACACGCTGATGCATGAAACGGACGCTACACGCCTGGATCTGCGCAAATTACGGATGGATAAGCAGATGGTCCTGGAGATGATGCGGATCGGTATTCCGGCAGGGTTTCAGGGCATGATGTTTGCGCTGTCCAATGTTGTCATGCAGTCCAGTATCAACAGTTTTGATTCTGCAGATCTTATTGCCGGCAACAGCGCCGGTGCGAATATTGAAAACTTCGTCTATATCGGTATGGGTGCTTTCACCCAGGCAGTAGTAACCTTTACCAGTGCCAATATCGGTGCTGAGAAATATGAGCGTGTGAAATCGATTCTGATCATGTGTCTCGGGCTGGGTGTGTTCATGTGTCTGGCGACAGCTCTGGCAGTGACTTCGTTCGGTCCGTTCTTCCTGAATTTCTATACCGATTCACCCACCGTTCTGCAATACGGTCAGATCCGGCTGCATTCCGTCGCCATCTGGCTGTTCCTGAATGCGATCCTGGATATTGTGGTTGGTTCTCTGCGCGGTATGGGTTCTTCTACGCTTCCGACGCTGTTAATGCTGATCGGTATTACCGGCATTCGTGTCGGCTGGCTGGTATTTGTCTTCCCGCATATGCGTTCTCTGGAAATGGTATTGATCGTCTTCCCGCTGAGCTGGTTCTTTACCTCCATCCTGGAGATCATTCTCTGGTTCTGGGAGTACCGCAAGAGATTCAAAAACGCCTGATTCAGACATATTACACGGCATGATCATGAGTATTCAGTAATAGCTGCCTTTCGGCAGCTATTGTTATGTAACGCATTTTCTTTTACAGCTTATCCATATCTTCCTGCACAAGTGAATACGGACCAGCACCGCATCTCATACAGACAGAGATGAATTCATCATCCTGAAAAGCAAAAAATGAGCACCCATGCCCATCTTCATCTCAAATTCAATTTGTGCCCCATAGGCCAAATTGTATACCAACGGTGCATGCACCGTACTTTACACTGGAGCGCGTGATGAGAATCGAACTCACGTATGCAGCTTGGAAGGCTGCCGTTCTACCATTGAACTACACGCGCAGTGGTGTCTCGGAAGCGACTCGAACGCTCGACCCACTGATTAAAAGTCAGTTGCTCT
>DFIS01000017.1 GCA_002372175.1 Solobacterium sp. UBA3691
CTCCGGGAATATTGAAGATCTTCCTCCTGTAACGGGGGCAGAATACGAAATGGTAGTTGATCAGAGAGACAGTGGTTTTCGTATGTCTATACACATTTTTCACACTTTTATTATACAACAAATGTAGATATTTATCTAATCTGCATCTATTGAATTCTCCCTTTCTCAGCTCTCATCCGCACGGTTGAAACCGTGGGTTTTCCCACTGAGGTTTGTTATAAGCAGAATGATCTGCTTATTTTTCATCTTCATATCTTGTGATCGGACGATCTCCCCAGAGATTCTCCAGCTTGTACTGATTGCGGGCATCTTCAGTAAAGATATGCACGATCACATCCTTCAGATCGACCAGGATCCAGGAGCTTCCTTCGGCACCCTCTCTTGTGCGTACCGGGAAGCCATGTTTCTCCGCTTCGTCGATCAGATCATCTGCCAGTGAATTCGCATGCCGGAGATTCCGTGCCGTCACGATCACAAAGTAATCGGTAAACGGTGTCACATCCCGCATATCTATATCAACGATGTTCTCTCCCAGTTTGTCAGCCAGCGTCTTTTCGGTAAATTCAAGTAGATCAGACATGTTTTTCCCTTTCCATATATTCCTGTGCTTCCTGATAAACAAGATCACGGCCTGCCGTCAGATCCTTCATTGCCAGGTCAACTTCCCTTGAACAATCCCAGGACCGTGTAGGTTCTGTTTTATCTGCAATATACAGGATCTTTGAGAGCCTGGACTTTCCGTCTCCCAGCGTATGTGTAAATACCGCATTGAGGAACTTCCGGTCATGAATGCACAGATCATCCCGTAGTTTGTTTACAGCCGTAAAGCTGTGCCATACATTCGGATGATAGTGCATCAGCTCCGGATAGTATATACGCATGATATTCTGCTGTATATCAGGATCGGCATTCTTCGTAATATCATGAAGCAGACCCGCAAAGTATGCGGTCTTTTCATCAGCACCATGAGCTTTTGCCAGCTTCCTGCAGAGCTCTGCCGTACTGCGGGCATGGGCAGCTCTTGAAGGCTTGCAGAGATGATCCAGGATCTCCTGATAGTAATCTCCCTGATCATTCAAGGCCCTGCGGATACCTCTTGCGGCAGCCCGGAAATTTCCATTTCTCACTTCCTGCTCACTGTCTTCATCCAGCGGATATACAGGTATGCCTGCCGGTATCTTATCGCATACGGAGAGATGTCTGTAGGCTTTCACCGCCAGCCTGACCAGAAACATGCGCCGTTTCCGATCCAGTATTCCTTCGGACCTGACATACAGGTATCCGGTGCGGATGTGCTCCTTTTTCATCAGTGCACGTACCGCCTGTATCTCCCTGACCGTTACAGGATCAAAAGAAGCTGTAAATACTGCCGTCTTACTCATGGCAGGATGATCTTCGGCTCCCGTGCGCGGCGGTACAGGACGATCGTATGTCCGATCGTCTGCACGATCTCACTTTCCGTATGCATAGCCAGATCAAAGGCGATCTCATCATGATCCTCACTGACTGTCTTCAGGAACTTGATCTTGACCAGTTCATGCGCTTCCAGTGCTTCATCCACGGTATTGATCAGATTGTCACTGAGACCGTCCTTGCCGATCTGGAACATCGCTCTCTGATTCTGGGCCAGAGAACGCAGATATCTTTTCTGTTTTCCGCTTAACATCAGAACATTGCCTTTCTAAATGTCACATTGACATTCTCCGGTGCCTTTACCCTGACCATACGGGCATCACCCGATATACATACCCAGCCAAGTCCGTCGACTACGATATCCGTCTTATCTTCGATATGGACTTCCTGTGTACGGAAAGCCTTCCGCAAAGGTACAGGCACAAACAGTTCACCATAGTGCTTATCAAACATTTCCTGCCCTTTTTCCGCCTTCGTACGGTGGATCTTCAGGGCGTCACTCATATAGAAGACAACCGATGTCTGCCGTCCTTTCAGCACATACAGCTGCACAAGACCGCCGACCGTGAAGCACTGATCCTCATAGATCTGGTAGATCCTCGGCTTGACGGAACCTGCCGGAATGATCTGCTTCAGCGTTTTCTCATCAACATTCAGCAGGATGCTCCTGCCGTTTTCCAGTCCCGGTGTATCGATAAAGGTCTGCTCACCGATCTGCAGTCTGTTGAAGGCCAGAGTCGTCCCGGGATAGCGTGAACTGGTCAGTGTCTTACTGTGATTGAGTCTGTTCAGCAGGGTGCTCTTGCCGGCATTGGCTCTGCCGATCACGATCAGATCGGTACTGCCGAATGTCTCCTGCAGGATCATCCGCAGCTCATCCGCCCCTTCCCGGTCGCTTTCCGCTGTCACAAAGATCCCCTTAACCCTGATATTCAGCTCCTTCAGACGCCTGTAGATAAAGTGTGAAAGACTGGTGGTGCTGACCGTTTCCGGCAGAAGATCTCTCTTCGTACAGACCAGAAAGATATCCTTTCCCGGCAGTTTCCGGTTCAGACCCGGGATCATACCGGCCTCAAAGTCGAACAGATCCACGACCCACAGCACCGCTCCGGGTGTATTCTCCGCCTCTTTCAGGACCTCATCACTGTCTATGCCGGTACGCATCGATACCGTCAGATCATCATAGTGGATCAGCCGGAAGCACCGCTGACAGTATTCACTGTCCTTCTTTGGTGTATATCCGGGCTGATCGGGATATTCACTCTGCAGCTGTATGCCGCATCCTTTACATGTACTCATCCGTTCTCCTCGTCAAAGAGACTGATCTTCTCGACATCATCATGTATCTCATCTTCCGCACCTTCCGGACGGTCAACGATACGGCACTCCTCAATACCGCGCATCATATACCAGTCTGATGACAGTTCGATCGGTGTACTGAAGGTGGAATCCGTCGTCTTCAGCGGTATATCGGCAATTCTTAACTGTTTCATCTCAGGATTGCAGAATGTCAGTACGCCAAAGCCGTTGATCGCTTCCGCTGCCGTGATCATCTGCGGATTCGTCTTGATCTTTTTAGCGATCAGACTGCCCTTTACCGGTCTGCTTCCCTTCTGGATATCATCGATGCGCACACGCTTCATCATGCCGCTTCTGGCCGCAAACAGCACCGCCGAAGTCTCTCCGCTGACCGCGCAGGCATCACCGAGACTGTCTCCCTTGCCGAGGTTGATCGCCTTGACACCCTTGGAACGGATACCGGTCGAAGGGATCTCCTCAATACCGCAGCGGTACGCAAAGCCCTCACGGGAAACGATCACGATCTCCTGATCGGCATAACCGACAAAGGCTCTGACCATCTCACCGCGGCCGACATTCATTGCCGGCATGACTTTCGAATTGCGCTGGACGACCCACTGTGACACCGGTGTCTTCTTGATCTGTCCGCTGTCAGTGACGGTCAGGATCCAGGCATATGTATCAAAGTTCTTGACCAGTACGGCACTGCGGATCTTGTCATCACCTTCAATGCGGATGACCTTGTTCAGATGATCGCCGATATCACGCCATCTGCCCTCCGGGATCTGCCATACCGGCAGATAGGCATAGTTGCCTCTGCTGGTAAACAGAAGCAGTGTATCCAGGGTATCGCATTCCAGCGAACCAATGATCTGATCCCCTTCCTTGCGTCCGGTCAGGGTATTCTCACTGGCTCCGTAGGAACGCATCGAAACCCGCTTGATATAGCCGTCACGGCTGACCGTAACAACTACTCTCTCATTCGGGATCATATGCATCGGATCGATATCGATCTCACTGATCGCTTCCTCGATCGTCGTTCTTCTGGCGTCTCCGTACTCCTCTTTGACGGCACGCAGCTCCTTAACGATCACCGAGCGCAGAACCTTGGGATTCTCAAGGATTGCTCTGGTCTCTTCGATCTTGTTTACAAGTTCGGCAAACTCATTGCGCAGCTGTACGATATCGGTATTGGACAGACGGTACAGACGCAGACTGACGATAGCCTCTGCCTGCGGTTCAGTAAAGCCGAACGCATGCATGAGATTCTTCTTGGAATCTGCCTTGTCCTGTGAATGACGGATGATCGCAATGACTTCATCCAGGATACTGACAGCCTTCATCAGACCTTCGATCACATGACATCTGGCTTCCATCCGGTCCAGTTCAAACTGTGAACGTCTGGTCACAACTTCCTTGCGGAAATCGATAAAAGCATCAAGCAGTCCCAGAAGACCCACCTGTACAGGTCTCTGGTCAATGATCGCGACATTGTTATAGTTGTAATTGATCTGCAGCTTCGTATTCTTGAACAGATACTTGAGGATCACATCCGCATTGGCATCCTTGCGCAGATCGACAACGATACGCAGACCGCTGCGGTCACTGTCATCTCTGACATAGTTGATACCGTCGATCTTGCGGTCGATACGTATCTCATCCATCTCCGCCACAAGATCACTCTTGACGACTTCATACGGGATCTCCGTGATCACGATCTGTTTTGAAGTCTTCGTCTCAGCGATCTCGGTTCTGGCTCTGACCACGACCTTGCCGCGTCCTGTCGAGAAGGCTTCCCGGATGCCTTCGGCACCCTGTACGATACCTCCGGTCGGGAAATCCGGTCCCGGCAGCAGATCCATCACATCATCAAGCGTGCAGTCAGGCTCGTTCAGTCTGTAGATCGCCGCATCGATCACTTCGTTGATATTGTGCGGGGGCATGTTTGTCGCATATCCTGCAGCGATACCCGTAGCCCCGTTCACCAGCATGACCGGAAAAGGCACCGGCAGTACTGTCGGCTCATTCTCGGTATCATCAAAGTTCGGTGTCATCTCGACCGTATTCTTGTCCAGATCATCTTCCATGACCTCGGTAACCTTGGCCAGACGTACTTCCGTATAACGCATCGCCGCCGCCGGGTCATTGTCGATCGATCCGTTATTGCCGTGCATGTCGATCAGCGGCAGACGCACTTTCCAGTCCTGTGACATACGGACCATCGCATCATAGACGGATGTATCACCGTGAGGATGGTAATTACCGATGACAAGACCTACCGTCTTGGCTGATTTACGGTATGGATGATCATATGTATTGCCGTCATGATACATGGCATACAGGATACGGCGCTGTACGGGCTTCAGACCGTCTCTGGCATCAGGCAGAGCTCTCTCCTGAATGATATACTTGGCATACCGTCCGAAACGGTCTCCCATGATATCTTCAAGGAGTGCCGGTACGATCACCGACTTATCTATAAATTCCTTCTTCCTTGCCATACTATTCCACCACAAAAGAGTCTTCCAGCGTAAACTGGATATTCTCCTCGATCCAGCGTCTTCTCTGCTCGGCTTCGTTTCCCATCAGGGTGGAAACTCTGCGCTCTGCCAGCACACCGTCATCAATGCCTACCTGGATCAGTGTACGGTGTTCGGGATCCATCGTTGTCTCCCAGAGCTGCTCAGCATTCATCTCGCCAAGACCCTTGTATCTCTGCACTTCGACCTTGCCGAGTTTTTCCCGCAGTTCATCCAGTTCATCATCGGTATAACAGTAGTGTGACTGCTTGCCCTTGGTGACTTTATACAGCGGCGGTAAGGCAATATAGACCATCCCGTGCTCTACCAGCGGTCTCATGAATCTGTAGAAGAATGTCAGCAGCAGGATCTGGATATGCGAACCATCATCATCCGCATCGGTCATGATGATCACCTTGCCGTAGTTGGCTTCCCTGTAATTGAAATCCGAGCCAACACCGGCCCCCAGCGCATAGATCAGGGTATTGAGCTCCTGATTCTTTTCCACTTCACTGAGGGAGGCATCTTCGGTATTCAGTACCTTTCCTCTTAAAGGCAGGATTGCCTGATACATACTGTCACGTCCCTGTTTGGCACTGCCGCCGGCAGAGTCACCCTCAACGAGGAACAGCTCCTTCATTTTGGCATCGCGTGACTGTGCAGGTGCGAGCTTGCCGGAGATCACCTTGTCATTTTTCGGTGTGCGCTTGCCCTTGCGGACTTCTTCTCTTGCCTTCTTCGCAGCTTCTCTGGCTTCTCTGGCCTTTTTCATCTTGGTGACAAGATCATCACTGAGATTTCTGTTCTCATCCAGCCAGTATGCCAGCTTATCCGTTACCACTGCTTCAACAGCCGGTTTTGCCTGCGGTGTGCCGAGCTTTCCCTTTGTCTGTCCTTCAAACTGCAGCAGTTCTTCGGGAATGGAAAGCGAGATGACCGAGATCAGCCCTTCGCGGATATCACCGCCTTCAAGGTTCTTGTCCTTGTCCTTCAGCAGCGCATATTTTCTGGCATAATCATTGAATGCCTTGGTCACTGCCGACTTGTAGCCAACTTCGTGGGTGCCGCCGTCACTGGTACGGACAAGGTTGACAAAACTGTATGTCTCCTCCGAATAATCATCGGTAAACTGGAAGGCGCATTCGACCTTGATGCCCTGGGCTTCCCCGGTAAATCTGACCGGCGGTGTCATCATCCGCTTGTCCTTGCGCAGATAGTTGATATATGCCAGCAGGCCGTCCTCATAGCAGTACGTCTCCGTACGTATCTTCTTATCACGTTTATCCGTCACGGTCAGGGCAATGCCGCTGAGCAGGAAGGCTTCTTCCCTGGCTCGTTCACAGACGGTCTCAAACTTGAATTCCGTCGTCGAAAAGATCTTCGGATCCGGCTTGAAGGTTACCTTGGACCCTGTTCTGTTCGTCTTACCGACCTCTTCGAGCTTGCCGATCTTCTTATCACCGTGGTCAAAACGCATGCGTACGGTCCTGCCGTCACGCGATACTTCTGCCACTAACCACTCACTTAAGGCATTGACGACGCTGGCACCGACACCGTGCAGACCGCCTGCTGTTTTATATCCGCCCTCGCTGGTAAACTTGCCGCCGGCATGCAGGACCGTAAAAATGACCTGCAGTGTATTTACACCGCTGGCATGTCTGCCGATCGGCATACCGCGGCCTTCATCCTGTACCGTACAGGAACCGTCAGCTTCAAGGGTTATTTCGATCTTCTTGCCGAAACCGTTCAGTGCTTCATCGATCGAGTTGTCTACGATCTCCCAGATCAGATGATGCAGACCGCGTCCGTCCGTGGAACCGATATACATACCGGGACGTTTGCGTACGGCTTCAAGACCTTTCAGTATTTGTATACTGTCTTCTTCGTAATGCGTATTTCCTGCCATTCTTCTCTCCGTTTCAACTTAGTAATTATAACAAAAAAACCGGGATTCTCCTATGTCTGCAGAAGATACAGCAGCACAAAGAGAAGACCGCCTGCAGATTCCGCCAGCGGATAGCAGAGAGGGATCCTGTATCCGCACCTGACACATCTGCCAAGAGACAGAAAATACCCGAGAACGGGGATCTTCACATACCATGGCAGGATCCTTCCGCAGTGATCACAGACACTGTATCTGTCATGGATATTATGTCTGTATCTGTAGATCAGACATGTTAAAAAGGAAACCAGCGAACTGCCGCTGAAAAAGATGAGTATCAGTCTGTACATACATTCGTATTATTCGCAAAGAATATCTCTTCTCCACGGTTTGTGATAAAATTTCTGCAGGGAGAATAGTTTATGCGTACAGTGTTGATGATCGTGATCAGTTATGTGTTCGGCTCCGTGCCCTGGGCACTGGTGATCGGCAAACTCTTTTACAATACGGATGTCCGCACTGCCGGTTCCGGCAATCTCGGGGCCAGCAATGCCGGCCGTGTACTCGGAAAGAAAGTTGCCGTGATCGTAACCGTACTGGATGCTCTGAAGGCTTTTCTGAGCATGCTGCTGTGTTCAAAGATTGCCCCGGATGCGGTGATCTACAGCGGTCTTGCCTGCTGCATCGGACATTGCTTTCCGGTCTTTGCCGGTTTCCGCGGCGGTAAGGCTGTGGCAACCTCCTTCGGTTTTCTGCTTGGCATCAATGTCCTGATCACCGGACAGTATTTCTGGGAATTCATCTTCCCGGTTCTTGTCTTCTTTGCGGTTCTGTATATCTGCCGGATGGTTTCTCTTTCCAGTATCACTGCTCTGCTGAGTGCTGTCATTGCCGCAGTGGTCCTGAAAGAACCTTTGTCTGTACAGATCTCGCTGTTCATCCTCTGGCTGTTTGTGACATACCGTCACTCTTCCAATATCAAACGTATTCTGAGCGGTACCGAGAATAAGATCAAGTGGATGGGCTAAAGATCCAGCGTCAGCTGCGGACTGATCCAGCTCTTCTGCTTTGCGTCTGTAATGATATCATCATCCTGAACATGACCTGTTAACATCGGATATGCCGGGTCATGTTTTTTCATATTCTCTCTGACTGTGTGCATGTCCGCATTGGCATAGCAGTAGCGGCATCCGTGTCCGCAGGTATTATATGCGCCGATATCCGCATGCAGCATACAGTTACAGCCCTTTCTGGCCTGTGTACGGGGAAAGCCGGAGATCTTCTCACCGATCACCTTTTCCGCCGTATATGCCGTAAAACAGCCTCCTGTATTGATGCCGAAATTCTCCAGGAACGGATGCTCAAGACACGCCTGTATCTTCATCCCGCAGGCATCAGCAATCTTCTTCATCCCCTGAGCAAGGATGATCTGATCATCTGCGGAGACATCTCTTGCTTCCGGATAGTTTCTCTTTGTCTTTTCATAGAGGTCTATAAAACTGATGATCACCGTATCGGTATATCCCTGCAGAAGTTGTGCCATCTCCTGAAAAGACTGCAGATGACTCTCTGTCGTATATGTATGATTCAGCAGGATCGGATCATACCGCCAGGCACAGTGCGTACTGCCGATCTTCTCACTCAGTCTTTGAAAACTGTCAATGACCAGATGATACGCCGGTACATTTGGTTCGATCTCCCTGCCGTAGGGTGTGATCGTCACCTGCCAGTACTGTCTGAAGACAGACAGTTCATCAATATACTTAAGCATGGGCGAAGGATCCTTCGTACAGAAAGCAATCAGATCCACGACCTCCGGATCCAGCCTGTACCGGAATACTCTTTTCGGATCATACGGACTTCTGACCAGTACATATCCCTCCCGTATACGGTTCATTAACCATGTACTGTAAAACGCAGGAATATCCGTACGCTGTCCTGTATTGATGATCATAGAAAAAGCCCATCCTTTCAGATGAGCTCATTATACTATTTCACGTCTTTCAGGAAAGCCTTATATGCACGATAGCCTTCGTACACATCCGCCTTGGAGACGACCTCACTCGGCGCATGCATGTTCTGTACAGGAATACCGGCATCGATCACATCCATGTTCAGCTGCGCAAGGATATATGCGATCGTACCGCCGCCGCCGACATCAACAGCACCCAGTTCACAGGTCTGGAACGTCACCTTGTTATCATCCATGACTCTGCGGATCTCAGCCACATATTCAGGATTGGCATCATTGGAGCCTCCCTTGCCTCTGGATCCCGTAAACTTCATGAAGACGATACCGCCGCCGAAGTATGCACTGTTCTTCGGATCACTGACTTCCGGATAGTTCGGATCAAAGGCATTGGAAACATCACTGGAGAGCATCCTGGAATGTTCAAATGTCTCATTGATCTCTACCGGTGTGGCCTTGCCGCTTAATGCCAGAAGCTTTGTGACAACCGTTTCAAACCATCTTGAATGCATGCCTGTAGCACCGACCGAACCGATCTCTTCCTTGTCAACGAGGATGCAGCAGGAAGTACGCTCAGGCTTCTCTGTTTCGAGGATCGCTCTCAGGGAAGTATATGCACAGACTCTGTCATCATGTCCGTAGCCCATGATCATCGAACGGTCAAGACCGTAGTCTCTCGGTTCATCGGCAGGGACGACCTCGATCTCGGCAGAGAGGAAATCATCTTCTTCAATACCGTACTGATCCTTGAAGAGCTTGAGCAGGTATGCCTTTACAGGTTCCTTCTCTTCTTTCTTCATCGGTCTGGAACCGGCAAGAACATTCAGAGCCTCACCTTCCACGACCTTGGCAGCCGGCTTTTCCATCTGCTTTGCGGCAAGGTGGATCAGCAGATCACTGATACCGACGACCGGATCCGTGCTCTTTTCACCGATGCAGATCTCCACGATCGTTCCGTCTTTCTTGACAACTACACCGTGCAGTGCCATCGGTCTTGCGACCCACTGGTACTTCTTGATACCGCCGTAGTAATGCGTATCGAGCAGGACCAGACCATCCTTCTCGTATACTGTGTGCTGCTTGAGATCAAGACGCGGTGAATCGATATGGGCACCAAGGATATTCATTCCCTCTGTCAGCGGCTTCTCACCGATCACGAACATACAGAGATTCTTCTTGCGGTTAACAGCATATACCTTATCCCCGGCTTTGAGCTTCTTCACTTCCGCCAGCGGCTTGAAGCCCGCTGCCTTAGCCAGTTTCTCTGCTTCTCTTACAAACTCTCTTTCTGTCTTTGTCATACCGAGGAATTTACGGTAATCTTCACCGAAGGCAAACAGAGCCTTCTCTTCCTTGGCTGTCAGCTTTTCCCAAACTGTTTTCATTGCATAATCCTTTCTTCATTGATCATCCAGGGGCGGAAAATACGCACAAAGTCACGGGGACCGCTGATCTTTACATACATGCCCGTTTCATCACGGTCAAGAACAATGATCCTGAGAGTATTTCTGCCTCTGTCCAACATGCCTATTCTATCATACGGAATATGACAATTCATCACGACTTCCGCCGGATACAGCATTTCCGTGATCTGTTCAAGAAGTGTATCCAGACCTTCTCCGGTCAGACAGGAAACAGCGATGCCGGGATACTCTTCTCTTTCCCTGACCAGATCGATCTTGTTGTAGACACTGAGCACAGGGATATCACCGGCACCGATCTGCTGCATCGTCGCCAGTGTGATCTCCTTTTTCTCACGGTACATCGGGTCGGAGGCATCCGTGACGTTGATCAGAAGATCAGCCTGGGCTGCTGCCGAGAGTGTCGTGTTGAAGGCTTCGACAAGTTCATGCGGAAGCCTGGACACAAATCCGACGGTGTCATACAGCAGAAATTCACGTGAACGGCAGCGGATCCTGCGCACGGAAGTATCCAGCGTCGCAAACAGCATGTCCTTTTCTTCGACACGGCGTTCTTCGATACCGGTATGGCGCAGCACCGCGTTCAGCAGTGAGCTCTTGCCGGCATTGGTATAGCCGACGATGGCAGCCCGGCGGATGATATTCCGTTTTCTTCTGTCTTCGGCCTCATTCTCACGGTCGGATATGCGTTTCAGATCTTTCTGCAGATCCCGGATCCTGGCTTCCGTATGTCTGTGTACGGAGGTGCTGCGCATCTCACCGGCTCCGCGGTTCATCGCCGTACCGCCTCTTTCATGGCTTCTGGCTTCATGTTCGCTCTCATAGGAAGACAGTGTATGTTTCAGGGATGCGATCTCGACCTGCAGCTTGGCCTGACGGCTTCTTGCCCGCTGTTCAAAGATCTGCAGGATCAGGGATGTTCTGTCCAGCACTTCCGGTTCCATCATCGTGTTCAGACGGCTGATCACGGCCGGCGGCAGATCACTGCAGAAGATGACCTGATCAGCTTCAAGTTCCTGACACATCGTGATCAGTTCGCTGACCTTGCCGGAACGGAAACCTGTGTGCGGATCTGCTTTCCGTGAACGCTGGCTGATGATGCCGACGACCTCTGCACCGGCTGCTCTGCACAGTTCCCTGCACTCCTCAATGTAGTGTTCATCCTCCGCCCTGCCGTATTCGATGAAGGCCAGGATCACACGTTTTTTATCCGCCATAGACGACCTTTCCGCCGACTACGGTCATCAGCACTTTTGTCTTTACGATTTCTTCCGGTGAGAGCTGTTCAATATCCTGATCAAGCACGGCGAAGTCTGCCAGTCTGCCGGCTTCGATCACGCCTGTCTCTTCTTCCCAGCCAAGCATTCTGACCCCGTTCTCACACCAGGATGAGAGCGCCTCAGAAACCGTCAGAGCCTCTTCAGGACGCAGATACACACCGGCCGAAGACCTGCGCGATACCGCCAGGGCAATGCCCTTCATCACATCCGGTTCTGTTACCGGCGCATCGGAGCCGTTGCCCGCAAGCACACTGTGATACAGTGACGCAAACGGATAGGAAGTACCGGCTGTATCGGGGATGACCTTTGTCTTCAGTATCGAGGCATCATCCTCGATGAACAGAGACTGGAAATACGCATCCAGGTTCATCTCCTTCACCTTTTCGATCTGGTCCTCACGCATGATCTGACAGTGTACGATGCCGTAATGCAGCGGATTGCCGGGCAGTACATACTCCTCATATACACGCAGGACCTGATCCAGAGCTTCATCCCCTATGGCATGGGTGATCGCAGGCATGTTATATCTGTTGGCCAGTCCGATAAAGGTATCCAGAGTGTCATCATCGTGGATCAGAATACCGTGATTCTCTGGATCATCCAGATATCCGTCACGAAGTGCTGCCGTACCGGCGCCCAGAGAACCGTCGGCGATCATCTTCAGGGGACCGATCCGGAACATGTCATCACCGACACCGGTCGTATATCCCTCATCAAGAAACTCCGCAAGATCTTCCGGGGTATTAAATTCGCACTGTTCCGAAATACGCACGGTAAGCTCATCCCTGTAAGACATCTGCATCAGGATATCCGTGACTGTCTTCCAGTCCCTGCCCAAAGCGATAAAGTCATCACTGCCGACCATCGTAATGCCGTAACGGTTCAATTGTTTCATCGCCTTGACAGCCCAGCGTCTCAGCGTATTTCTGTCCGGTTCCTCACTCAGTGCCGTGATCATCGTCATGGCATTTTCTTCAAAGATGCCGTGTTCATAATCGACAGCACCGCCGGGGATCTCTGTATTCTCTGTAATTCCCGCCAGTTCCAGAGCTTTACTGTTTACGGTCATCACATGACCGCAGGAACGCATCAGGACGATCGGTTTATCACGGCTGATGTCATCCAGCATCTGCTTTGTCGGTTTTGCCGGCAGTGTGAATCTGTCTTCGTTATATCCGTAAGCAGTGATCCATGTACGTTCGGAATCATTCACATGCCTGCGCACCTTTGCCTGTATATCTTCAATACTGCGGGCATCATCCAGACGTATACTGTCAAGGTACATCCCGTAACCCAGCAGATGCATATGCGTATCGACAAACCCCGGTGTCACAAACGCCCCGGCAAGGTCGATGACTTCATCTTCGTCTGTTACTTCCTGCAGGATCTCTTCGTCACTGCCGGTCTGAATAATATAACTGTCACGGACAAGAAATGCCGTATCCTTTGTATTTCTGATCTTTGCGTTTATATAAGCCTGAAGCATAAAAGACCTCAACTTTCCGATACAAGTATATCAGTATTGAGGTCTTTCGATAATCCTTACAGATCTACAGGGACTGAGCAGCCGGTGCATGCATGGAACAGATGACCGGCAGATTGCCGTTGCGGATACGCAGTTCATCGATCATCTGCTTTTCTTCTCCGGCATTCTTCAGCACGACTTCGTAGCTCAGCTGATACATCGCCCCGAGATTGACCGTCTTGACCGTCTCCAGATGATACGTTCCGGCATATCTTTCGAATACATTCTTAAATGCATCGACATAGTCCATATCCTCGGATACCGTGATCCTTACATGCCGGAAGTTCTGATTCTCTGCCAGCACAGGAACCCTGTACAGTATCAGGGCAGCAGCGAGAACGCCGACCGTAAAGATCAGGGCATAGACAACATATCCCATGCCTGAGGCAAGTCCTGCCGCCATGGCCAGGAAGATCACCGCGATATCACTGGCTTTCCCGGGCATCGAACGGAAACGCACCAGAGAGAAGCTTCCGGCTACGGCGACACCGATGCCGAGATTGCCGTTGACCAGCATGATCACATTCATGACGACAGCCGGGATCAGGGCGATCGTGATCAGAAAGTCCTTCTTCGCATTGACAGCCGATCTGTACGCTGCTGCGATCAGCAGACCGCACAGGATACTGGTGAAGAAGCACAGCGCAAACTGCTGTATCGTAATAGAATTTACGGTATTTGTTAATACTGAACCAAACATTGTCTTACCTCCGTCTGCGGCATGATCCCGCAGTTATATATCTGTCCGTGAGCCGGTGATGCGTGCATCAGTGTATAGATCTTTCCGTATTTGGAGAAGGATGTTCTGCAGATATGCATTTCCGTCAGTGCATCTGTTAACCAGAGCGGATATCTGTTCATGACCTTGACTTCCATCAGTACCTGATCCTCATCAAGAAGCGGTTTATCCTCCGTACGTGCAAAGAGATCGAGATGATCTGTACGGTAGCGTATATCCGTATCGAAGGTGATCCGTACATCTGCTTCCTGCTTACCGGCATAGGCTCTTCTGCTGTACGAGATGTACAGCTTCCGCTCTGCGCTGTAACGCTCCAGCATGAAGCTGATCTCTGCACCGGTGCGGTCTTTCACATACCTGCGGTCCCTGTGATCAAGGAAGCGTTCAGCATCATCCAGGTCAAGCATCGTTCTGCGCTTGTATACGATCCCGTCATATTTCTTCTTGATCTCCGCAAACACCGGCATACCTTCCACCGGATCACCGTAAGAGCGCAGTCTCAGTTTCTCCTTGTACATGGGATGTTCAAGCGATGCTGCGATCATCTGACTGTCCGGTGAATCGTAGTAGATATTATGCAGTGTATACTGCGGATGGGCATCATCCTTCAGGTGGTCACCGATCATTCCGGTTATCTCCTCTGCCTGTGCTTTTGTGATCATGAACTTATGTTCAACTCTGGCAAATGTATCAATGTATGTCTGTGTCATCTTCAGGTACCTCCCTTCGATGATGTAAACATACGGGCTGAAAATGAACGCGAATTGACACAAATGTGAACTTTCCCTGAACTTCTTCCGAATGCTCATTCACACAAAAAATGAGGCATTGCGCCTCATTGTGTTTCAGTCTGTCAGTACCCCTTCTGCCCTGAGCTGATCCTTCTGGAACCGCAGCTGACCGCCGGCAAGCACGACTTCCATCTCGGAATCGGTCAGTTCAAGCTTTACCTTGAAATCAAATCCCTGTGTCTTATCCGTTACGGTCACCTCCCAGCTGCGGATCTGCTCGGGGAAGTTATCGATATGCAGGATATCACCCATTTCCAGTCTCTGCTAATCTGCATCTATTGAATTCTCCCTTTCTCAGCTCTCATCCGCACGGTTAAAACCGTGGGGTTTCCCTCTGAGGTTTGTTATAAAGCAGGTTGTGATCAAGATTGGAAACATTGACTGCTGTTCTTGCCCGCGGCAGTCCGATTGCTTCAAACGCAAGATATGTCATGACCGCGTTGATATCATGTGTCAAGGTCTGATCAACTTTAACGAAGACGTCCTCACCGGGTGTCATTGAGGAAGGACGTGCAAGATGAGAAGCAATGATTTTTCGTGTAAGATTCATCCCCATAAAAACGATCTCCTGATTTCCATAGTTATATTATAGAGGGCATATACTTTGATTCTGCTTACCGATTCCGATATACCTTTCATATGGATCTGTCTAAAAAAAAACGATACGTCATAAACGTATCAGTTTTCCAGCCAAAGAATATGGGTATCAAAGAACTGTTCCTGAAAGCCTACGGCATCGATCACGGCCTGTCTCTCATAGTTTGTATCTTTCGCTACGACCCACTTGGATTCAGTGTCATCCCGGCGGATGATCACGGCAATCACAGTACCGGTAAAGCTTTCCAGTGCTTCTTCAGGACCGTATACATAGGCATCCTGGAACTCTCCGTCAGACGCCAGGATCTCTTCTACATAGCCGTAATTGCAGAGATAGCGGATATCCGCAAAGGTCGGATGGAAACTTCCGTACGGTCTGTCTACGGTCACCGTGACGGTTTTGCCAAGATACTTTCTCTGCAGGAAGATCTCCATCGGGATATACCGTATGCCGTCTTTTTCCTGTACATCATCCGCTGCCGTAAAGCCAAGATGTTCATATACCGGCTGCGCTTTCTCTGCCGCATTTACACTGATCCTGGCATATCCGGCATGTTCAGCTTCTTCACACAGCACTTTCAGCAGAGCACTGCCGACACCCTGTTTCTGCTTCTCTTTCCGGACAAAGAACAGAGCGATATGATACGTATCATCATAGCCAAGTGCTCCGCAGAGATCACCGTCATAGGCGCCAAGCCAGCAGAGACCAGGTCCCTGATCCTTCACAAATGACATGAATGAGGAGATGCCCTCCGGTGATCTGATCAGATTGGGATCGGACAGGAATACCTCCCGGACAAGATTCAGCGCATCATTGATCTCTTCACGGTCAAGCGTGCGGATCTCCATCAGATCTCCAGTTCACGGTCATAGAGCGGGAAATCTCCCCTGACCGCCTTGTTTTCAAGATCTTCGCTGTAATAGAACGAAACGACCTGACGCTCTCTGGCAAAAGGTACTGCCAGTTCTGCCACTCTATCCAGCAGAGCATTGTCTTTCTTATCTGCTTCCACGATCAGCGCAAAGGCACTTCTGATGCCGACATTCATCTGCTTGAGCCAGACTCTGCTGATCTCCGGAATACTGCGGCACTGCTCGTATACTTCATTGGCAAGGGCTGTCGGATACGTTGCCGGCTCCGAGAAAGACGCATTTTCAGGTACTGTACCGTTCTTCAGTTCGCTCTCCTGCACAGGTTCCTTCGGTGTTTCGCCTTCACCGGTCAGTCTGCAGATCAGCTCCTTCGGCAGGAACATCCCGTCACTCTTGGGATTCACCGCCAGACCTTCTGCCGCATTGTTGGCATCCATGAACATCCTTGCATAGTCACGGATCGTACGTACGATATACTGCAGATTGCCTTCCTGATCGATTGGCAGCTTCCTGGCCTCATCAAAATCCGTAAAAGCCGGGAAGAATGTCTTATTCTGATCGGTATTGATCAGGACATACTTGATACCGGTATTGGAAGGCATGTTTATCCTTCCGTTCTGGTCAGGACGCAGATCTGCACTGAAAATGACCGGTGCCAGAAGCTTGGCACTGCTGAGAGCCTCAAACAGCTTTACTTCGTTTGCCGGTGTCCGTGCCGCCTTCAGTTCTTCAAGAGCTTTTTTCAGCTCGGGATTGGTGATCGGCCGATTCTGGTTCGGCTTATTCTGATTTGTTTTTTTCTTTTTCTTCTTATTTGCCATAACTGTCTCCGGGTATTATTATAACAATTCTTCGTGAGAATGATTATAATTGTTACGATGGGAGGATGTCTATGAAATCTGTCAAATGGAATTCCCCGGTAGTACTAAGCTTTGCCTTGATCAGCGGTCTTGCGCTTATTCTGAATATCCTGACCGCAGGTGCCAGCAACCGGCTCGTCTTCAGTGTATATAAGGGATCCCTTACCGATCCTCTGTTCTATGTACGTCTGTTTACACACGTGCTGGGTCATATGAATTTCAGTCACTACACCAACAATATGATCCTGTTTCTGATGGTCGGTCCCCTGCTTGAGGAAAAATACGGCAGCCGGTGCTTTCTCGAGATCATTGCTGTTACAGCATTCGTTACCGGTCTGATCCACGTCCTGCTGCCGTCAGGAACGATGCTTCTGGGGGCCAGCGGTGTTGACTTTGCCCTGATCATTCTGGCTTCGATCACGGGTACACGGAAAGCCGGTGAGATCCCGATGACGCTGATCATTGTTGCCCTGATCTATATCGGCCAGCAGGTCTATGAGGGCGTCTTTGCGGCAGATAACATCTCGCAGCTGACACATATTATCGGCGGTCTTGTCGGTGCCTTCTGCGGCATGTATCTGAGCAGGCAATAATTCAGGTGTTTTTACCTTCATGTTCACCTGAAGTTCACATTCGGAATCTATAGTATAAACGTAAGCAATAAAGGAGGCTTTGATATGAGTGAAAACATGAATAACGAAAAGTTTGAAGATATCAATGCTGAAAATAAAGAAGCAGTATCTTCCCCGGAGCTGACGGCACCTGCACCGCAGACCGCAGCCGAAGAAACCATACAGACTCTTGAGCAGCATGCTGAAGAGATGCAGAAAACATACGCGGAGACAGAACCTGAAAGACCGGCACCCGAGCTCACGCTGAAGGCTGAACCGGCACCGGCTGCTCCGGCTGCCCCTGCCGAAGAGAAAAAGGAAAAGAAGACACACCCTGTGCTGATCTGGGCGCTGAGCGGTCTGATCGGTCTTGCCGGAGGTTTTGGCGGCGGCTATCTTGCGGCAAGTACTTTTGCCAAAAATGCCGAGCCGACGATCATCTATCAGGAACCGGAAAAGCAGTCCGAAGATGAAACACCGGTAACACCGATACCGCAGGCTGTAACTTCATCAGGTCTTTCGATCAAGGAGATCGCGGCCAAGGCTGCCCCGAGTGTTGTCGAGATCGTCGTTGAAGCAGAGACCCAGTCCTACGGCTTCTGGGGCGGTACATATATCGCCAAAGGTGCCGGCAGCGGTGTCATCCTGAGCTCCGACGGTTATATCATCACCAATAATCACGTCGTTGAAAACGCCCAGAGCATCACCGTTACCACATATGACGGCAAGGAATATCCGGCAACTCTGGTCGGTACCGACAAGAAGATGGATATCGGTGTGATCAAGATCGATGCCAGCGGCCTGACACCGGCAGTGATCGGTGATTCCTCCGTTCTCGAAGTCGGTGATCTGACCGTCGTTATCGGCAATCCTCTCGGTACGTTAGGTGGCACCGTCACCAACGGTATCGTCTCCGCCACAAACCGTGAGATCGTTATTGACAACGAAGCCATGAACCTGATCCAGACCAATGCGGCCATCAACAACGGCAACAGCGGCGGCGGTATGTTCGATGCCTACGGCAATCTGATCGGTATCGTCAATGCCAAGGACTCCGGACTGACCAACAGCGGCGCAACGATCGACGGACTTGGATTTGCCATCCCGATCAATGATGCGATGGATGTTGCCCAGGAACTGATCGAATACGGTACTGTAACCAACAGACCGATGATCGGTGTCAATCTCTCTACCCTTTCCTATGACCGCGGACAGTACAAAGCGGGATTATACATCGCTGATGTCATGAGCGGATACGGTGCTGAAAAAGCCGGTCTGCAGGCATACGACAGGATCGTCAAGGCTGACGGAACCGACATTGCCACATACACGGATCTCTCGCGCATCATGCGTTCCAAGAAGATCGGTGATACGATCGTGCTGACGATCGAACGTGACGGCAAGACATTCGATGTGACAGTGGATCTGATCGAGCATACCGAGGACACGATCCAGGGTTAAACACACACAAAAAGGAAGGATCATCCCGAGGATATATCCTTCCTTTTTACATGCCTGTTTTATCTTTCGGCCATCGAACGGGATGCGATCACATCGGCGCCTGTGCCCAGCAGATCATGGATGATCACCTGATCCATCGTGATCGGTGCTCTGACACTGACCCTGCGGATCTCTTTCATCGCATCTTCCATCATGGACAGCGGGATCTCAGCTGAAGTGATGACCGGCAGTACCCTGTGCTGACCGTTCTCCACCGTGACCGTGGATGTCAGGATACGCATCGGACAGATACTCTCCTGTTCAGCGTATTTTTTTCCGCGCGGACACTGGTTGCCGGTAACCGAAATGACCGTATTTCCTTCCAGCTGTACACGCACACGGCATCCCATCGGACAGTTTACACAGATGAGTTCTTTTTCTTCCATACTTATGCCTCCGTCACCTCAATGGTGATATCTCCCTCAAGTTCATCAAGCATCTTTTCCGTCAGCGGCAGCTGTTCCATCACCGAAGGCATCAGCTTTCTCTTCTTCAGTGTACGCAGGACCTTGTCTCCGCTCTTCATCGTGATCTGTGCTGTTTCAAAGTTCTGTCTGACCCGGAAGAAGAAATCCACACGATGATCGCATGAGGCATTGATCCGGCCCGGTACGACATAGCTGACACCCTGTCCGGCAGACGCCTTGTAAATCTTATCCGATGTCTGTGTTCCCTTCAGCCAGCGTACAGCGCCGAGTGCACTGCGGGCTGCCTCCAGGGTCACAAAGTCAACCAGATCGTGGACATGAAGACCGTTTCCGCAGGCAAAGATGCCGGGTACGGATGTCATATAGTTATCATCCACAACAGGTCCCTTGGTGCGGGGATCCATCAGAATACCTGCTTCATCTGCCAGATGATTCTCCGGAATCAGACCGACACTGAGCAGCAGCGTATCAACATCAAAGTACATTTCGGTTCCGGGGATCGGCTTCAGATCACTGCCTACCTTACTGACTTCAATACGTTCCAGCCTGTCCTTACCGTAGACATGCGTCACGGTATGACTCAGATACAGAGGAATACCGAAGTCTTCAAGACACTGCTTGATGTTTCTCGGCAGACCGTTGGAATACGGCATCAGCTCCGCTACACCGTAGACCTTTGCGCCTTCAAGCGTCATACGTCTGGCCATGATCAGTCCGATATCACCGGATCCGAGGATGAATACATTTCTGCCGGTCAGATATCCGTCTATATTCAGATATCTCTGTGCCTGTCCTGCAGTATAGATACCGGCAGGTCTTTCACCGGGGATCTCTACAGCACCTCTGCTTCTTTCGTAACAGCCGACCGCCAGAATCACAACATCAGCACTGACCGTCACATACCCTTCTTCAGGATTGACATACGTTACTTCCCGTCTGTCATTGAGTCCTGTAACCATCGTACCGCAGAGAACTCTGACGTTCAGTTCTTCTGCCTTACGGATAAATCTCTCCGCATATGCGGGTCCGCTGAGCTGTTCCTTGAACGTCTGCAGACCGAATCCGTTATGGATGCACTGCTGCAGGATACCGCCTGCCTCCGCATCCTTCTCCAGCACCAGGATATCTTCTATACCGTTTTCCTTCAGCGTTACAGCCGCGGAGAGTCCTGCGCTGCCGCCGCCGATGATCACTGCCTGATAATGTCTCATTATCTGTTCTCACTTTCCAGGATCCGTGATGCTTTCGAATCCAATACGATATCCAGTGGTGATATACCAAGCTCTCTGGCCAGAATATCCAGCACCCGGGGTTCGCAGAAACCTCCCTGGCATCTGCCCATGCCAGGTCTTACCCGTTTCTTGACACCCTTGACAGTATGCGCGCCGCAGGTACGGTGTATCGCGTCAATGATCTCACCTTCGCTGATCTGCTCACAGCGGCAGATGATCCTGCCGTACGCCGGGTTTTCCCTGATCACTTCCGCCCGTTCTTCATCCGTAAGCTCAGCCATGACCAGCGGACGTTTCCTCGTCATCACCGCATCAGGATCCTTCTCCAGTGTCAGTGACTTACTGAGGATCTCATTAATAATATATTCAGAGATCGCCGGTGCACTTGCCAGTCCCGGTGACTCCACACATGCCGCAAAGATAAACCCCGGAGCATCTTCACATTCCCGTATGACAAAATCATGCGTAGATCCGGAGGGACGCAGACCGGCAAAATTACGGATCACATATCTATACGGCACATTCTTCATGGTCTTGTTCAGATCGGCTCTGACACTGTCCAGACCTTTGAATGTCGTACTTGTATCATCGAGTGCCTGTACAGGATCGGAAGTCGGTCCCAGCAGTGTATTGCCGTAGACTGTCGGTACGGCCAGCACACCCTTGCCCTTGACACCGGGCACCGGGAAAACGATATGTTTGACATATTCGACCTGATGATCGAGGACAAAGTATTCGCCCTTTCTTGGCTGAATCGTAAAGCCGGGATCTTCGCATACCATACGGGCGATCTTACCCGCTCCGGTACCTGCAGCATCGATCACATATCTTGTTTCTATATCACCATGATCTGTATGCAGGATATAACTGTTTTCCGTTCTCGTAATATCCCTGACCTCGGTATTCAGCATCAGATCGGCACCGTTGTTTACCGCTGTTTCGGCACAGGCAATGGCGATCTCCCACGGGTAAACGACAGCAGTCGTCGGGAATGACAGCACCTTAGTGACATCATCGCCGAGATTCGGTTCCTGACAGCGGGCTTCATCACCGCTGAGATAAACATTTTCAATTCCCCGTTCATCTGCTCTCTGCTTCAGTACCGCCAGTGTCTTTTCCTCATCATCTCCGCACGCTGCGACATATGCGCCGACGACCTTGCGAAGACAGCCGAGATCCTGATAGATCTTCTCATACATACGGGCACCGCGGACGTTCATGCGGGCTTTCATGGTTCCGTCTTCAGGGTCATACCCGGTGTGGATGATCGCGGAATTTGCCATTGTCGCACCATTCGCAATATCATTTTCACGGTCAACAAGCGCAAGACGAAGACGATATCCTGAAAGATCCCTAGCCAGCATCGTACCAACGATTCCGGCACCAATGATCACGATATCATACATAACTATTGTTCTCCTGTTATTTCTGTACACCATTATAGCACCAACACTCATATACTGCTGTGTAAAGTAAATGAGCGGTGAATACCGCTCATTGCTTTCATTCAGACGTTTGTTCCGGGGTCTGCTCGGGTGTCGGTTCCGGTACCGGTGTCGGATAGACGCAGTTGGCGCCATCCCAGGTGCCGCCGTTTTGTGCACACTGTTCAGCCGGGCTTGGCGGATAGATGCAGGTGCTGCCATCCCAGGTGCCGCCGTTCTGCGCACACTGTTCAGCCGGGCTTGGCGGATATACACAAGTACTGCCGTCCCAGGTGCCGCCGTTCTGCGCACACTGGGCTGCCGGATCAGGCGTTGCCGGCTGTTCCGGGGTCGGCGTCGGTGCAGGCGTAGGTGTCGGGGTCGGGGTTACTTCCGGCGTAGGTGTCGGGGTTAGTTCCGGTGTCGGTGTCGGCGTCGTTTCGGGACTGCCGGTCGGTTCCGGTGAAGCTGTCTGACTCTCTGTCACTTTACAGCCGCCTTTGCCATCAGGCTCCGTACCTGCCGGACACTGATCCACACAAGTATTCTCATGCCAGTATTTCTTTGCGGCATTGCAGCCTTTTTTGGTCGTTGTATCCGGCGTCTTTTCGTTCTTCGGTGTCTCTTCCGGAGTTTCTTCCGGTGTCGCTGTCGGAGCCGGTTCTTCACCGCCCTCCTTACCGGTAAACTCTTCTTCATTCAGAGGATTGATCCTGATCAGACCATCCGGCACACCGATCACAGAAGGTACCGCTGCCAGCGGTTTCGGTCTGTCATCTTCGGTAATATACGCATGCGTGCGGATATAGTCAAACAGCGCCTGCATGCCTGCCTGCGAGAGGTGCAGTCCGTCTGTCACCAGATATCCGTCTTTGGCATACCCGTCATCCTTGTTTTTCAGGGCTTCTGCCGAATTCAGGTATTTCCACTCATTCTTCTCGCACATGGCCGCGATCGCCTTGTTGTAGGCATCGATCTGCGTCATTGAAACATTGATATAATCTCTGCGGCGGGAAACCGGCGGAATTGAGTTAATAATGATATCTACCGAAGGATAGGCATTTTCGATAGCCTTGATCTGTTTCGTATACCGGTCAATAAAGGATGTCGCATCCGTAGAGGTACCGTTGAGATTGTTTGTCCCGAAGGTGATGATGACTCTTTCCGGCTGCAGCGCCTTGACCGCCATCGGCATCGTCAGTCTGCCCATCGATGTATCAAGACAGGCCAGTGAGGAGATCGCGTCAATACCCATACCGACGACCCCGATCGTATTTGTCCGGGAAGTAAAGGTCTTGCCGTCCTTATTCAACGTACGCAGAAATCTTGCGGTATTGGAATCACCGATAAACAACGTACTGTCTATATATTCCTGTCCGGCATCTTTGGTTTCCGGCAGGATCGTTCCGGTAAATTCCTCAGAAGTGATCTCGTTCTCCTTGGCATCATATTTTTCTTCAACTACCGGCGGCAGGCTCTCTTCCGGTTCCTGTTCTTCTTTTGCCGGACGTGAGCCTATTCCTATGATCAGGCCGAATACCAGTAATACTGCCAGAACCGTGATCACGGCTGCGTATATTACCGGGGACTGTTTTTTCTTTTTTACATTTTTGGATACTTTTCTGGGTTTTTGTGTTTCTTCGCTCATAGTGACTATTTTACACTATAACAGCGCCGGTTTCCAATTCAGGTTTGTATATCTTTACAACACATGTATAATATTCCCATGACGCAGACAAATACAGTTAACAGCGAAGCCGATCTGCTGGCAGACATCGCGGAAGTATATTATCTCGGACTCGGAAGACAGAAAGACTACGACCGGGCTTTTCAGTATTTCCGGAAAGCAGCTGACATGGGACATGCCTACTCTCTCGGCATGATGGGATACTTCCTTGAGAAAGGATACGGCACCGGCACAGACCTCAACGCTGCCAAGGTCTGTTATGAACAGGCTTTTGAATACGGCGATATCGAAGCCGGATGGCATCTTGGCGATCTGTACAAAAACGGTATTCCCGGCAGTCTTCCCGCCGATGAAAGCACCGCATACAACTACTACCTTAAAACACTGCGCAGAGTCGAAGAGAACGATGATGACTGGAATGCACCGGAAGTATATCTGCGTGTCGGCAGGTGTCTCTTCCATGGTGTGGATACGGAGCCGGATGTCGCAGCCTCATACGATTATTTCATCTCTGCGATCGAAGGCTATCTTGAACGCATCGAAAGCGGTGATCTTGCCTGCATGGAAGAACTGGATGAAGCTGAGGAATATGCCGGCATGTGTGAGAAGGAATTGAAGGTTGAAGACCGGAATACAGGAATTAATTCACCTTCATAGTTGCGGAATTCAAAACATGTGTTATACTAGTTAAGCACTATCTTTGGAGAGATACCCAAGCGGTTGAAGGGGCGGGCTTGGAAAGCTCGTAGGTCTGTAACAGGGCGCCGGGGTTCAAATCCCCGTCTCTCCGCCAGTGTAAAAGTAAAGGACTGCCATGCAGTCCTTTTTGTTTGTTTACCTGTATTTGCGGTCTTTACTTCCTGAGTACCGGTCTCAGCAGGGTCAGGATCACAAAGATGATCAGATCTGCCGCCACGATCGTAGAACCGACCGGTGTTCCCTGGATGATTGCTGTGACCATGCCGGCCAGCGCACCCAGTACGGAGATAATTGCCGAACAGATGGATACCTTCAGAAAACTGCGGCATACCTGCATCGCGGATATCGCCGGGAAGATGATCAGCGCAGAGATCAGCAGCGAACCGACAAGATTCATTGCCAGCACAATGATCACTGCGATCACGACAGCGATCATCGTATTGTAAAACGAAGTGCTGATCCCGGAAGCACGGGCAAAGTCTTCATCAAAAGTTACGGTAAAGATGCGGTTGTAGAAGACGATATAAAGGATCACAACAAGTATGGATAGTACCGCACACAGCCACACCTCCCCTTTTGTCAGGGTCAATATCGAAGTAGATCCGAACAATGTACTGCAGACATCCCCGGAGATATTCGGTGAATAAGAGAACAGGTTCATCAGCAGATAGCCGAAAGCCAGCGCACTGACCGAGATCATTGCGATCTTGGCATCTCCGTTGATCCGTGTCCGCTTTCCTTCCCGCAGCAGCAGGATCGCCGCGATCACCGTCACCGGCAGAATAATATACATTTTACTGTCTGTCATGTGCAGCACGGAGGCAACGGCCATGGCACCGAAGGCCACATGTGAAAGACCGTCACCGATATACGAATACCGTTTAAGCACAAGGACAATACCCAGCAGAGATGAACATAAGGCGATCAGAATGCCGACGATCAGCGCATAGCGGACAAAAGCATACTGCAGGTATGATGAAAGAAGTGTAAAGAACTCACTCATGTGCCTGCTTCCCCCTTTCCGCAAATGCCTTCTTCGTTCCGTAAAAGACCGGTTCATCAAAAGACAGGATATGCGTTGCGTATTTCATCGCTGAGTGCAGGTCATGACTGATCATGATGATTGCCATGCCCTCCTTGTTCAGCCTCAGGATCAGTTCGTACAGATCTGCCGTTGTCTGCGGATCCAGACCTGTTGTCGGCTCATCCATCAGCAGTATATTCGCAGATGCGCAAAGCGCTCTGGCCAGAAGCACACGCTGCTGCTGACCGCCGGAAAGCTCACTGTAGCTTCTGTCTTTCAGCTGCGTAATGCCAAGACGCTCCATCTCTGCCAGGGCCTGCGCCTTCTCCCCGGCATTGTAGAAAGGCCGAAGTCCCTTCTTCTTTTCAAAACCTGAGATGACGATCTCGTATGCCGAAGCCGGAAAATCTCTCTGGATATCTGTCTGCTGCGGCAGATAACCGATCCCGGTATATGCCGATGAACGGATGATCCTGCCGGAAAGCGGCGGAATAATGCCGAGAATCGTTTTCAGCAGTGTCGTTTTTCCTGATCCGTTTTCGCCGATGATGCACAGATAATCTCCCCTGGATACAGTAAAACCGATCCCGGAGGCAACCGGGATCCTGTCATATCCAAGCGTAAGTTCTTCACATGTGATATATGGTTCCACAGTAATACCTCTCTAGAAGATCAGAAACAGGATGATCACACTGAGCACAGCTCCCGTTACAGCACCGCCGGCATGCCCCAGAAGTGAAATATTCGGCATCATCGAAATGATCGCATTGACGATCACGATACGCAGTACGGAAGATAATACAGCTCTGTTGGCAAGCATGCCGAGTCTCGCCAGCAGGATGATATATGCGGCCAGAAGACCGTACAGACCGCCGCTGATACCTACAGACACGGTCCTGCTGTCACCGAAACGCACACATGCATAGCTGCCGCCGATCACCGACCCAAACAGGATCAGCGCAAACCAGCCGCTGCCAAGCCACGGCTCCAGCGCACTGCCGAGATTATATAAAGCATACATGTTCACCAGAAAATGATACAGCCGCAGATGAATGAAGCCAACGGTCAGCATCCGCCAGTACTGACCCCTTTTTACCTGTACAGGAATCAGACTGAACATGCTGACCAGAGGATGGTCCTGAGGCGCCGTCCTCCTTGTCTGCAGATATATGAATACTGCCGCACAGGCAGCGATCGTCGCTAACGTTACAGGATATCTGAATATGTTCACGTTATACACCCTCCTGATATGTACTATTGTACAACATCAGGCAAGCCCTCAGGGTCTCAGACTCTCAATAAACCATCTGTCCTTCTCCAGAAACAGATTTCTCCTCTTGCCCTGGATCAGACAGGTATAACGCATCCCGCATCCGCCAACCGGCGAAGCCCTGCGTTCCTTACTGATCACCTTATCAATCGGATATCTCTTTCCGTCTGTCCAGAGCAGAAACTGCGGTACGATCTCCCCGTCCTTTTTCTGCAGAAGTTCAACATCAATATATTTCTTATAAAGATTCATCATTCATCCTTCTTCCCGTAAAGTAACCTTCAGGATGGATCATATGCTCTCCCTTCGGATCAAAATCCGTCAGCGCTTCATCCATCTTCGTCACTGCCCGGCAGACAGCCCGAAAGCCGTACCTGCCGCGGATCACCTCCAGCGCCTGATCGATACGCATATTCTTTTCATATGCATCGGGATCCTGAAACAGCGACAGCTGGCGATGTGACGAACACTGCCGCAGTCCCGATACGGTAATACCAAAAGAGCGCATCGGTATGGAAAAATCATAATTCTGCTGTGTCAGTGATAAAGCTTCCGCAAAGATGCCGTCACTGACAGCTGTATACTCTGTAAGCCTGCGCTGCCTGCTCATCCACAGAAGATCTGCATTGCGCAGAAAGACCGTGATCACACTGCCTTCCATCCCCTGCTCGGAAAGCCTCGCCGCCACTGCTTCACTGATGACCCGGATGATCGGCCGCAGGGCTTCGATATCATCGACATCATGGATCATCGTCACGGAATTGCCGACCGATTTCACCGCACGGTGCGTCCCGCTGACCTTGACGGGTTCTGCCTCTTCGCCGTTGGCAAACCGGTGCAGCAGCTCGCCGTTACGCCCCAGATACTCTTTCAGAAGCACTTCCGGACAGACCGCCAGATCACCGATCGTATGAATGCCCAGACTCGCCAGACGCCGCGCCGAAGCCTTGCCTACATACAGCAGATCACTCACTTTGCACGGCCAGACAACCCCTCTGAAATTCTCTCTCGTGATCACCGTCATCCCAAACGGTTTATGCATATCACTGCCGAGTTTCGCAAAGATCTTGTTCCAGGAAAGCCCGACCGAAACCGTCAGTCCCGTTTCCCGCAATACCGTCTGCTGTATTTCCTGCGCCGTCTTCACGGGATCACCGAACAATCTGCGCGAAGCCGAGAGATCCACCCACGCCTCATCCAGCCCGAAAGATTCCACCCGGTCACTGTACCGCCGATAAATGTCCTTTACCATTTCCGTATAGAAAACATAATCCCCGTAGACAGGATGCAGCACCTTCAGCTGCGGACATTTCCTCATGGCTTCGGGTATGCTTTCACCGGTAATGATCCCGCTTGCTTTGGCAAGATCATTCTTGGCAAGAATAATGCCGTGTCTCTTTTCGGTATCTCCCCCGACAGCCATCGGGATACCCCGCAGATGCGGATCTTTCATCTCTTCGATCTGTGCATAGCAGTGATCAATATCGGCATGCATGATTACCCGATCCATACAAAGCTTTCCTTTCAAGCGAATTATATGCCACATAGTCGCGCATTTCAACATATTATGCAACATTTTATGTTGCTGTTTTACAAATTGTCGCACATCATATATACTGTAAATATGGAACTGAAAGATATTATCAAGGAATACAAAGAACGTACAGGGGTACGGGACAGTGAGATCGCCCGGCGTATGAATGTTTCCCGTTCGACAGCTACCCGCTGGAGCAGCGGCGAGATCAAACGCGTAAACAAGGAGACGCTGGACCGGCTCAGCAGTATGATCGGATACAATATTGAACCTGTCCTGAAAGGGATGGATATCTCGATCAAACTGCCGATCCTCGGTTATGCCAAGGCCGGCTATGATCTCTTTGCGGAAGAGAATTATCTCGGTGAAGAAGAAACTTCACTGGAAGACAGGAAGAACGGAGATTATTATTTAAAGGTCAGCGGTGATTCGATGAAAGGTGTCGGCATCGTTGACGGTTCGCTGGTGCTTGTCAGACAGTGCAGCACCGTAAACAGCGGTGAGATCGGTGTGATCCTCATCGGTGATGAAGTAACGATCAAACGTGTGATAAGAAAGGACAAGGTACTGATCCTGGAAGCTGCCAATCCGGATGTCGAATCAAGGTATTTCTCGGCCAAAGAGATCCGTGAATATCCGGTGCAGATCATCGGCAGGGTCATTTCGTGCAAAACATATTTCTGATTATGATCAAGACAAGTGATTTCGACTATGAACTTCCGCAGGAGCTGATCGCCCAGACGCCCCTGAAGGACCGCAAGACCAGCCGGATGATGGTCCTGCACAAAAACAGCGGTGCTTTTGAGCATCGGCATTTTTATGATATTTACGAGTATGTCAAACCGGGAGATGTGCTGATCCGCAACAATACCCGTGTTATCCCCGCCCGTCTGTTCGGCACAAAGGAAGAGACCGGTGCCCACGTGGAAGTCCTTCTGCTCAGACAGCATGAAGATGATATCTGGGAGTGCCTTGTCGGCAATGCCCGCACCGTGAAGATCGGTACGGTTGTATCCTTCGGTGACGGATCCCTGAAGGCGAAATGTCTCGAGATCGGTGAAAAAGGTATCCGCAGGATGCAGATGATCTACGACGGTATCTTTACGGAGATCCTGGAGAAGCTGGGAACGGTTCCCCTGCCCCCGTATATCCGGGAGAAACTGGATGATCCCGAACGTTATCAGACCGTCTATGCAAAAGTCGAAGGAAGTGCTGCCGCCCCGACTGCCGGACTGCACTTTACACCGGAAGTCTTCAGAAAACTGGAGGAAATGGGTGTGATCGTCAAGGATGTTACCCTGCATGTCGGACTTGGTACATTCCGGCCGATGGATACCGAGAATGTCGAGGAACATGTCATGCATGAAGAAGTCTACTTCATGTCCAAAGATACTGCAGATGCGCTGAATCTTGCCAAGAAGGAAGGCCGCAGGATCATCGCTGTCGGCACGACCTCCGTACGTACACTGGAATCGGTATGGAACCGTTTCGGAGAATTCCGGGAGTGTTCAGGAGAGACCAGACTGTTTATCTATCCGGGATATGAATGGCATACCATCGACTGCATGTTAACGAATTTCCATCTGCCTAAATCCACATTGCTGATGATGATCTCCTCCTTTGCCGGTCAGGAGAATGTCTTCAGAGCCTATGAGGAAGCCATCCGTGAGAAGTATCGTTTCTTCTCCTTCGGTGACTGCATGTTTATTACCAATGAATGACAAGGAAGAATATCTGAACTACCTCAGGCAGCGTAAAAGCTCTGAGAAAACCAACTATTATCTGGCGGGAGAAAAGGAACTGCAGAAGATCCGCAGTGAATATACAGACAGACGTCCCCGCCTGCTTTTGCATGCCTGCTGTGCTGTATGTGCCGGCTGGCCTCTGGAGTATCTCAGCGAGACCTTCGATATCACGATCTACTACGGCAACTCCAACATCTGGCCTGCGGAAGAATACGAACACCGGCTGTCAGAACTGAAAAGACTTGTGCATGAAGCCTGGAATGACCGTATCGATATCGTTGTCCCTGCCTATGACAATGAAGCCTTCAACCGCATACTGGAACCGCGCAAAGATGATCCCGAGGGCTGGAAACGCTGTTTCCTGTGCTATGAGGCAAGACTGGATGAAGCCTGTGCCTATGCCGATGAACATGACTATGACTACTTTACAACCGTCATGACGGTATCACGGCAGAAGAACAGCCAGAAGATCAACGAGATCGGCAAGGCACTGGATACCAAATATCCGCATGTGCACTACTTCTTCTCCGACTTCAAAAAGAAAAACGGCCATATCCGCCGCAATGAGATCATTGCCGAATACAGCCTGTACAACCAGCAGTACTGCGGTTGTATGTACTCCTATCGTCCTGATCAGGACTGATAAGAGATTACTTTGTTTCCGCGATCACCCTGGCCGCAGGAGCCTTGATACCGGCTTCTCCGAGTGCCATGGTGATCTTTTCATTTAAGCCGAAATAGACATCCCAGTAATCCGCGGAGTTGACCCACGCTCTGACCGTGAATTCCATCTTCTCGTTTGTGCCGCCGCTGAGCTTTGCAAACGGTGCCGGTTCCTGCAGGACTCTGTCATCATGTGCCATTACATCAAGCATGATACCGGTGACCTTATCAATATCTTCGCCCTTGGCCGTGCCGAAGGTCAGATCCACACGTCTTGTCTCCTCTTTGGAGAAATTTGTTACATTGGTGTTCATCAGGGATCCGTTCGGGATCGTGATCGTCCGGTTGTCGACCGTCTTCAGTACGGTATAGAAAGGCGTGATCTCACTGACGGTTCCTTCCGCTCCGGCTGCCGATACATAGTTGCCGACACTGAACGGACGGAAGATCATTAACATGATACCGCCGGCAAAGTTGCTCAGCGAGCCCTGCATGGCCATGCCGACCGCAACGCCTGCAGAAGCCAGAACCGTGATCACGGACGCCATCGGGATACCGAGAACACCGATGATCGTTACTGCCAGAATGACATAGAGGATCACCCTTGCAAGACTCATTACAAACGACTGTACAGTCGTATCCAGGGTCGTGACAGCCTTGGCGCTTTTCAGAATATTCAGTAACTTTCCGATGATCCACTTACCCACGATATACGCAACCAGGGCAATGAGGATCTTGACGACAGCATTGACGATAACACTTGAAAGAGCAGCTAATGTAATCATATTATTACCTCCATGATCTTTTCTTTAACTGCGCCAGGATCGGCATTTTCAGCGGTGCCGGAATGATCCTGAGTATATTATTTATTATACCAGCGATGATCACCGGACGTGAACTGTTTCTGCGCCGGTAGAGATAGGATGCGGCTTCTTCGGCAGTCATGTAGAGAGGCGGCAGTTTCCCCTTCGATTTGTCGTAGAAAGCCGTATCTACAGGACCCGGACAGTAGGCAATGACCCGGACGCCGAAGGGTCTGGCTTCATAATTGACAGCCTGCGAATAGCTGACGACAAAAGACTTGGACGCATAGTATGAGGCAATATACGGTCCCGGCTGAAAAGCTCCGGTAGAAGCGATATTGATCACGGTTCCGCTTCTTCTTTCGATCATCTCCGGCAGATACATGTGGCAGAGATCCACAACAGCTTCATCATTCAGCCTGATCAGACGCCTGTCATTTTCCGGATCCGTTTCCCAGCTGACACCCGCAAAACCGATCCCGGCATTGTTGATCAGCGTATCCACGGTAATCCCGGCATTCTTTATCTCTTCATACAGTTTCCGGCGTTCTTCCGGCACCGTAAGATCGGCACTGACCGCAAAGATCTTCGTTCCGTATGTCTTTTCCAGCTCTTCCCTGACCAACGACAAACGGATGGGATCCCTCGCTGTCATGACAACGTGATGCCCATCCCTGAGATATTCTCTTGTCAGAGCCAGTCCGATACCTTCGGAACTGCCTGTGATCAGTACGCTCATATTACTATGATCGTACCATTACTGTGCTTTTTTGTCTTCGGTTTCCGGTTCCAGTTCAGCCAGCTGCTGCTTTAACAGTTCGATCACCTTGCGGTTGGAACGCAGCAGGTCGATCACATCTTTGATATGATCCATGGACTTGCCCTCTTCGATATTCTCGAAGTATGCCTGTCCGATACGTTCATATGCCTTGGATATCTGACGCTGATGCTGACCGATCTGTGAGCGCAGCTCGATCTTTCTGCGTTCCTTCTGGAATATCTCGGTAAACTCTCTTGTATTATCTGTGATCGTTCTCGCTGTTTTATCGACCTGCTCGTTGATCAGCTTTCTGATCTCCTCTACATATTTGTTGAATTCTGACATGACTTTACTCCTTCCTGTATTTTCTGATCACTTCCATGATCATCTGTTTGATCTCATTCAGATCACTTTCACTGCTGTTGATAATATCGGCGATCCCGCTGATGATCATATCCGCATAGTACTTCGGGTAACGGATATCCAGACGGCTCTTTTCATTGCCCTCCCGGAACAGATCTTCAAGCAGTGCCGACGCGGTTGCCTTGGCCTCATCGATCGTTCTGGCGGTAAGGATCGTCAGATCGATATCTTCGTTTTCTCCGTGCAGTTCGCCCCACATGTTGCGGAAGGAGACGATCACATCCTCGATAAACCGTTCAAGTCTCTCTTCGTAGTCATCATTCTGCAGCGCTCTTTCCAGCGACCTGCGGAAGGAACTGTTATATTTGTCGGAGATTGCATCGATTACATCATCCTTGGACTTAAAGTAGTAGTAGAACAGGCCCTTGGCAACGTCCATTTCCTTAACGATAGCGTTGATCGTTGTATCTACGATACCGTTTTCCTTGAATAACCTTTCGGCAGCGTCAACGAATTCTTCCCGTCTCTCTGCCGTGTCCTTATTCTCACGCATGCTTCACCTCCGTCTCTACTATACACACTGACTGACCGTCGGTCAAGTACTCTGTGCTATAATACTGATATGAAACTGATCTGCCCTGTCTGCCGCCTGCCGCTGATCCGTGACGGAAGATCCGCACACTGTGCCAACCGTCACAATTTTGATTATGCTTCCAGCGGATATCTGAATCTGTATCCGAAGAACCGTAAAGTTCACGGGGACAGTCCTGAAAGCGTCAAAGCCCGTACGGCTTTCCTGAACACAGGCACCTACGCCTTCCTGCAGCAGGAACTCAGTGATGTTACACATGCGCTGGACCCGGATGTGCTGGCAGATCTTGGCTGCGGTGAAGGCTACTATACGAAAGCCCTGGCAGGACGTGAGAAATACGGCTTTGATCTTGCCAGAGATGCGCTGATCACAGCATCCAGACACGACCATGATACCCAGTATGTATTATCTTCGATCTTTCAGCTTCCCCTGCCCGATGCCTGCGTGGATACTGCTGTCACCTGTTTTGCCCCGACAGCCGGTGATGAACTGATGCGCATACTGAAGCCGGGCGGATATTTTCTGTGCGTTACACCGGGACCTGATCATCTGTTTGAACTGAAGGAGATCCTCTATGATACGCCGTACAGAAATAAAGTCAGTGATCTTGACGTTCCGTTTGCCTTGCAGAAACAGTACGTGATCAGACAGAGATCCCTGCTGGACCGTGATACCCTGCTTCTGTTATTCCGCATGACACCGTATGCCCACCATACCCCATCTGCCGGCATGAAGCGTCTGGAGGAGACAGAGCAGCTGGAATTAACATCTGAATTTGTCATACGTCTGTACGAAAAAACCCGCTGAGCGGGTTATTTCTCTGTATCCCCGGTATACGGTCTGTCAAGACAGATCGACATGATCAGATCTTTCTTCCAGTCCGGTATGCGGCGGTAAGCCAGAATCAGTTCTTTTTCGTTTTTGCGCAGCGTCAATGATTCGTTTTCCGCAGATTCTTCGATACCCTCTAAAAGGTAATTACTGTCGACCTGGAAAGCTTCGGTATAACACAGCAGTACTTCCGGTCCGGGGATGATCGCCCCATTCTCGTATCCGGAGACCGTCTGGGCACTGACACCGAGAATATCACCCATTTTTGACTGTGTATATCCTGCGTTTTTCCTCAGCTTCTTCAGTCTTGCGCGAATCGCTTCCAATTCATCATCTTTGTTGAAACGTACCTTCTTATTAATAGCGATTCCTCCCTTCAATTAGGTATTTCTCCTTGGTTTTTATTTTAAGCAATTTCAATACTGCAGAAAAGATATATACATTTATACGATAATATTTTTTATTTACACTACAGTATTGCTTAAATCGTTCGCGGTACTTGCATAAGCAGCCTGTTTGGGTGTATATTTTAGCAGTCAAAGCACATGAGTGCTAAAGGAGGATATATGGCTAAGAAACAGTTTAAAGCTGAATCCAGACGTCTGCTTGAGCTCATGATCAATTCCATCTATACGAATTCAGAGATCTTCCTGCGGGAACTGATCTCCAACGCAAGTGATGCTCTGGACAAGAGATATTACCTCTCCATGACCGGAGAGATCGCCAAAGTAAACAAGAAAGATCTGACCATCCGCATCGAACGTGATCCCGTGAACCGCACCCTGACGATCACCGATACCGGTATCGGCATGACCGCAGAAGAACTCGAGAAAAACCTCGGTACGATCGCCCGCAGCGGATCCCTGGAATTCCGCGAGCAGCTGGAAAAAGCACCGAAGAATATCGATATCATCGGTCAGTTCGGTGTCGGCTTCTATTCCGGATTCATCGTTGCCAAAAAGATCACTGTGGAATCGCTGTCTGCGCGTGAAAGCCAGGCAAATGTATGGACCAGTGACGGTTCTGACGGCTACCGCATCGAGCCCTGTGACAGAAGCGAAGTCGGCACAAAGATCATCCTGGAGCTGAAGGATGATACACCTGAACAGAAATACAGCCGTTTCCTGGAGGAAGGTACGATCCGTGAACTGGTGAAGAAGTATTCCGATTACGTCCGCTATCCGATCATGATGGATGTCGAAAAGAGTATTCCCGACCCTACCGATGACACCAAGCGTATCATGACCACAGAGACAGAAACGCTCAATTCCATGGTGCCGCTGTGGAAGAAGAGCCGCAGTAAGATCTCCAGGGAAGAATACAACGAATTCTACAAGGGTAAGTTCAATGACTGGAACGATCCCCTGAAAGTCATTCATACGACTGTAGAAGGCAATGTCAGCTACACTGCCCTGCTGTTTATTCCTTCCGAGGCTCCGTATAACTTCTTCCAGCCCGATCAGGAATACGGTCTGCAGTTATACTCCAAGGGTGTCTTCATCATGGATAATGCCAAAGATCTCCTGCCGGAGAAATACCGGTTTATCCGCGGTCTTGTCGACAGTGATGACCTGAGCCTGAATATCTCGCGTGAGATCCTGCAGCAGGACCACCAGGTCAAAGCGCTTGCGGCATCCCTGGAGAAGAAGATCAAGAAAGCTCTGGAAGACATGTTAAAGGACGAAAGAGAAGACTACGAGAAATTCTACGAAGCCTTCAATTCCACGCTGAAATACGATATCTACCGCTCTTACGGCATGAGTGCCGATGACCTGAAGGATCTTCTGCTCTACCGTTCCAACCGCGATGGCAAGTATACAACCCTGAAGGAATACAGAGAACGCATGCCGGAAGATCAGAAGGAGATCTACTATGCCAGCGGAGAATCTGTCAGTGAGATCGAACGCATGCCGGTCATGGCAAAACTGAAGGAAAAGAACTACGAAGTTCTCTGCTTTACTGACAGGATCGATGAATTCGTCATCACGATGATCCCCCAGTATGATGGTATGCCCTTCCGTTCCGTAACCAAAGGTGATCTTGATCTCGACACGGAAGAAGAGAAGAAAAAGAAGACCGAGACAGCCGAAGCCAACAAGGATATGCTTACAGCCATGAAGGAAGCGCTCGGAGATAAAGTCAAGGAAGTACGTCTCTCCTCCCGTCTGCAGGATGACGCGGTATGTCTGGTATCCGAGGGCGGTCTCTCTCTGGAGATGGAGAAGGTCCTCTCACAGGATCCGCTCAACAGAGGCATGATGAAGGCAGTCAGGATCCTGGAAGTCAACCCGGATCATCCGCTGTTTACCAGACTGCAGACAGTCTTTACCGAGGATAAGGATAAATTCAATGAATATGCGGATATCCTCTATGATCAGGCATGTCTGATCGAAGGACTGCCGATCGATGACCCTCTTGCCTATACAAAAAAGATCACCGAACTGATGATCAAAGCGTAACACTGAAAATGAAGGATGACTTATCCTTCATTTTTTTGTGCATAGATGACAGCCGCAAAGATCAGCAGACATCCCAGCAGTTCCCGCCAGGAGAGAAACTGATGCAGAAGCAGAGCTCCTGCCAGCACCGAGAAGACTGACTCAAGACTCAGCAGCATGGTCGCTACAGCCGGTTCTACGCCCTTCTGGCCGATGATCTGCAGCGTATAGGCAACACCGCCGGATAATACACCGGCATACAGCAGCGGCCAGATCCCGTCCAGAACACTCTGCAGATGAAACCCTTCCTGTACAAGCATCGGTGCAAGACCAAGGATAAAGGATGTCAGAAACTGTACAAACGACAGCGATGGGCCGTCGGCCAGCGGTGAAAAGTGGTCGATGATCATGATATGGACGGCAAACAGCACTGCTGAGATCAGCACCAGCAGATCCCCCTTCTGCAGCTGCAGAGAACCATGCAGGCACAGCAGCGAGAAGCCGATCACAGCCAGCAATACCGCCGCCGGGATGTGCTTTGCAAGCTTTTTGCCGCGCAGAATGCTCAGAAACGGTACGATCACAACGTATAAAGCTGTAATAAAACCGGCTTTGCCTACCGATGTATAGGCAATACCGATCTGCTGAAAGATACTGGCAGAGTATAACGCAAGCCCGCAGAGCACCCCGCCGATGATCAGATCACAGCGCCGGTATACGGTCTTCTCCGGTTCCAGTTTATGCAGAACAGGCGATATGCAGAACAATGTAACAGCACTGATGATACTGCGCAGACAGACAAACGAAAAAGGTCCGATATATGCCATACCGGTCTGCTGGGCCACAAAGGCCATACCCCAGACCAAAGCTGCCGTGACAAGCAGAAACTCATGGCGCCGTTTCACTGTACTTCTCCTGTAAACGGACGGTCAAAGGTAACCTTCACACTGTCTGTACCGGTCTCCTGCCGGATGATCCTTGTGACAGCTTCTTTGATCTCTGCATCTGCAGAAGTACCAAACGGCACCAGTACATCCAGTTCCCAGCTGCCGTCGGGATGTTTCTGCAGATCGTGGATATCCGCCTGCAGCAGTACGCTCTTTACAGCTTTCAGGATCTTCTCACGTATCAGATCATCCTGCTGTTCCTTGGGATCCATATGCAGTGTCAGCTCTATACCCGTTGTTTCCCTGACACGTTTCTCCGCCCTGTCGATCACTTCATGGGCATCGCGGAAACTCATCTGTGCATCCAGTTCGCAATGGGCAGAACCCATCCGGTTCCGGTTGCCGTAATCATGGATGATCAGATCATGGACACCGAGGATCTGCGGATCTTCCCGGATCAGGTCCAGGATCTCCCGTGTCTTTTCCGCATCAAGCGGTCTGCCCAGAAGTCCGGCAATGATCTGTGAGGCGATCGTACAGCCCGAGAAAAAGATGAATACCGCAATGACCGTACCGAAGATACCATCCAGCGGCAATGACGTAAAACGCATGAGCAGCAGTGAGATCAGGGCTGCCGAAGTTGTCAGAGCATCGTTGCGGGAATCCTGCGCCGTCGTCTTCAGCAGCATACTCTCATCCTCTGACGCAAGCCTAGTATTAAAGATATACATGCCGATCTTGACGATGATGCTGAAGATCAGTCCGATCAGCACCGGTGCCGATACACTGACCGGGGCCGGAGATATGATCCTGTGTACGCTTTCCCTGAGCAGTTCATATGCCAGAAGAAAGATGATACCCTCTGTTACAAGACTGACCAGGTATTCCACCCGGCCGTGCCCGAAGGGATGTTCACGGTCAGCCGGACGGGATGAGATCCGGTAACCGAACAGAGATATGATATTGCTCAGACAGTCGGAAAGATTATTGAAGGCATCGGACAGGACCGCTACCGATCCCGAAAGATATGCAAGCACGGTCTTGATCAGAAACAGTGCAATATTGCATATGATGCCGACGGTATTGCTGAGAACACCGGGCTGTATTTTCCTTTTCTTCATTTCCGCATTCATATGATGATTTTACCGCAAATCTCTGCCGAGGGCTATCGGTTTTGTCCGTCTGTACCGGCTCAGGATCTTGCCGGCATAGACTTTCATCAGCGGCAGAAAGATCGTCAGGATCATCATGCATGCTTCAAAACGTCCTCCGTTTCCGTACAGGAAGAAGTCCATGACACTGTCGGGGATCACCAGCGCACATGTCAGCATTCCCAGCATGACGTACATCATCAGCGGCACAAAGCCGTCATATGCCTTGAATGAACTCTCGGCAAAGATCTCCGCCGCAATGATATTCGTCATCCCGAGAAACGGCAGTACCGGCAGGATACCCTCGGGATCAAGAGCTCTGTATACCGCTGCCGTAACAGCCGTCTCCGCCAGCACCGCTCCCGTATGTCTCTTCAGACAGTTCAGGGAATGGGCCTGCAGAGCCGTACAGGCTGCCGCAAAGCCAAGTACTGCCGCAATCTCCGCATATTCCGCAAATGCATACGCATAAGCAGACAGGATCAGTCCCCAGGTCAGGATGAGTTTTTCTTTCTGTGTCATATGAACACCTCCTTCAGGCAGATATATCCTATGACACATACAGATAACAGGTGTACAATATATTGTACAGGAGACAATATGCAGGTAAATCTCAGAAATCATCTGATCTACGATACGCTTTTTCATCTTACCGATGAAGAACACACGATATCCATGGCCGAACTGATCTCCGTACTGGAAGAACACGGATTCCGTGCCGACCGCCGTACGGTCTATACCTGGATCAATGACTTCAACCGTGAGGAAGAGCGTATCATCTACGTACCCGCAAAACGCGGATACTATCTTAAGCATGCCTTCTCAGCAGCGGAAGCAGGGATCCTGACCGACCTGATCGCCGATTCACCTTCCCTGTCTGAAACAGTCACTGCCGAACTGACAGAACGAATCCTGAGTCTGCTCAGCGATCACCGCCGGGTAGTTCTGCGCAAAAGCCGGACGGAAAGCGAAAAGACCGACAATGACATGGTTCCGGAGAATATCGGCACCCTGCTCAGGGCAATCGACAGCGGTGAAACCGTATCCTTCCGCTACTATGACATCTCGCTGACAAAGACCCGTACATACCGCCATAACAGCCGTCTGTACAAGGTCGTTCCCTATGCCCTGATCTTCCGTCAGGGACGCTACTACTGTGTCTGCTTCAGTCCGCAGCGCCGTGATTTTGCGGCATACCGCGTCGACAAGATCGATCGTGCCGAGATCATCGATGAACCGTACGAACGGGTGCCGTTTGACCTGTCGGCATGGCTGCGCACCTCCTTCAGCATGTATAAAGGAGATGCCCGCACGATCACCGTACGTTTTGACAGAGATATGGCCTCTCAGGTATATGACCGCTTCGGCAGTAATATCATGATCAGAGCTGTAGACGAAAAGACTTTTACCGCCTCTCTGCGCACAGGCATATCACCGACGCTGATCTCCTGGCTGATCCAGTTTCATGACCGTGCCAGAGTCCTGCAGCCCGCAGAACTGATCGGGGAGATACTCACCGTCGCCAGGACATTGATCAATACATACAAGGAGGATGAACATGAACCAGATCGAACAGCTTCAGACGATCATTGACAACGGAGAACGAATCGTCTTCTTCACCGGTGCAGGTGTATCCACGGACAGCGGCATACCCGACTTCCGCAGCACCGACGGTCTCTATAACCAGCAGTATGATTATCCCCCGGAGACGATCATCAGCCGTTCCTTCTTTGATCACGATCCGGAAGAATTCTACCGCTTCTACCGTGACCGCATGATCTACCCCGAGGCAAGACCGAACACCGTGCATAAATTCATTGCGGAACTGGAAAAGACCGGCAGATGTCTGGGTGTCATCACGCAGAATATCGACGGTCTGCATACCGATGCCGGCTCGAAGCATGTCTGTGAGCTGCATGGCAGTATCCTGCGCAATCACTGCATGCGCTGCGGCAAATTCTATCCCCTTTCCGCGATCACCGGAAGCACCGGGGTGCCGAGATGTACCTGCGGCGGCATCATCAAGCCTGATGTCGTCCTGTACGAAGAACCGCTGGACATGCAGGTCAGCGAAGATGCTCTGGATATGATCACAAGGGCAGATGTGCTGATCGTCCTTGGCACTTCTCTTGTTGTTTACCCCGCGGCCGGATATATCCGCTACTTCCGAGGTGATCACCTTGTGCTGATCAACCGCAGTTCCACCCCCTATGACAAAAATGCCGATCTGCTCATACAGACCGACTTTGATCAGGTATTTCCGAAATTGACTGTCAGATGATCCCCAGATGTTCTGTAAGGATCTGAATACCGATGAAGATGAGCACCAGACCGCCGATGATCTGGGCTCTTTTTCTGTTCTTCTCGCCAAGATATGTGCCGCCGAGAACACCGACGATGCAGAATGCCGCCGTGATCAGGCCGATACACAGCGGCAGACGGACGATATCGACATCCATAAACGAAAAAGTAATACCGGCAGCCAGGGCGTCAATGCTTGTGGCTACAGCCAGCGGAAACATCTCTGCAGGTGTAAAACCGTCACTGACATTCTCTGCCTTTCCGGCAGAACGTATAGCCGAAATGCCAAGCCACAGCAGAAGTCCGAAGGCAATCCAATGGTCAACTGCAGCGATCAGATCCCTGAACTGACTGCCCAGCAGCCAGCCGGCAGACGGCATCAGAGCCTGAAAGCCGCCAAACCAGAGACCTGTGATCAGAGCATTCTTAAATGACGTATGCCCTGCCGTCAGTCCCTTACAGATCGAAACAGCAAACGCATCCATGGCTAATCCGGCCGAGATGAAAACATATTCCCAGAAGTACATCATTCCCCCCGCGGAATACCATAGCAATGATTCACAGGAAAGGCAAGAAAAAACGGCAAATACCGTTTATTCAGCTCTGTTCAGTTTATTAGCAAAATACGTTCTGCACTCGTCTATGCTCTTGCCCGTCGCCACCGACATTTCCTTAAACAGGTAATTCTCTGCCTTCTGCAGATATTCCCCGTCTATAGCTGCCAGCTTCTTGTGATTATCAAGCCTGGTTTTGTTTCTGAGATACGATGTTTTTATGATGCAGATCAGATCTTCAAGACTGTCACTTCTCAGCAGCGCAACATACTGACTCTTCATATTTGCCTGCTTATCAGCGAGGGTCTCGATCGCAGGAGCACGCGAAAGCAGATCTTCGATCTCTTCTTCTGTCAGAAGATCCCGCAGATGTCCGCCGGCATTTGCTACCGGAACGATCATCTTTGTCATCCCGCTCTCATCATTAAAAGGAACGAGAATATAGCAGGTCTCTCCTGTGCGTTCGCTGACTACGGTCTCCTTTACTCTGCAAACATCTCTTTTGTATACTACAATATCGTTGATTTTGTACATAATATACCTCGCTGCTGCAGGTATATTATATCATTTATTTACCCGTTTTTTCCCAAGCATAACGTGAAAAAAGTTCTAGATTATCTGAAGTAAAAAGAATTTCAGGTAATCTGTCTCGGGTACACTGATCAGCCGCGGATGATCGCATGCGGCATGCGTTTCCGCAATGATGCGCAGAGTGACGCCGGCTGCTTCCGATGCCTCTTTGAGCATCTGCCGGAAGCTCTCCGTATCCATGAAATGCGAACAGGAACAGGTCGCAAGATAGCCGCCTCTTTTCACCAGCCTCATCCCGTATGTATTCAGTCTCAGATAACCGTTATAGGCATTGCGCAGCGTGCTTCTGCTTTTGGTAAATGCCGGCGGATCAAGGATGATCACATCAAACTTCCGGTGTTCCTGCAGATATGACTTCAGTTCTTCAAAGACATCTCCCTGCCGGAATTCGACACGGTCCTCCAGATGATTCAGCCTGGCATTTGTCCTGGCTGTATCAAGAGCTGTATCGGAGATATCAAGAGCTGTGACGGAGGCTGCCCCGCCGTAAGCCGCATTCAGGGCAAAAGAACCGGTATGCGTGCAGCAGTCCAGCACATCCATGTTTCCGGCGATCTTTCTGATCTCAAGACGGTTGTACTTCTGATCCAGGAAGAAGCCTGTCTTCTGTCCGTTCACAATATCAACTTCATACAGGATACCGTGCTCACTGATGATTACCTTATCCTTCGGTTCCGGGCTCAGGGCTTCATACCATCCCGTATACTGAGCAAGACCTTCCCGCCGCCGCAGATCACCGTCATTGCGCTCATAGATGCCGCTGACAGTAACGCCGTATTCCTGCAGACCGCTGACCAGAGCTCTGTAGATCACATCCCGGCGCAGATCAATACCGTAGGAAGAGACTTCCGTGACCAGGATATCTCCGTATTTGTCTGCGGTCAGTCCCGGCAGACCGTCCGCCTCACCGTGGATCAGACGGCAGTTGGCGAAGTCTTCACCCATGACCTCATGCCGGTACTTCAGGGCATAGGCTGTACGTCTTGCGAAAAAGGCATCATCAAACTTCTCATTCGCATTGTGATCAAGGATACGTATGCGTATCTTTGAGTTTGCACTGTAAAGTCCTGAGCCGAGATAATTGTGCTTTCTGCCGAAGACATCGACGATACTGCCGTTTTCCGGTTCGGCACTGATCTCCGTGATCTCATCTTCATATACCCACGGATGTCCGCCGCGGATGCGTTTCTCCTGTTTCGGGGTCACCGTACAGGCTGTAAATGTTCTCTCTGTTTTCATACAAGTAATATTATCATGTTTGTTTCTTTCTAGTATAATAATTGGGCTATGGTATTCAGTTCACTGACATTCCTGTTTGCTTATCTGCCGCTTGTGCTGCTGGCCTATTTTACCGTACCGCTGCGTTTCCGCAATCTGGTGCTGCTTCTGGTCAGCCTTTTCTTCTACGGCTGGGGTGAACCTGTCTATGTCCTGATCATGATCGCCTCGATCACTGTCAACTGGCTCTTCGGACTGTATATTGCCAGATACAGAGATACCGCCCCGGCAAAGGCCAAACGGGGACTCGTGCTGTGCATCGTTTTTAACCTGCTCCTGCTCGGTTTCTTCAAGTACTGGGATTTCCTCGCCGTCAACCTGAACCGGCTGAATATACGCTTCATAAAGCCTCTGAGACTGGGTCTGCCGATCGGCATCAGCTTCTATACGTTCCAGACGATGTCCTATCCGATCGATCTCTGGCGCGGGGAGACGACCGTCCAGAAAAGCATCGTACGCTTCGGTGCCTATGTCAGTATGTTTCCGCAGCTGATCGCCGGTCCGATCGTACGCTATACGGATATTGCCGAACAGCTGGAGGAACGCAGCACCGATACCGATAAGTTCTATCACGGTGTCATGCGCTTCCTGTGCGGTCTTGCCAAAAAAGTACTGCTGGCCAACCGTGTCGGCATGATCTTTGAAGAGATCTCCGTACTGCCGGCCTTCAGCCAGTCTGCTCTGACCGCCTGGATCGGTATACTGGCCTATGCTTTCCAGATCTATTTTGACTTCAGCGGCTATTCCGACATGGCGATCGGTCTCGGTAAGATCTTCGGCTTTGACTTCCTTGAGAACTTCAATTACCCGTATATCTCCCGCTCCGTCACGGAATTCTGGAGACGCTGGCATATGTCCCTGTCCTACTGGTTCCGTGATTACGTATACATTCCCCTCGGCGGCAACCGCTGCGGTCTTCCCCGGCAGATCTTTAACATCACCGTTGTCTGGCTGCTGACGGGATTCTGGCACGGTGCTTCCTGGAACTTTGTGCTCTGGGGTGTCTTCTACGGCTTAGTGCTGATCATCGAAAAGATCTTCCTGCTTAAACACCTGCAGAAACTGCCGGCCTGGATCGGGCATCTCTATACGATCCTGATCGTATTGTTTGCCTGGGTCCTGTTTGCCTTTACGGATATCGCCAAAGGCATGACGTACTTCTCCTACATGATGGGCTCTCAGGGTCTTGTCAACGGTCTTGCCCTGTACTATCTGCGTGATGCCGGTATCCTGCTGGTCATCTGTGCTCTGGCTTCCACACCGTACTTCCGCGATCACTTCTCTGTCTATGACACAAAGCTGAAATATGTGGCACCGGTGCTTGCCTTGCTGTGTCTGTTTGTATGTACAGCATTCATCGTTGATGCCTCATACAATCCGTTCTTATACTTCAGGTTCTGATGATGAAAAAACACATGACGGAAAAACTGACTGTACTGCTGTTTCTCGGGTTTATCGGGATCCTTTCGGTATGCAATCTGTTTGTGCCGCAGAAGACATTCTCCGACAACGAGAACCGTCCCCTGGCATCCTTTCCGCCCCTTTCCGGTATCTTCTCCGGTCATTTCGACGATGACTTTGAGACCTGGTTCAGCGATCAGTTCATCGCCCGCGATCTCTGGATCGAAGCCAAATCTTTTGTGACCCTGCATACCGGCTCCTTGCAGAACAACGACGTATACAAGGCAAAGGACGGCAGTCTGATCAGACGCTTCCAGACCTACGATGAACGCACGCCGATGCGCAACAGCGCAATGATCCGCACGTTCCTCGACGAGCAGAATATTCAGGCCAATATGATCATAGTGCCTACAGCTGCAGATATCCGCGAAGATGTCCTGCCGGCAGGTGCCTGGAATCTTGACCAGCAGAAGCTCCTGCAGGAATTGCAGAAACAGTTCCCCGACCAGAACTTCCCGGATCTGTATACGGCATTAAAAGAAACAGAAACAGAATTGCAGAGAACAGGTGCTTCTGCCTATTTCCGTACCGATCACCACTGGAATGAACAAGGCGCATTTACTGCCTATAACCTGATCTGCAGAGATATTCTGCACTGTTCCCCCCATCATTTCACTTACACAAAAGTAAGCGATGATTTCCGCGGTACGATGTATTCACGCTCCGGTATCTTTACCACACCGGGTGAGCCGATCATGCGTTTCGATACCGAAGGCCTGACCGCAAAGGTCACCTACGAAGACGGCACCGTGATCCCTTCCCTGTTCTCTGACAAACGCCTGCAGGAGAAGGACAAATACATGTATTATCTGGACGGCAATCATCCCTATGTTCATATCGAGACAAATGCCAGAGGCGGTCATGCGGTGATCATCAAGGACTCCTATGCCCATATTCTGGTGCCGTATCTTGCGTCCGAATACAGTGTCATAGACATGATCGATCTGCGCTACTACCGTGATCCCGTATCCGAACTGATCACCGATGATACCGATGTTTACTTTATCTACAGTCTTGATAACTTCTGTGAAGACCCTTATCTGGCATTTCTGAGGTAGCCTATGGAACTGAAATTCATCAAAGCCGGCATCAACGGAGAAGGCATCGCATACATCAGCAGACAGCCTGTTTTCTGTGAAGGAGTTTATCCCGGGGAGACTGCCGAAGTAAAGATCACACAGAAAAACGAGCACTACAGTATTGCCGAGCTTGTTCGTATCAAAGAGAGATCACCGCACCGCATCCGTCCTCTCTGTCCGCATATGCGTGAGTGCGGCGGCTGTCCGTTCATGGCTCTTGATACAGAAGCACAGCACGAGTATAAGACAGAACTGCTGGCAGAAGCCCTTTGGAAATATGCCCGCATCAGACGTACGAATATCCGGAAAATGCACGGTGCTCTCTCGTTTAGCGGTTACCGCACGGCCTGCAAACTGCCTGCCGGAGAAAAAGACGGAGAACTCGTTACCGGCATGTATGCACGCAATTCCAACCGTTTTATCCCGATCGATGACTGTCCTGCACATACGGAGGCTCTGGAGAATACCCGCAAAGCAGTTCTTGCGGTACTGAACAGGCATGGCATGACGGTCTATGATCCGTGTACACGTACGGGTCTTCGCTATCTTGTGCTGCGGACGATCGGTGAAGAAAGTCAGCTGACCCTGGTCACCGGCAAACAGAGACTGTCAAGAGAAATGATCGATGATCTTTCAGAGATACCGACGATGAAAGGCGTCTTCCAGAGTATCAATACCAAACGCAAGACCAGAGATGCCGTCGGCAGTGATCCCCTGCTGCTGTATGGAGAACCGCATATCCTGATCACCATCTCCGGCATACACCTGCAGCTGAGTCCGCGCTCTTTCTTCCAGCTGAATGCCGAAGAAGCAGAAAAGCTCTACGCGATGGCTGTATCAAAGATCGATCCCTGCGAAAGACTTGTTGAGGCATACTGCGGTGTCGGTGCAATGTCGCTGCTGGCATCAGACAAGGCTGCCGATATCACCGGTATCGAGAATGTCCCGGAAGCTGTTGATAACGCAGCACAGAATGCCGCTCTGAACGGTATTGCCAATACCGCCTTCATCTGTGCGGACGCTGCCGAAGAACTGCTGAAACAGACGCGGAAAGAGTCCATAGATACGATCCTGGCCGACCCTCCGCGTGCCGGTCTCTCCGATGAAATGCTGGAGGCGATCCTGCAGGCAAAGCCAAAGCGTATCGTCTACGTGTCCTGCAACCCCGCCACTCTGGCAAAGAACCTGAATGTGCTGAAGCATGCCTACCACATCGTGACGATCATCCCGTGGGATATGTTTCCGGGAACTGCCCAGGTGGAATCCATTACAGTCATGGTCAGAATGAACGAAAAAAACAACTCCTGAGGGAGTTGTTTTCATATAAGACTACTTGGAAGCGCTGACTGCAGTGACATGAGGCTGAGGGCCTTCATACCAGTACAGGAAACCTTCTACATCGATCTTATCGCCGACCTTGAGTTCCTTGACCGCCTTGTATACATCTGTATCCTTGCCTGTCAGATAGGACTCAACCGTGAATGAGTAGACCTGACCATCCTTGGAAACATTGAAGTACAGGTCATCACCCTCGGAACCGGAACCATCCCAGTTGTACAGGAAGGCATCACCGGCATCATTCGCTGCTTCGACTGTCAGACCCTTGAAGCTGACCTTCATGTTCTGCTTGTCGATCAGACCATCTGTACCCAGCAGACTTGTCGCATCAACAGGTTCTGCGATATAGTTGCCGTCGAGGATCTCCCACTCAGCACCTTCATCAATTTCAACTTCACCGGACCATACAGCTTTATAGCCGTGAACCTTGATCTTTGTGCCGGGTGTCAGTTTCTTGTATTCCTCTTCTGTGCAGGGCATGCCGTAGATGAAGTATCCGCCTTCAGCATCCTGTGTATAGAATCTTGCGGCGCCTTCCCACCAGGACTGACTGCCCTGAATGTAAGTCTCGATCGTTACTTCACTGCCGGTTTCTGCAGCAGCATACTCAGCATACGTCATGACGCCTTCACCCTTTTCGGTGTCGGCTTTTCCGGCTCCATTGCCGCTTCCCTTACTGCATCCGACAGTAAGCAGAAGAAGTGAGGCCATCAATACATTTCCTAACTTTTTCATTTCTTTCTCCCTATTCTGTGAAAATTCACAAATTAATTATACTCTTGTTTTCGTCAAATGCGGAAATTATATCAGTTCTGTGCGCGTTTCTTCAGCTGCTCTCTGCCGACATACAGCAGGATCATGATCCATGTCAGCACCAGTACGCTCAGCAGCGCTTTCGCCGTTGCCGGAAGCGGACCGAGATCCTCTTCATCCCGGCTGCCCGTATCTGCCTTCTGATCAAGTCTGTACAGTGCCGTAACATTATCGAACTCCTTGTCGATATATGCCTCATCAACGGTCTGCTTACGGCGTATGCTCTTAGCCGTATCCTCGATCATCTGTCCTGCCGCATCCCTGAGCGATGTACTGCCGTTGAACACAGGCGTGACAAACGTATTCTCAATATTCTCAAGAAGCAGCCTGGAAGCCGCGATCTTGACATGATAGTGCTCCTTCAGATCACTGCCGCTGAGGGCAAGATACTCCTGGTATGCATTACTTTCCTGTGCCTTGGAAGTAACCGGGATATACCCTTCCGTCTCCGCATACGCTGTCTGTACCTCATTTGTCAGCAGATACTGCGCAAACAGCCACGATGCCAGAACTTCCTGACTGTCAGCCTTGTTGAAAATACAGATCGAAGGTCCCTGCGAGATCATCTGCGGATGTTCGGGGTCGTACTGCGGAATCATCCTGACTTCCGTCTCAAACGGAACCACCCGCTCGGCAGGGATATCCATTAACGGTGCATCACTGCCCATCCATGTCGCTCCGGCTGTGGAATCAACCGCAAAGATACACTGACCGGCATTGAAGAAGTTGCCCGGATAACCCGAGATCTTGAAGGTTGAGAAGGCATCGGTGCGGACAGTGTCAGCAACCGTACGCAGGATCTCCTTTGTCGTATCATTAAAGATCTCAACCGTGCCGTCAGGCTGCGAATACCCTGCCCCGCGCTGTTTCAGCATCTGGATCATCATGTTATCCGTAGACTTGTAGATAAACGGAAGCATCACCTTCTGTCCGTTAAGAACATATGTACCGTCCGCATCCTTTTCCGTCGCTGCCTGAGCGATCTCAAAGATCAGATCCCATGTCAGGATCTCGGGGATCTCATACCCGAGTTTTTCCACGAAGGTCTTATTGATATACAGTGCTTCGGTTGAACGCATGTAGGGAATCGCGTAATGCTGATCACTGACGATACATTCTTCCAGAAACTTCGGGATCACTTCGTCATAGGCAGGACCGTCAAACTTCAGTGCACTGCCGCCGAAGCCGTACTGCTCATCCGCAAACAGTTCATCCAGCGGTACGACGATATTCTGACCGGTGATATATGTCGCAATATGATCCGGATAGGTTATACATACATTCGGTGTCGTATTCGTTGAAATATTCGTAATGACATCATTGTAGATACGTCCGTAATCCGTATACAGACGCATATTGACGGTGATATTCGGATAGAGTTCCTCAAAGTTACGGATCGCTTTCTCGTAGATCATCGTCTGTGTCTTATTCGTATCATTCTTCGCCCAGAATGTGATCTCATATGTCTTTGTCTCATCAAAGCCCTCCGGGATCACAAATGCATGCATGCCCTTGGAGCCATGACATCCGCTTACCGTCAGTGCAAGCAGAAGAACACAGAGACAGGATATCAGCTTTCTCATCCCTTTGTGCCTCCCCGGGATACACCCGCCATGATCTTTTTGTGAAAGATCAGAAACAGAATGATCAGCGGTACGGAGATCACCACGACAGCAGCCATCATGGCCGGTATATTCTCCCTGCCGAAGCCATTCTCACGGATCTCCTGAATACCGTTGGAGACAAGGAAATACGACGGTGAATCGGTGATCAGACGCGGCCATACATATGCATTCCAGCACTCGATGACCTTCAGGATCGTGATCGTTACGATCGTCGGCTGACAGATCGGGATCATGACCTTGAACAGATACTTCAGATCCGATGTCCCGTCCACCTTGGCAGCCTTGTACAGTTCATCCGGCACCTGCTCAAAGTTTTCCTTCAGCAGATAGATATAAAAGACGGAAGTGATCGAAGGCAGGATCAGACCGGCAAACGTATTGCGCATGCCGAGGTTTGTGATCGTGACAAAGTTTGTGATAATGACCAGTTCATTGGGGATCATCATCAAGGCCAGAAACAGCGTAAACAGCAGATTGCGTCCGCGGAATTCCAGCCGTGCAAAGGCATACGCAGCCAGTACGGTCACCACCAGCATGACCCCTGTCGTGATCAGCGTATAGATCACCGTATTGCCGAAGTAGCGCATCAGCGGAACAGCCGTAAACGCATCTGCATAGTTCTGCATTGTTGGATTAGCCGTGAACAGCTGCGGTATATATTCAGCATTGTAGGATCCGTAGCTCTTTACAGAGGTCAGAACCATCCAGTAGAACGGAAACAGCACGATCAGAGCCCAGATCACAAGCAGAATATACGTAACTGTACGGATCACGCGCTGACGGCGCAGAGCAGATCTTTCAATGACATCAAAGTTATCTGTATTAGCACTCATTTCCGTCACCTCACGCATAATAGACTTTCTTGCGGCTGACCAGCAGATTGATGCAGGTGATCGTCAGCACGATTGCAAACAGGATCAGAGCAGCTGCCGAGGCAAAGGATGGATAACCGCCGCTGTCACCGTACAGCATGTCATAGACATAACCGACGATCGTATTCATGCCGGCTGCGTTCAGATTTGTGCCGAAGATCGCCACGACATCACTGTATGCCTTGAAAGCACCGATAAATCCGGTGATGACCAGATAGAAGATCATCGATGAGATCATCGGCAGTGTGATCCTGGTAAAGATACGCAGCCTGCCGGTACCGTCCACCTTGGCAGCCTTGTACAGATCTTCATCCACGGAAGCCAGGGCACTGGTCAGGATCAGGATCTTGAACGGCAGCACCACCCAGACCGTATAGAAGCACAGCACAAACATCTTTGCCCAGTACGGACCTTCAATGAAATCCACGGAAGTACCGCCGAGAGCCGTAATGATCAGGTTGACAAAGCCCTCCGAGTACGGTGTCTTCTTGAACAGGATCATGAACACAAGACCGACAGCCAGTGTATTCGTTACATACGGCAGGAAGAAGATCGTCTGGAAGAGTTCCTTGAATCTCGTTATCGAATTCAGTCCCAGCGAGATCAGAAGCGCAATGCCCGTGGAAAGCGGTACGGTGATGATGACCAGAATAAACGTATTCTTCACAGCCTGCAGAAAATACTGGTCATGAAGGACGTAGGAATAATTATAAAGACCCGTTCCGCGGTACGTCTGGGAGGCAAAATTATAGCCTTCTTCGACGGAATAGACCATGACATCAAACAGCGGATAGACCATGAAGGCAGTCAGAAACAGCACTGCCGGAAGCAGGTACAGCCATGCCTTTGCGCTACTTTTTATCATGAGCGTTCCTCAGTTCCGTATAAATACGTTCTTCGGTGTCCTTGGCAAACAGACATACCTTCTCAGGTTTCAGCAGGAAATGCACATATTCCTGATCAGGATCGATCTGACTGCCTGAACTGATGATCGAACGTACGACCGTATTCTCACACAGTTCGTGTGTACTGACGATACTGGTATCTCTGCCCATGACCTCGATCCGTGACAGCTTCGTACGGAAAGGTCCGTTCTCCCGGAGGACAAAGCCCTCAGGACGGATGCCGACCCACACATCACGGTCTTCACTGCCCGGTGCTTCAAGCACTGCCTCGCTGCCGATCAGCAGCTTCCCGTCAGACAGCCTGCCGGCAAAGACATTGATCGCCGGTGTACCGAGAAACTTGGCTACGAACAGATTGACGGGATCATCATACACATCCTGCGGTTTGCCGATCTGCTGCAGCTCACCGTGATTCATGACAACGATCAGATCCGAGATCGACATCGCCTCTTCCTGATCATGTGTAACAAACACGGTTGTGATCGCCGTTTCTCTCTGTATTCTGCGTATTTCTTCTCTGGTCTGCAGACGGAGTCTCGCATCCAGATTGGACAGCGGTTCATCCAGCAGTAATACTCTGGGCTTCTTGACCAGAGCTCTGGCGATCGCCACACGCTGCTGCTGACCGCCGGACATCTCACTCGGCTTTCTGTCCATCAGGGCTTCGATCTGTACCAGTTTTGCGGCTTCCAGAGCCTTCTCACGCATGACTTCCTTTGACAGCTTTGCGTCCCCTTTCAGATTCTCAAGCGGAAACATGATATTCTGTCTTACCGTCAGATGCGGATACAGTGCATAGCTCTGAAAGACCATGCCTACACCGCGGTTCTCCGGCGGCAGTTTCGTCACATCATCATCACCGAAATAGATCTTTCCTTCGGTTGGTGTCTCCAGCCCGCAGATCATATTCAGCATGGTGCTCTTGCCGCAGCCGGAAGGTCCCAAAAGACCTACCAGTTTACCATCCGGGATCACAAAACTGAAATCATTGACGGCTGTCACAAAGCCGCCTGCCTTGCGGTCCTGGCTGGGAAATCTCTTTGTCAGATGTTCCAAGACGATCTTCATAAACGATCCTCCACTACATATGGTTACATTGTATCACTTACAGGCCTGCGTCTCATCTTTTCCATTTTCGATTATAATAATCAAAAAGGAAGGTAAGTATATGAGCAGAACATGTTACTTTGCCGGAGCTACCGGGAATATCGGCAGAGGCGCCGTAAAGGCAATGGCGGAAAAAGGCATCAATGTTGTCATGGCAACACATGATCCGGACAGTGCTGCAGATGTCATCAGCATGTGCAGGGACCTGCCCGGACAGGTATGCGCAGTTTCCAATAAACTGTCATACGACGAGATGACCGCATATATTATCGACAAGTTCGGCTCTCTTGATATTCTCATCAGTAAGACCGGCGGTATGGACCCGCTGATCCCGCTCGAAGACATCACGGAGGATATGCTTTCTGCCAAATTCAGACATCAGGTCATCGCTCCGTTTGAAATGATACAGGCATTTCTGCCCTGTCTCAGAAGATCTGTATCAGGCCGCATCATTCTGCATTCTTCTCTCGGCGCTGTTAACGGTTATGCCGGTGAGAGTATCCCCGACAGTATCGGACGCAGCGGAACCATCACTTTGACAAAAGTTCTGGCCAGACAGCTTCTGAAAGACCACATTACCGTCAACTGTATCGCATACTCCGGAATGATCAACGATCATGAACCGAAACCGGGAGGATATGATACACGCATGTATACCGGAGATATACCTATGATGCGTCTTGCGGACAGCAGTGAATACGGTGCTCTTGTCAGCTATCTTGCTTCGGATGAGTCAGGGTTCATGACCGGACAGATCCTTGAACTGACCGGCGGAATGCATATCTGATCACTTTACAAAATGTCTTGTCAGCCAGTCAGCCTGATGATCAAAAGTCAGGCTTTCTGTATCTCCGAATTCTGCAGATACGGGATAGATATTATGTGTTGCCCCTTCTGTAAAGGCGATCTCCTTATCAGCAGCCGCACTTCTTTCGTACAGGTATTCTGCCGCCAGATATTCATAGCCTCCGCTCATTCCCATGAACAGACTCGGACAGTGAATATACGGGATATTGCCGGGACCGCAGTTGAATGTATGATCCCAGTCGATTCCGTATACACCGTCTGCACCGACATGATAATCTTCATTTGCGCGTACTGCAGCACCGGACAGGAATTCACGCAGTGACAGATTTCTGACCGTAAAGTAACTGCCTGATGTTGTTTTTCTTGTCTGCGGCCTGCGGTGACAGTATATGATCTCTTCCGTGACTGTCCCGTCCCTGTGGATCAGCGGATACGGATGCCGGCTGTGTGCAAGCAGGGTTATATCCTGCGGAATCAGCTTATTGCAGGGAGCAATCTGTGCGGCACCGGTGACCGGATACGGCATATCATCACGGTATCTGCCGTTACCGCTTTCGATCCTTGCCAGTTCCTTTACCGCTGCATCGATAATACGGTTATTACGCTCTGCCTGTGCCTTATAGTACATCCTCCGGAAGTCTTCGGCATATACTGTGTCTTCTTCTCTGTATCCGTTATCTGCAGCATAGATATCAAAACGGTGATCCAGATCCATGCCGTTCCCTTCTTCGCTCACTGCCGGATCAATACTCAGCAGGGTCATCGCCCCGTTTCCGTAGTTAGCATCGATCAGCATGAGTCCGTCTGCCTTCGGCAGTACTTCATCATCCTTCAGCGTACAGGCATACAGCATATTCTCCTTCATCGAAGCAGGACCGTTTTCGGCTGCTCTCTGGTACGCTGTCATGATCGTAGCGCCGCCGGAGTGTCCCATCAGCACAACATGTTCGATACCGGGAAGTGCTTTCAGAAACAGCACGGCATCCCTGACTGCCAGCATCTGTTTTTCCAGAGACGTACGCTGTCCGGCACTGCCGCCAAGAGTAACAAAACCTCTTTCCGCCAGTCCCCGCGCCATCGCAAAGAAACTGTAATCTGCCTCATGCATGAGAAGTATGCCTACTTTCGCCCTTTCATCCCGGTCAGCAGGTTCATACAGGGTGCATTTGTTGTTTCCGGGCAGGACCACGCAGGTATCCTTCACTTTGTCATTGTCTGTTCTAATTATCGTTTGCTTTGTTCTGTCGTAGATCAGCATGTATGTCCACCTCTTTCATATATTTTACTAAAAGATCATTCGTTCATGTGCCCTCCAGTTTCAATTACCTGTTATACTGTAGCCATGAAATACGAAATGAGACCCGGAAGACTGGAACTGATCATGAGTCCTGCTGAGGAAGGCAAGACCCTGCAGGCATTCTGTGATGATCTGGTCATTCCCGCAAAGAAACAGAAGAAACTGGAACTGCTTGTCAACCGTGCACATGTGCAGGATCTTACCGTGACCCTGCATGCCGGTGATACGCTGATGATCCCGCTGGAAAGCGAAGACGTGGATTATACACCAGCCGAAAGAGAGTGCCGCATCATCTATGAGGATGATCTTGTCTACATTGCCCATAAGTATCCCGGGATGATCGTCCATAACGGTACGGAGGATACGGAGACGCTGGCCGCCCAGGCAGCACGCTATCAGCTCAATGCCGGCATTCATGCACCTGTACGCTACATTCACCGTCTGGACAGAGAAACGACCGGACTGGTGCTGTTTGTCAAAGTCCCCCTGCTGCAGGGCTGGTATGACCGCAAACTGCAGGAGAAGGCCATTGTCCGCGAGTATCTTGCGATATGTGCAGGCAAAGCCAGAGCCGGACAGAAGTTCACGTTCAATGACAGGATCGGCAGAGACCGCCATGTCAGCGGCAAATACCGTGTATCCGAAAGCGGCAGGGAAGCCTGTACATATGCCGAATGTCTTGAACGCAAAGGTCCCTATGCCCTCTTCCGCTGTACGCTGGATACCGGCAGAACACACCAGATCAGGGTCCACCTCAGCGCCCACAAGCAGCCGATCGTCAATGATCCGCTGTACGGTGTGCCTGATGAGACCTTCCGGCAGATGGGATTATGGGCATACCGCATCAGCTTTCCCGATCCCTTCACCGGTGAGATCATCACTGCCGAAGACTACCCCAACCGGGATTACCGCATGTTCAGAAGCATGAAAAAATGACGGACAGCATCCGTCATTTTTCATTTCCGTATATATTCTGTAACTTATACAACAACGAAGAACTTGATCAGGAACAGAACTGCGATCACATAGGAAAGCACAGAGACTTCCTTAGCATTGCCGGAGAAGATCTTGATGATCGTATAGGAGATCATGGCAAGACCGATAGCATGTCCGATAGAACCGGAGATCGGCATAGCCAGCAGCATGATGAATACCGGTACGACCTGGTCAATATCATCAAAGTTGACATTGCGCAGACCCTGAAGCATCAGGATACCGACATAGATCAGTGCTGAAGAAGTAGCGGCAGCAGGAATGATCGCAGCCAGCGGCGCAATGAACATGCAGGCAAGGAAAACAAGACCCGTCGTCAGGGCTGTGAGACCCGTACGGCCGCCTGCCTCAACACCGGCAGCAGACTCGATAAATGTCGTAACTGTAGATGTACCTGTGAGAGCACCGGCAACAGTACCGACAGCGTCAGACAGCAGAGCTTCCTTCATCTGCGGCATATTGCCGTTTTCATCTGTCATACCGGCACGGGAAGCTGTACCTACCAGAGTACCGATCGTATCGAACATGTCGATCATGCAGAATGTGATGATCAGCGTGATCGCTGTGAACCAGCCTATTTTCATGAAGCCGGCAAAGTCAAACTTGAACAGGGTCGTGGCGATCATATCACCAAACGGAGGCAGCCAGGAAGCTGTTGCCAGGCTGGCAAACGGATTCGTGTGGAAGAAGAGAGCCTGTCCTGCCCAGTAGACGACAGAAGCAACCAGCATACCGATCAGTACGGCAGCCTTATGACCCTTCTTGGCAAGCAGAATGATCGTAAACAGACCGACAAACATCGTAACAACAGTCAGCAGCATGATGCCGTATTCCGCACCCATGCCTGTAGAGATCGTACTCGGTGTAAGAGCACCGAAGAAGTCACGCATGACATAGAACGGTGTTGTATAGCCGTTGCCTTCTGCGTAGATACCGACGTTGGAGCCAAAGCCGATGTTCATCAGCATCAGTCCGATCGAAGGCGCAATACCAAGACGGACACCAAGCGGGATCGCGCTGACGATCTTCTCACGGATGTTCAGAACACTCAGGCAGATGAAGACGATACCTTCAACAAGAATGATCACCAGAGCTGCCTGGAAAGCACTTGTATAATCCGTACCTGTAAGCGCGGCAATATTACCTGCAACAACAGCGAAGAAGCTGTTCAGACCCATACCGGGAGCCATCGCAAACGGTTTGTTGGCCAGGAATGCCATACATACGGTACCGATTGCCGAAGCAATACATGTTGCCAGGAAGACGCCGTTCCAGAGCGGTGTGCCGACTGCGAATCCGGTCAAGAGATTCGGATTCAGCGCAATAATGTAGGCCATGGTCATGAATGTTGTAAGACCGGCTAGGATCTCGGTACGAACATTTGTACCATTCTCCTTAAGTTTAAATAACTGTTCTAACATATTCCCCTCCATATCCTTGAAAAACAAAAATACTTCTGCAATACCTCAAAAAAGCAGAAGACACATACAGAATCCCCTGTATGCGTGCAATGTAAGAACAAAGAAAATTATAGACCCGACACCGATTTTTGAAAAGCAAAAGACAGAAACCATGCATGATTTCTGTCATTTATCTCAATATTTACAGGCCGAGCCAGCACCGCAGATCATGCATATCACCCTGCGCGCAGGTACTGATATCAATATTCTTACTGTTGATCAGATCTCTTGTCAGCAGGAAGACATCCATGCCAAGGCTGCCTGCAGGCAGATCTTCACCGGCATCATTGCCGACCATTGCACATTTGCGGGGATCGATGCCCATCTTATCCGTGATCTCCTTGAAATACAGAGGATTGGGCTTGCAGAATGAGCAATCCTCATATGTCGTCACCATATCCAGATCATTCAGATCCAGTCCGGCCCAGCGTATTCTCTCCTGCGTAGCGACCCGCGGAAACAGCGGATTGGTCGCCAGAATAACGGTATATCCGGCTTTCTTCAGATCATGGATGATCACCGCAGCGTCCGGATCAAAGCCCGTGCTTGCCTGTACCTTGGGGAATTCCTGCCGGTAGAATGTATCAAAGACATCATAGGAAGACCGGTTATCCCTGCCGGTAACCTGATCAAATACCTGCCAGAAACGCTCTTCATTGGTCATCGTGCCGTCGTTGGCCGTCATCGCTGCCGTGCCCTTCCATACCGCCTGCACCGTTGCCTGCGGATCATAGCCGTAAGGAGCCAGCCAGGCCGCCAGACGCCCGAAATAATCTTTGACGAACAGATCCTGATCCATCGGCAGTAAAGTACCGTCCAGATCAAATAAAACCGTTGTAATCTCTTTTCTCATACACTTCACTCCGTTACTTCCGGATCCGCAGAATATGTGATGCACATCCTGCCTGTGCCGTTATTATATGCGGTATATACCGTTCCCATAAACTAACAAATTCCTGTATATTTCCGTACATACCGTAACACGAAAATACTCTCCTTACGGAGAGTACTTTCTTTTATTTGAGGGGATTCATATTACAACAGTTCTCAGATGAGGGGGTTCTGAGAACCTCAGACTTCCTGTCTACGCTTATAATATACAAATTTACTTCCGCCAAAATTTGTACAAATTATGTGAATTCATGTGAGATATATTTGAAAATATCCTGTGTACAGAGAATATGTATTGACTAACATATCAGACTCAACGTAAACTTTGCTTGTTCAAGTGCGAAGCGTTAAGTGCCGGATGAAACAGGGACTCGTCCGGACGAAAAGATCAGAGATCTTGCGGTGCAGCACATCTCCCCGTGTGAAAAGACCTTCTTTTTCACAGATCCAAGGGTGAGAAAGGAGGTTTTTATGTTTAAGAAAGACTACTGGACTTCCTCCGCAGCCAAACTGCGGTCCACCAAATTCCTCGCTGTCATGGCGATCATGATCGCCATGAAGGTCGTGATCTCAGCCTGGTATATTCCGGTCGGCGAGAATCTGCGCATTCATGTCACCTTCTTTATCACAGCGATCGAAGGCTGTATCCTCGGTCCTGTGGCAGCTGCCGTATCCGGCGGTATTACCGATATTCTGAGTTTTATGATCCATCCTACCGGTCCCTTCTTCTTCGGGTATACACTCTCATCCATGGCAGGATCCTTCATCTACGGTCTCCTGTTCTACAGAACCAGAGTTACCCTGCCCCGGATCATTGCCGCAAAGGCACTGGTCAACTACCTGGTCAATGTCCTGATGGGATCCCTGTGGTCGGCAATGATGTTCTCCAAGGGATATATCTTCTACGCTACCCAGAGTGTAATAAAAAATACGCTCCTGCTTCCGCTTGAGATCGCTGCTCTCTATGCGGTCTTCAGGATCGTACTTCCCATACTTCAGCACCGGCAGATGATCAGATATGACTGATCACTGCAGGCCGCCGATACGAATTGAATCATCCAGTTTCTGCAGGATGCCCTTGAGTCTCTCATAGGTATCCTTTTCTTCTTCTGCCAGTTCACTGCCCTCAAACAGCTGCACATGCGTATCTGTCTCCGTGAAGACAGTCTTGCATACATCCACACGCGGATTGGTCAGTTCTATCTTTGTCAGATCATCCGTCGTCGTCTTTGTGACGGTAACAGCACCGATCACCCCGTAGGCATCCTCACTGTCCGTAAACAGCGAACCAAGCGAATAGTACACCAGCGTATCATCGATCCACTCTGCCGGCTGTACCGCATCTTCAGCATTGCCGAAGATCACCGAAGCTCCGGCATCTGCCAGACTCTCCGCGATCGCACGCTGCCGTTCAAGCGGTGCAGAGCCATCCTGTCCCTGCCACCAGACCGAAACGACCACGATATCCGCCTGCGCTGCCGCCTTGGCAACGATCTCCGGTGTCCTGACATCATCATAGACATTGACGAGATAGCGTTCATGTTCGGGCAGTTCATCCTCCAGCATATCGGTGAAGGCAAGGAAGGAAATACGGATACCATTGCGTTCAAAGACTGGAATGCGGTTCTGATCATCCGTAGATCCGTAGGTTCCCGCTGTCTCTACCTCATTGTCCAGCCAGTAGGAAAGCGAGATATCGATCCCGCGCTTGCCGCCGGCAAGACATCTGGGATTGGCAAGACTGACCGCATCGATCCCGGACGCAACCAGCGCATCACCGAAGGAATCAGGAACTTCCGTACCGACCAACGGGATCATATTGAAAACAGCCAGATCGGAATTCGAGAAGACTGACGCAAGACCGCTGAAACTCTGATCGTACCTCTCATCATAGCCGTCACGGATATCAACAGCCCCTGCTGTCAGCACATTGATCACGCGTACATCCTCCTGCTTGGGCTTTGAAGGATACGCTGTATATGCAGAAGCTGCCCGCTGTCTCTCCATGAATAAAGTAATCAGGTTCATCGAAAGACTGACGATACCGATCACAAGTGCCAGTGCCAGCAGTAACTTACCGCTCTTATCCCAAAATTCTCTGTTTTTCATGCTTCACCTTAGTACGATTATAACACGATTAAATGCTATAATACTGACGATATGATAAACATCGAACACTACAAGCAGGTAAAACAGGACCTGCCGGCACATACCGAACTGTGTGTCGTATCAAAACGAAGATCCCGGGAAGACATTCTTGCCTACTATGATCTCGGCGAACGTCTTTTTGCGGAAAACAAAGCGCAGGAGCTGCTGACCAAGACTGACCTGAAGGATGATATCCGCTGGAGCTTTATCGGTCATCTGCAGCGCAATAAAGTACGCCAGATCCTGCCTTATGTTTCTCTGATCCAGTCCCTGGATTCTCTGGAACTTGCCGAGGTGATCGAAAAAGAATGTACACGCATAGACAAGACCGTGGATGTTCTGGCAGAGTTTCACCTGGCTGTCAATGACACAAACAAGACCGGACTTGATGAAGCGGATGCCCTTTCGTTCGTGCGGGCATGCCGGCAGTTCCCTCACCTCCGGCTGACAGGCATGATGGCCATGGGTCCTCATACCGATGATGAACAGGAGATCCGCAGGGTCTTCATGCACGGACAGGAACTCTTTGCTGCACTGCAGAAAGAATGCGGTGACACATTTACAACTCTTTCCATGGGAATGAGTCATGACTATCGTATTGCCTGTACATGCGGTTCTACGATGGTCCGTATAGGCAGTTATTTATTTGAGGATTAACAGATGAAGTTTTTAAGACCTGATGCGGATACTGCACGCCTCCATGACGCAGTATTTGAGATTGCTTCGGCAGCCCGTGCCGATGCGGTCGTCAACGGAGATCTCGTTGTCAATGCAACGATCGGTACGCTGTACGGAGAAGACGGTAAACTCGTTGCCCTGAAGAGCGTATACGACCACTATGATATGATCGACCACCGGATCAAGGCTGCATATGCATCCTCCTTTTCCGGTACACCCAGTTTCCGCAGTACGGTATTCGACTGGGTCACAGCCGGCAAACTGAATGAATTGCCCCACACTGTGATCGCGATGCCCGGCGGCACCGGCTCCATCAGCAGTTCCTTTCATGTCTTCATGAAGGAAGACGATACCGTGATCCTGCCTGATATCTGCTGGTCCAACTACCGCACGATGGCTCACATGCACTTCCTGAATACAGAAACATATCAGGTGTTTGACGGCGATCACCTGAATCTCTCCAGCATTCGTGAGACCATTGCGAAAGTACAGGAAACATGCTCAAAGGTCTTCCTGGTCGTCAACGACCCCTGTCACAACCCTACCGGCTACAGTATGACCGACAGCGAGTGGCAGGAACTGATCGCCATCATCAATAAAGCCTCCGAGAAGACTCCGGTCATCCTGCTGGATGATATCGCCTATATCGACTTCGCCTACAGCAGGGATCCCCGTGCCTACATGCGGCACTTCCGGGATATCACCGACAACGTGATGGTCATCATCTCGTTCAGCTGTTCCAAGTCACTCTCCTACTACGGTATGCGCTGCGGTGCCTCTGTACTGCTGTCAAAGGATGCCGCGGCGATCGAAGCTGCCGATGCCGTACTGGACAAATATGCCCGTACGATATGGTCCAGTATCTCTAACTCTGCCATGGTGAATTTCGTCTGGGTCATCCATGACAATCTCAATGCCTACCTGAAGGAAAGAAACAGCTATGTGGATATGCTGAAACAGCGTTCCGATCTCTTTCTCAGAGAGGCTGAGGAAGCAGGACTTGATCTGCTTCCCTACCGTGAGGGTTTCTTTATCACCCTGCGCGGTCATACAAAGGAAAACGCAAAGAGACTGCACCAGGCTCTGATCGATGAACACATCTATACGGTTCTGCTCGGCGAGAATCTGCGTATCGGCATCTGTTCACTGCCGTTAAATAAAGTGAAAGGACTGGCTGCCCGTATCCGTAAAGCTATCAGCGATAACGGGCTTGACTGATATGACACATATTCTCGGTTCCAAAAGGGATTTTCTGGACTATACGGATGAAGATGCACAGGAGTTCCTGAAGATCACTTCCGATATCTCCGAACACCCTGAATTCCAAAAACTGAAGAATTATACTCACCACCTGCACACCACCCGCTGGCAGCACTGCATGAATGTTTCCTGGTATACCTATCTCTGGTGCAAGAAGCTTTCACTGAACTATACCGAGGCAGCCCGCGGTGCCCTGCTCCATGACTTCTTTCTGTATGACTATCATACGGAACAGCCGATTCCCGGCAAGCATGCGGATGTCCATCCTCTTGCGGCTTTTACAAATGCCGAGAAATACTTTACGGTCACCGATATCATGCGTGACTGTATACTGAATCACATGTGGCCTACGGCAGGTATCCGTCCGGCAACTCCGGAGGGACTGGTCGTGACCGCCGCAGATAAATACTGTGCAGGTATAGAAGTCGGCTCCCGCTCCTACGAGACGCTGGCTCCCCTGCTTAAACAGATCATTGAGATGATCGAGGAAGGAAAGAACTGATGCCTGCTGCCAGTACACACACAGAGTTTGCCAGAGACGTCTATTTCTCCCTGCCGCCGGAAGAACGGAAGAAGATCACCGACTTCCCCATGTATTACATAGGCTCCCAGGGACCCGATCTGCTGTTCTTCAGCCGCTTTTCCTATCTGCCGGGTTCGCTCAAGAAGTACGGCACCCGCATGCATGGAGACAAAGTCAGAGAAGTGATCCGTTTCTTCAGAGAATATGCCAAGGATGATCCTGCCCTGAACAGTTATATTGCCGGCTATCTCTGCCACTATGCACTTGATTCACAGGCACATCCCCTGATCGACTGGGCAGCCCGTGTCAACCACGAAACGACCGGTATCCACCAGGGTGAAGCACATATCTCTTCGGAAGCTGATATCGATCTCGCCGTGCTGAAGAAACACGGAAGAAACATGGACGGCTATAACGTCTATACCGATCTCAAAGCCTCCCCGGAGAGTAAAGAAAAGCTTGCCCTGATGTACCAGGCAATGCTTAAGGAAGTCTTTGATGTACCGGTATCCCTGAATGATACCAGAGAAGCCATTACCGGTATATGCCGGATCACAAAACTGTTAAGACCGACCGCCGGATGGAAATACAAAGCTGTATATAAAGCTGAGAATCTGGCCGGTATTCCCCATGTCGTCTCCGGGATGATGCTGAACAAGCCTGACCACGACAGCCTTGTGATGAATGAAGAACACCGGGAGTACGATTCACCCACGCGCGGGGTGATCAGTCACCGTTCATTCATGGAGATCTACGATGATGCGCAGATATTTGCGGCAAAGCTGATCACAGACTTCAGCGAAGATGATCTGCAGTACGACTTTGCCGGTGATCCGATCCGCTGATCTACGCAAACAGATACTTGTATACATTCATGGCACAGATCAGAAGGATCAGTACCATGGCGGATAAAAAGAGTTTTTCGACAGCCCTGCTGTCGATTTTTTATTGATCATGCGTCCGATGATGCCGCCGAGCACACCGCCGCCGATCCCGCATATTGCTCCAATAATGCTGGCAAACAGACTAACTAACAGATACAGCATGCTCATACTTCACAGTCCTGTTATACAGAAGTCTCTTTTAAACAGATGAATTACCATATTAAGCGCAACAGATGACCATGGGGTAAAGAAAACTCGCTAAGGGTTGTCAA
>DFIS01000038.1 GCA_002372175.1 Solobacterium sp. UBA3691
CTTTTTCTTTACAGCCCCTTTTCTTGCGGTTTATTGTTTAGTGCCTTCCGTGACCTCCGGGCATACCGCCGAAGTTCGGCATCTGGCCGTTCTGTCCGCTGGAATCAGGTGTGCTTCCGGTCATTGTATCACTGCCGGGCATCTGACCCTGTGTGCCAAAGCCTTCAGGCATTTGACCCTGACCGCCGAAGTTTCCGTGGCCGCCCATCATACCGCCGCCCATCATTGATTCGGTGATCGCTGTAACCTGTGTGCCGTTGACAGTTACTGTGCCGCCGTTCAGTTCAGCGCCGCTGACATAGTCGAATGCGAACTGTGCTGAGATATTTACTGTACCGCCGTTGATGACAAGGGAACCGTTGGAATCCAGGGCATCCGTGTCACCGGCTGCCATCGTAATATCAAGAGCTCCGCCGTTGATCTCGATCTTCGGGGTATAAGCAGAAGACTTGTTGGAAGCATTGATGCCGTCATCTGTCGCATAGATCGTGAGATCTCCGCCGTTGATCAGTACATATGTGCCTTCGATGGCCTCTTCAGCACTGATGTCGAAGCTGCCGCCGTCGATCTGCACCATCGGTGTTCCCTGGATGCCGTCAGATCCTGCTTCGATCTTGAATGTACCGCCGCCAATGTAGATCCAGCCCTGTGTATCATCTTCATCATTCTCTGCGTGTAATCCATCCTTGGATGTCTTGATCGTGAAGTTACCGTCGGCGATACGGATCGAGTCATTGGCTTCGATCGCATCTGCAGAACTGTTGATCACATATGTTCCGCCGGTGATCTTCAGGTCATCTTTGGAAGTGATGCCGTTATCGGAAGAGTCAATGACCAGGGTTCCGGTTCCGTTCAGGACGAGATCATCTTTGGAGAAGATCACAGCGTCTGTACTTACCGAACCGTCATCCGTGAAGGTGCCGGTAACGGTGAGCTCGCTGGTACCGTCTGCTGTTGTCACAAAGACTTTGTCTGCCGAAACAACATAGATCACCGGAGCATCTGTATTCGTTACATTCAGTTCATCGAGGACCAGCTGTACTTTGGCGCTGTCGTCTGTTTCTACGCGGACAGTAACGTCTGCTGCCGTACCGGAGAGGACATATACACCTTCTTCCGTAATACTGATATCTTCACCGTCTTTGACTGTGTAATATACAGCATCGGAGAGATCTGCTGTCTGGGCCATGTCTTTGTCTGTGAAGTATTCCGAGACATCTTCCTCAGATGTTTCCTGTGTGACGGTGATCGTTTTCTTCTCCTCTGTTTCAGAAGTTACCTCGCTGACAGGGGTTTCTGTATTTCCCGCAGGAACATTCTCTTCAGTGCTTTGTGCCTGTGCACTGCAGCCAAGCATCAGGCTTGCCGCCAACATGAAGACGGCTGTAAGTTTTGCTGTTTTCATATCAGGTCTCCTTTCCTGTTATTTGTGTTACAGGTATAAGAATATCTGCGGAATGTGAAGTTCATCTGAACAAAACCGTAAGGATAGGAGAATCTTTTGGATAAAAAACTTACAGAATCAGAAGATCCTGTAAGTGGTTTTACTAATGACGGTAATGGGCGAGGCAGATGATATGGCCGTGCTGCTGATGGCTGATCCAGTCGACATCATCGGTGTACCAGTCCATGATCTCGAGCATCCTCGTCTCCCAGGCGATCGTCGCAGCCCGGGAAGCTTCTGTCTCTTCTTTCTCCATCGTGACATCGATCTCATCATAGCCGAAGATGTAATCCTCCGCATTCCAGATCGAGAAGTTACTGTCGGGACCTTCTGTGATCCTGCCGTTTCTTGCCTCGATCAGCCTGTCATGTCTGGCTTTGTACTCCTCATGCATACCCGGTTTCAGGCGGGTGACAAAGACACGGTGGCGGATCAGGGACTTGTCTTTGCGGACAATACCGAAATCTTCATACATCAGGCGCATTCCCTCAAGAGGGCGGCTGATGAAACGTGCATACGGCAAGATCTTCTGTTCCAGTCCTGTATAAGCAGTCAAAAGATCTGCAGAGATCTCCGGTTTCTGCGCTGTTTCAAAGTAGCCAAAGACAAGATCTTCAATGTTCCAGAGACTGAAGTTGTCCGCCTGTATACGGTCAAGAAGAGAGACTGTATCCGGCCAGATCTCCTTCAGAAGTGTACGGAAGGGATTCCGGCAGTTTTCTCTGATCTCCAGGGCAAATGCGTGTCGCTCCATAGGTGATACCATCCTTTGAGGAAATCATAGCACAGACATGTACGGGATATATACATACACTGATAAGCAGATGTGCACTGCGCAGGGATGTAAATCTGTTATAGTCATGATGAAAGATACAGGAGAATCAGAATGAGACTATATCATACAGGCTTCAGTGTGATCGAAAAGCCGGATATCTATTACGGCAGGAAGAATGCTGATCTCGGACAGGGCTTCTATACATCTGCGGACAGAGCGTTTTCCGTTCGCTGGGCAAGGATAAGGACAGACAGTAAGACCTGGTTCAATATATATGAACTGGATACGGACGGACTGCGTATACTGCGCTTTGAGAGGAACGAAGACTGGTTTGAGTATATCTATCGGAACAGACATCTGCAGGAAGAACTGTATCCCGGGTATGATCTGGTCGTTGGTCCGATCGCCAATGATACGATCTTTGATACAATCGACATTATTACCAGCGGACTTCTGAAAAAAGAAGATGCGATGAAACTGCTGCTTCTGGGGCCAGTCTACAACCAGACAGTGCTGCGCTCGGAAAGGGCAGTGTCACAGCTCACATTTATCCAGGCTGAAGAACTGACGGAGGAGGAGATCGGACAGTACCGTCAGATCGTTGCGGCAGAAGAGGCAGAATACCAGAAAGAATTTGCTCAGGTAATGGAAAGTCTTTGAGATACCTTGACCGTTCCCCAATGGAACAGTTCTACGATAGCAGTAACAACATCTGATAAGGAGAACGGTCATGAAAAGAATCATATCGATCATATGTGTTTTGTTCATCATGTCGGCAGGCGCATGCGGGAAACCGAAGAGCACAGCAGTAAATACACCGCGTCCGTCAACGCCGGCAGCGACACCTGCACCTACACCCGAACCTACATCTGAAGTAACTCCCGAACCAACTCCCGAACCCACACCTGAACCAACACCGGAACCCACACCTGAGCCGACACCGGAACCGGCGGGCAGAGACTTTCAGGAATTCAAGAAGATGATGGATGATTATGAGGCTTTCTTTGATTCCTACATTGAGTTTATGAAGACCTATGATTCATCAAATACAATGATGATGGTGAAGTATCTGGAGATGATGGGGAAATACGCTGATGCAATGAATGCATTGGAAAAGATCGATGAGTCTGAACTGACAAAAGAAGAACTGCAGTACTATACCGATACGATGCTGAGGATCGAGAAGAAACTGCTGGATGCGTCCATTCAGATGGGCTGATCACCGGTCAGGGATTCTTTTAACATATCGAGATACAGTTGTACGGCAGGAGTAAACATCCGGTATTTCTTCCAGATCACGGTACCGCTGACAGATACTTCGGGAGAAAGCGGACGAAAGCACAGGACCGGGTGTGCCGAGAAGTTGATCAGTTTGTCAAAGACGATTGCCGGACCCAGGCCGTCTTCTGCCATCAGTGATGCGTTATAGATCAGGTTATATGTGGCGGATGTACGGATACCGGAAAACATCTCGTTGTCGGTAAAGCGGCTCATGGATCCTCTCGGCATGATCACCGGTACATCCTTCAGATCACTAAAGTGAATGACATCTTTTCGTGATAACGGAGAGTCTTTGCGCAGGATCACACCGAAACTGTCTTTTTCCGACAGTTTCAGGTATTGGTAGATCTGTCTGTCAAAATCACTGAAGATCAGCGCCAGATCGATCAGTCCGTGTTCGAGACGGTCCATCAGATCGTCGGTATCACCGCTGGTGATGTGAACGCGGATATCCGGATATCTCCGGATCAGGGCTGCTGCTGTCCGTGACAGTGTATGAAAGGCCGGAGATTCACCGGCACCGATATAGATATCACCGCTGAGAGTCTTTCCGGTCACGGAAAGCTCTTTTTCTGTCTGCTGGTAGAGTCTTGTCATCTCTTCGGCACGACGGCGCAGGATCATGCCTTCCTCGGTCAGGCGTATGCGTCTGTTGCCGCGGATGAACAGGGTAACACCCAGTTCCTTTTCCAGCTCCTTCATCTGCCGGGAAAGTGCCGGCTGTGAGATGTGCAGAAGTTCGGCGGCAGCGGTGATACTGCCTTCTCTGGCAACGGTCAGGTATGATTCGAGAATATGGATGTCCATGGCATTCCTTTCTATGCATAATAATTATGACAGAGTATCAGATATGTGTATTTGTTATTATTATACATTGATATTATGATGAATATGCAAAAGTGTAAACGGAGGAAATCATCATGGAATTCAGACCTGCAAAGAAACTCGGCTTCGGCCTGATGAGACTGCCTGTAACGGACAAAAACGATGCGTCCAGTATTGATATGGAAGAACTGAAACGCATGGTAGATCATTTTATTTCACATGGGTTTACATACTTTGATACAGCCTGGATGTATAACGGATTTGCCAGTGAAAATGCCGCAAAGGAAGCTCTGACATCACGTTATCCGAGGGAGAGCTATACACTGGCAACGAAGCTGCATGCCGGTTTCTTCAATTCTTACGAAGACAGAGACAAGGTATTCAATGCACAGCTGGAAAAGACAGGTGCCGGATACTTTGATTACTATCTTCTGCACGGTATCGAAGCAGGTATGATCGATAAGTATGAACAGTTTGACTGCTTCAGCTGGCTGCTGGAAAAGAAAGCACAGGGGCTTGTCAAACATGCCGGATTCTCTTTTCACGATACACCGGAGCTGCTGGAAGAGATCCTGACGAAGCATCCGGAGATGGAGTTTGTGCAGCTGCAGATCAATTATCTGGACTGGGAGAGTGAATGGATCCGCTCACGGGCATGTTACGAGGTGGCGGTAAAGCACAATAAACCGGTCATCGTCATGGAACCTGTAAAAGGCGGCACTCTGGCAAGGACACCGGAGGATGTAACAGACATGTTTAGGGCATATGACAGCACGAAGTCTGTGCCGAGCTGGGCGATTCGCTTTGCGGCAAGTCTGCCCAATGTCATGGTCGTTCTCTCCGGTATGAGCAATATGGAACAGATGCTGGATAATACCGGCTATATGGAGAACTTCACACCGCTGACGGAAGCAGAGAGAAACATGTGCTTCAAGGCTGCAGAGATGATCAATGCCAAGATCACGGTTCCGTGCACAGGCTGTTCGTACTGTACGGAAGGCTGCCCGATGCATATCTGCATTCCGCAATATTTCTCGATCTACAACGAAGATATGCGTGAACATCTCGAAGAGAAGGGATGGACGATCAACTTTACCAACTATGAGCTGCTGACCAGAAAGTTCGGCAAGGCATCCGCATGCATAGAGTGCGGACAGTGTGAGGGTGTATGTCCCCAGCATCTGCCGATCATTCAGTATCTGAAGGATGTCGCAAAGCACTACGAGGACTAGGATATGCGTTACAGGATCAACCGCAGAACAGGAGACAGGATCAGTGAGATCGGGCTTGGCTCAGCATATCTGTTTGAGGCAGGAACGGAAGAAGCTGTAAAGGCACTCAGACGTGCATTTGAGGGCGGCATCAACTATTACGATCTTGCGGCCGGAGACGGCAGGGCTTTTCCAATTTGGGGTGAAGCACTGAAGGATGTCCGTGAACAGGTATACTATCAGATCCATTTCGGGGCGGATTACAGTAAGGGTACCTATGGCTGGTCATTGGATAAGCATGCTGTAGAAGAATCCGTGAAGTGGCAGCTGAAGCAGCTTGGCACAGACTATATCGACTATGGTTTTATTCACTGTCAGGATGAATATGACGACTGGCAGACATATCAGCGCAACGGTGTGCTGGACTATCTGAAGGGTCTGCAGAAGGACGGCATCGTCAGACATATCGGACTCTCCTCCCATACACCCTCGGTGATCATGAAGATCCTTGATGAGGTCAGTGTGGACATGTTAATGTTCTCAGTCAATGCCGCATATGACTATGGCGAGGGAGAATTCGCCAACGGCAGCGGGGATGAGCGCAATGCGGTATACAGACGCTGTGAAGCAGAGGGTATCGGTATTTCATGCATGAAACCGTTCTCCGGCGGACAGCTGCTGGATGCGGCAGTCTCTCCGTTCGGCAGAGCTTTGACACCATATCAGTGCATACGTTACTGCCTGGATAAGCCGGGTGTACTGACGGCACTGGCCGGAGCGAAGAACACGGAAGAAGTAGAGAAACTTCTGGCTTACTATGATCAGCAGGAAACCGATACAGACTACAGTATCATCAGTACACTGACACCGCAGGATCAGGTCGGCAAATGTGTCTACTGCAATCACTGCAAGCCCTGTCCGGCAGGTCTCGATATCGGTCTGATCAACAAGTACTATGATCTTGCGCGTACCGGTGATGCCCTGGCAAAAGAGCACTACCATACACTGGAAAGAAAAGCCGGAGACTGTATCTCGTGCGGGCACTGCGACAGCCGCTGTCCGTTCCATGTGGCCCAAAGCAGCAGGATGCAGGAGATCCGGGAATACTTCGGCGAATGAGAAGAATACTATGCATACTGCTTGCGGGAGTGATCCTTGCCGGGTGTACAGTCCCGAAAAGCGATCTTGTACAGCCTGTGCAGGAGCCTGTCGACACAACCGCAGAAGCAGTGCAGGAAGAAGAGGATAAAGTAATGAAACTGAAGATCGATGATACGGAAGTAGAGGTCATCTGGCAGCAGAATGAGGCTGTTGAGACTCTGCGTAAAGCCGTAAAGGATGAAGCTCTGCAGGTACAGCTGTCCCGCTACGGCGGCTTTGAACAGGTAGGTTCACTTGGCATGAAGCTGCCCCGCAGCGATGTACAGACAGTGACAGAGAAGGGAGATATCGTTCTTTACAGCGGTGATCAGATCGTCATCTTTACAGGTTCCAATACATGGGCATATACACGTCTTGGCAGGATCGCGGATGCAGATGCGGATGTTCTGACACAGGACCATGACGCCGTGATCACGATATATACGGAGGAATAAGCATAATGAAAAAGATCGTACAGACAGCAGGCAGAGAACAGTTAGGTGAATTTGCGCCGATGTTTGCGCATCTGAATGATGATGTGCTCTTCGGGGAAGTGTGGAATGAAGAAGCCATTGATGTAAAGACAAAATGCATCATCACGGTCGTATCGCTGATGGCATCAGGCATCACCGATTCTTCGCTCGTCTACCATCTGCAGAACGCAAAGAACAACGGTGTCACGAAGGAAGAGATCGCAGCGATCATCACACATGCGACGATGTATGTCGGCTGGCCGAAGGGCTGGGCTGTCTTCCGTCTGGCAAAGGATATCTGGACAGATTAACAGCAGGGACAGAGAGATCTGTCCGGCTGAATATGATACCGGTGCGCATAAGTGCGTGATGATCCTGTCGGTGCCGGAGGGGGATGACAAGCCCCTGAAGTATCCGCTGATGTTTGAAAAGAGCGATGCGCTGGTCATCACGAAGATGGATGCTTTACCGTACTTTGACTTTGACATGGACAAGGTCACGGAACGGGTCAGAAGACTGAACCCGGATATCCGGATCTTCCCGGTATCGGCGAAGACAGGTGAAGGCATGGAAGCTCTGGAAGACTGGCTGTGCGCAGAAGCTGCAGCACTGAAGGCATCTGTACATGCATGAACTGGGCATCGTAACGCATACGGCCAAAACGATCGCGGAACTGGCAGAGGAGAATCATCTCAGCAAGGTCGGATCGGTGACCCTGGAGGTAGGTGAAGTATCCGGGATCATGACCGATTACTTCATTGACTGCTGGAACTATTTCAAGGGCAGATACGAAGTGCTGAAGGATGCGGAACTGAAGCTCGTGATGATTCCTGCAGTGACTTACTGCGAAGACTGTGACAGTACGTATGAGACAGTAAAGTACGGCAGGATATGTCCGAAATGCGGCAGTGAGCATACATGGCTGCTGAAAGGGAATGAGTGCCTGATCAGAGAAATTGAGGCAGAATGAGGAGTCCGGAAGGATTCCTCTTTTTTACACAGGAATTCCTCAGCATTGTCCCCATACACCGGGGATACTACGATGTTACTGAGGTGAAAGTGAGCATGGAAAAAGGTGTGCTGGCATGTTTCGGCAGTCACTGTATTGACAGATATCATCTTGACGGTGAAGTGATCTGCTTTGCCGGGGGCGGTCCTGTCAACAGTGCTGTTCATGCCTCAGGACTGGGGATATCGTCTGTCTATGTCGGGGCGCTTGGCAATGATCGTGCCGGTGAAGTGATCCTGCATGAACTGGTGCGTCATGGCATGGATACATCATATGTACATGTCTGTGAAGGGAACAGTGCTGTGTGTGACGTGTATCTTGAAGATGGCGAACGGATCCTCGGTGACTATGACGAGGGTGTATGCGGCGTGTATTCACTGTCGGAAGCGGACATGCATGAACTGATACAGGCAGATATCTGTCTGTGCGATTACTGGGGCAGACAGGAGATACATTTTCCGTATCTTCATGAACACGGGGCAAGGATCGCACTGGATGCGGCGGACAGGGCAGATGATCCGCAGGTGCGCAAGCTTCTCCCCTATGTGACATATCTGTTTTTTTCGGCAGAAGGCGATGGATCGAAGCTGCGGGAAACGATGAAACAGATGAAGGAAACAGGCGTACAGAAGATCATCGCTACCCTGGGCAAGGACGGCAGTCTCTGCCTGGATGAGGATGGTTTTACATACTGCAGAGCTTATCCTGCAGAGAGGATCATTGATACGATGGGGGCAGGGGATGCATATATTGCCGGTTTCCTTGCGGCATTGATCAAAGGCTGCGGAACACAGGAAGCGATGCAGGAAGGCTCCCGTGAAGCAGCAGAAACACTTGGTTATCACGGGGCGTTCAGACAGGAGGGAGTAAAGAATGTATACAGGCAGTAAATGGCAGGAGAAAGATCCTGTGCTTCGGGACTTTGACGAACAGGAGATCCTGGACAGTGTCAGCGGTGCTCTGGCTCTTCGCGAGCAGATCGAAACAGTGGTCGATGAGATCTGGGATAAGGGCTTTGACGGTATCTGGTTCATGGGCATCGGCGGTACCTATGCCAGTGCCATGCAGGCAGAAGTATACATGCGCGGAAGATCTGCACTGCCTGTATATGCGGAGAATGCGGCAGAGTTCGTGACGACAGGCAACAGACGCTTTACGCCGAAGTCGGTCGTTATCATGTCTTCGGTATCGGGAGAGACACCGGAAATGATCAGTATGGCTGAGCGTGTGCACGAGATCGGCGGCAGGGTATTTGCGTTTGTGGATACGCCGGGATCGACCCTGACCGGCCGGAACATGCAGGAATACCTGATCACATACCCGAAGAATGAGCAGCTGAAGTTTTACATGGTCTGCAACTACCTGATGTACAAAAACGGAGAGTTTGACGAATATGAGGATTACTGTCTGAACATGGAGGAATACCTCGCGCAGGCTCTGGCGGATACGGAGAAGGAGGCAGATACCTGGGCAGCAGGTTTTGCCCGCAGGATCGCTGATCAGCTGGCGGAAAGACCGGACATGCCGTATTACCTGATCGCCTCCGGGAACCAGTATGGCGCAGCATACTCCGCCGGGATGTGCTATTGGGAGGAACAGTTCTGGATACGTACCAGAGTCATTTCCTGTCAGGAGTTCTTCCATGGCATGCTTGAGGTCATTACCCGGAATACACCGGTGATCCTGTACATGGGAGAAGATGAACAGAGACCTCTGGCTGAGAGAGTCAGCAGATTCCTGCCGAAAGTATGTGAGAATTATACGATCATCGATACAGGTGAATTTGCCCTGTACGGTATCCGTGAAGAATACCGCGGGAGTATCTCTCACCTTGTCATGCGGGCTGTCAATAACCGCATAGACGCATATCTCGAGCTGTATCTCAGGCATCCCCGGACGATCCGCCGGTACTATCATCAGTTTGACTACTGAGTGCACGTGTTCCGTGGTATGATTAACTTAACAAAGAGGAGTATGAGGATACTCCGGAGGTAAGATAATATGCTGCATGAAGTTAAGTTTTTATCATTCAACGAGAGAGACACTGTTTACGGATGGGTATATGTACCTGCTTGTGAGCCGGAAGGTGTCATTCAGCTTGTGCACGGCTTTGGTGAGCATTCCCGCAGATATCTGCACATGATCACTTCGTTCATGGAGGCAGGGTATATCGTGGCGGCAGATGATCATGTCGGACATGGCAAGACAGCGATCGAGAATGACCATTGGGGTGACTGGGGTGATCACGGATACACGACAATGATGGAAGATGAGAAGAAGCTCCATGACATCGTTGCTGAGAAGTATCCGGATATTCCGTACTTCATGTTCGGTCACAGTATGGGATCATTCATTACCAGACTGTATATTGCCAAGTACGGTGAAGATCTGAATGGTGCCACACTCTGCGGAACAACAGGTGTATGGCCTAACCTCGATGAAAGCATTGCGCTGCTGAAGAAACTGGTCAATGAAGGCAAGGGAGAAGAAGCGGATCCTACGCTTGGAGCCAAGTTCATGGGTTGGATGTTTGCCCGCTGCAAGGAAGGTGTAAAGCTTGGCAACGAGTGGATCTGTGATGATCCGTGGGTGCAGAAGGACCATGCGGAGGATCCGTTTGACGCCTTCACTAAGCCGACGACGAACCGGGCATGGCTGTACTTCCAGCAGATGATGGAAGCGATCACCGGTGAAGAATGGGCGAAGAAGGTACCGACAGATCTGCCGATCCTGAATATTGCCGGTGACCAGGATCCTGTAGGACAGTACGGTACAGGTGTATACCAGACAAGCAACTGGCTGATCGATACCGGTCATGATGTCACCACAAAGCTGTATCCGGGATACCGTCATGAGATCCATAATTATGCGGATATCCGGGAGGATGTCGAAGAGACGATCATCGAGTTCTTTGACTGGTGTGACTGATCTTTACAGAATACAGAAACAAACAGGCGCGGCCGCAGCGGTCACGCCTGTTTTCTGTTCCTGCAGATCGTTATGAGCACAGTATGCAGTTATTCCTGTGTCTGCCGCAGCAGCTCTTCGGCCCGGGCGATCTGTGCTGACAGACGCTCCCTCTGGTTAGTGAGCCGGCGCAGTGCCTGGTGCAGGATCTCTTCCCGTGAAGCATTCTCGTCATACAGCAGACGGCGTATCTCGGAGAGCTGCAGTCCTGCCTGCTTGTAGGTGTGGATCAGCATCAGCTTTTCCGCAGCGTCATCCTCGTAGTATTTACTGTTCTGTTTGCCTATCCGTACGGCAGGTGTTAAAAGACCTATTCTGTCGTAATAAAAGAGGGTCTTGCGGGTCACACCGGTCAGTCTGCACAGTTCGTTAACGGTCTTCATGGTCTATGCAAAGTATTCTAAAGCCGTTCCGCAGGGGAACGGTCAATCCCTGAATCGGTACGGATATGGCACCGATCCGGGACAACTACGGGACGCATGAGCAGGTGTCTTTCGCTACCATAAACAGTGTGAGGTGAGAGACATGAAAGAACTTGAACAGGCTGTACAGGCATGGTTTGCGAAGAACGGGGAGTCTTACGGTGCACGGGTGCTGGCTATTCTGCGTCCGCATGAAGATAACCTTGAATATGTCCAGGATAAACGGGAGATCAACAGTCTGCGCGGAGAAGATCCCGAGGCCTCCCTGCAGGAGACGTGGCTGTTAGTCGGCTTTGGCAGAGATGTGCGTATGCGTATCTGTCTGAATGATATCCGGCCGGCTTTTCAGCGAAACGGGAAGAGGGCAGTTGACGGGTTCCTGCGGGAGGCGATGAGCTACAGGCTGCAGATGGACAATATCGCCGGTGATCTGGAAGAATACCATACCGCTGAAGAATATCTGATCCTCAGGGTGCTGCCGGAAGAGAAGATCAGTGCGGCGGAAGATGATCTGATCCTGCGCAGGATCGGTGATGTAGCCCTGGTGCTGTATTGCGACATGGGCAGTCAGGCGGGCATGTACAGGAGTTTTCGTGTTAAACGGAAGATGATCGGCAGGTGGCGGATGAGCGATGAAGAGATCCTTGATGCGGCATTGAAGAATACCTGCAGGAAGTATCCGGCGGTGATCTATGAGCACTGGCAGGACTATGTACAGAGAAATGAAAACTTTACGTATCCTGAGGAGTCCGGAGATCTTGGCGATGATCTTGTGCTGACAACAGAATGCCCGGTCAACGGGGCGATCGCGATGTTTTATCCCGGTATCGCAGATGATCTGAGACGGAGAACGGGCGAAGTCTGTATCGTGCCTACGGGCATGGATGAAGTCAATATCCGCAGACTGGAGGATCTGCAGCCGGCAAAGGCAGTCCGGGCACTGCGTGAATTAAACCGTGAATTTGCGGACGCAAAGCTCTCCGAACTGCTCTGGGTATTTGACCGTGACGGGCATGCGGAACCATTTGTTTTCGGTTAAGCGTTTACATTGTGCAAAAAGAAAAATAGTTCTTTCCAGTCCTTTGAAAAGTGATAGAATTGCGCGTATGTGAGGTAAGTATATGCGCAGGATCAAACCCGATCTGCTCCACGGTGTTATCTGGCAGCAGCTTCTGCTGTTCTTTTTCCCGGTCTTTTTCGGGACACTGTTCCAACAACTTTACAATACCGTGGATGCGGTAGTCGTCGGCAACTTTGTCGGCAAGGAGGCTCTCGGTGCCGTCGGCGGTTCGACCGGTACGGTGATCAATCTGCTGGTTGGTTTTGTGACAGGTCTTTCTTCCGGTGCTACAGTTGTCATTGCCCAGTTCTATGGCTCAAATGATCCTGACGGTGTTGAGCG
>DFIS01000010.1 GCA_002372175.1 Solobacterium sp. UBA3691
GGGGAAGACGCGATTTGCCCATTCCCGGTTGGGATACATCGTCCCTGACCACTTCAGACAGCCCTGGTGAATATAGTTTCTGACAACATTTCTGAGCTCGTTGGAGGCATATGCCTGGGCTCTGAGGCTGGCATCCGGCACATCAAGATTCAGTGTCGGTCTTGTCCCGAATATGCCAAGCTGTACACCTTTGCCCGTACGCAGGATCGCATCAATGCTTTCCTTCTTCCACTCCGGCAGTTCCCGCAGATGTTCAGGGGTGCAGTTCAGTGCCTTCAGATGATTGATCCAGGGGTCATTGATCAGAACTTCCACATCTTCTGCTCCGGCTTCGAATGCTTCCTTCGTGATCGCTCTGGCCAGAGGCATGGCATCTGTGTCTGCCTGCAGGACGATCGTTTCTCCCGGCTGCAGGTTGACACCCATCCTGACCAGGAGTCTTGCTGCTTTATCTATCTGCCACCGTTTCATACATTCACCTTCTTTACATACCTGCTGACCATTTCCTTTAACATCTCATACGATCTGTCAAAGGATGCCAGGTTCAGCTTCTCTTCCGGTGTATGTGCTCCTGTACCGATCGGACCGAAGGTCAGAATATCCAGTTTCGGATTCAGCGCCTTGAAGACACCGCATTCACAGCCGCCGTGAACAGCGAACTGCTCATATGTACCGCCGTATTTCACTACGATCTCTTTCATCAGGTCACGCATCGGAGATTCAGGTTCGTAATTCCATCCGGAATACTTACCTGCCAGCTCGTAGCGAAGACCGAGAATATCCGCAAGTTTATGCAGCTTGTCATTGAGATCATCAGAAGCACTGTCCATGGCACTGCGGATCAGGGTATCAAACAGCACTTCGTTTTCCCCTGTCGTCACAACACCGAGATTCAGCGATGTTACCGTCAGTCCTTCAATAACCATGGATTTGTGCTGGAAACCGTTCGGGGCCAGATATGCGTAATCGATCACGGCATTGCCAAGTTCATCATGCATTGTTCTGTATAGCGGTATTTCCTTGTTCAGGGTTACCGCAACATCGGGATCACTGAACTCAAGTTCTGTTCTGATATTGCCAAACGAGGTACTGACTGCTTCCTGCAGTTTCTGTGCATCTGCCGCTGAGGCAAACACTACAGAAGCTGTACGCGGGATCGCATTGTCTTTCTCCCCGCCGCTGAAGGCACTGATATGGACATCGAGACCTTTGTTTCGCAGCTCTTCGATGATCCTTGCGGCAATCGTGATGGCATTGCCCTTTTCCTTGTCGATACCGCCGGAATGACCGCCCTTCAGTCCTGAAACCGTCAGTTCATATCCGGGCAGCGTATTCTCTTTCCAGCAGATATCGCCGTGTACGTAAACACTGCAGCCGCCGGCAGAGCTGATCGCCGTGCTCGTTTCACCGCCGCCGTCAAGACTGATCATCCTGTCGGCCTTGATATCCTCTGCCTTCAGCTCCATTGCACCAAGCAGACCGATCTCTTCCATTGTGGTGAAATAGCACTGGATCAGAGGATGCGGCAATTCATCATCATCGAGGATCGCCAGCATATATGCTACACCGTGACCGTCATCATCACCGAGTGTCGTTCCCTCAGCATGCAGCCAGCCTTCATCATCGACATACAGCTTCAGCGGATCCGTCTCAAAGTTATGATCAGAACCATCCACTTTCGCCGGTACCATGTCCGTATGCGCCTGCAGGATGATCGGTTCTGCATCTTCATACCCCGCAGATGCCGGCTTCTCCACGATCACGTTCCACACATGATCCTGTTTCCAGGCAAGACCGCGTTCTTTCGCAAATTCTACGATAAAGTCACTGATTGCCTTCTCATGACGGGAAGGATGCGGGATCTTACTGATCTCGTTAAACCAGTAACAATGAGGTTTTGTCAGATCAAACTCCATATGCTGCTCCTACTTCAGATGACTGTCCATCCAGTTTGTGATCTCCGTCAGACGTCTGACTCTGTGTTTAGGTTTACCGCTTCTGGAAAGCTCATGATTCTCTCCCTTGAACAGAACCATCCTTGTCTCTACTCCGCGGCATGTCAGCACCGTATACAGCTGTAAAGCCTCCGGTACCGGACATCTGTAATCTTCCGTGGAATGGATAAACAGTGTCGGTGTGACTGCGTTATTGGCATATTTCAGCGGAGACATGCCCCACAGCTCTTCCGCACAGTGATACAGGTCACCGAACTGCTGTTCGATCGGGAAGTCGATACCGTAATCGCTGACACCAACTTCCGAGATCCAGTTGGAGATCGAACGCTGGGTCGCCGCACACTTGAATCTGTCTGTCTGGCCGATGATCCAGTTCGTCATATAACCGCCGTAGGAACCGCCGGTAACGCCCATGCGCCCGCTGTCCATCGCCGGATATTTTGCCAGTGCCAGATCAACGAATTCCATGATGTCCTGATAGTCGATACCGCCGAACTGATGACGCAGATCCGCAAAAGCATTGCCCTTGCCGTCAGAACCGCGGGGATTGCAGTAGATCACAAAGTATCCCTGTCCTGCCCAGTGCTGCATCTCATGATAATAGACATCGCTGTAGGCCGCCTTGGGACCGCCGTGGATATCCAGGATCACCGGATACTTCTTCTCCGGATCATAATCTATAGGCTTGATCACCCATCCGTCGATCGGTACGGCCTTCTGTACCGTGATCTTCTCCGGCTTGCCGACATAACATCCTTTCAGGACTGATGTATTGAAGGAAGTAATACGCTTCGCTTTATTATCTTTGACTTCATAGATCTCCTGCAGATCCTGTTTCAGTGTACCGATGATGAAGATGCTTTCAGGTCCGAACGCAAAATCATCTACAGATCCGGGAAGATCGATGACCTTTTCAAAGTGATCACCGCACATCTTCATCAGTACAGCTCTGTCAACATCACATGTCACAAAGTAATGTGTGCCATCCACACAGTCATAGCTCTTGCCTCTGCCATAGTGGATATCCGTTGCCACAGAATTAAACAGAGAGTACTCGGAATCGACTTTCAGAACCATCTTACCGTTCTTCAGCTCATAGATCTTGGCCGCTTCCATCTCACCGTAATCACGTCCGAATGTGCCTCTGACAAGGATCTTTCCATGATCTCCGAAGACTCTGTGTATCTGCATGCGGTCTCCGTAAATACATGTAAATTCATTTGCTTTGGGATCGTACTGATAGATCTTGTCCCACTTTGTCTTGAAGGTCGTAAAGTCATTGGCAGTAATGATCAGTTTTCCCTTGATGATCTCAAAAGAACCGACATCAAATGTATCGGGAGTGATCTTCTTTACCGCAAATGTCTTTTTATTGACCAGGAACAGTGATGTTCTTGAACCGTTGATCACACCGGCACCGTTAAATACAAACGGATACTCATCAAAGACGATATAATCCTTGTCATCCTCTTTCTGCTGTTCGACCTGTGCTTTCTGCTCATCCGTCAGATCATGGTAACCGGGACAGCTGCGGTTTGTACCGGCACTGACGAGATAATTAGCCTTATCAAAATCAATGACACGGTTTACCGCAAGAGGCAGTGTACATACTTCCGTGAAGCCCTTCTTCGTCAGTTTCTTCAGTACCGTATGTGTCGTCTTCAGGTCTTTATTTCTGTCGGTCAGGAAGACATCATTACCTAGTACAAAGTAAGATACCCTGTCCTGCCATTCCGTTACATTCGTGGTTTTCCGTGTCTCCGTGTCAGTCGTCATCAACTGCTGCTGGTAGGCATTATTCTCCATATCAATACGCGACTGAACAAAGTAGAGGTGTTTCTTATCAGCAGTTGCTGATAAGGCGGAAAGATAGATAAAATCCTTGAACTGATCCAATGCAACAGGTTTCATGATTGCCTCCTCTTCTGCATTATTGGTTTTTCTCAATACATGTCATATACTCAGAAAAAGCAATAAGAGAAGATAAGAGGAAGTCCCGAAGGACTCCCTCTTTTCAGTTATGAATCGTTTCGGATATTATTCCGGGCACTTGACGAACCAGAAGATATGGTTAGCCTGAGGGTTATTGATAACACCTGTTGTACCAGGTCTCTGTAAGGATACGGAACCGTAACCGATCAGAGGTACATTCCAGCACTGCTCTTCGATAGCATACTGCTCAGCCTCATGCAGCTTAGCAAAACGCTCTTCACCGGTCATGGTCATGGATTCGAACAGCATGTTGTCGTATGTCTCATCACCGAAGAATGTTCTGCCTTCAGGGTCATTGTAGATAGCCATCAGTTCGAGATAGTTCCAAGGATCCATGTAGTCAGCAGAGAATGCATTTCTAGCCATGTCATAACGTCCATAGGAACGGTCATCGAAGAATGTACGAAGTTCAGCAGTCTTCAGTGTAACATCGATGTAGATGTCCTTTAACTGTTCAGCGATAACTGCGGAAATCGTATCATGCATAGCATTCTGGTTGTAGTAGTATTCCAGAGACAGTCTGTTTGTCTCGCTGAATCCGGCCTCTTCCATCAGTCTGCGGGCTTCGTCCTTGTCTGTGTAGACCAGCAGGTGATCATTGTTGGCATTTGTACGGAAGTCACCTTCAAAATCAGGAATACCTACAGGGAGGAAACCGTTCAGTTCGTAGTAAACATCACCGGCATCAAGAGCTGTAACGATAGCGGAACGATCGATACCGAGCTGGATAGCACGACGTACATTTCTGTTCTGCAGAGCTTCGTTGCCGCTTACGCACTGGAGGTTCATGTAGTAGTTGATGTTGCCCCAGATATCAACAGCGTCCTTCAGATCAGGAACGTTGACACAGTCAGAGCTTGCGCCTGTATCGTAGTCGATCTCGCCTGTCTGGAAGGCCATCTGGCTGGCTTCCATGGAAGGCATGATCTTGGCGATCAGTGTTTCAACAACAACCTGGTCAGCCCACAGGAAGTTCGGGTTCTTCTGCATGATGTACTCAGAAGCAGAGTCGATCTTTGTCAGATAGAACGCACCTGTTGTCGGGAAGTTGTTGGGATCCTGGGACCATTCGGAATCATGTTCTGTAGCAAACTCAGGACGCAGAGCTGCGAATACCTGTGTCGGCAGTAAGGATACAAAGAACGGGCAGACACCATTCAGTGTGATCTCGAGTGTGAAGTCATCAATAGCCTTGACACCTACATCATCCATGTCCGCTACATCTTCACCTACGTGATTAGCAGCATTTTCGATATAGTTCGTGATCATGGTCAGATAACCTGCATCATCATAACCCATACCGATGCATCTCTTGATACCGAATACATACTGATCAGCAGTGATCGGCTCACCGTCGGACCACTTGGCCTCAGGCTGCAGGTGGAATGTGTAAACAAGACCGTCATCGCTGACTTCATAGCTCTCACAGTCACCGTTAGCTACGGAACCGTCTTCTGTCAGATAGAACAGAGGGAACCAGATCTCGTTGTGGATCTCAGCTGTAACAGAGTCACCGCATCTTGCAGGGTCCATGTAAGTAGGCTCACCACCGACAGCATATGTGAATGTTGTCTTATAAGTGGTTTCTGTTGTTTCGGAGCCTGATGTGCCGCCGCCGCTCTCACCGCCGGAAGCAGGTGTCGGAGTACTTGCGGAACCGCCGCCGGAGCATGCAACCATCGTGAATGCCATACCAGCTGTCAGAACTCGAGTAACGAATTTTTTGAAAGTCATTTTCTTTCCCCTTTCTTTTTTTATATCACAGGCACCTGGCGATGCCCGCAATATACATCAATTTACCACGGAATTACCGTGATGCGAATATGCAGGAAGCTATACTGCAGAGATCTTCAGCTCTTTACAAGATCCTGTCTCTGCGTATTACTTCTCGTACAGATGGCAGGCAACCGTACGTGTGCCGACCTGTATCGTCTGAGGACGCTCCTTGTGGCAGCGTTCTGTAGCTTTAGGACAGCGTGTGCAGAACGGACAGCCTTCCGGAGGATTGATCGGGCTGGGGATCTCACCTTCCAGCACGATCCTCCGCTTACCTTTGGCAGTATCCGGATCAGGGATCGGGATAGCGGAAAGCAGAGCTGTTGTATACGGATGGAGCGGACGGTGATATACATCGTTGGAAGGTCCGCATTCCACCATATGACCAAGGTACATGACACCGATCCTGTCGGAGATATGCTTGACCATGGACAGATCGTGTGCAATGAACAGATAGGACAGACCCATTTCTCTCTGGATCTCCTTCAGCAGGTTGACGACCTGTGCCTGAATGGAAACATCAAGTGCGGAGATCGGCTCATCACAGACGATGAACTTCGGGTTAACTGCCAGAGCTCTGGCGATACCGATACGCTGACGCTGACCGCCGGAGAACTCTGCCGGATAACGTCTGATGTGGTCAGGCTTGAGACCGACGATCTTCAGCAGTTCTACTACTCTTTCCTCACGCTCTGCGTCAGTATTGTAGATGTTATGGATGATCATCGGTTCTTTGATGATCTCACCTACGGTCATACGCGGATTCAGTGAAGCATACGGATCCTGGAAGATCATCTGCATATCCTTACGGAATGCCTTCAGTTCAGACCCTCTGATCTTGGCAATATCCTTACCCTCGAATTCGATCGTACCGCTTTCCGGCTCATACAGTTTGACGATCGTACGTCCGAGTGTTGTCTTACCGCAGCCGGATTCACCGACAAGACCGAATGTTTCATTCTGTTTTACATCAAAGCTGACATCATCTACAGCCTTGACGATCTGTTTTTTTGAGAAGATACCTTTGGTGACATCGAAATATGTCTTCAGATTCTTTACATCAAGGATTACATTTTCACTCATTTTGTCACCGCCCTGCTATCAAGTAACCAACAAGAACACTGATGCGTATCGCTGAATGTCGTCACTTCCGGCGGGAAGTCCTTACATACTCTCATTGCGCTTTCACATCTGTCAACGAACGGACATCCCTTCGGAGGATTCAGGAGATCCGGAGGTGAACCGGCAATCGGTTTCAGTTCATCTTCATCATCATCTTCAGGATTGGAGATACAGTTGAGCAGACCCTTCGTATACGGATGCTTGGGATCGTAGAAGATATCCCTGTCGGTGCCGATCTCAACGATCTTGCCGCCGTACATGATGGCGATACGGTCACACAGTTTTGCCACAACACCGAGGTCATGGGTGATCATGATGATCGCTGAATTACTTGTTGTCTTCAGATCATCGATCAGTTCCAGTACCTGGGCCTGGATCGTTACGTCCAGAGCAGTTGTCGGTTCATCGGCGATGATCAGCTTGGGATCGTTTGCCAGCGCGATCGCGATGACGATACGCTGTCTCATACCGCCGGAGAACTCAAACGGATACTGTGTAATACGTTTTTCCGGAGAAGGAATACCAACCTTGCGCATCAGTTCGAGAGCTCTCTCACGGGCTTCCGAACGTGTCATTTTCGTATGGTTCATCATCGGTTCGATCAGCTGTGTTTCGATCTTCAGAACCGGATTCAGGAATGTCATCGGATCCTGGAAGATCATTGCCATCGAGTTGCCGCGGAACTCTCTCATGAAGTTGTCGTAATCTCTTTTTGTCTTGAACTGAGATCTGGAAATATTCTTTCCGTCAAAGGTGACTTCACCGCTGCTGATAATACCGTTATCCGCAAGCAGACCGATGATCGAATACATCGTCTGGCTCTTGCCGGAACCGGATTCACCAACGATACCGAGGGCTTCACCCTGATCAACGGAGAAGGAAACATTACGTACAGCCTGGACCATACCGGAATCCGTCTTGAATTCCGTACTCAGGTTTTTAACTTCTAATAATGCCATATCTGTACCTACCTCGTTCTAGCCTGGAAAGCTTCGCCGATGCCGTCACCGACAAAGTTCAGTGCGAGGATGGTCAGGCATATCGCACCTACGGGCCAAACGATCTGGATCGGCTGGGTAAAGATCAGAGCACGGCAGTCATTGGCCAGCTTACCCCAGCTGGGGATTGCGGGGTTAAGACCGATACCAACGAAACTCAGGAATGCTTCCGTGAAGATCGCACCGGGAACCATCATTGTCAGTGAAACAATAATCGGACCAAGCGCATTAATAATCAGGTGCTTCAGCAGAATTCGGCTGTCACTAGCACCGATGACCTTCGCTGCCAGGGAAAACTCCATTTCTTTAAGCGACATGACCTGAGCTCTGACCTGTCTAGCCATACCGATCCAGGACGTAAGGCAAATCGCCAGCATCATACTGCCGATACTGTCGCCGAACACGAGCAGGATCAATACTACATAGATCAGTGAAGGAACTGCGTAAATAATATCGATGATTCGCATCATGACCATATCCACTCTGCCGCCTACATAACCTGCGATACCACCGTAGAGAATACCGATGACAAGGTTAATGGCAGCTGTAGAGAAACCAATGGCCAGAGAGATACGGGCTCCGTACATAACACGTACGAAGATGTCACGTCCGAGTTTGTCGGTACCGAAGAGATGCTGCATACTAGGCAGCGCATTTCGGTTTGCCATATCCTGCGTATCGAACTTATACGGTGCAAACATCGGTACAAAGATAGCCAGCAGGATCATGACAATCAGGAAGATCAGACCGACGACAGCCAGTTTATTCTTTCTGAATCTGTCCCAGGCATCTCTTGCGAATGTCTTGATCGCAACAGCAATAAATTCCGAGTTCTTATCCTCTTCAGGAAGGGGCTGAAACAGATCGTCTTTAATTACAAGATTGTTTTCACTCATCTTACTGCCCTACTTTCCTAACTTGATGCGCGGGTCAACGATGGCTGCCACGACATCAGATACAAGATTCATGATGATGACGAGCGTTCCGAACAGGATCGTCAGCGCCATAACAAGTGTATAGTCACGATTGGTAATGCTGTTTGTAAACTCAGCACCGATACCGGGGATCGAGAACAGTGTCTCAATAACCAGGGAACCGGTGATCATGCCTGCAAACATCGGACCTGCATAAGTAATGACAGGCAGCAGAGCATTCTTCAGTCCGTGTATAACGATCGTACGGATCTCCTTATTACCTTTACTTCTGGACAGTGTGATGTAATCTTCATGCATGACATCTCTGAGAGAACTTCTGGTCAGACGTGTGACCGAAGCGATCGGGCTCAGAGACAGCGCTGCAACCGGAAGAATATAATACTGCGGGCCCTGCAGACCGACGATCGGCAGCAGCTTGAGTTTAACTGCGAAGACGATCATGATCAGCAATGCGAACAGGAAGCCGGGAATGGAAACTCCGAGAGTTGCCACGACTGTGATCAGACTGTTCACCCAGCGGTGTTTGGTCAGCGCCGATGTAATACCAAGAACAAGACCGATAAACATTGCTACACAGAAGGCAATAGAGCCAAGCTTTGCAGTTACCGGGAAACGCAGTGCGATAATATCAGATACCTGCTGTCCCT
>DFIS01000068.1 GCA_002372175.1 Solobacterium sp. UBA3691
GCCGCCAGCGTTTATCCTGAGCCAGGATCAAACTCTCCATTTGAATTAGCTCATTCTTTAACACTGACTTTCGTCAGTTCTTTCCATAAATTTCTTGACGTTTCGTTGCTTAATTCCTGTTCAGTTTTCAAAGATCAGTCTTGCCACGCTTTCTGCGTGGGTTTTTATAATACCATGAATCATTTCTGATTGCAAGTATTATTTCACTGTTTTGATCAGATTTTCATCCGCTCTCAACAGCGACCTTGATTAATATACACCAGTGCATATACCTTTGCAAGCACTTTTTTTATTTTTTCCAAAAATTTTTTTTGGGACATTTTTAGAGGTCATTATATATCCTTGATATCTCCTGCAGCAGCTCAGGATGCGTAAAGTGCCTTGTATATATAATATTGATTTCTCTGATCATGCTCAGGTTTTCGATCGGCAGTGCTGTCAGTCTGCGCTTCTTCATGTCATCGATCGCAACACTCTTCGGCAGCACCGATACGCCATATCCGCGTCTGATCAGATTCTTGATCGTCGCAATGTTATCCAGCTCCAGAATCACATCGAATTCATCGATGCTGATATTTCTCGCCTCCAGCGATGCGACGAACAGATTTCTGGTTCCCGAATTCGGTAAGCGCAGGATCAGCTTTTCCTTCTTGATATCATCTACGGTGACTATACTCTTTTCCGCCAGCGGATGATTCGGGGCTGTCACCAGCATCAGGCTGTCCATATCCAGCTGCATATGATTCAGCAGCGGATCATTGATCTTTCCGTCGATAATGCCGAAGTCCAGTTCATAGTTCTTCAGCTTTTCCTTGATCTTGTTCTGCGTATCGGTGATCAGTTTTACCGTAACACCCGGATTGGTTGAAGCATACTTGGCAAGCACTTCGGATATGCGGTTGCTTTCCACCGTGTGGGTAACACCGATATTCAGTGAAAGTGATCCGGTTGCCTGATCAGCCAGATCTGTTTTCATGTTGTTATAGAGTGAAAGCATCGCTCTGGCACACTCCACGACCCTCTCCCCTTCACGGGTAAGGATCAGCTGGTTGCCTACACGCTCAAAGATCTTGACGCCGGTGTTGACTTCAAGTGCACGAATGTGCTGAGAGATTGCAGGCTGCGTCAGATTCAGGGCTTTTCCTGCCTGTGTATAATTGCCTGTCTCCACCACTTTCAGCAATGTAAATATCTTCGAATCAAGCATATTACCCTCCCCCGGGCACGGCTTTTCTCTATGCGTGACCCGGATTTCTTTTCAGTTTATTAATGCATTGAACAAACCATACCGCTGCCGCTGCACAGCAGATAACATCCGTGACCGGTGTAGCCGCAACGATACCGTATATTCTGATCATCACGCCGAGCACAAACATCAGCGGGATATCAAGAGCACCCTTGCGCAGGATCGCGAGCAGGAACGATCTGCGGTTCTCGCCGACGGCCTGGAAGAACGATATGACAGCGTAGGCAAATGCCGAGAAAGGACATCCCAGGCAGAGAATACGCAGGAAGCGGATACCGTAATACAGCGACTCTCCTTCTGTATTAATAAATATACCGATCAGTTCACCGGTGAAAATCAGACAGGCAAGCATCGAGATACATGACATAACTACTGACATCGAAGCAGCGATCACAAAGGCATCTTTCATCCGCTTGTAGTTGCCGCCGGCATAGTTGTAGGCGATCAGCGGGAGGACTCCCTGCGACATACCGCGGACGATGCAGTGCGCCAGCATATTCACTTTCTTGGCAACACCGACACCCGCCTGTGCAGACATGCCGGCCGAAGCCATCAGATGATCAAGCACGGCATAGGATATGTTCTCACACAGGGTCATCAGACAGGCGGGAAGACCGGTCATCATGATCTCACGGGCAGTCCCGCTGCGGAAAGCATCCTTATCCATGCGGAAGGTCAGCGATGTCCCTTTCTTCCCGAAGGATCTCATCAGAAGAATAAAATACAGACAGACGATCACATTGGACAATGCAGTCGCAATTGCTGCTCCGGCGATCTCATTGCCCTGCGGAAGGATCACAAACATAAACAGCGGATCAAGCATGATATTCAGGATACCGCCCATGGCAATACCGAAGCTTGCCTGTGCCGCTCTGCCCTCGGAACGGATCAGGTGGCTGAGAAGTGTGCCGACCGCTGTAAAGATACCGCCTAAGACGACCGTAATGCGCAGATAGACTACAGAATGCATATGCACGGCTGCATGACTGCCGCCGAGCAGATCCGTAAACGGATCGATCATCCATGCTGTCAGAAGTGAATAAACAAGTGCCGTTATGATGCATCCGTACAGGGCCAGTGCCGAAGCATTGCCCGCCCTGCCGGGATTCCTTCTTCCAAGCGCGTGGGATATTGTGGCTGCACCGCCGATCCCAAAGAGATTCGAAATCGCGGAGATAAACATGAATGCAGGCATGCAGACAGTGACAGCTGTCAGCATCGCATCGCTGCCGGTAAGACCGACAAAGTATGTATCCGCCATGTTGTAGATCACCAGGATGATCTGACCGGCCACCGTAGGCAGTGCAAGTTTGATCACAGCGCGGAAGACAGGAATGCTTTCGAATAATTCAACGTTCTGATTCTTCATATTCCCGCTCCCTTCTCAGTACAAACCAATCATAGGAATGTGAAGAATGTTAGTAAAATCACAATTTTTGAGTAAACTATAAATTATTCTTATGCACCTTTATTAAATCGTATGCGCTTACATTTGTCAAATCTTTTAAAATCAGGCCTTAGCGGTTAATTCACGCAAATAATCAAGATTATATGTGCATAACTGCAGATAAATATCTTATACTGCATAAATATTTCTTATGGCCAAGAAATAAAGAGTTATGTAAATCACAACATCAGAGTATTCTCTGTTATAGTTTACGTATGAGGATCCGCTTTGCTGCAGTCAGATCAAAGACTCTGTGCCTTCTGTTTATGGCGCTTGTTTCCTCCTGCCTGTTCTGTTATCCTCTTCTCTCCTCATCATTTCTGCATATCGGACACGATCATTTCTTTCATCTGTCGCGGATCGCCGGACTTGCCGAAGCTCTGCAGCGCGGTGATCTGCTGCCGGTGCTGTATCCCCTTAAAAATAACGGTTTCGGCTATGCTTCACCCGCTTTCTATAATGATATTCTTCTGACTCCGTTTGCCCTGCTGTATCTGCTTGGCATGCCGCTTTCCTCTGCCTGCAAAGCAGCCGTGATCACTTCGGTCTTCTTCGGCTATATCTCCATGTACAAACTGATCAGAGAAGTATACGGTAAGGAAGCCGGTGCCCACATTACCGCCATGGCGTATACATTCTGCTGTTATCACATGACAGATGTCTATATCCGCGGTGCTTACGGGGAAGTGGCTGCTTTCATCTTCTTTCCGCTGGTATTTCTCGGACTGTATCGTATCTTCATCAAAAACAGATCCGGAAAAGTATATTCAGCAGGGATGACTGGACTGATCCTGAGTCATAATCTGACCTTCCTCTTCGCCTGTGTGATCACCGTGATCTTCTTTCTGCTGTACAGAAAAACATGTACGAGCAGACAGCTGCGCACTCTTTTCCGTTCCCTGCTTTTCTCGTTTCTCCTGACCGTCTGGTTTACATTGCCGATGATCGAGCAGTTAGGCGCCCAGGAACTGATCGTAGATTACTACGCGGCCGGATCTGATCTCTCTGCCCAGGCTCTCTCTGTGTCCGATCTGTTTGCGGATACTTTGCGTACACCTTCCGATTTTCTGACCTGTACCGGTCTCTGTCTCCTGATGTTAACGCTGCTTTCCTTCTATCCGGATAAAAAGTGCACACGTTTTACCAGGATCTGCAGAACCATCGGTATCGTATGCCTGCTTCTGCCGCTGAAGTATGTTCCGTGGAAATATCTGTTCTTCCTGCGCGTGATCCAGTTTCCGTGGCGTCTGATGATCATTGCCACAACAGCTCTGTGTCTGCCGGCCGGGTATGCCCTTTCCCGCATCAGGAGACCGGCTGTCCTCATCATTGCGGGACTGCTTGTCTTCTCTGAACATGTATATCATCTGGCGACCATGCAGAATGACAGCTGGAACTTCGGCATCACACCCGCCGTCACCTACGAAGACATTACCTCCGGGAAAGTCATTGACCCGTACTACAGTGCGCATTATATGCGTGTAGAGCTTGCCGGCGGTGATTATCTTCCCCTGCATACCGTTGACTTCCGTACATATACTCCCGAAATACGCGATGGATCCGGCAATATTCTGCCTGTTTCCTTCACCAGAGAAGGCACATCGATCTCCTTTACCGTACCGCCGGAATACACAGGAAAGACACTGGTGCTGCCATTGACCTGGTATAAGGGATATCAGGCAGAAATGACATCAGCTTCCGGGAAGGAGAAACTGTCTGTTCTCCGCAGCGAACAGGCGCTTGTCTCCGTGCATATAGAAAAAGCAGGTCAGTACCGTGTCGCTTATCAACTGACACCGCTGGCCCTGACCTGCCGTATTCTCTCTCTGCTTACTGTTCTGTATCTTCTCTACAGATCGATCGTCTCAAGATCATCGGGAATGACGCACCGTCTGCCGAAATAGACTGCAGCCTCGTCGCCGTAAAGCTGTTTCCTCTCATCAATACGATTATCTTCCGTATGATACAGGATCAGATTTGCGGCATTTACTTTTTCAGCATTTGCGCAGGCATCTTTGACCGTGGAGTGATTCATCCGGTGCGGACGGTACAGATCCCTGTCTGCTTCGGCACAGAAAGCTTCATGCATGAGCCATGTACAGTTCTGCGCATAGGATATCCCTTTAGCCTGCAGATACTCATCACCGAGGCATACAAGAGATATCCCCTCCGGTGTTTCTGCCCGGAATCCGAATTCACACACCCGCTCTGATCCGATATCAAAGAATGTAAACAGATCTCCGAGGATCTGCCGCTGTTCGCCATCCTCAACTGTCACAAAGGTGACATCATCCTCCGGATCTTCATCTTCGCTCAGCAGCAGCATTTTGTATCCAGTTTTCAGGATGGATATCACCTCGGCATGGCTGTATATGCAGATCTTCCTGAAGGATGGATCGCGTTTGGCGGACTGGTGGATCCGGCGCAGGATCCAGAAGATACCGGTAATATGATCCAGATGTTTATGCGTCACAAAGACACTGCCGATCTCATGCAGTTCGATACCTGCCCTCTTCAGCTGCCGCAGGAGAATGTTGCCGTCGCCTCCGTCCACAAGCATCTTCTCTCCGTGATCTTCAAGCACAAAACATGTATTGTAGCACTCCGTTACACCGGCATGTCCGGTCCCCAGCATAGTGATCTTCATACGCTGCCTCATTCCTTTCACTATTGTATCGGAAACGCAAAAAACATGCATATTCTTCCCGGAAAAATTATCTATAAAAAATATGAAATTATATGTTGACTTTGGTATGAGGGTTTGATATATTAAATAGGCATTCGGTAGATGGGCCTGTAGCTCAGGTGGTTAGAGCGCACCCCTGATAAGGGTGAGGTCGTTGGTTCAAGTCCATTCAGGCCCACCATTTACCGGATTGATATACATGGGGTTTTAGCTCAGCTGGGAGAGCACCTGCTTTGCAAGCAGGGGGTC
>DFIS01000032.1 GCA_002372175.1 Solobacterium sp. UBA3691
TGATACTTACAATTCCATTTCGTGTGTGATAGACTATGCAGGTCATCGGTGTATGCCATGATAAACCTCCTCTTATTCCTTTCGTTGTAGTTTCGCAGACCACACACGAAATTATAAGCCAGGAGGCTTTTTCTTCATGATCTCTCCGCTAAAGCTTTTTGGACCCCCAGACTATCTGGGGGTTTTAATGGCTTTGCCAAAAAGACCGTCCCTTCCGGGACGGTATGTCATCTTACTGAAGATAACTGTTCGCTTCGTCCAGATATTGCTGAGCCAGATCCAGACACTGGTTTGTCAGCTTTGTATTGTGGGCACCTTCACTGTTTTCCACAAAGACATAGTCCCAGTACCACTGGGCATTGCGGCTGGCAAGACGTACTGCTTCAAGATCTTCATCACTGAGTGTACCGGCCTGGATCGCTGATGCCAGATCTTTATCCAGCTGTTCCAGCGCATAGCCAAGCTCATTCTCACGGGCTCTGGTCGCTTCCTGGATCTTATGAACCTTTTCCGCCATGTCTTCCTTGTGACACTGCGCGCAGCTGTTCAGAAGATCAGGATCCTGCAGCGGGCTGACCCACATATGACTGGTATATACGGTACCGTCTTCCGCTGTCTTCGTGGGCATATGGCAGTCCGCACAGGACAGGAAAGACGCATGTACACTGCCCTCTCCCATGTATGTTTCAAACTCCGGATGCTGTACCTTCAGCTTGCGCACACCGGTATCGGCATCGACCCAGTCCGCAAACATATTGCCTTCCGCATCGACAAGCGAATTCTCGAATTCCAGGGAATCCGTCGGTGAGATCTGCGCAAGACCGTGGTAGGAGACCATCGTCGCCTTGGTCGCCGGATCAAAATAGTATTCGGTATGGCACTGTGCACAGCTCAGTGTCGCCGGGTCCACCTTTTCAAGATCAGCCCCGAGATTATTTGATACATACGGATGCGTGATGTAGATCACACCCGGTTCATTGCTGTGGCAGTGGAAACAGCCGAAAGCATCAGTGACCTGAACCTCCATGTCTTCAAAAGCCATGGCATATGCACTGTCGCCGTCATTGAGTACCTTCGCCGTAAAATCAGATGTCTTGCAGGTAAAACAGTTCGCCAGCTTGTGCGGTCTGCCGGTGCTTGTGACATCTTCCACCACATATGTATGACCCCTGGCACTGCCGTAGGATATCGCAAAGCCGTAACCCTCATACAGTGTCTTGATATAGGGATTTTCTTCAATATAATCGTGTATTTCACTGTTGTCATTATTGAGCATGTATGTCTCATACTCATGCGGATACTGTTCGGCCCAGTCGGAAGATTTCATTACCTTGATTCCCGTGCCCTGCTCAGCCACAAGAGCTGTCAGCTGCTTACTGACTGCCGGTGCTTCTGCTGCAGGTGTATCAGCTGCCGCCGGTTTGATTGGAGCTGCCGGCTTTGCGCCGTTTCCGCTGAGCGCACCCAGGACAACTGCTGTCCCAAACAGGCCGCATATCCAAACTTTATACAGAGATTTCTCGTTCATAGTTATTTATCCCTTTCAGGCTGTGTTCCTGATAACAGTGTACTAATAAACATAGCATTGTGTCAAAGATTACTGCAAATTAGTTCAAGAAGTACTTGTTTACAAGAAGTTGACATCGCAACATCTCTGCAGTATAGTACTACCATGTTGATGTATCAACATGTATGGAGGATATATGGAAGACCGTTTCGAGCATTTCTCCTATGCCCTGTTTGAATTATCCAGATGCTGGTACAAGATCACCGGCAACGAGATGAAGCGCTATGACCTGAGCGGAACACACGGGTATTATCTGATCACCCTCTTCCGCTATCCCGAAGGCCTGACAGCCGCAAATTTCTGCGAGATCCTCGGGCGTGACAAGGCAGGTGTCTCGAGAGCCCTGCGTCTGCTTGAAGAGCGCGGTCTCGTACACAAGGAAGGCACGAACAGACGTAACTACAACGGTGTATACAAGCTCACGGAAGACGGCAGAAAAGCGGCCGAACACACCCGCAGAAGAGTCAGCACAGCCGTCCGGCATACCGGCACAAAACTCACGGAGGAAGAGCGCAGGATATTCTATTCTGCCCTCGAACAGATCACAGCAGATCTCCGTTTTCTGAGTGAGAACGGACTCCCTGCTGAGGAAGGAGAATAACCATGGCTGTAAAGATCATTGCCGATTCCAGCATTGATGTCCCTGCAGATGTACGTACAAAACTGCTGACGGTCCCGCTGACCGTATTCTTTTCGGATGGTGAATATACCGACAGAGTCGATATGACCGACCTGGAGTTTTACGAAAAGCTGGCTGTCAGCCAGGAGATCCCCCGCACCAGTCAGCCCAGTCCCGAACGCTTTGCCGAGGTTTACCGCCGGGTCACGGAGAACGGTGATGACGGTGTCGTACTGACGATATCTTCCAAGGTATCCGGTACATACCAGAGCGCATGCCTTGCGGCCGCAGAGTTTGCCGGACATATTCATGTTGTCGATACCCTGACAGGTTCTGTCGGTACCGGGATCCTCGCTGAAAGAGCCCTGCAGATGGCCGAAGAAGGCATGACAGCTGCCGGGATCAAGGACGCACTGGAAGAAGAGAAAAAGTCTGTATGTCTCTATGGACTGGTCAATACACTGGAAAACCTGAGAAAGAGCGGCAGAATATCCAAGCTCAAGGGCATGGCAGCCGAGGCTCTGCAGATCAAGCCGATCCTGACCGTAAGAGACGGTGAGATCGTCTTCTGCAATAAAGCACACGGGCTCAAACGCGGTGTGAAGATGATGGCTGAAGAAGTCCAGAAAGCCGGCGGTATCGATATCAGGAAGCCCTTCCTGATGGCCTATACCGGTCTCAGTGATGAAGTATCACGAAAACTGGAAGAGACCCTGAAGCCAATGATCACGCCTTACATGGAGAGGATCAGAACGACCATTGTCGGCAGTACGATCGGTACGCATATTGGTGCCGGAGCCGTGATCATTGCCTTCTTCCGGAAGGTAAAACCCGCCGGGGTATAAAAAAAGACTATCTGCTTTACTGATATGCAGATAGTTTTTATTATACCGTTTTTTCCTTCCGGTACTGCAGCCACAGCAGTAACATGCCGCATCCTGCAAGCAGTATACCAAAGCCGCAGAACATCTGTTCATAGCCGAAGGATTTCACGAAGAAACTGCCCAGGATCGGTGCTAATGCATTGCCGATATTCTGTCCGATCTGGATCGTAGAGGCAGCTGTACCTGCCCTGCTCTTATCCAGTTTCTTGATCACATGTGCCTGTAATGAAGGTACACCGGCTCCCTGTCCGAGAGCCTTGAAGACTGCCGCCGCCAGCATCCCTGCCAAGGACCAGCTGATGCCGACAAGGGCCATGCCAAGAGCCGCAAAGATGATCGAAGGCACAAGCAGGAAGTATACGCCCTTCTTATCCAGCAGACGGCCGGTAAACGGTCTCAGGACGACCATGCAGAGAGAATAAACCGTAAAGAAGACAGCGATACCGGTGATCGATCTCTCTTCGGCAATGATCGCAAGATATGTCGTGATCATGCCGTTGCCGGAAGAGAATAACGCTGCCAGCAACATGAAGGCTGTAAACTCCACCGCCATCAGATCGGAGAGACGAACCTTTCTCATTTCAGCCGGTTTCTCCGGTTCCTGATACGGCAGCAGGGTGATCATGACCATGCACAGAAAGGCCGAGACAGCAGCACAGCAGAAGGTCAGCGGATAGCCGGAGATCTCGACCAGCTTCAGACCGATGCCGGGACCGACAGCCTGCGCAAGAATATTGGCCAAAGCCGCATAGCCAAGCCCTTCCCCGATCCTTGAAGCAGGGATAAACGAAGTGGAAAAAGCCACCAAAGTAACAGAGTTGATCGAAAAGAAAACACCGACCAGAAGACGCAGTGCAATCAGCATCGGGATATTCTTGACGAATGCATGCATGATCAGGACAATACCGTAACAAAACGAAGAGATCTGCAGGATGCGCTTGCGGCTGTAGCGGTCGGACAGCACACCGGCAAACGGACAGACAAACAGAGACATCAGTGACATCAGGCCGGCGATCGTCGAAGCCAGCGTAATATCCGGATTCAGGGTCAGAGAAAACTTGGCAACAAGCGGATAGGTCATCTGTCCGGCAGCCCCGGAAAACAGCGTAAGCAGGATCACCAGGAGGAACTTCCCGGTCCAGATCGTTTCTTTCTTTTCGTTCATATGTATACCTCTGCTTCAAAAGCGTAACTGCTTTTTCAGGGATTTGTCTATCAGATAATCTGTATATTTTATCTATAGTAAATATGTTTATGCGCACTGTGCTAAAATGATTCTCGATGATACAGGAGATCCTGCCGGCAAAACTGAATAATACATACCATGACCGCCCGGCTTCGCTGAACGATACGGTGATGGTCTTCCGCGGTAATTCCGTTCTGTACGGAGATACCGGTTTTCCTGCTGTATCGGAATACGGTCCGGGCAAGCTTACATATCTCTTCAGTATCGATGATACTTACTACTACCTGGGCACGGAGACGGAGATACCCGGGTATGCGTATGTGACCCTGCGCGATATCCGTGAGAGGACTTCAAGGCACGACTGCTTTGCGGTGATGACTGCGCATCATCTGGAAGAATGGTACCGCCGGCATGTGTACTGCGGTTCCTGCGGGGATAAGCTGGTCCATGCCGAAAACGAGCGTATGATGTACTGTCCGCAGTGCGGAGCCCAGTACTTCCCGCAGATCTCTCCGGCTGTGATCGTCGGCATCATCGACGGTGAAAACATGCTGGTATCGAGGTATAACGGACGTACAGCGGGATATGCGCTGATCGCCGGCTATACCGAGATCGGTGAGACACCGGAAGAGACCGTGCACAGAGAAGTCATGGAAGAAACCGGCCTGCAGGTAAAGAATCTGCGCTATTACAAGTCACAGCCCTGGGGCATGAGCGGTTCCGTACTGCTTGGCTACTTCTGTGAACTGGATGGTGACAGCACGATCCACGTTGATCATAACGAACTGTCCCTGGCCGAATGGAAAACCCGTCAAGAACTGCCCGACGACCGTGAAAAGCTCTCTCTTACCGCTGAGATGATCCAGCTGTTCAAGGACTGCGGAAGACGGGTACTGCGCTGATCCCGGCATACAATTCAGGATATACAAAAGCAGAGATCAGGATCTCTGCCTTATTCTTTTTCGATCATCCCGGTTTCTTCTTCCGACTCTTTATCCGTAAATGCGGCCTCTTCATTGTAGATCTTATCCGGAATACCAAACAGCATACTGAACCATTCCAGACGTTCCTGCAGGATCTGCCGTCGCTGCCGCATACCGCCCTCTGCACCGGTAATATATGCCCTGTTCAGTTCATGCGTACTCAGATCATATTTCTCAGACAGAGTGTCAAACAGGTCCATCGGTACGACGATATTGGATTCTTCGGAATGCAGACCGGTCTGATATCCTACGCCGAAGACAGAGATCTTGATCTCCGTGGGATCGGCATCATCCGGCCAGCTTTCAACCATGCGTTTATGCCTGAAATCCGAGAGCTTGTTATAGCCGAAGCGCAGCAGTGCCGCAACAGACAGCCCCAGCAAAAACATGATCGGTGTCGTCAGAAATGCAGGGAAATACGTGATCAGACGGTAGATGTCACGCCAGCCTCCGTGCTGTTCACCCAGCAGAAGCACGTTGGAGATGTATACCAGCGCATAGAGATAAAACGGAAGCAGGCACAGCAGACTGTCTCCCGGGGTCAGCCGGATATTGTCTGACTCCACCGACATCAGTAATACAATGGCCAGGATCGGACAGACGATATGAAGCCAGAAATTCATGCCTGTTACCGCCAATGAACCCAGCACCGGCCAGATCAGTGTCAGCGCAAAGATCATTGTCAGGGTCGTACAGATCGTACCGCTGTACTGTACCAGAAGGACCCATTTCGGAAACGAAAACCGCCTCCGCCGCACACCCTCGATCGCATACGGCACAAGGAATGCCGCACCCAGTGCAGAAAGCGTATTGGAATTGACCGTAAACAGCTTGTACAGATTAGCGCCGCGTTCCGGTGTGACTTCGTTGGGATTCGTGATCAGACCGCCGACGACCGCCCGGAACGTAAATACAACCACGCATACACTTGCGGCAAGTGCGATCACACTGCGGAAACGGTACAGCCGGATGATCAGATCTCTTTCCTTCTGGACCCTTGTTCTCTCACGGGAGGAATTATCCCGGCGGTACAGTGTCCTGCCCAGGTATTCACACTTCTGCACACCCAGCAGGAACATGCACAGTTCATTCATGAAGATCATGCAGAAGGCAAATGTCATCGACTTGCCGAAGGAACGGGACAGCTTGATCTTCATGACCGCCGACAGCGCAAAGTGCAGAATAAATACAGGAATATAAATACGCAGAGCCCAGCCGTAAGGATCAAGATTTCTGCCGTAAGGACCGATAAACAATTCCGTCATTCTCAGGATAATGACGAGAATACCTACCTTCCGGTTCCAGGCAATATCATATAATTCAAGATGATGCAGGAACGGAACGATACCATGCCAGGGTACACGGCCGGCTTTGGCAAGTACCTTCCAGGTACCGTAACAGAGGATCACTTCCATGAAGATAAATGCTGAAAAGACAAGCCATGAAGGCATGCCCAGAAACGCCCCTTTTGAGAAGATCTCCGTTAAAAAGCCATCAAGCATCATAAACGAGGTTCCTCCTGCTGCCCAAATACTGTTTCTACCACAATTTTAAACCTGTACGCCGATCTTTTCCATGTACATGATCCGGGTCATATAACAAATAAAGCCCTGTTATGCACAGGACTTTAAGCGATTATTCTGCAGAAACCAGTTCGATCCGGAAGTTGAGTTCCTTGCCTGCCATCTCATGATTGGCATCGAAGGTGATCGTCGTATCCGTCTTCTCCGTTACCGTTACCGGGAATCTCTGTCCGCGGGGGTTGCGCAATGCGACCTGATCGCCGACGTTCAGCTTTTCGGAGCCCCTCATCTTACTGATCTCGGCTGTGATCAGAAGATCGGGATTGTACTCACCGTAGGCCTCTGCAGGCATCAGGTGTACATTGACTGTTTCACCGACAGTCATCACCGCAACAGCCTTGTCAAAGCCATGGATCATCTGCCCTACACCGCAGATAAACTCCAGAGGTTCGCCGCGGTCATACGAGGAATCAAACTGTGTGCCGTCATTGAACGTCCCCTTGTAATGTACTTTGCATAACTTGCCGACATTGGGGCCTTCGATCGCCGGCATGTGATGAGGACAGCCGCCGCAGTCACTGCCGCAGTCTTCACCGCAGCCATCGCCGCAGCCGTGGTTCTCTTCATGATCATGATGATCGCAGTTGACACCCTGTGACTCAAGCGTACCGTTCAGATATGCACGTACAGCCTCATCCGCATCGCCCTGGGCACCGGAGATCACTTCCACACCGGCTGCCGCCAGAGCTGCCTTCGCACCTTCGCCAAGACCGCCGCAGATCAGCACATCGATGCCGCGTGTACGCAGAACATCTGCCAGTGCCTCATGCCCGGCTCCGTCATTGCCGATCACTTCCGAAGAAACGATCTGCTTGTCTTCAACTTCATATATCTTGAAGGACTGTGTCCTTCCGAAATGCTGGAATACATTTCCGTTCTCATACGTTACTGCAATTTTCATGGTTAATCAGCCTCCCAAAACACTATTCTATATGAAAAGTACATCTCTGTATATCAGATTTACAGATCATTTCTCCCGCTTCAAATACCTTTACTATCGGTTATTCAGCAGTCTTTCAGCATTCTCCGTATAGATCCTTGAACGAATCTCATCATATGCATGGTTCTCATCAAAGTGCTTCTTCTTCGCCAGAATCACCTTTGCGGGTGAATGCGGATAATCAGAGCCAAACACGATATGCGAATCATCTGCAGTCATTCTCAGCATATTCAGCCCAACCGGTTCCGGGTCCCCTGCAATATCAAAATACAGCTTGTCAAATTCTGCCCTGGCATCGATCTGTTCCATCATACCCATTCCCGCAAGGATCCCCGATACACCCGTAAATCTCTGCAGCATATACGGAAGAAAGGAACCGCAGTGCGGTACGACCCAGCGTATCTCCGGATATCTTGTCAGCACCTGCCGTGACATCATATTCAGTACGGCTCTTGTCGTATCTGCCGGATACTCATAGATGGCAGCTACTGTACCGGTGATGCAGTTCTCCGGTCTTTCTGCTGCCCTGCAGGGATGGATGATCACCAGGGCTTTGCGCTCATTCAGTACTTCCATCAACGGATCAAAGAACTTATCTCCAAGATAAATACCATACGCATTGGTCGGCACTTTAACACCAACTGCGCCAAGATGATCTATTGCATACACCGCCTCTTTCACTGCCCCTTCCGTATCAGGCAGAGGAATGCCGGCAGCGAAAGAAAACCGGTCAGGATATTTCCTGCAGATTTCTGCCGTTTCTTCATTCAGGACACGTGCTGCCTTTCCGGCTTTCTCAGGGTCTCCGTTAAAGATATGAGGCGCAGGTATGGAAAGAATTGTACGATCAATTCCCGCTTCATTCATAAACAGCAGATGATCTTCTGCTGTCCACTTCGGCAGAGGAAAACCGTCATCTCTGATCACATCTATGTCCAGATCATCCATCACTTTGTGAAAAGTATCTGTTACCGGGTGTGCGTGAAAGTCATATACTGTCATAAATCGTAAACCTCCTGCAGTTATCTTCATTATTTGTATCAGACCAAAAGAAAAAAGCACCAGACGGGAATCGAACCCGCGTGTTCAGCTTGGGAAGCTGACGTTCTGCCATTGAACTACTGATGCGTGCATACCTATTATACACGAAATCATGATTCAGGGTATACGATTACTGCAGTTATGTTAAGGGGATCTGATGATCCCCTTACCGTGTATTACTTACTGTTTCTTCAGACCGCTGAAAAATCTGCGGACTACCGATGTCTTTTCCTTCGGTTTTTCCTCTGTCTTCTCCTGTACATTCTTCTTGGCAGAGATGATCCGGGTCTCGATCTTCGGCTGTTTCACTTCCTGCTTCACCGGTTCTTTCTTCACTTCTGCAGGCTTTGTGCTGTTTTCGGTCTGCTTCGGCTTGTTTGAACGGCGGTGATTCTGTTTCTTCTTAGGCTGTGCATTCTGCTGGGCAGGCTGCTTCTGCGCAGGAGCTTTCTTCTTTCTGTTTTCCTGCTGTTTAGGCTGTTCTGCAGGCTTCTGTGCGCTTCTGTCGATCTCCCCCGGGATAAACGGCTTACCGTCTTCTCTGGTCCAGAACTGCGCATTATCGCCGCCCCTGTGCAGCAGGAACTGGGCAGCCATGTTCAGTGACGGGAACCCGTAGTTGCGGTCAAACTGGATCCGTCCGTTTTCATCTTCGCTGAGTACGCCAAGACCCATCAGGTCATTGAACAGTACCCGCATCGTCTTCATCTCCTGTCTGCCGTAAGGCTTCATCGTCGTACCCGCAAGCACTTCGATATCCTTCTCGTTATGGTAGACAGCCTTGGCATTGACACTCGGTGAAGAGATCACGATCACATCAGCGTCACGGGAATCATCATCCAGATCCTTACCGCCCTCATACGGATAGATCGCAATGATCTCATCTGCCAGTTTCTCACATCTTGCCAGGATATCACTGAAGTTCCAGCTGTCCTTCTCCAGGATCTCCGTGTTCATCCGGATATGCTTTGTCTTCGAGAGAACAGACTTCTTGAAGTTAAAATCCTGGTTCCCCATCAGTGTATTGTCATATTCCGCACACAGTGTGAGGTTGCCGATCAGATTGGCATATAATGTATACTCATCCTGACTCTTGGCATGTACCGTACGACGCCAGTAGGCATTCGGTCTCTGGGGCATGATATGTTCGATATTCAGATCGGCAGTATCGACCCTGGCTGTTGCCCCGTGATGTTCGATCCTGTCCAGTACGGCACGGATACACATCAGTGAATAGGCATTGATCTCCTTCAGTGTCTTGCGCAGCTGACTGTCCGTAGGCATGGCCAGAGATTTGCCTCTGTTCTGGTTGATCAGGAACGTCTTGGTGATCTCATGGATATCCCCGTTCTTGCGCTGATAACGCTTCATGACCGAACGCAGAAGCTGCGGGAAGTAACGCCCGAGAGAACCGCTCTCATAGCCGCATAACGCTCTTCGTGTCAGGTAGGAGTCGATCAGTCTTATCTGGGCAGCCATCGTTCTGGCTGTGATCTTTCCCTCCTTGTACAGTCTGTACATCTCCATCAGGAACGGTGCCGGCAGATGGCTCTCATTTCTTCTGAAGTCAGAGAGCACACCCTCCAGTTCTTCATTGGCACAGGGACCGTTGTAGATCTCATCGAAATACATGCAGTACTGCAGAATATCCTGCATGCGCTTTGTACGCTCACCCTCCGCCTTCTTCCAGTACTCCTTGAAGCCTTCATAGATATCCCTGCGGTTAAGCAGATTGTATGTCTTGGTGGCCAGGTAATAGCGGAAGAACTCTTCAAGACGGCGGGAATCCGGGAAGTACTTCTCCAGCGGCTGCCAGTACATCCGGTAGTTTCTTTCCTGGACATCGTTGGGATCATTCATCAGGATATAATTGCGGATCAGATCAGCACTGGTCAGCGGTGCTCCGGTCGAGTTGATCGATTCAAAGATCTGCTGGGCATTGTCATTGTCCGATAACGGAAACATCAGGATATCGATACGGGAAAGACTGTCCAGAATCTCGGTCAGACTGTACTGCTTCTGCAGCTTCAGTATTCTCTGATAGATAGCTTCGTAATTGCGGTAAACATTTGACTCACGGTCCTTGCGCTCAAGAGCCGCATCCCCGCCGTACAGCAGCTTTTCAAAGACATCATCGTCACTGACAGCCGGCTTCAGACGCATCTGTGCTTCCCCTGCCAGATGTCTGTTATACAGGTAATAATCATCGATCATCCCCTCGACATCCCTGGCATTGTTTTCTCTGGCCGCCCGCTTCAGACTGAGCAGGAAGATGAACGAAGTCGTCAGACGCTGCTGACCATCAACGATCTGGATCTGTTTGAACATGGCGGAGATATCCGTCTCCATGTAGATGATGATACCGAGAAAATGATTGACTGTTCTTCTCGCCAGAAGATCTTCAATATCATTCATGTATCTGGCTGTTTCACGGTCAGGAAGCCAGGTATAGTTTCTCTGGTATACAGGGATGACAAACTGTGAGCCCATCATGGACTTGATGAAATTTGCCATTGAACTGCGTACAGGCGGCCTGATCACCGCCGGGTTCTGGTTTACATTAAGTGTCATATATTATCTCTTTGGATCCGGTTTGCGTCCGTGGATCTGCGGACATGACAAAATTCTTTCACACTGAAAACGTGAAAAGAATCATGCAGAATGATCGGAAGTACTGTTCAACAGTATAGGCATGTATACAGACAGAATGACCGCATGACGTGGCGATAGTCACCGGCAGCTGTCCGGTACTGACCGTGATCTGTTCGTTGTCTTCCGTGAACGGAGAATGCTCCGTAACATTGATCTCTGCTTGAATCGGGCAACAGGTGATGTTCCCATCTCAGTCAGCCGGCATATACTGCAGGAATGCGGAGAAAATACACTGGTACAGGACCGCTGTATCCAAAACAGAACGCCGGAAAATATACCTGTCGGTTGGCATCATCAGATATGGTCTGAAAAGAAGAATATCTGCAGGGAACTGTCATTATTATACCTCACGGAAAGAAAAAGAAGAAGGATGTCTCCTTCCTCTTACCGTGCATTATCTTCTCTGATCAGAACCCGGACAGCTTCGATCGCACAGCGTATAGCCATATCCGTATCGTGGACCTGCGGATTGGGCAGGCCTGCCTTCGCTCTTTCCTGGTTGGCTACAGCCAGCAGCACCGTGCCGCAGCGGACTCTGAGATAGCTTGCGACAGTGAACAGCGCTGCCGATTCCATCTCACTGGCCAGCGTACCAAGACGGCACCAGGCATCCCACTTGTTCAGAAGCTCGGCACTGTTGGGCAGTGTCTCGGGACGATGCTGACCATAGAAGGCATCCTTGCACTGAACGATACCGGTGTGGTACGGCGCGCCGACCGTACGGGCAGCTTCGACCATGGCATTGACGACATCGAGACTGGCCACAGCCGGGAACTCGATCGGTGCATATTCCTTGGAAGTACCTTCCATACGGATCGCTCCGGTTGCGATCACAAGATCTCCGCTCTTGACATTCAGGTCCATGCCGCCGCAGGTACCCACACGCAGGAACGTATCCGCACCGCAGACCGTCAGCTCCTCCATCGCAATGGCCGCACTCGGTCCGCCGATTCCGGAAGAAGTCACAGATACCGGCACCCCGTCGATCAGCCCTGTATATGTCACATATTCACGGCTGTCGGCGATAAGTCTCGGCTCATCAAAGTAGGCTGCGATCTTGGCGCAGCGCTTAGGATCCCCGGGAATCAGCACATACCTCCCCACTTCACCCTGTGCAACACCAATATGATACTGTCTGCCGCTTCCTTCCGAATAATCGATCATGGTCTTTCTCCTTAATAGTTCTTCTCGTATAAAGGGTTAAGCTCGGAATCAATTCCCATGCCGGCAATCTTCCATACACCGTTCTGCCGAACGAGGGAAACCTGATAGCCGGAATGCCATGTACGGTGAACCTCACCGTTGTCCGCAAAGTATTCAAATGTTACATAGCCAACGACACTGTCTTCACTCTGGGCAATGACGTTGAACGCCTTCTGATTGCTGAAGTTGGATGTACCATGGGCTGTAAACCATGCATTCTGCATCGTTGAGATACGGTCATACCAGTCGGATGCCGTAACGGAGATGGCTGCCACCTGACCAAGTGTTGCTTCCTGAGCAGGCAGTTTCGCACATGTCGTCGCATAGCTGACCAGTGTGTTCAGCACTTCCGGATCCGTTATTGCTTCACCGACGTAGATCGTGCCTGTAACAACATCTTTCAGGGTCGTATATTCACCGTCTCCCATCATCTCGATCTTTGGTTCACCAAGCAGATTCTCAAGCAGATATGTATCTACCTTGGGGGCTGTGGACTGATCCTTCATACCCTTGAAGTTGGTCGCTGTCTCGTTATATATGATCATGTTGTCTTCGGTCATCTCAATACCGTTGACCTTGATCTTATACCCTGTAGGAACTTCGATCGTATAGCTGTTGTTGCCGCTGAACTCCGTAGACGCATGGTATGTACCATCAGCCGCCTGCAGCAGTCTCAGGGATGCGAGATAATTGCCTCCGCTGTAGAGATCATATACATCAACACCGTCTACGGTATCCACTTTGTAGAACTCAATGGCGGAAAGATCAGCGTCCTTGTAGATCTCCTGCAGTTTGGCAATATACTCTTCTCTGCCGTTCAGGTGCGGAGCGATCAGCTGTGAATCTTCATAGACACCGCTGTAGTCTCCGGCCTTCAGTCTTGCGAAATACTCCGAGATCGCACTCTCCGGCATCGATGCTTCTTCCTCGGCAAACTCCTTGCGGGCATTGTTCAGGAACAAGAACGAACCGCCGACACATCCGATCAGAACGAGCAGGATCAGTATGATACCGACAAGAGGATTCATGCCTCTTCTTCTTTTTCTTACTGTCGTCATCTTACTCACCCTCCACGATAAAGGCTGTCGGCAGGTGTCTGGAACCGTACATGGAGACAGTTGTATTGACATAGTCGCCGTTATAGATCATGGCCGTAGAGTTGCCGCCGTCCAGGTTTGCCGCATTTACCGCATCATACTTCTGGAAGATCTCGACAACATCTTCATACAGGGAACCAAAGGAACTCGGTCCTCTGCCGTCGATCGTCAGCAGCAGGAAAGATCCGTCACTGGACTGACCGATCGCTGTACGGGGATTCAGCATCGGGTAGTCACCCTGTCCCTTCCTGAACAGCACTTCATAGTTGCGGATAAAGACAGGACCGAAGGTAACTGCTTCCTGAATACCCCAGGACAGAGCATCCTTGGCTGTAGCATCTACACAGTACAGGTTGTATTTATCATCAATACCGATGATCGGCAGGTATTCATTCATACTGCCGCTGATCAGCTTGCCGTTATGGATAACGATACCCCAGGCTCTGCCGCCGTTGCCGGTACCGCCCGCATCCATGAAACCGCCGGCGTTGATACCGCCTATAGCGTTATTCATTCTGACATAATCCTCAAGACTCGGTGCCTGCATGCCGTTATCCATATTCGGATTGACCGCAACCTTCAGTCTCTTCTGATCATGTACGATCATCATATATCCTTCATAAGTAGAACCGGTAATATGAACGATCTCAACACCGTCGGCATCGACCGTGCCGCCCGTATTGATCTCCTTCGGTCTTTCCGGCACCGTATCATTGCGCATGCTTTCCCACTGTTCATCGGTATAGAACATCTTCGCAATCTTGGCTTCACCGCTGTCTTCATCCAGGTCTCTGATCGCCTGTCGGCTGTAAGCCACCGCATCACCGGCATATTTTTCCTTCATGTAGAGGTATCCTGTCACCCCTGCCGATACGATCATGATCAGCAGGCACAGAAGAACCACCACAAGCGGATTCATTCCACGTCTTCTTTTCACCGCCATGTATAATCTCCTTTAAACCATACTATTATAGCTGTTCAGACTGTCTCATTCAATTGAATGACCGCCCTGTTTGGCAAGTTCTTCTCTTTTTATCTTTTTCCAGGCTTCGATCTGTTCCTTGCGTTCCTTTACCCGTCTCTCCACACCCTGCTCGGTAGGATTGTAATAGTGCTTATCCTTCAGCGAATCCGGCAGACACTGCATCGCCGAAAGCTTCTCCTTCGTATCATGTGCATAGATATACCCTTCCCCGTATCCCAGTTCCTTCATCAGGGAAGTCGGAGCATTGCGGATCTGCAGAGGCACAGGTTCATCGATCATCTTCAATGCGTCTTCCTTCGCTGTCATATAGGCAACTTCCAGGGCATTGGATTTCGGTGCCAGTGAGCAGAAAACGACCGCATGGGTCAGATGCACGCTGCACTCCGGCATACCGATAAAATGACATGCCTGATATGCCGCAACCGCGATCTCCAGAGCTCTGCTGTCAGCCATACCGACATCCTCCGAGGCAAACCGGACGACACGTCTGGCAATATACAGGGGATCTTCACCGGCCTCCAGCATCCTCGCCAGCCAGTAGACAGCCGCATCCGCATCACTGTTGCGCATCGACTTGTGCAGAGCACTGATCAGATTGTAATGTTCTTCACCATTCTTATCGTACAGTAAAGCCTTGCGGGACATGCACTGTTCCACCACTTCCAGAGTTACCTTTGACTCAAAGACATCCCCTTCGCCGTTCAGCACAGCCATCTCCAGTGTATTCAATGCAGTTCTGGCATCACCGTTGGCATACCCGGCGATCAGATCCAGCAGATGATCATCGATCTCCACCTTCCAGTCACCGAATCCCCTTGGATCCGTAACAGCCTTCTTCAGCAGTGCAAAGAGATCTTCCCTTGTCAAAGCATGCAGGACAAAGACCTTACAGCGGGACAAAAGAGCTGAATTCACCTCAAACGAAGGATTCTCTGTCGTCGCCCCGATCAGGATGATCGAACCCCTCTCCACATACGGCAGAAAGGCATCCTGCTGAGCTTTATTAAAACGATGGATCTCATCCACAAACACGATCGTCTTGACCCCAAGCAGACGGTTATCCTCCGCCTTGGCCATGACTTCCTTGATCTCCTTAATACCGCTGGTCACAGCCGAAAAGTTGATAAACCTGGCTTTGGTATATTTCGCAATGATCCGTGCCAGTGTTGTCTTACCGACGCCGGGAGGTCCCCACAGGATCATTGACTGCACTTCATCACGGTCGATCATCCGCCGCAGGATCTTCCCCTCACCGAGAAGATGATCCTGCCCGGCATAGTCTTCCAGCGTCTCCGGACGCATGCGATCGGCTAACGGTGTTGTCTCTGCACGGTTATCAAATAAAGTTTCACTCATGCGTATACTCCTTGTTTATTATTGTACTCTGATAAAGCGTAAATAGCCATAATACGCAACAGATTTACGCATGAGAAAAGGGATGAAACCATCCCTTTACCTCTTACTGAATATCGAGAGCAGCATGATAGCCGTCATAGACAGCATTCGTGATCGTAGATACCTTGTTGGCATCACCGATCACCCTGACATACGGTGCCCCATCCAGCAGTTCATCGCATGGATTACTTCTCTGTCCTACCGCCAGGATCACGCTTGTGCCGGGGATCAGCACTTCTTCGTTATCCTTGTTCAGGCAGTATACACCCTCTTCCGTGATCCGTGTACCGCGTAAGCCGGTATGCACAGTGACCGTCTTCTCCAGTTCTTTCAGCAGTAACGGACGGTGACGGATATTGGCATCCACAGCCAGGGCATCACGCATCTCGACAAGATGTACATGTTTTCCTTCCCTGCCCAGATGCACAGCACACTCACAGCCGGCCAGACCGCCGCCGAGGATCACGACATCATCAGTCACTTTATCCTTCTCCAGATAGTAGTTATTGACGATAACCGCTCTCTCCTTGCCTTCAATATTCGGTACGATCGGTGAAGAACCTACCGCAATGATCAGAGCATCCGGTTTCTCCTGTTCGCACAGTTCCTTCGTCACTGTTGTACCCGTAACGATCCTGACACCTGCCTTTTCACAGAACAGCCGGTATGTCTCAGCCAGTTCATACATCTCATGCTTAAACGGCAGAGCCTGCTCGGATTTCAGGATACCGCCGGTCTTCGCTTCCTTTTCGTACAGAGTCACATCATGCCCGCGTCTTGCGGCTGTATATGCCGCATACAGACCGCCGGGACCGCCGCCAGCCACCATGACCTTCCGCGGATGTGCAGCCGGATATACCTCATCCCCTTCGAACTCTCTGCCGATCAGCGGATTGACCGTACATCTGCGTGTGGATGTCGTCGCACGTTCCGCCATGCATGTAAAGCAGCGCAGACACCTGACGATCTCATCATCACGGTTCTCCATGACCTTCTGCGGCATGAACGGATCTGCCAGCAGTGCTCTGCCCATATAGACGATATCTGCCTTGCCTGAGGTAATGATCTCTTCCAGCTGTGCCGGATCATTCAGACCGCCGATCGTCGATACCGGTATGGAGAGGTGTTTCTTGATCTCTGCGGCCAGGTAGACATTGCGTCCGTGTTCTTCAAACATGCTCGGGTGCGTGATCCCGAATGTCTTCTGATATGTGCCGGCAGAAACATGCATGATATCGCAGTACGGTTCCAGCATCTTGGCAATGCGGATACCTTCATCAAGGTGATATCCATCCTCAACGAATTCATCACCGGAAAGACGGAACTCGACCGGGAAGTCAGGTCCTACAGCCTCTCTTACAGACTGCAGCACTTCGATCGCAAAGCGGCATCTGTTCTCAAGACTTCCGCCGTACTCATCATCACGCTTGTTGAACAGCGGAGACAGGAACTGGTTGATCAGCCAGCCATGGCCGCCATGGACCATCAGCAGCCCAAAACCCGCACGTTTGGCAAGACCGGCTACGTGTCCGTATGCCCCGACGATCTCTTGGATCATCTCTTTGGTCAGGGCTTTTACCGGTACGCCGTCTGCCCGTACACCGTCACTGGGTCCCCACTGGTTCATCGACTTCTGCTTGTTTTTGTCGGTCATATACGTACCGGCAAACTGACCGGAGTGCGAAAGCTCGAGTGACGGGATCGCACCATGTCTGCGGATTGCATCTGCCGCATATGTTGCCTGTGCAAGAGAGTTCAGGATACTTTCATCCAGATGATAAGCATGAGAGCCATCCGTTGCCGGATGCACCATCAGCTCTGATACGGTAACTACAGCAGCACCGCCCTTGGCACGCAGTTCGTAGAAAGACTTTGATTTATCACCGATGCACCCATCATTACTGATGTCAGTGCCTCCCATCGGTGCGGAAAACATACGGTTGCGGAAAACAGTTTTGCCTATTCTTAAAGGCGAACACAGGTTCTTATATTTTCTGTCCATGATTATCTGTCCCTTCTGAAACTATTGTACAAAAAAGCATCATCTATAGACAATTATCTTTTTACGTGAAGGAAACACAAAAAAGACGGAATTTCTTCCGTCTCTTGCAGTCCATGGCAGGGGTGGAGAGAATCGAACTCCCATCAGCGGTTTTGGAGACCGATGTACTACCATTGTACGACACCCCTGTGAGTTATCTCCAAACTGCTTATTGATTATAGCATTCTCTTCTTTTTTCTGTCCAGTACTATTCAAAATAATTCCGTGACTGCAGCCAGACATGCATTTCTTTCCGCTATAATGGTCATAAGAGAAGTATCCGGGAGGTAAGTCTCATGAGTGATGTCATGGCAAAGAACAGACGGTTTTACGATCAGTATGTCGCAGAGCTGATCCATACCAGGTTCAAGGAATATGAAGACAGGATCGCGGTCGGTATTGCCGGAGAAGGTTCCGACTGCTTTGGATATGATGATGAGATCTCAAGAGACCATGACTTCGGTACCGGTGTCTGCCTCTGGATCACGGATGAAGACATGAGCCGTTTCGGCCATGAGCTGTCGGCCGCCTACAACGAACTTGTCGATTCTGCAGAGCGTACGTACTATACCGAGCGCATGCGGGAAAGAAGAGGTGTCATGACGATCCACAGCTTCTACTCCGACATCCTGCATATCGACTGTGATACGGTGCATTGCACGATGAGCGAAGAGAACTGGCGGAATCTCGATCATACCTGCCTGAAAACGGCCGTAAACGGAACGGTCTTCCGGGATGATCTCGGAGAGTTTACAGCCTTCCGCAATCTCCTGCTTGGTTATTATCCCGAGAAGATCTGGCGTACACGCATCGCCGAACAGCTGCATGCCTACGCTTCATCTCTTCAGGTCAACTATGCCCGCTGCATGAGCAGGAGTGATATCGTCGCAGCTGAGATGTGCCGGGCAAAAGGACTTGCCTCAGCCATGGAACTGTTCTTCCTTCTGAAGCGGGAATACCCTCCCTATTACAAATGGACATACCGTGCCCTTACTGAGCTGGACAGTGAAGGTATATTCAGCGCAAAGATCCGGGAACTTGCGGAAGAAAAGCTGAACCAGCAGGCATGGAACGGCACCCGCTATAATCCAAGACGGCAGAACTACAAGGACCACATCGTGTCACTGTCTGAGGAGATTGCTTCCCTATTGGAGGAAATGCTTCATGAGAAAGGACTGATCCAGAGATACAGCCGGTATCTCGAAATGCATGTCAATGATGTACTGCCAAAATAGATCAGAAAAGAACGATCATGACCGTTAATCGTCATGATTTTCATTTATATATCCATCTTCTCTGCCGTTACTGCAGGTGTCTTGCAAGAAGTTTTACCCACTTTCGCTGTCTGTGTGCATAGAAAGCATTCGCCCACAGCCAGATAAATGGTGTCTTCCAGCCGGCTCCGATCTCCACACGGTCGGTATATCTGCAGCTGCTGTCTGTAAGATCCTCCAGGATGATCCCATGGTTCCATACCGGTACATGTTCGTTTCTTTCACGGGTGTATATCCCCTTCTCTTCATCAAAGCGGATGACCGTGATCACATGTGTGCCAAACGGTACCCGGCCGAACAGCCGGAAGCGGTATGCCGAGGTTTCGCCTGCTTTCCATACCATATCATGATCACCTTCCGCAGGTTCAAAAGACGCATACGGGGATGCGATATACTGCAGCGTAGACAGTTTCTGCAGATACATGAATACAGTATGTCTGTCCGCGGGGAAGACAGATGTTTTCTTTACGATCATTCTGAACATGGATGCGTCTTATCGTTAGTATACACTAACTATATACCGAAAGAAAACTGCTTCCGCGTATGATCACGGTAAGCAGTCCCTCTCTCAGTCAATATATGTGACCGGATTGCCCTTTCTCGGCAGTGCTTCCCGGTTCGGCAGTCCGTCTTCCGTGGCCGCATGCCCTACTGCCAGAGCTCCCCAGATCCTCTCGTTCTCCTCAAGACCGTATCTTCTGAAGATCTCCAGGATCTTCGGATCTTCATTCAGCCACTTCAGCTGGTTGATCCAGCATGTGCCAAGATCCAGATCATTTGCCATGATCATCATGTTCTCCAGTGCGCAGGCACAGTCGGCGATATTATTCCCGTAGTCCTTCTGGTTGGCCAGTACGATCAATACCGGAGCGCCATGGTAGAAACAGTAGTTACCTGCCTTGGAGCGGTTGATCGAAGCCGCAAGTGATCTGTACATGCCCTCTTCCACTTCCATGGCCGCAAACGCTGCCTGGGCTGTCGCTGCCAGCTCCTGCAGAAGCTTCTGATCCCTGATCACAAAGAAGTGCGTGGACTGGCTGTTGCCTCCGCTTGGCGCATATCTTCCTGCGTCGATGATCTTCTCCAGCTGTACAGGATCTACTGCTTCATCCGTATAACTGCGGGTGCTGCGTCTTGTCATGATCGACTCATATACATTCATATGCTTAACTCCTTGCTGCATATCCATCATACACAATATTCACCAGAGGCTCACAATAACAAAAACCTGCATATTGATCCGATACGCAGATGATACGCAAAATGCACCCGAATACACGCAGAAAAGAGACCTGTAGGGTATGAAAAAAGCTCCTTTACGGAGCTAAATTTTCAAGTGGTGACGCGTACGGGATTCGAACCCGTGAATGCCGCCGTGAAAGGGCGGTGTGTTAAGCCGCTTCACCAACGCGCCACAGTGCTTTTGTATATTAGCACAGACTTAGAATTTGTACAACAGTTTTTTATATTTTTAGTTTGACAGGCCGTATATGCTTCAATACTCTCTGTGCTATATACCCTGTCAGGATACCTGTAGGAATACTTCCGAGGAGTAAATACGGCAGGATCGTCACGATCAGAGGCTGTCTGTAGAACAGCATGACGATGATCACCTGACCGACGGAATGGGCGATTGCCGAGATAACAGAGGTAAATAACAGCGAGGAACCGAGACTGTCCATGATGATCAGGGCAATGCTTGAAAGCAGCACACCGCCGGAGCTGATCCAGAACGTACTGCCGAAGATCAGTCCCCTGAGCAGGTTGCCGATCACCACACGCATGACATTGACGATGATCATCTCTTTTCTGCCCAGCAGTTTGATCGTCATCAGGGCAACGATATTCGCAAGACCGATCCTGACGACACCGAAGATCGGGCCGATATAGATCGATTCAGCCAGATTCAAAAGGATCGCTGCTGCCGACAGTAAAGTCAGATATGTAAAATGCCTGGTCTTTTCTATTCCCATCAGTCCTCCAGCCATGCGTCCGGCATGATCGTTACATCGTTAGGTATGCACTGGATCGGATAGATATCCTCAAGGGTCATCCAGCCCATCTGTGCACAGATATGATTCGGACACTGCTCGTTGATCACATGCCAGCTGCCGTCTTTTACTTCGATCTCCAGACCGCCGTAATCACCATCCACGTGATATGTCTTATTCTTCTGCGGATCAAAACGCAGTACGACCTGATCACGGTGCACTACCGCCACCATCTCCCCTTCTTCCTGATTCTGCATGATATGCATGATACCCAGGGCAAGAAGAGCGATCAGGGCCAGGACCGCAACGATCACGATCTCCTTCTTCTTCATCTCAGTTACCTCCCTGCTGCACAAGCGTGGTCAGATCTTTCGCCCAGTAGTTCTTTCTGACTCTCTGCATGCCAAAGATCAGTCTGACCAGCTGTTCGAGCTGCGTGACCAGTAATACCAGAGCGATATTCTGCATATGCAGAACATTCACACAGAAGAAAGCAGAAGTCAGTCCTACTGCCCACTCGATACCGGCATCGAGATACTGGATGACCTTGGCATCACCGCCGGAACGCAGTACACAGAAGATGATGAAATTAAACATACGCATGGATACCTTGACCGCAAAGACATAGATGATCTTTACCGCCAGGGATGCCGATACGGGATCGGTGACTTTAAATATCCATACCAGCGGGTGTGCCAGTACCACAAGCAGGATGACAAGAACTGCGGAGATCACACCGCCGGAGCCGAGATGATACCGGCATTCCTGCTTTGCCTGTTCGATCTTACCCTCACCCAGTGTCGTACCAAGCAGGATCTGCACAGCATTGCCGTAACCGTAAATAATAAACGTAAACAGATTGAAGATCTGGTTGCCTACGTAATACGCATCCATCTGTGTCTTGCCAAGTCTGCCGAAGGCTCTGACAAACAGTGTCTGTCCGAAACCGAAGATCGTTTCATTGACGATCAGAGGCCACATCTTGGAGAAGATCGGTCTGACAAAATCCAGGTCCAGACTGCCGAACATCTCCCTGAAACTGCCGACAAACGGCTGCTTTGTACGCACCGCATGCGTGATCAGGATCGCTGCCGAGAAAGCCCCGGAGAGGACTGTCGCCAGGGCAGCACCTTCCACGCCCATGGCCGGAAACGGACCGAAGCCCCAGATCAGGCAGGCATTCAGGAATACATTCATCAGGGAAGAAAATATCGAAATGCGCAGAGCCAGGCGGGGCTGGTGCGTATTCCTGTACATACTGCTGAAGCAGAAACCCAGCGGATTCAGCAGCAGATGATACTTGGCAATATTCAGATAACGCATGCCTGCTTCCACGACCGCAGGATCACTCATGTAAAAGTGCAGGATCTCTCTGCCAAACAGTGAGGCAATGATAAACCAGAGCAGACCGTTGCTCATCATCAGCAGTAAGCCAAAGCCCATGCACCGCTTCAGGTTATGACGGTCACCGGCCCCGTAGAACTGTGCCGAGAACATGCCGATACCGCCCATGAAGCCATAGGAGACCATGCCTGAAAGGACATCGATCTGGGCAGCTGTACCGACTGCACTGACCATGCCGATCCAGGAGACCATCAGTGTATCTATGGTACTCATCGTGCTCTGCAGCATTGACTGCAGGGCCAGAGGTACAGCGATCCTCGCCGTATTCTCATAGAATTCCTTTGGTCCGAAATACTTTTCTTTCAGTCTCTGTATACTCATCTGTATAAATATATGCTAAAAAGCTGAAGATTTCCACTGAAGGAATCTCAGCTTTCTTCACTCAGTACTACCTTTGTGCCGGTCTTCTGCAGATCGGCAAAGAATCCGGGATAGCTCTTGTTTACGGCTTCGGCCCCATGGATCGTCATATGCTTACGGCATCCTGCCGCAAGTACAGCCAGAGCCATCACGATCCGGTGATCTCCTTGTCCGTCCGTTTCCGCATGATCCTTCAGTATACACGGTCCCTTGACTCTGACCTGGTCTTCTTCGATCAGAACTTCCGCCCCGAGCTTTGCCAGTTCATTGCGCATCACATGCACACGGTCACTTTCCTTGTGAACGAGTCTTCCGGTATGCCTGAAGACCGTTGTCCCTTCTGCCTGTGTCGCTAACGCAAAAAGTACCGGTGCAAGATCGGGAATATCCTGCATGTCCGCTTCGATTGCCTGCAGTTTTTCCCTGCGTACGGTGATACGGTCATGCATATACTGTATGTCTGCCCCCATCTTCTGCAGGATCGGGATCACCGCCCTGTCTCCCTGCAGTGATGCCGGATGCAGACCGGAGAGCGTTATACCATCTGTTAAAGCACCGAATACCGCAAAGAAGGCTGCCTGCGACCAGTCTGCCTCACACTGTGCTTCAAAGGCATGGTATTCCTGGTTCCTGGGAATCTCGAGCCCGTCGGCATTCTCATTGATCACGATGCCTGCTTTCTTCAGCATTTCCACCGTCATGCGGATGTACGGAAGCGATACCGGGACGCCGCTGATCCTGATCAGAGAATCCCCGTCACATAACGGCAGCGCAAACAGCAGTCCGCTGATAAACTGTGATGATATACTGCCATCGATCTCATATACACCTGCCGAAAGACCGCCGCCGACCGTCAGGGTCTCCTTCTCTTTTTCAAACTGCAGACCGCGCTCTTTGAAGATCTTCTCATAGACCGAAAGCGGTCTTTCGAGCAGTCTTTCGGTACCGTGAAATACCGTTTTCGCAGAGAGCACCGAAGCTGCCGGGATCAGAAAACGCAGTGTACTGCCGGAAGCCTGACATGATAGTTCTGCATCTCTGCATCTGCCGGTGATCCCCCTTACCCGTGTCTTGTTATCTTCGGTGATGATCTCCGCCCCGAGAGCCCTGAGACATTCTGCTGTTGCGGAAACATCTTCGCCCTGCGGCAGATCATACAGAACCGATGTTCCTTTCGCCAATGCTGCCATGATCAGGTATCTGTGGGCAATCGACTTGGAAGAAGGCACCTGTACTTCCGCAGGCATATAGCCGCCGTATATCTCAGCCTTCATATTCCTGCACCGCCCGGATGATCTGTTCCGCAGTCTCCTCGATCGTACCGTTATTGTCGATGCGCACATCCGCATACATCCGGTAGAGACCTATCCTCTCTTCATACAGTTCTGTCAGCTGTTCTCTTGTTGTACTTAACGGTCTTGAGGCTGTCGTATAGAGCTTATCCAGATCCCTGTCCAGCCACAGGATGATACCGTTCTCCTTCAGCATGCGCATGTTTTCGGGATCCTTGACCACCCCGCCGCCGCAGCTGATCAGGGTGCCGCAGTCATGCATGTGCATGCGTATGCATTCGGTCTCTGCCTGACGAAAGAAAGCTTCCCCGTGTGTGCGGAAACACTCCGTGATGGACATGCCGATCTCTTCGCTGACCTCATCATCCAATTCTATATACGGCATACCCAGTCTTTCCGCGGTCAGTGCCGTCATTGTTGTCTTGCCGGAAGTAGGCATACCGATCAGTACGATATTCTTATCTGTCATCGTTATCTCTTTCTCTGAGTACTCTCAGCCAGCTGCGGCCATATGCCTCACTCAGAAGATCCGCCAGCACAAACGCGGTCATCGCATTCACAACAACAGCTGCCCGGTGGATCACTGCCGGATCATGCCTGCCCCTGATCTCCATGACGGTATTCTCCTTCGTCTTCAGATTGACTGTCTTCTGCGGCAGCGATATCGAAGGCGTAGGCTTGATCACGGTCTGAAAACAAACGGGCATGCCGTTGGTGATACCGCCGTTAACACCGCCGTTGTGGTTGCTCAGGGTGATTATCTTCCCGTCTCTGTACGCAAACGGATCATTGGCTTCACTGCCGTAAAGATCCGCAAATGCTGTCCCGATACCAAATGTCACGCCTTTAACAGCACCGATCGAAAACAGTGCTTCTGAGATACGGCTCTCAACCGATCCAAACATCGGTTCGCCAAGTCCTGCCGGCAAGCCCGTGACTGCCGTCTCCAGGATCCCGCCCACGGAATCCCCTTTTTCCTTTGCGTCTTTGATCTCGGCGATCATGCGTTCTGCCTGCTCATCATCCAGGACCGGGAATTCACGTTCTTTCAGCAGTTCCATATCGCAGGCAAGATCTTCGCCAAAGCTCCGGTCCGTGATGCCGTGAAGTCTTTGAATATGTGTGCCGATCAGGATACCTTCCTCTTCCAGTGCATGCATCAGGATTGCTCCGGCTGCTGTCAGCGCCGCTGTCAGCCTGCCCGAGAAATGACCACCTCCGCGCTTATCCTGATATCCTTCATAGCGTATCTCTGCTGTATAGTCCGCATGTCCGGGACGCACCAGATCTTCGATACTGCTGTAATCAGCACTGCGCACATCGCTGTTGCGTATCAGCAGCGCTAACGGTGTGCCTTCGGTTTTCCCGTGATATACACCGGAAAGTATACTGACATGATCCGCTTCCCTTCTGCCTGTGGAAACAGCAGAAAGACCCTGCCGTTTCTGCATCACAGAGACAATATAGTCTTCATTGATCACCATGCCCGAAGGAAGCCCGTCGAGCACACAGCCAATAGCTTCTCCGTGTGATTCCCCGAATACCGTCAGTTTTAATACATTTCCGATCGTATTCTTCATTTTATCTCCTCTGAATAAAGACCATATGGTCTATCCATATGGTCTCCATGTTTCCTGCGGATAAACCGTAACAGATACCGTCTGTCATAAGCCGTAATCATACGCTGACAGAACCGGTATGTAAAGAAGCTAGATATGCAGCAGTGCCGTCGCAAAGCGGAAGTAGATCAGCAGCGAGATCGCATCAACGATCGTCGTGATAAACGGAGATGCCATGACTGCCGGGTCAAAGCCCATGCGTTTGGCAATGATCGGCAGTGTACAGCCGACCAGCTTCGCCGCAAATACCGTGCATACCAGAGTAAGACAGATCACCGCCGCAACCCAGACCGTGATCGGATTGTGGAAGATCATCCTGTCGACAAGCATCAGCTTGCCAAAGTTCAGTAAAGCCAGCACGGCACCGACCGTCACCGCAACTCTCATCTCTTTCCAGACGACCTTGCCGATATCCTTCATCGAGATCTCATCCAGTGAGATACCGCGGATGATCGTAACACTTGCCTGGGAACCGGCATTACCGCCGGTATCCATCAGCATCGGGATATATGCCGTCAGGATCGTTACCGAAGCCAGGGCATCCTCAAACGAAGAGATGATCTGTCCGGTAAATGTAGCCGACACCATCAGCAGCATCAGCCAGGGCAGACGGGACTTTACGGTCTCCATGATGCCTGTACTCAGATACGGCTTGTAGGAAGGCGTAATAGCAGCCATACGTTCGATATCTTCGGTCGTCTCTTCAACCAGGACGTCGAGAGCATCGTCGATGGTAACGATACCGACAAGTCTGTTTTCCTTATCCACAACAGGCATGGCAAGGAAGTCGTACTTCTCAAACTTACGGGCTGTCTGTTCCTGGTCATCCAGGGTAGAAGCACTGATGATATTCGTATCCATGATCTCATCCATGGTCTCATCTTCTTCCGCAAGAAGAAGTGTTCTTAACGGTACAAAACCAATCAGATGCCGGTCTCTGTCCAGTACATAGATAACGGAGATCGTCTCCATGTCATGTCCGACACGGCGGATCTTCTTCAGCGCATCCCCGACCGTCATATTCTCCTTGACATCGAGATACTCGGTCGTCATGATCGAGCCGGTGGAATCCTCCGGATACTGCAGGATGTTGTTTATGTCTCTGCGGGTCTCGGGATCGGCAGTCGCCAGGATCCTCTTGACAACATTGGCAGGCATCTCCTCAATGATATCTACAGCATCATCCAGATACAGTTCATCAAGGACTTCTTTCAGCTCTGCCCGTGAGAATCCCCTGATCAGTTTCTCCTGCGAGTCTGCCTCAAGCTCAACGAAGACTTCGGCTGCCAGTTCCTTCGGCAGTAAACGGAAAACGACCGGAATCGTATCTTCCGGCAGATCTTCCATGATATATGCTATATCAAACGGTTCGAGATCCAATAACGTCTCCCTGACCTGTACATACTTCTTTTCATCAAGAGAGTTTTGGACCGTTTCGGTCAGTTCTTCGATATTTCTTTTATGAGTCATCGTATATCCCTCCCGTGTCCTCTTTAATCTTACCGTATTCAGCAGAAAATGTGCCAACAAATCTGCAGTTTTACGGCCGTGATATAATCATTTTATGCATAAGCGTATTACTGCACTCCTGGGTTATCTGATCGTTCCGTTTCTTTTCGTTCTGCCGTATATCAGACACTCGCTGATCACGGAGAACTATACGCTGATCATCAATGCCGAGCCTGTGTATATCCTGCCTCTGCTGGTATGTCTTTGTTACCTGTTTTATATCCTGATGAAAGCAGGAGAGACCCTGCATATCCCCGGATATAAAAAAATATATCCCCTGCCGGTGATCCTGTTTCTGTGCATCATGTGTATTCCTTACCGGGAGGAATCAGCACCCGTATCACAGATCCATGTCCTGCTGGGATATATCGTTTTCATCCTGATGAATCTGATCATGTTCAGGATGTTTGTGTTTGCGCCGAAGTACCGGATGGCTTATGTGCTTTGTACGATGCTGGCCATGGGCACCGCTGTCACGTTCCTTTCGGTATGCGGTCTTGCGGAAGTCATCTACGCTTCTTCGCTTGTCATCATTCTTACCGCCAAGGTACAGCAGAAGAAATGATCACCAGTTCTGCAGTACTTCCTGCAGTCTGCGGCCGATATCTTCTCTGGTCCTCCGGCATTCCTTTGGATATTCCTTTCCGGCTTTGAACATCATTCCGACAAGCAGTCCTGTGCCAACAGGCAGGGCCATTTTCAGCATGGATTCCGGAAAGACAAAGTGTGTGCCATGTTCATAGATCCAGGCTTCACAGGTACAGGTATGCGGTAAACGTGACAGTCTCTCCTGCATCCTGCGGATATATCTGCAGGTATCCCAGAGCGCATCATCCTCAGCTCCGATCAGGATGATCCTGCCGTGTATGTTCTCGATCTTGATCATCTCCTGCTCCTGCAGGGGATGTCTTCTTTCGGATTCATCAAACAGATTCCGGCTGGCGACCCGGTTGCCTGTCTCTTTTGACTCCTTCTGGATCATCTGCCAGTATTCAGGATGTCTGTAGGCATACGGAAGATACGGCAGATCCTGACCGTGTACGGATACCGATGATTCATTGTCTCCGGGACGCTCTTCCATGCCGTCCTTCCCGTCTCTGTAGAAACCTTCCATGATAAAGTCACAGGGTGTCATCGCCGCGGTCAGGGTGATCTCCGGATAATACGAAGCTGCCGTCAGCGCCAGCATGCCGGTCGTCGAAGCCCCGGCGATACCGATCTTCTCACATCCCTGCTGTTTCAGAAACGCGATCGCTTTTTCAAAACGCTCGAGCGGGTAGCTGTGATGTCCGTAGTCCTTCTTTGCCGGCGACATTGCCAGTACATGGCACCCTGTACGGTTCACCCACGCCGCCCCGGTCCTGGCCATCAGATCATCGGCACTGTCACCCAGCATCAGGATCATGCCCTTTGTGCTGCCTCCGGAACAGGGATACCATGCCCCGTGGAAACCATCAGTTTCTGCTGTAAATGTACACTTTGGCTTTCTCATTGTCTTCTCCTGCTGACGAGATATCCGTTCTCATCTCTTATCGTTTCATATTCCTTTGCCAGGGAATGATCACTGCCAACGACACAGTAATCACAGATCGTGCCGTTTCCGCATGTACTGCAGCGGATCAGCCGCCCGTGGATCTGCTCAATGCCGTAGAAGTCACTGTTGCACAATAACGGCAAAACATGCAGGAGATCATGTGCCCTTGCAAACTCCGCATTGGGACACTGCGTAAAGCTGTAACGTGAGATACACTTCTCCGCATCATACGGTTCGGTAACATTCGCAAATCCTGCGGGATACTTCAGGATATCCTTCCTGTCCCGCTTCCCGGCATGGGCGAATACGGTATTGATCAGCCTCATATCCGCACGCCGGTTCAGGTCGATGACCTTTCCCAGGATCATGAAGGGTCTCATGAACATTGTCTGCACAAACTCCTGCAGTTCTTCAGCCGGCGGCTGATCGGGCAGACATGCGTACAGAGAGAAGACCAGAAGACCTCCGTAGATCGCCGAAGCATGGCCGTTATCCTTCCCGCCAAGATCCGGCAGATCCCTGTAGTATTCAAGATACTTTTTCTTTATTTCCTGCCAGATCCTCTCCGCATCCGCTCCATAGCGTTCCGTGAGAAACCCTCTGACTCTTTTGTCATACACCTTCGGATACAGCTTTCCGGTCAGTTTTTCAAATTCATCCTGCATGTACATCCTCCGTCTTTCGTATCACCGCAGCTGCGCAAGGTACTCTGCCCCTGATCTCATGAACGGCGATATCGGTATATCCGGCATCGGTAAAGAATGAACGGTAATTGCCGAAGGTAAACTGCCGTTTGAAGTCAGCACCTGCCTTGCCTACGATCTTTGAGAATGTACTTTCCTTCCCCATATCATCCTTGTTTACATACGTGGGAATGATCAGCTTTCCGCCCTTCCGGCATACTCTGTCCAGCTCTTTCAATGCCGTATACGGCTCATCCAGCAGATGTATCACATTGCCTGCGATCACGACATCAAAGCTTTCATCTGCAAATTCAAGATGTGTGATATCTGCCTTTCTCACCTCTGTGTTGGTCATGTTCACGAGCTTTTTCCGGGTCTCTCTCAGCATGCCTTCCGCATAGTCTGTCGCAATCAGATGATGGCACTTCGCCGCCGCATATACACTGATCATACCGGTGCCGCAGGCACACTCCAGCACATCATCTTCAGGGCCGATCTCTGCCGATACGATCCTGCACATCTCCCTGTTCACTTTGCCGTTGTAGATATTTCCAAACAGGTCATATACTCCCGATACCTTATCCCAGAACATCGTACTGCCTCCCTGCACAGCCTGTATGTTAGTTGCACCTAACTTACTGCCACAGTATACCCGGCAGGCGTGCTTGTCAAGACAGCTGCAGACAGAAAAAAAGGTCCCCGCAGGGACCTGAATATGACTAGATGGCGAAGTCTCCGTTATCGAAGATCACGACTTCTCTGCCGTCTGCCGTTGTGCCGACAATATGCATATCGGGTGTACCGATCATGAAGTCGATATGGATCATCGAATCATTGAATGTATACTTCGGATCACTCGGCTGTCTGGAACTCAGCGCTCTGCCGAGAGCCAGATGACAGGATGCGTTCTCATCGATCAGCGTCGTATAGTATACTCTTCCGCTCATCGAGATCGGTGAATGATACTCTACCAGGGCAGCCTCACCGAGATAACCGGCATTCTCATCCATCGTGACAAGAGCTTCAAGCATCTCCTTACCTTCTCCGGCAAGTACTTCCACGACTTTACCTTTTTCAAAGCGGAAGCCGAAGTTCTCCACGCTCTTACCGCCGAGCACCAGCGGTCTGCTGGCGTAGACTACACCCTCAGTACCGAACTTCTCGGGGCTTGTGCAGATCTCTTCCGTCGGGATATTGGCACTGAACGGGACAAAGTTGGCAGGAAGCTGGCGCTTGCCGAAGCCGAACTTGGAATCCGGTGTCAGGGTGACGGTCAGATCGGTGCCGTTGCCTGCCGTATAGTGGAACTTTGTAAAGTTATAGGAATCGATGATATCACCCTTCTCACGTTTGCGGGCTTTCTTCTCTTCCCATGTCGCTACGACATCGTTGTCCTCATCGATATAGCAGAGCTTCAGGATCAGCTTCCAGAGCTCATCAAAGCGCTCCTCTTCGGGAATATCCGGCAGGATAAAGTCTGCCCATTCCTTTGTCGGGATCATCGCGATCAGCCACTGGCAGTGTTTCTCTCTGCTGGCTTTTCTCATGATATTTCTGACGGCATCGGTATGCGCAAAGATCGCATTGGCCTGATCTTCCGGAACATCAGCCATCAGAGCCGGGTTAACACCTTCCAGACGTACATAGCAGGCTCCCTGATCCAGATATTTCTGTGTCTGCAGTTCTTCCCAGTCTTCTACCTTTCTGACATCTTCACTGCTTCTGTATTTCGCTGCGACCTTCAGGTTCGGCTCATCCAGATAGTGAACGATGACATTGGAAGCACCCAGCTTGTAGCATTCCTCCGCAAAGATCGGTGTAAAATACGCACCTTCAATGGCTGCTTCAACCAGTACGGGCTGACCCTTCTGTACATTCAGACCGACTCTGGCAAGCGTGTAGGCATACTTTCTTTTCATTGCTTCTAAATTCATAATTCCGCTCTCTTTTCTATGTAAATCATTATATATAAATTACAGAAAAAAAGAACCTGTTTTTACAGGTTCATTTTCATCTTTTACTGATTTACTTCCCAGTAACTTCTGCGGTCTTCACGAAGATTATCCGTATAGTAACGGACAGTCAGTTCCTTGGAGATCCTGGACTTGATCTTCGGCTCAACGATGAAGCCGTCACCTTCAAGCATCAGATCGAGGATAGCCTGTGCAGCAACCTTAACGTTGTTTACACCGCCCTCAACCTCTTCATTGAGTGCTCCGGCATTGACTTCAATATACAGCCAGTTCATGTTGTGAGCTTCCCACTTCTTCCAGTTGATGACATCCTTATAATCCTGAAGTGTCTTCTTCACAACTATAGGCTTAGCTTCTTTCTTCGGTGCTTCTGCAGGTGCAGCAGCTTTCTTCGTCGATTTACGGGCGGTAGGTTTTTTTACTTCCGCCACAGTTTCTTTCTTTTTTGCAGGCATATTATACCTCCTCCTATCTTGTTCAATTATATCACGTTTAATATGTCGGTTATAATGTAATTTGAAAAAGGTATGCATAATCTGATTTTCCTATGATATGCTTTAGTTATAAGGAATAATAAGATGATCATAAATACAGAACAGATGAGAACGCTTGAAGACGCTTCCGGCCTTTCAACTGATGAACTGATGCATGAAGCAGGCATGGCTTTTGCGAATGCCCTGCGCAGATATATCCCTGCCGGTTCCAGGCTGCTTTTCCTGTGCGGCAAAGGCAACAACGGCGGTGACGGCTATGTTTCGGCGGCGGCTTTAAGTGATGAGTATACATGCAGTGTCTATGCGGCAGAAGGAAAGCCGAAAACAGACGCTGCCGGAAAGGCATACGATGCTCTGGACAAAAAGCTCCTGATCAGCGAAGATGACCTGCCGAAAGTACTGAAAGAGTGTGATGCTGTGATCGATGCGGTCTACGGCTTTGGTTTCCGTCTGCCCCTGAGCAGAGAGATCAAGAGTCTTTTCCGTATGGTCGAACACAGTCATAAGCCTGTTTACAGTATCGATATCAACAGCGGATGCGAAGCCGATACCGGTGCCTGTGACAGCGATGCCCTGTACTCCGAGGTGACTTTTGCGCTAGGTTATCGGAAACCTTTTCACGCTTTAGGCAGGAACCACCGCCGTTTCGGCCGTACGGAAGTCCTGCCGTTACCGCTGAAGGAACCCGCAAAAGGCAATGTTCACGAGATGAACGAAGAGATCTTCTTCAAGCATCTGCCCAGACGTCCCGCCAATGCCCACAAAGGATCTTCCGGCAGGACTGTCCTGATCGGCGGCAGCTACGGTATGGCAGGTGCTCTCGGCCTCAATATTCTCGGGGCAAAGACCGTCGGGGCCCAGTACATGGAAGTAATGCTTCCGGATGAGATCTATCCGATCCTTGCCTCAAAATACCTGACACCGGTATACCACCCGTTTAATGAGCACAACTGGCGCGAAGCCCTGGAAAGATCGCTTGCCTCAGCTTCTGCCATCGCCTTCGGCAGCGGTGCCGTATACATGCCCCAGAAGTATGCAATACGCGATCACATCCTGCAGGAAGCCGGCGTGCCGATCATCCTCGATGCCGAAGCTCTGCGCATGCTTGTCAACAATTACTACTTCCTGCGTTTTGTCAAAGCACCGGTGATCCTGACCCCGCACATCGGTGAATTCAGCGCCCTTACCGGCAAACCAGTAGAAGCGATCAAGGATGACCCGGTCAGTACTGCCCTTTCCTTTGCCTGGGAGAACGAAGTATATCTTGTCCTGAAAGGACCGAATACGATCATTGTCTCTCCTGCCGGTGATATCTGCATCAATGAATCCGGAAATGAAGCTCTGGCCCAGGCCGGCAGCGGTGATATCCTGACCGGTATCCTCGCAGGCCTTCTGCCCTTAACAACAGATACGTTTACAGCTGTATGCATGGCAGTCTGGCTCCATGGCTATCTTGCCGAGCTTGGCACACGTGATCATGCCGTACAGAATTTTGACCTTGAGCAGTTCCCTGCCCTGGCTGACAAGCTTTTTCACAGCCACGGCTTCTAGTCTGTCAATATTCCGGGAAAATGTCCCGAAAAAAGATAAACATTAGCGGGGAGAAATCCTCGCTTTTAAGTGTATTGGTGAAACTGATGAGCTCTTTTCTGCTGAGCGACGAAGGAGGCGTGTTTCCATGGGTGAGACATGGGCGGGATAGTCCCTTTTTTAGGTTTTTGTGAAACTGCCGCAGGTGTATCGAACGACTCGGAAACAGCTTGATTCTTCTGCAGCTCAACAAGTTTATAAACCTTATCATCGATCGTTACGAATAAGCGATGATCGAAGGAATTGATAACGAGACACTCTGTTTTCGGCTTAAAGCACACGAGACGATCGTTATCATCATATGCTTGATAATAATGGTTTTTGTATTTAATGGCAGACCCATTATCCGTCTTTCGCGGGGATAAGACAGCGAGGATCAGATCGATCCGATCGGGATCAGGAGCCGCCTCGATGACAGAAGGGAACTGTCTGTTATCCATGGCGAAGCGTCTGTTGAAATCAGGAATAAACAATTCTGTCAGATAATCGTTCGCTTCTGAGATCGTTGATATATTTTCAAGACGTAGCTCACTGACAAGGCGGTCCTGAAAGGTGCCGTTGGCTCTTTCAATCTGTCCCTTGGCCTGAGAGACACTGGAAGTCTCCAACTGTATGCCAAGTATCTTACAGGCATAGCCGAATTGGGTAAGGACATCCTCTTCGTCCTTTTTACGACTATGCCTTTCATAGTTGAAAACAGTCCGATTGTCGGTGAAAAACTTATAGATAATACCGTAATTAAGAAGGATCTGACGAAGTACTGTATAATAACCGGACAGTGTTTCCTGGACATCAAAATATCCGCCGAGGATCATTCCTGTTGCGTTATCTATAGCCAGATGTAAGGCGCATTTGACAGAGCCGAACCACAAATGTATCGAGGCGTCCATCTGAACCAGTTCCCCAAAGTATTTGGCTCTTTCTCTTCTGGGATGGGCATTTTCCAAAGCCACCTCATGATCAGCGGCGATCTCAAGATTCTGTCCGGTGATATCCGGTTTATTCTTCATGAGTCTGTCTTTGGCACGCTTCCTTTTGGTTTTCTTCTGGGTCCTGGGAGAAGAGACACCGGATCTGCTCAGAATCGTATATACAGCTTTATAAGATACTTTTATGCCTTCTCTTTCGTTAAGCGTTTCGGTGAAGTGTCTGAAATTGAAGCCTTGATATTTCTCTGTATATAGTTTTACAATTTGGTCAGTTAATTCTTGTGGAAGGGTATTAACTGGCTGCCGGTTTCTGTTACCATGCACGAAGCCGGCTTTTCCTTTGTCCCGATACACATGTAACAGACGATCGATCTGGCGGACAGTGAGCCCCAGCTTGAGTGCTGCACGGTATTTATTACCACCATGATCATACAGTTCTTTAATGACTTCATACTTTTCCTGTTCATTCATTCGCAGTTCTGCCTTTCTCATGTTCTGTCATCACCTCATTTCTCTGTGATGACTACTATATACCCACCGGACATTTTCCCGGAATAATTACTAAGACATTATCACGGTATAACCACAGCTTTTTCACAGCCACGGCTTCTAGTCTTTTCTCATTAGTGAAACCTTGATATAATACATATACCTGTAATAATCCGGCTTCTGCCGGTTTATTGCATGTATGGATTTTTATGTCTGAACCTAAAAGAATAACGACAAGACAGGCAAAGCGCCAGATCAACACTTTTGGTCTGCCTTTGATCATCTATATTATTATTTTTTCTCTCCTGCAATACGCTTCCGATCTGATCTATGAGCGTTTTCCGGAGATCTTTTTCGGTGCCGATCCGGAGATCGTGATCCTGGCTGCCACTTCTGTCATGACGATCCTGATGGTCATCATCTTCTCCGTACAGGCTGCCTCCGTCCTGCGACTGCGCATGAGCGATTACCTGAAGAGTCCGCGTCTGTCCTTCGGCAAATACATTGCTCTGAGTGCGATCGGCATCGGCATCATGATGCTGACAACAGCGGTCTCTTCACTGTTCTACTTCTTCTTTCATACAAACAGTCATGTCTATACCTTCCTCGGCAATTTCAACAGTGTACTGAATATCATCAGGAATGTTCTGTTCTTCCTGCAGTTTGTCATCATCAAACCGATCTGTGATGAGTATATCTTCCGCGGGATCATCCAGCGTCAGCTTGGCCATTACGGCAGATACTTCGGTGTTCTTGCCTCAGCCCTTCTGTACGCTCTGTCCCAGCAGAATCTGATTGATGCCGTACCTGCCTTCTTCCTTGGCTGGTATCTCTCGCTGATCACATTGCGCTATCATTCGATCAAACCGAACTTTACGGTCCATATCGCTGTCAATCTGTTTGTCTGGCTGTTCAATGCAGTTCCCGGCAAGTTCCTGTTTGTGCTGATCATTCTTCTGGGGCTCTGCTACCTGATCTCTGCCGTCAGTATTCTCGGCCATCAGGTTTCCACGAATATCATCCGCTACGGTGCTACGGAAGGCAAACTGTGGAAGATCCTGTTGACGTCTTCAACGATCATCTTTGTGATCATCCTGTTTATTATTAACGTCATCCTTTCATTTATCTGAGGTACATTATGAACAAACCCATGTATGCCGCACAAGGCTCTGTACTTGTCGGTGATATCACTTTCGGTGAAGAATGCTCTGTCTATTACAACGCTGTCATCCGTGCCGATGAAGCGCCGATCACGATCGGTAAGCGAGTCAATATCCAGGACCTCTGCCTCCTGCATGTCAGCCCCGGGATACCGATGCATATCGGCAGTAATGTCACTGTCGGCCATGGTGCCATCCTGCACAGCTGTACGATCGGTGACAATGTCCTGATCGGTATGGGTTCCATCATCCTGAACAATGCCCATATTCCCGATAACTGTATCGTCGGTGCCGGAGCTCTTGTGACCCAGGGAAAGACCTTTCCCGAAGGAAGTATGATCCTCGGTTCTCCCGCCAAAGCCGTACGTACGCTGAGTGACGAAGAGATCGCCGGCATACGCAGAAACGCAGACAAATACGTCGAATGGTCTGCAGAAAGCGCAAAGAATCAATAACTGCCGGTTATGCCGGTAGTTTTTTATTGACCTGTGTGCAGTCACAGCAGTAAAAAGCGTATCGTCTGATACGCTTTCTTATCACCCGTTTATGTCAGGTCTCAGCCTTCCATCTCCCGGCATTTTTCCAGCAACGAGATGATCGGCAGATGCTGAGGACATGCGCCTTCACACTGTCCGCACTGTATGCAGTCACTGGCTTTGCCCTTACCCTGGGTAACGATCGAATACTCTCTCTTTGTACGGAATTCGGGACTGCCCTTACGCCTGTTCTCGACCGTAAAGATCTCCGGGATCGGAATATTCATCGGGCATCCCTTTGTACAGTAATGACATCCCGTACAGGGGATCGACTTGTCACTGTCGAGAGCTTTCTGGGCTTCCCTGATCACTTCCTTTTCGTGCTCTGTGAGCTTTGTAAAGCCCTTCATCGTACGCAGATTATCCTCCACCTGGGCAATACTGCTCATACCGCTGAGAACAGCCAGAAGGCCTTCTTTCTCCGCCACATAGCGCAAAGCCCAGCCGGCATAGGAGATACCGCTGTTTTCCCTGTCGAAAACTTCTTTTACGGCATCGATCGGATCTGCCAGGATACCGCCCTTTACCGGTTCCATGACCACTACCGGCTTACCGTACTTCCGGCAGATCTCATAGTTCTGCCTGGCACTTACCCCGGGATTCTCCCAGTCCGCATAGTTGATCTGCAGCTGCACAAATTCCGCCTCGGGATGTTTCTGCAGCAGCTCTTCCAGCAGTTCGGGATCAGCGTGGAACGAGAAGCCCCAGTGCCTGATCAGCCCCTTTTCCTTCAGTTCCTTTACATACTCCCAGAGTCCCCAGTTCTCATAGTTCATGAAGTTGCTTCTCTGGATCGCATGCAGAAGATAGTAGTCAAAATATCCGGCACCGGTACGCTTCAGACTCTCTTCAAATTCTGCTTTGGCTTCTGCCTCCGTATCTATGCCGCTGAAGGCGATCATCTTCGTTGCCAGTGTATAACTCTCCCGCGGATACCGCTCTACCAACGCCTGACGGATCGCTTCCTCAGAGCCTCCGTACGCATATGCTGTATCAAAGTATGTACCTCCGGCTTCGATGAACAGATCGACCATCTTCTTCGTCTGTTCAACATCGATCGACTGATCCTCATTGCGCGGCAGACGCATCAGTCCGAAACCAAGCCTGAAAATATCTGTATTGATTGACATGATCGTTCTCCTTTATTCCTCTGTCTACATTATAGAATAATCCACAAAAAAATGAGCCCTGGGGCTCACAGTTTATCCCTGCAGACCTTCCTGCTGTCTCTGCATGTTCTCTACGACAACATCGTAGATATCACCGATCGACTGTCCGTATTCAAGGATCTGCCACGGTTCATTGGTATGAAAGTGGATCTTGATCAGGGTATCATCACCCACGACCAGCAGGCTGTCACCCTTGAAGTGTTCGACAATGTAGTCAAAGATCGTATCTTCATTCAGATCATGACCGTCGATCAGTAACTGTGTATCAAATTTGAATTCCAACTGTTCCATAAAGACCTCCATATTATTCGTTACTTGCTGATCAGGGCAAAATCATCCATGTATTCCTGTTTCAGCTGTGCATTTTCTTCTTCTGTCATCTGCCGTTCGTTGGCGTTATGACCTTCCACCGTTCCCTTCTGCTTGACGACAACTTCTCCGTCCTTGAAGAAGAAGACAAACGGTACTGTCACATTCGGTTCCCCGTTTTCATCATAGGTAAACTGATCTTCCCATCGGCTGACCAGCAGTTCGTAGTTGAACATCGGTTCCCCGTCTTTAGGATAGACGTTGATGTAGCCTACCTGATATCCGCTGGCCTTGGCAGCTTCATTCAGCAGCGGTACTGCCTCATTGCACCAGGGACAGGTATCATATCCGAAGTAGACCGCAAAATCCTCACCCCTGTCAGCCCTGTCAGCCATATCCTCAACACTGCTGACGATAAAGACATGATCACGGTCGGACAGGAAGCGGTAACCGGACATATTGGCTTTCTCACCCAGCAGATCACTGGGTTCGAATGTGATTACAGGCGTCGGCTCCGGTGTAGGTTCCGGTGTGGGTTCGGGGGCAGCCGGTGTACAGGCAAACAGAAACGGCAGAATCAGAAGGATCCCCTTCTTCATTGCTTAGAGACCATCTTCCCTGACAAAGGCATAGAAGTCATCTTCTGCCTGACGGTCCTTTGCCGAGATCGTACCTACCGGCATCGCATAGAAGATAAACTCCTCTTCCCCGTCAACACCGAATGCTTCGTTGCATAAAGCCGGATCGATGGCACCGACAGCACAGCCGCCAAGACCAATCGACGTACAGGCAAGATACAGGTTCTCCGTCACATGCCCGGCATCCGTACGGGAGGCAGGACTTGCGGTCACACCGTATCTCCACTCACAGCGGTAGAAGACGATGCTGTAGTAGAAGACGACATTCGCCTTGGCACCCCATGCCTGACCGACAAGGGAAGCACTGATAAAATCACGCATGTTCTCTTTCGGTCCGAGATATTCTATCGCATGTTTCAGCGGCAGATAGTGGTAGAGACCATCTGCGAGTCCGTCCACCATCTGGACAGTCATATAGCACTCAAACGGATGTCTGCCGCCGCCGCAGGGAACCGTACGCAGTGTCGCGTAGGACTTGCCGCGGATCGTTTTGACACCCTGTGTGCACCAGAGCAGATAGGACAGCTGCAGAAGCGTCATCTGTTCCTGGGTATATACACGGTGTGATTCACGGGAATTGATCACATGCAGGAAATCATTGTCGATATCCAGATCTTCATAGTTTGTCGGCAGCGGGATCGCCGTATCACACATCGGTGCCTTGGCCAGGGGCGGCTGCGGTTTCTTCAGCTGCTGATCAGTTTTGTAGTCGGGAATACGTGTACGTACACGATAAGTATCACGGGCCTGTTCACGCAGTTTGATCAGTTCTTTCTCATCCATACTTCATTACTCCTATGCACATTATTGTAGCTCATTTATCAGTTTTTGATAAAAGTCTTTTGTGTCTTCCCATTGGCTGTCTTCCTTCGGCTCCAGATATCCCTTATCCCGCAGCACTCTGCCGACAAAGTCCGTCAGTTTCAGCGAACCGCGCCAGTCCGCATGATCCACCGCATTCTCTTTTTCCTCATCGATTCCAAGACTGTTATAGAGCCCGATCTCCGAGAGATTGTAGTACTCAATATCGCGGGCTTCAATAAACGGCATTAACATCTCATGCATGCCCTGGTACATATCTCCGGCGGGAATGTTGATGACGATCAGGTGTATGCCCTTTTCAAGACAGAGATCCTGGATCTTCTCCAGATAGACAAGCATCAGCGGATCGGGATCGATCGGCATTCCCTTGTCTTCATTGTCAAACGGATGAAACTCATGCTCAGGCTGTGTATCCTGCATCGGGTAGTATCCCTTCAGCTCTGCCGTATGGGCACTGTGCCAGTCAAGATCTTCGGCGCTGAGCTCCTTCCAGCGGTTGTGGAAACGGATATTGGTCAGGTAGTAGGAGATCTCCTGCTGCTTTGGATCCAGGAGACACAGCTCATGGACAGCTTCAGCCTTGACGGAGGACCAGTGCATCGGATCGAGAGCCTTGCGAATAAATGCCTCATTGGTATTGACCGGTGTATCCGCCTCCTTCGGAAAGATATTCCTGCCCTCAAGGACAACGACTTCCGGCGACTGAAAGCGCAGAGCTTCCTTCAGCCAGTAGTAACTCAGAAACAGGGACTGCTGTTCGGAACCCAGATTATAACTGCGGTAACCGTATGTATCATACAGATACTGCGGAGAGAACGCATTGACGCTGTAGCTGGACCCGAGAAAGATCAGATCCACGGTATTCTTCTTCATCCGGTAGAACTGATTGAAGGTGGATGTTGTCGGCCATGTCGTATTGCGGTAGGTATACTTCGGCTCCAGAAGATAGTTTACCCCGGTCAGCGTGATCAGCAGACACAGCACAAAGATCATGTATTTCAGTACTCTCTTCATCAGAACTCTCCGTAGATAAAATCTTTTGCCTCAAAGCCGATCCCGTAGATGCCGAAGACCCAGATCACCGCAATGATCACGATCACAGCGCACAGCTGCACCGATTCCGGCAGTTTCTCTGCCTTCCGGTTCCATTTTGAATATACCGCCCACACCAGCACCGACACCGCAAAGACAATGATCTCCTTGATATCGAAGCCTGTCTCTGCCAGTGCCTGTGCCGTAAATTCCTGCAGATGAACACGCGTAAACATCGTGATCAGTACGGACAGTGCCTCACGCAGCCTGGAAGCCCGGAAGATCACCCAGCCGATCATGACCCTGAACAGGGTGAATACCCTGCTGTTAACATGAACATAGTCTTCCGTGATCTGATAGAAGCCATGCAGAAGACCCCAGACAAGATACTTCAGTCCGGCGCCGTGCCAGAGTCCGCTGACCGCAAAGGTCACCAGCAGATTGATATGTCTGCGTACTTTCCCGAGACGGTTTCCGCCCAGCGGAATATACACATAATCGCGCAGCCAGGTGCTCAGCGAGATATGCCAGCGCCGCCAGAAATCACGTACGGATACAGCCGTGTACGGATGATCAAAGTTATTCATCAGTTCGATCCCGAACAGCCGTGATACACCGATACTGACCGTCACGCACGAGAAGAAATCCGCGTAGATCTGCACCGTGTAGAGGATCGCTGCCAACCACAGGAAACCGCCGCCGTAAGCCGCCGTATCAGCGTATACCGCATCCACAAAGATGCCTGCCCGGTCAGCGATCATCATCTTCAGAAAGAGACCGCCGAGGATCGTCTTAACGGCCAGCCCGGTCCGTCTGCGGTCAAAGTGATGTCCGGTGTTCAGCTGTGATGAAAGCGCATCATAGCGGGCGATCGGGCCCTGAATGATCTGCGGAAACCACGAGATAAATAACGCAAACGAAAACAGATCACGCTCGGCAGGATACTTCCCCCTGTATACGTCGATCAGATAGCCGATGATCTGCAGACTGTAAAACGATATGCCGACAGGCAGGATCCACCGGTAGCGCAGAAAGTCCGAATACCCGGCAAATCTGCCGATCAGGAGCGGTCCGATAACGATCAGCACGGCCGCCCACAGCAGGAAGCGTATGCGTTTCTGTTCCAGGATGATGCCGAAGATATACGTCAGGATCACGGTCATCAGAAACAGTAAGAAAAAGACAGTCCCGTTCAGTGACAGATAGAATACAGCACTGCCGGCCAGCAGTACATATCTGCGCAGTGAAAGCGGGACCGCATAATACAGACAGAATACACCTGCACAAAGCAGAAGATATGACAGAGACGTATAGCTCATGTCTCTATCATACCACGGATCACTCTACGGTTACGGATTTCGCCAGATTCCTTGGCTTATCAATATCACAGCCCTTGATGCTGGCTGTATAGTACGCAAGCATCTGCAGCAGGACAACACCGGTAACCGCTGAAAGCTCATCGGAGAGTTCCGGCAGTCTCAGCACATGTTCAAAACGGTCAGCCTTCATCTGCTGCGTTGTGATCAGGATCACTCTGGCACCTCTGGCAATCGTCTCTTCAATGTTGGATACCGTCTTGGCAGCCACCTTCGGCTGTGTTGCCATCGCGATCACGACACTGTCCTTTTCGATCAGGGCGATCGGTCCGTGCTTTAATTCTCCGGCATAGTAGGCATCAGCATGGACGTAGGAGACTTCCTTCAGCTTCAGTGCTCCTTCCATCGCGGTCGGATAATCAAGCTGTCTGCCGATAAAATAGGCATCCTGACGGTAACGCAGTAGCTCTGCCAGTTCAGCAATCTTCTTCTCATATTTCAGGACTTCTTCGATCGCTTCCGGCAGTTTCTGCAGATCCTCGATCAGCTGATACTGGTCAAAGACACCCCAGTCCAGAAGATCCGCCAGTTTGATATTCAGACACGTAAGCAGCACGAGCTGTGTCGTATATGCCTTTGTGCTGGCAACGGAGATCTCAGGACCTGCACAGGTATACAGTGTCGCATCCGCCAGTCTTGTGATCCCTGATCCCAGAACGTTGACGACGCCGGCTGTCACAGCACCCTTCTCCTTGGCCAGTTTCAGAGCAGCGATCGTATCTGCTGTCTCTCCCGACTGTGATACAAAGACACACAGTGTATGTTCATCGAGATACGGTGAACCATAGCGGAATTCACTGGCAGGCATGGCTGATACTGCACATCTTGCCCTGGCCGAGATCTGGGTGACCGCATAGACACAGGCATGGTACGCTGTCCCGCAGGCAACGTAATAAATACGCTGGATACCCCGGGCAGGCAGATTCAGTTTCTCGATCTCCGGCATATATACCATTTCACCGCGGAATCTGCCCCGGAGTGTTTCTCTGACAGCAGAAGGCTGTTCGTGGATCTCCTTCATCATGAACGAGTCATAGCCGCCCTTCTGCGCCGCATGAACATCGTACGGGAAGACGATCCACTCCTCTTCCTGGGGCACACCGTCAAAGTCAAAGATCTGCAGAGAATCTGCCTTCATGATCACAGCCTGTCCATCCTTCAGGGGCAGGATCTCGCTGGTATAGGCAAGCAGTGCCGGTGCATCACTGGCGCACATCGTACCGCTCTTATCCCTGCCGAGCACCATCGGACTCTCTTTCTTTGCGGCATAGATCACATCCGGCTCTTCGGTCGAAACGATGCACAGCGCAAAACTGCCCTGCAGCTGATGTACAGCCTTCAGCAGTGCTTCAAACAATGAGAGATGCTCATGATAGTAATAATCATCCAGCAGATGAACGACGATCTCCGTATCCGTTTCTGACTTGAACTTGTAGCCCTTCTTCAGCAGTTCTTCCTTCAGAGCCAGATAGTTTTCAATGATCCCGTTATGAACAAGGGATATCGTATTCTTCTCGTTCGTATGCGGGTGTGAGTTCATCTGGCTCGGAACCCCGTGGGTAGCCCAGCGTGTATGCCCGATGCCGCATTTCTGGGGACAGGGAACTGTCTCAAGCATGTCTTCCAGCTGTTTCAGTCTTCCCTTTGTCTTACATGTAAAAAGCCCGGAACTGTCCACCAGTGTTACCCCGGCTGAATCATAGCCGCGGTATTCCAGTTTGGATAATCCCTGCATGAGAAAAGGCAGTGCCGGTTCAGCACCAATATAAGCGGTTATTCCGCACATGAAAAAACCCTCCAATCAGTCATGGAGGGTACCGAATGGCTCTGTTCAGCTCTCACGAACTGTTTTTACCCATTGTTCAGGCCGTACCCGGCCTCCGGACCATCCGCCGAATATTTCGATAAGTCCGGTCCTCGTCAACTGTCTCAAGACAGTCCAGGCGCTCCGTTTGTGAATCTCATCTCCACGACGCTTTCATTATACAGCATCAGCCGAAGATCGAAATCATGAACTTGACCAGAATCGGGAAAATCGTATAGACAGCCAGCAGTCTGACGATATGCATTATAGCGATCTTGGGCGACTCGCCGCCGATATCAGACGCAATCAGCGCAAAATCACTGGCTCCGCCCGGAGCCGAGGCAAACATCGCCGACACAAAGTCGATCTTCTTTGTCAGTGTCATCAGCCAGGAGATCAGGAAATTGACCAGCACATAACTGCCGATCAGAATAAATGTCGGAATCATGATGGACGGAAGCTTGCGTATGGTATCCATCGTGATGCTGAGACCGATCAGAGCACCGGCAACGACCTGTACCCAGCGCTTGTATTTCCGGTCAAACATCGCTCTGTTGGTCGTCAGATTCAGCAGGATCACACAGATCATCGAACAGCTTAATGCCCCGGAAGGAATCCCGAGGAATTTACCGAAGATACCGCCGGCAAGACCGACAGCAGCTGTCAGAATATGTCTTGCGGCTCTGCGGTCGGGAATCAGATCATCCACAAAACTGTGAACTTTAATGACCTCTCCGTCATCTGCGGAAGGATCATGTTCCTCGGGTGGTACACGCTTTGACACAAATGTGATCATGCTCGGGAAGATCAGATATACACTGAACAGACGGAATGACTGCACAAACGAAACAATTGCCGGATCCGCATCCAGATCATATGCCATCAAAGATGTATCCACGACGCCGCCGGGAACACAGATCAGCCATGCTGTAGCCGCATCAAACCCTGCGATCTTGAACATGACAAAGCCGACAACTGCCGTAAAGATCAGGAAACAGACAACCAGGATCAAAGCAGGTTCGATCAGGTCCTTGAGCCCCTTCAGATCCTTTCTGGTCAGACTGAGACCGATGAACATACCGCTCATGGACTGCGTAAATACCTTTGTATTCGGAGGCATGGAAGCCGCATTGGTCAGAATGTTGAAAACAGCCACAGCGATCATTGACCCGAGCATAAACGGAATGGGCATCTTGATCTTTCTGGCAATATACACACCCAGAAGCCCTGCCAGCAGTGTAACAGGAACTGACAGGAAGAGATTACCGGCAATCACACTCATAGACTATCCTCCTTACGCAAAACTCACGGATAAGTCTGCCAATTCACTATGATAATCGATAAGATATGAATTTACCAATAAGAAAAAGCCGATATCTCTTATATTTACAAGTGATACCAGCTTATGTATTACTTCAATGCCTTTCTGACCTCAAACAGACTCTGACCTGTCTCATCCGCGATCTTTGCAAGATCTTCGAACTCAAGCTTTTCCTTCTGCGTACCATAGCCGGAGGACCGCTTTGTCCGGACTGTCCCGTATCCCGTTTCTTCGCTGATCACTTCCCTGCGCAGTGTATATCTGTCTTTCTTCGTCTCCCGCATGCCGATCGTTGTCGTATGCCGGAAGATCAGCTTCACGATATCTTCCTTCGTACTCTCCGTGCACAGTACACTGAACAGAATACCGGGCCTGTTCTTCTTCATGTATACAGGTGTTGTAAAGACCTCCCGGGCACCGCCTGCCAGCAGCTTCTCTACGGCATAGCCGATCTCTTCACCAGTCATGTCATCAACATTGAAATCCAGTTCGATGGTCTGATCACCGGCTGTTTCTGTCTCTCCCCAGAAGACTCTGACGCAGTTGGCTGTCGGGAAATCCTTTTTGCCCATACCGTAGCCGATCGCCTGTGTACGCATTGCCGGCATTTCCGCAAAACGGTCAGCGAAGTGCTTCAGCAGTGCAGCCCCGGTCGGTGTGCAGAGTTCTCCTCTGATCTCCGTGCTGTAGATCGGCACATCGCGGAGGATATGCGCAGTCGCCGGAGCCGGTACAGGCAGTACACCATGCGCGCAGTGAACTGTACCGCTGCCGACATGGACCGGTGATACAACGATCTGATCCGGTGCCAGCTTGTTGATCAGCCAGCATACCGCTGTGACATCCGCCACCGCATCCTTTGTGCCGACCTCATGGTAGTGGATCTCCTCCACAGGCTTGCCATGGGCATGACTCTCTGCCTCTGCGATCAGTGCATAAACGGCCTTGGCATCTGCCTTTACCGCATCATTCACATGCAGGGTATCGATCAGCGCTTCGATATCTGCCGGATGTGCATGATGGTGGTGATGTTCGTGGTCATGATCATGATCATGTTCATGCTCGTGATCGTGGTCATGGTGGTGATGATCATGCATATGTTCATGCTCGTGATCGTGGTCATGGTGGTGATGATCATGTATATGTTCATCTTCCTCTTCACCATGGACAAGGACTCTCATATGTGTGCCCCTGATACCGCATTTCTCTGCTGCTTCAGGAAGATACTCCACTTCGGGAATACCGAAACTGTTCATCTCGGCAATGATCTTCTCAGGCTCAGGGAACAGTTCCAAAAGCGCTGCCGTAAGCATATCTCCTGCTGCACCCATACGGCATTCAATAAATAATGTCTTCATGTGATTACCTCCGGAATGATCCCTTCTGAGATATCTGTGTACTTCTGTACACTGTTATCATAAATTGTATGGAACCCATGCAAGATCCGTCAATTATTTATCTTCTGATAATTTTCTTTGCGCTTCACGGATACACAGCATATCTTCTTCACTGAGTTCTGTGTTATCCTTCAGGATCAGACTGTCGGCAGTCACCAGGGCGATCACACGAGTATCATTGCGCCGGCATACGGCACAGGTACCGCTGTCATATTGACCGTATTCCTCATCTTCCGGAAGACAGTCCCTGACCAGCAGTCCGTCATTTTCGGCATAGACCCGGTAGTAGTTCACCTTTGCCAGGGTCAGTCCTTCCGCCGGCGCATTCTTGACTGCTGTTGTCTTGCGGCGTTCTTCCAGGATCTCACGGATCCTTTCGGGAGGGATCTTGCCGCGTCCCACTTCCACCAGCATGCCGCTCATCATCCGCACCATGTAGCGCAAAAATCCCCTGCCTGTATACGATATGCAGAGAACATCACCCTCCCGGCGGAAGATGATGGATTCCACGGTCCTGACCTGATCCGGTTTCTCCTGCAGAGATGTACTGTTGAACGATGTAAAATCATGCGTGCCGACAAAGTACCGGGAAGCTTCTTCCATCTTCTCCACATTCAGTTTATACGGACACTGGAATACACGTTCACGGTTCAGAACATCGTATTCACCAAGGTTGATCCGGTAATCGTACTGTTTGGACAGAACATTATACCGGGCATGGAAGGTATCCTCTGCCTCCTCGACGGAAATGATATGAATATCCGGATGCAGGAAGGCATTCATCGCCCCTTTCCACTTATACGGTGTCATGACTCTGTCCGTATCAAAGTGGAATACCTGTCCCTCGGCATTCACACCGGCGTCGGTCCTGCCCGCTCCTGTGATCTTTGTCGGCACCCCGGTAATGGAAAAAAGCACCTCTTCGATCGTCTCCTGGACAGAGGTGTTGTTTTTCTGTGTCTGCCAGCCCGCAAAGCGTGATCCGGCATATGCTGCGGTGCACTTATATCTCTTCATCGGAAATATGCCAGCCAGATCATCGTCCCAAGCAGCAGGAACGCGCCTGCCAGCAGCAGATGATCTCTGGTCTCCATCTTCAGTACCTTATACCGTGTACGCTTCTCTCCCGGCGCATAGCCCCTGGCTTCCATCGCATTGGCAAGATCCTCCGCTCTCTGGAAAGCAGAAACGAATAACGGTACGACAAGTGACAGGATCGCCATGATCCGCTCGCTGAATTTACCTTCCTTAAGGTCCACACCGCGGCTTTCCTGGGCCTTGATGATACGGTTGGTCTCATCGATCAGATCCGGGATAAAGCGCAGCGCAATACTGATCAGCATCGCGATCTCATGGGAAGGCACATGGATCTTCTCAAACGGTTTTAACAGATCCTCGATGCCGAGCGTCATATCCAGCGGTTTCGTCGTTGCTGTAAGACATGTTGTGATCATGATCATCAATAACAGTCTGACAACGATATACAGGGTCTGCAGAACTGCATCGCTGTAGAGTGTAAAGCTGCCCAGTGTAAACAGAGGTGTACCGGTCTTCATCACCAGTGAATTGATCACCAGCAGGAAGACCATCATGAACATCATCGGTTTCATACTGCGCAGGATGTACCGGAACGAGAGTCTGGCCGCAATGATCACCGATGCCACGACCGCAAAGATGATGCCGTAGCCGATCCAGCCGGCCGGAAAAAAGATTGCGATCAGAACAACCAGCATCGCACTGATCTTCGCTCTTGGGTCCATTCTGTGGATCGGAGAATCCAGCGGTATATATCTGCCAAGCGTAAAATTACCCATGATGCTTCACCTGCTTAGCGATAACCTTCGCCAGTGTATCTGTATCCATGACATCTTCAGGTACCTGAAAGCCTTTGGCGATCAGCATTTCCTTCAATGTGATCACATCCGGGGGCAGTACACCCATGGCCTTGCATGCAGAGCTGTCACGGAAGAATTCCCTGACCGTCTCATGTGTGCGGACTCTGCCGTTTTCGATCACAACGACCTCATCACAGTACCCGAATACCTGTTCCATATCATGCGTTACGATCAGCACGGTCTTGCCGTACTCCCGGTTCAGCTTGCGGAACAGTTCCATCATTGACTTTGTGCCGGCAGGGTCAAGACCTGCTGTCGGTTCATCCAGCACCAGTACCTTGGGATCCATCGCCAGGATCCCGGCGATCGCCACCCTGCGCTTCTGTCCGCCTGATAACTCCAGCGGACTTCTCTCTTCATATTCCTTGCCAAGTCCAACCATCTTCATGGCTTCTTTTGCCTGTTTCAAAGCATCCTGCTCGCTGACACCGAAGTTCTTCGGGCCAAAGGCGATATCCTTCAGTACCGTCTCCTCAAACAGCTGATACTCCGGGAACTGGAAAACCAGGCCGACCTTGCCGCGCAGTTCCTTCAGTCCCTTATGTTCACCGCCGGCCTCAATGACCTTATCCAGCACCGTCAGCTTACCTGCCGTCGGTAACAGTAACGCATTCAGATGCTGCACCAGCGTACTCTTGCCGGAGCCGGTCTGGCCGATGATCGCCGTCATCTTTCCTTCCTGCAGTTCCAGATCAACATCGGAAAGGGCTACGTACCTGTACGGTGTGCCGTCACTGTAGATATGACTTACTTTTTCAAACCGTATTGCCACAGTGCATCCACCAGCCTTTCCTCGGTGATCTCATGGGGCGTACTGACACCGTACCTGGCCAGTGCCGACGCGAATTTCATACTGTAGGGAACATCCAGACGCAGATGCTCGATCTTCTTCTCATCACGGAAGATCTCTTCCGGTGTTCCGGTCATCGCGATCTCACCCTCGTAGAGAACGATCACACGGTCACTGCTGACGACTTCATCAATATCATGCGTGATCGAAAGGATCGTCAGTCCCGTACGGGCATGCAGGTCCATGATCACCTTCTTGATCTCTGCCTTACCCTGAGGATCAAGCATCGATGTTGCTTCATCAAAGATCAGAATATCCGGATGCATCGCCAGTACACCGGCAATGGCAACACGCTGCTTCTGACCGCCGGAAAGATGCGTAGGCTCACTGTTCAGATACTTCGTCATGCCTACCTTTTCCGCAAATTCACTGATGATACCGTCCATCTCGGGCTGCGGAACACAGTGATTCTCAAGTCCGAAGGCAATATCATCCCTGACCGTAGAACCGATAAACTGGTTATCCGGATTCTGGAAAACGATACCGATCCGCGAACGGATCTTATACAGATTCTTTTCATTCAGTTCCATACCGTCGATCATGATCGTCCCGCTGTTTTTCTCGAGCAGGCCGGCCAGCAGTTTCGCAACAGTCGACTTACCGCTGCCGTTATGACCGATGATCGTATAGTAAAGACCTCTTTCGATACCGAAGGAGACATTCTTTACTGCTTTGGTATTCTCATCATATGAGAAGTTCAGATCTTTTACTTCTATAAATGTCATCTTGTTCACCTGCCCTATTATATATAAATATTCCGGCAGAAACAAACTATTCCGCCGGACATAAATGATTCATCATAAACAGACAGGTCTTTATTCAGAAAGAAGACGTTTTCCGGGGTCAAGACGCTCCATCAGTGCATGGCAGCCAACGGAAACAGCGATACCTCCCGGCACATCAATAAAGTAATGCTGTTTCGTCAATACCGTTGACAGACTGATCAGAACCGTCATCAGCAGTGAATATGCCTGAAACCCGCGGGAGATCTCCGGCTGTTTTCTGATACCGAGATAACAGTAAACGCTGATCAGACAATGATACGAAGGAAACAGATTATATGCCTTATCACTGCCGTCAGCCGCATAGATGATCTTCAGAAGACGCGGGAAGACACCCGGACGCATGGCCGCTTCCATCAGTCCTTCCGCATTCCTGTCCATATATGTCGGCACAAAGACGAAAAACAGAAAACCGATCAGGTAGGCCAGGGTCAGACCGCAGATATAGTTGATATAGTTTCTCTTCTTGGTCAGGGATACCGCCATCGGTCCCATGATCCAGAATACATATGAATACAGGTAGATCACGGACCAGACCGGAACGATCGGGATGCGGTCATCGATTGCGGGAATCTTGCAGGCAATCGCGTGTTCCGCTGTACCCATTACCCTGCTGAGCAGCTCCGCCAGTCTGTACATGCCGTATTGCAGCGCAAAATAACCGATACCGGCTGCGATTCCCCACAGGGGAACCTGCCTGATCTTCTCCCGTATTCTTTTCATCATGATTTGTCCTTCCTGCTGCTTTGTGTATTGTCCGTGATTTGAAAACCGGCTCACTGCCGGTTTGAATGACTCAGAATAGTGTAAACAGATCTGTATAGGTATATTCACCGGGGAACGCTTCCGCGACATTCCGGCATGTGACATGTCCGGCATAAGTATTGATACCCGACAGGATGACCGGATTCTTCCGGCAGGCTGCCTCAAGACCTGCTTCAGCGATCTGCAGACCGTAGCGGATCGTCGCATTGGTCAGAGCAATCGTCGACGTACGCGGTACGGCACCGGGCATATTGCCTACGCAGTAATGTACGACACCTTCTTCAACATATACAGGATCATCATGCGTTGTCACTCTGGTGCTCTCACCGCAGCCGCCCTGGTCTACCGCCACATCGACGAATACCGCACCAGGTTTCATCTCGTGCAGATACCTGCGCTTGAAGACCTTCGGTGTGGAACCGCCGGGGATCAGCACACTGCCGATCACTAGGTCTGCGTTCTTTACTGCCATCTCTATGTTGGAGTCATTGGAATACAAGGTCTGGATACCTGCCCCGAACATGTTGTCGAGGTACTCAAGACGCGGCAGACTGATATCGAGGATCGTTACACTGGCGCCCATGCCCACGGCGATCTTGCATGCATTCATACCGACAGTACCGCCGCCCAGAATGACGACATTTGCCTTCGGTGTACCCGGTACACCTGCCAGCAGAATACCCTCACCGCCGAATCTCTTCTCCAGATACTTGGCACCCTCCTGAATGCTCAGACGGCCGGCGATCTGGCTCATCGGTGAAAGCAGCGGCAGGCTTCCGTCTCTCTCCTGCAGCGTCTCATAGGCAACACTCTTCATCCTGCCTTTTAACAGAGCATCCAGTTCCTTACGGTCGGCCGCCAGATGCAGGTAAGTATACAGGATCATCCCCTCGCGGAAGTACTTGAATTCTTCTTCCAGGGGCTCCTTTACCTTGACCATCATCTCACTGGCTGCCCATACTTCTGCGGCATGGTTCAGCAGATTGGCACCCGCTTCCTGGTATTCCTCATCGGTAAAACCGGAGCCGTTTCCTGCCCCTTTCTGAATATAGACCTCATGTCCGGCAGCGACATAGCTTCTGACATTATCCGGGGTAAGTCCTACTCTGTATTCATTGTTCTTGATTTCTTTTACACAGCCAACACGCATATACTACTCCTTGATTCTTTTCCATATCATAAATGTATTTTTTGCAGAGATAAAGACAGACTGCATGATTTACATGCGAATTCTGCAGATATCCGATATGAAAAGACATACCTGTATGGTATGTCCTGTTCACTGACTCAGTCGATCTTATACCCTTCGTAGGTACCGCCTAAAGCAGCTACCTGATTCGAAACATTGTAGATATCACTCAGGATCGCACCTTCCGTTGTGAACATCTTCTTGATGATCTGATTCTCATTTTCATTGATCTTTTCGGTCTCGTATCCGTTATCGGAAGCGATGCGCAGATAGTCCTCGATGACGGCAGGATCTTCAAACTTTGCTTTGTGACAGATCGTGATCAGCGTATCTTCAGGATACTCACGGTTGAATGCATCGTTGCGGGCCAGCTGTTCTGCGATGAAGGCAGGCTTCAGATACGGATATACTTCTGCGATCTCCGTTACTTCTGCAGGATACTTCTTCTCCTGTTCCTCATCTTCATCAACGATATCCACAAAATTGACCTTGTCGTCGTCTTCTTCAGTTTCGGCAGGCTTGTCTGTCTGTTCATCCAGTTTTTTGATGATTAGAGCAGCTGCGGTGATCACTGCGGCAGCCAGCGCAGTACCTATCGTTCTACGAAACATGTTATGACCTCTCTTCTCTTCTGCATTTTAGCATAAACAGGAAACATAAGATAGATGCGTGCTCCGGTTACTGTGTTAAAATATTTCAGGAGGATATCCATGAAACCAGAGATCAAGAGAATACTATCTGCCATCATGATCGCAGGTGATGTGCTGATCATGTTTTTTGCGATTGAAGAAATGCTTACCGGATGGTTTGGTTTCGGCCTGTTCCTGACCCTGTTCCTGCTCGCTGATGCCTACCTTTCCCTTGACTACATACGCTCACAGACACAGATCATCAGGATGAATGAACAGTTGCGCATGGAGAATGCACAGATCCGTTATAAACGTATGCTCGAGGAAGAAAGAAAGCAGGACCGGGAAGATCTCTCCGAATATGAACCGGAGGAAGTTGCCGAACTGCTGAACCAGAAACGTCCCCAGAGCTCACGTAAACAATACTAAGGAGAAGATAACCATGATCGTAATTGAAATGCAGAACGGCGGTGTGATCCGCATCGAACTGGATGACAGTGCCGCCCCCATTACCGCTGAAAACTTCCGTAAGCTGGTCAGAGAAGGCTTCTATGACGGCCTGACCTTTCACCGTATCATCCGCGGCTTCATGATCCAGGGCGGTGATCCGACAGGCACCGGTGCCGGCGGTTCGAAAGAGACCATCACCGGTGAATTCGCATCCAACGGACACCCGAATCCCCTGAAGCATACCCGCGGTGTGATCTCCATGGCCAGAACCATGGATCCCGATTCTGCCTCCAGCCAGTTCTTTATCATGCACCAGGATGCACCGCATCTTGACGGACAGTACGCTGCCTTCGGCAGAGTCGTTGAAGGTATTGAAGTCGTTGATGAGATTGCGTCTGTACCTACCGACTTCCTTGACAAACCGTATACACCCGTGATCATGAAGCATGTGTACATTGAAGGAGAATAAGTATGGCTGTACCCAAGGTGGCAGAGATCCACTACCGTAAGGAACCCCACCGTGATGAATATGGCTGTGAACTGAACAAGGCGATCAGTCTGTACGAAGAGCCTACACGGTATCCGGTCGATCAGCTGATCAGACTGGTCAATGCCCAGATGGCAATGATGAAAGAAGAAGATGATGCCAGACGGGCAGAACTCCATGACACTTTCATGACGATCCTGAACGGCATTGAAGTGCTTCCTGATGCCCGTGACAAGGTATGGCTGTGGCCGGAAGGCAAAGTACCAACACAGACAGACTATACGGAGAATCACGGATATATCTTTGACCACGATCCCGGTTACATCCCCTTCTATCTGGAGATGCTGATCGAAGAAGACCGTGAGACCATCGGCAGTGTGATCCTGATCGCCGGCGGCAGTCACGGCATCGGTACGATCAGTGAATGTTACCAGATCGGCAGAGAATTCAATGAACTCGGCTATCAGGCATTCATCCTGCAGTGCCGTCCGAACAACTGCCCGTGGAACGAATACGAAGTCGGTGCCGATGTCGCAAGAGCCATCCGCATCATCCGCAGCCGGGCTGAAGAATACCGCATCGACTCTGACAGGATCGCCATTGCCGGTTTCTCCAACGGCGGACTCACCTGTGACTTTGCAATCGAGCACTATTCCGGAAGCCAGAGAGTAAAGACATACTTCCCTGACTATGAGGAAGATGCCCTGGATGAGATCAGTGCCACTCCCGATGCCTTCATCTGTGTCTACGGCACCAGATATCACGGCACACTGTACGACTATACCGGTGTCGTCTATCCTCCGACATTTATCGCTGTCGGCAGAGAAGATACCGGCGCCATGAAAAACATGGATTACATGACAGCTTCCCTGAAAGAACAGGGTATCCCGTTTGAAGTACATACCTTTGCAGGTCATCCGCATGGTTTTGCCGGACATAAGATCTTTGACGGCAAAGGTGATCCGAACTTCGATCTGTGGCTAACCCATGCCCACTACTTCCTTCAGGACATTTACAGAAAAAGAGGTAAATAATCAGAAAATTGCAGTAGTATTTGACTCCAAGACAGGCGGCACCCAGAGAGCCGGTGAGTTTATCGCCGAAGGTCTCAACTCTGTAGACGGTGTTGAAGCCAGAACCTTCAACATCGAGAAGATCGACACAGAGTTTGCCAACGAAGCTAAGGGGGTCATTCTCGGAACCCCGACGTACATGGCTTCCTTAACCGCCGACATGAAAGTCTGGCTGGATAAACACGCTGTCACGGAAGTCGGCTTTGTCGGTAAGCTCTGCGGTGTCTTTGCGACGGAGGGCTATATCCACGGCGGTGCTGATCTTGCCATGAGTACGATCATCGATCATATGCTCGTCTTCGGCGGTATGGTCTACTCCGCAGGCGGATCCAAAGGTTCTCCGACGATCCACCTAGGTCCGGTCGCACTCAGCCCGAATGTCGACGACTATAAAGAATTGTGCGAAGTATACGGCAAACGTTTTGCGGAACAGGCTGTAGCGATCTTCGGTAAGTAAACACAGAAACTGCTGCATATGCGGCAGTTTTATTATGCACCACCGGCAGAGGCGTAAACGACAAGAAAACAGGCATATGAGCCTGTTTCCTTTGTTATGTATTTTATTCAGAGATTACTTGACAGCATCCTTCATGACACGGAGAACGTTCTTGTAGAAGATCTTCTCGATATCATCATTACTGAAGCCTTCAGCCTTGAGTGCATCTTCCAGAAGACCCATCTTATCGCAGCTGCCGATCTCGAGATTGCCGTGAATACCGTCAAAGTCAGAACCGATGGCGATGACATCAACACCGGCGACATTTGCCATATGACGAGCATGCTTAGCCATCAGAGCAGCTGTAGAATCAGGACAGGAAACATCCGCATTCAGGAATTCAGGACCGAAGTTGATACCTGTAGCACCGCCGCAGGCAGCCAGCAGTCTCAGCTGATCATCGGAGAGGTTTCTCTGGTGAGGGCAGAGCGCACGGCAGTTGGAATGTGTAGCCACGAACGGCTTCTTGACGATATTGGCGACATCGAAGAAACCGCCTTCACTTAAGTGAGATACGTCAACCAGCATACCCAGTTCCTGCATATACTGAATTGCTTCTCTTCCGAAAGCTGTCAGTCCGTCATACATCAGCAGAGGATTCTTGGAGTTCGGCGCACCGAAGCAGTTGTAGGAGTTCCATGTCAGTGTCATGGCTCTTACACCCATATCATAGTACTTCTTGATATTGTCAAGATTGCCGTCTACAGAACGTCCGTCTTCAATTGTAAATACAGCGGACATCTTGCCTGCTTTCCAGTTAGCCTCGATCTCGTCAGCAGTTGTCGCCAGACCGACGATATCGCTGTGCTTTTCAACATTCTCAACGAGAATATCATGACATGCCTGAATATATTCATCATCCGTCATGATCGGCAGACCGAACATACCGTATACTCTCTGCGGAGGCAGCCATGCCGCAAAGAACTGAGCCATCTGACCCGTCTTCTGCATTCTGGCAAAATCGACCATCGTATACTCGGATTCCATCAGATTCTTGTTCTGGGGATCCTTGAATACGAGCTGCATAAGTGAATCGCAATGCATATCAATGTGTTGCATATCAATTAATTATGTCTCTTATGAAACGGAGACAATCTCCCTTCTGTTTTAATTATAACAGTTTCACGCTGAGAAATCTCGTATTACATTTCCATATTTGCACATAATTATCAGTATTTGACAGGTGTACTATAATATAGAATGTTGATAAGTGAGGTGTTGTCCATGACAAAAGTAAATGTAGTATCCGGATTCCTCGGAGCCGGAAAAACAACCCTGATTGCCAAACTGCTGAAGGATGTCTTCAGCGGTCAGAAAGTAGTACTCGTAGAAAACGAATACGGAGAGATCGGCATTGACGGCGGTTTCCTGAAAGAAGCCGGTATTGAGATCAAGGAGATCAACAGCGGCTGTATCTGCTGCACTCTGAAGGGTGACTTTGAAGAAGCCCTGAAGATGGTCGCAGAAGAGTATCAGCCTGATCACATTATTATTGAACCTTCCGGTGTCGGTAAGCTTTCCGATATTCTGAAAGCCATCAAGACCGTTGAAGGACTGGAACTTGACAGTTACAGCACAGTCGTTGACGCAGCCAGATGCCAGGTCTATCACAGGAATTTCAGAGAATTCTTTGATGATCAGATCACGACTGCCGCATGTGTCATCCTCTCCCGTACACAGAATGTATCCGAAGAGAAACTGCAGGCTGACGTAGACATCATCCGTGAGCTGAATCCCGAAGCACGTATCATTACAACACCCTGGGATGAACTGAGCGGACAGACGATCTTCGATGCCATGACAGGATCCACCAACGGCTTCCCCGAAGGTCTTGAAGATGACGATGATGACGAAGAAGAACACGTGCATCATCATGAACATGAACACGAACATGACCATGAACACGAGCATCATCACCACGATCATGACGGGGATCATGAACATCACCACCACGACCATGACCATCATGG
>DFIS01000045.1 GCA_002372175.1 Solobacterium sp. UBA3691
CGATGATCGATATTGATACTGTGATAGCGATTATAACTCTTGCAGTTACTGCCATAGGCTTAGGCCTGCAGATCGCATCCTATATTAACGCATCGAAAAACGACCGCCCTACTTCGCAAAAGTAACGGTCGTTAATCGACAAAATTTGTGAGGACAGCCGTCACCGGTGACCCTCTTTACATGTTTATTATATCATATCCTGTTCCCGGATATCGTCTGTATGCGGTTTACAATTTTCTGATCTCATCCGCAAATCTCTCCGGATAAAAGGTTGCCAGATCTCCGTGATCCGTACCGCTGAATTCACTGAATACCGTATCCGGCACATACTTCTTCATATAGCGGATATCCCAGTCTCTGGCTTTCCTCTCCTTATGTGCATACCAGTAATGCATGACACCGTCAAATTTCATCGGTTCCTTCGGCATCCGGTAGTTATTGCAGGAATCAAATGTGTTCCAGAGCGTGCGGTAACTGCAGTGCTTCATTACTTTTGCGACATACGCAAGATCTTCCTCGCTGTAGTCTGTTGAGCTGAATGCCCTGGCCATCAGCTTCTCTCCGCCCAGTTTGCCGAATGCCATCAGCGCAAAGTCACGCAGTGCGATCACCCTTGTCAGAAGCCACGGCAGCTGATACGGTGTAATGCCTCCGTCCATGATATAGTGCGATACATTCAGCTTTCTGTCTGCCGCCATACGCAGGACGATACTGCCGCCCATCGAGCACCCATAGACCGCATGGATCCTTGTGATACTGCGCTTCAGGATCTCTGTTTCAAGATCCTCTGCGATCTCCTCGATGGATGTGAACTCGGAATGATCTTCCAGGTCATAACCGGGCAGAACCGGTACCAGCACATGATAATCCTTCTCAAGCAGAGGTATGACATATTCAAAATAATCCCAGGATACCAGTGAGGGATGGATCAGGATCACTGCTTCCTTCTCTTTCTCACCATATTCATGAATCTTCATTGTTTCTTCCTCATATGAGTTACTGCTCATATATACGATAGCACAGTCCTTCCTGTACAGAGTTTCTAACATATTCGTCCCGGTATATCTCTGCTTGTCAATTTCTGATGATTTATGAGATGATTTTTCCAGTTAGTTGATCCGTTTGGATCCGGAGGTTATATGTCAGTTACGATCAAGGTCAGTCCTAAGTTTAAGGAAGAACTCAACGGCAGGATCCTCTTCTTCGTGGACCATCCGAAGAAAGCACCGGAAGATCCCGAAGAACCGTTTGAACCCGATCTTTACAAGCGCGGCGGTTTCGGTATGAGCGGCTGTCCCGTCTTCGGTCTTACTGTGTACGGTATTACCGGCGGTGATGAGATCTGCCTCGATGAGAATGCCGAAAGTATATTCGGTTCTCCGTTCCCGTTTGCGGATATTCCTCATGAGAAGCTGGAAGTACAGGCTTTCTTCATCCGTTATCACAAGTTTAAAAGAAAAGACGGTCATGAGATCTGGGGCATGCAGGATTACGGAGGAGGCGGTCATTACGCACGCAATCCGTTCAATCTGTACTCAAAAGTCAAGAAGGTCAATTACGGCAAGAGTGATGTGAAGCTGATCCTTGATCAGATGATCGAACCGGAGTATGAGCTTAAGGAAGGCGAAGTCTACCAGCAGGGTAACTATGAAGACCATGGTCTTGTACGTTACTTCAAGATGAAGAGTGAACTGCTCTCCGATTTCTGGGGAGAAGATATCTACCTTGGCGCTAATATTCTGTTACCCGCAAACTATGATCCGAAGAAGAAATATCCGATGATCCTCTGTCAGGGACATTTCCCGGGTGCTACGGCTCCGTTCCGTTATGATGTTGAACTGCGTGAACGTGAACAGGGTCTCACCGAGTACTGGAATTCAGGCAAGGCACCGGAGGTGATCTGTGTCAACTTCCGTCATGCGAACATGTTCTATGATGATTCATACATGGTGAACTCTGCCAACCTCGGCCCTTACGGAGATGCGTTTGTGACAGAGCTGGTACCGGCGATCGAAGCGAAGTACGGCGGTCTTGGCAAGCCGGAAGGTCGCATCCTTGTCGGCGGTTCCACCGGCGGCTGGATCTCCGCAGCTCTGCAGTTATTCTACCCGGATTTCTTCGGCGGTACATGGCCCGGCTTTGCGGACAGTCTGAGCTTCCATACCCACCAGCTGATCGATCTGTACGAGGACGAGAATGCCTATGAGATCAAAAAGGAATGGCGCTCGATCCCCCGTCCCGGTGCCCGTGATATCCGCGGTAATATCATGTGGACCTACAAGGAAGAGAATTACTACGAACTGGCGATCGGCGGTGATCTTGCCCGCGGTATGGGTCAGTTCGGCATATACAACGCCGTATTCTCACCCTGCGGTGAAGATGGTCTGCCCCTTGAGGTATATAACACCCTGACCGGTGAGATAAACAAGGATGTCGTACAGTACTGGAGCGAGCACTACGATCTTACTGAATATATCGAAAGAAATCACGAGTGGCTGATCCCGAAGATCCGCGGCAAGTTCCATCTGCGGGGCGGAGACATGGATAACTTCTATCTGAACCTCGGTCACTATGCGATTGGAGAAGTACTGGAAAAGTATGAAGCCGGAGGTTATGCGGTAACCTTCCCGAGAGTCGGTCATGACGGTAATATCACGATCATTGATATGCTGGAAGAGATGCGTGAATACCTGAAAACAACAACGAAGAAGAAAAGAACCGCAAAGAAAGCCAAATAAGAGAAAGCGTTCGGTTACAGCCGGACGCTTTTATATATTCATCACCAGCAATACGATCAGGATCGCAAGAGGCACTGTCACTGTATCGTACTCCCCGGGAGAAAACAGTTCGCACAATGCCCCGCAGAGTGCAGCCGGTATGATCCTGAGCAGAAGAATGCCAAACCGTTCATGTCCGTACATGCAGTAGAATATAAGACCTGTACAGAGACTCATCAGAAACATCGCACAGGTGCCTTCCCAGGACTTCTTCCCGTCGGTATGCCTGAGGTGTACCTTATGTCTGCCAAAGGGAATACCGGTCAGGGCAGCTGCCGCATCCCCTGTCCCCCACATCAGCACTGAGGCTGCCGCTGCATCAGGCCGGTCAAAGACACCCCAGGCAAGCGCTGTCACAAACGCAAACATGAAGAACAGAAACAGAAGACTGCGGCGAATCTCACCGGGTCTTTTTTCGACAAACAGCGTACTGTACTGCGGATATCTCTCCGCATAATACAGGATCGGATAGATCACCAGAGCGATCATCACCGACACAAGCGAAACCGCCTGCCAGCTGCGGGCAGCCGAGATCATGATCGTCACACATGTAAAAGCCACCAGATGCAGACACTTGCGGAACACATACTGCGGAATATGCGTCAGGCCTCTGATCAGCAGAAGGATGATCACACAGGGAATGATATACAGCAAAAATACCTGCAGGCAATGCAGGATATCAGCAGTAATTCCGGGATAAAACAGAGGTTCGTTCATATGTTTTACGGGATATATTTTAACAAAATCACCGTATACTGTGCACTGCTGTTTCCGTGCAGAATCCCGTTTATACTCACAAAACAGGCAGTCATACCATGAGTTATGCACATATGTATGCCGCGTGACATCCGCATAAGACAGGTACGATTCCCTGCAGAAACAGCAGAGAGATTTGTTACAATATGGGTAACGGAGGCATGGATATGAAAAAGATCATTACTTCTATTGCTTCGGTGCAGATCACCCGCAGCGGTGCCGATATGGTGCGCACAGGAACTGCCGAACTGACCGAAGGACTGAATCATGTATATATCTGCGGACTGACCGAAACAGCCGATACGGATACAGCCAGGCTGAACTTTCCTGCCGGTGTATCCCTGCAGGATCTTCGCTTTGCCAATGAACAGGACGATGACGAAGAGCACGAATCCGACCGCATCCGGAATACGATCAATGCCCTGAAGGAAGAGATCGCTGTCTGTGAACTGCAGAAGGAGATGTGGAAGACAAACGGTGACTTCAGTTCCCGCACACAGGCTGTAACAGCCGAGATCGAGGCATATATCACAGCCCTTGCCGGACGCATGCAGGAGCTGCAGCAGAAGATCACCTCTCTGAACGAAGAGATCAAGGCAAAGGAAAAAGAACTGAAGGAAGCCGTCAAGGCAGAAGCCAGACCCCTTGTCTGTGCAGATCTTGTTGCAGAGAAGAACGGAACATATCCGTTTGAGTTATGTGTGCACGAAAACAGTGCCGGATGGTATCCCGTCTATGAGATCCATACGGATGCCGAAAAGACCATGACCGTCAAGCTGAGAGCCAGGATCCACCAGAATACCGAAGATGACTGGGAGAACACCAAGGTATCCCTGCTGACCGGCAATCCGGCAAGATCCGGCAGTCTGCCAAAGCTGGATCCGACATACCTGAGCATACGCACCGAGACCAGGCCTAATACTTCGGCCCGCATGAGCGGAATGGGGATGATGAAAGCCATGGCTGCTCCGATGGATTATGAAGAAGAGGCAACTCTTGAAGATACAGCTGCCCTGCCGATCATGAACAGACTGGAGATGAAGAGTGCAGATATTTCCGAAGAAGCTGTCATGACAGTATATAACCTGCCCGCAGCCAAGACGATTCCTTCCGGCGGTGAAGGCATCATGGCAGACCTGCGCAGTTTTGATCTGCCTGCGGAATTCAAGCTGATTGCCGTACCGATGAAGGATATCAATGCGTTCCTGAAAGCAGATGTCGATATCTCCGCCCTGCCGACCGTGATCACCGGTGAAGCCAAGGTCTACCTGAACGGGATCTTTACCGGCAATGTCTACCTTGACGGCAAGATGACCGAGACCAAGTTTGAGATCCCTCTCGGAAGAGAAGAAAGCATCCAGCTCAGCCGCACACAGAAGAAAGCCAAGGCATCCTCTGCCCTGCTGAAGAACCAGAAGAGCACAGAGTATGACTATGAGATCCGTATTGCCAACACCAAGGATACACCTGTCGAACTTACCGTCACTGACCGTATCCCGGTATCCCAGGACAAGACGATCATTGTTGAGACCCTGCAGACAGACCAGGCAGACATCAACGAAGAAACAGGTATCATGACCTGGAATCTTAAACTCAACGCCAAGGAGACAAAGACTCTGCACAACAGCTATCGTGTCTCCCTGCCGAAGGACAAGCAGCTGACCGAGCGCACGGTATCCGGCAATACAATCTGTCCGGAATGCGGTTCCCGGGTATACGGCAGATACTGTCCGGAGTGCGGACGCGCCATGTACTAAAATACACGGTCTCCCGTGTATTACTTACCTAACAGTTCATCCAGTGTCTTACCGTAGGATGGCAGGAACTCATCCATGAAGTCATTGACTTCGGGAAGTGTTTCCGCCATCTTTTTCAGTACCTCTTCCGTCGTACGCATGGCTGAGAAGAACTCACTGTTACCCGATACCTGTTCCTCAATGCACTTGATATATGCAGAGAGCTTGTCTGCCGCCTTGACATACGGTGTCAATACTGCATCCCCGTGCAGGATCGGTGCATAGGTATCCCGCAGATCTTCGGGAAGCTGTTCAAGCAGTGTATTCACAGCGATCTCTTCCACCTTCTGATACGCCTCACGGATCTCCTTACCGTAATATTTGACCGGTGTAGGCATATCCCCGGTTATGATCTCTGATGCATCATGGTATAACGCGATCATCGCAGCTCTGTCCGCATCCAGATCTCTGTCATAACGCACATTGCCAATCGTACAAAGCACATGCGTAATCATCGCCACTTCCAGTGAATGTTCAGACAGATTCTCCGTCCTGGCATTTCTCATCAAAGCCCAGCGGTTAATATACTTCATCCGTGATACCGTCGCAAAAAAGTGTGCGTTATTCCCCATGATCATCTACCTCTTCAAGTGTTCTTAATTATACCTTCCGCACCTTCTGCAGACAAGTATACATAAAGAAAAGCGGATCCCTTTCGGGACCCGCCGATCAGACATTACGCCTTTCTGCGATTTCTGTTGAAGTTGATCAGGCATCCGGCCATGACGATCTTTCTCTCTTCTTCTGTCATCGGTTTGACATAGAGGTGGATCTCTTCAGCCTTGCCGTCCTTGATCACATATGCAGGGATATCATCCAGTGTGTTCTCTTCGAGAGCCTTGCGGATATTCGGTACATAGATGTAATCATCTACCTCGAAGTTATCCGGCTGTCCCTTCAGATGGAACGGTACCATACCCCAGTTCATGACATTGGAGCGATAACGCTTTGTCGCATAGTCCTGCGTGATGTTGGCCAGACCGCCGATCACACGCTGTACGGAAGCTGCCTGCTCACGTGCAGAGCCGTCACCGGGCTTGTTTGCGTAGATCACAGAACCGATCTCTGTCTCCTGTGCCTTGACTGCTTCATTGCCGGGGATCGTGTTGATCACCTTGAAGACATCGTTCAGTTCAGGTGCCTTCGCTGTGATATCCTCACCGTTGCCTCTGGCAATCTCCAGAGCATCGACGACCTTGGTCTTGCCGACATACTGAGGATCCCTTCTGGAAAGTGCGAACTCAGCCAGTCCGAGAGGGTTGGAGCGGTAAGAAGAAGTCTCACCGGAAGGGATCAGTTCATCAGTTGTCGTAACTTCATCAAGGATCTTTGAGCAGACCTTGAGCAGGATATTCTCACCAAGAGGATGTCTCTCCGGCCAGTCCTTGATATTCGGTCCGTAGAACAGAGGAGTGTCAAGGTCAGCCTTGCCGAAGCCCTGGTATACACGGGCATCGTACGGAGCTCTGTCGAAGTGGTATTCAGGTACATTGCCGAAGCACTCACCGTACTCTTCAGCACTGGTCAGGAGACCGCCGTTGAGCGCTGTTGCCGCAATACTTCTGGAGTCCATCAGAGCGACGGCACTCATCTGACCGTTGCCGGGTTTCGCACCTTCACGGTTCGGGAAGTTTCTGGTGTTGTGACGGATCGAGAAGCCGTTGTGGTTAGGTGTATCACCGGCACCGAAGCAAGGTCCGCAGAAGGCTGTCTTAATGACAGCACCGCTGGCCATCAGGTCTGCCAGGATACCCTTGCGGCTGAGATCCATGTATACAGGCATCGAAGACGGATAGATGCTCAATGTGAACTCACCTGCACCGATCTGTTTGCCCTTCAGGAGGTTGTTGGCCTCGACAACGTTGGTGTAGTTACCGCCTGCACAGCCGCCGATAATACCCTGCTGAACCTGGAACTTGCCGTTCTTGACTTTGTCAAGCAGTGTGTAGGGAGCTCTGCCCTGGCTTACACCTTCAGCTGCCTTCTCGGTATCTCTCAGAATATCTTCGAGGTTGGCATAGAAGTCATCGATCGTGAAGGCGTTGGACGGATGGAACGGCATCGCGATCATCGGCTTGATCGTGCTCAGGTCGATATATACACAGCCGTCATAGTATGCGACATCGGCGGGATCCAGCTTTCTGTACTGGTCTCCTCTGCCGTGTTCCTGCAGGAACTTCTCTGTCTCTTCATCTGTTCTCCAGATCGAGGAAAGACATGTTGTCTCAGTTGTCATGACATCGACACCGTTGCGGTAGTCTGTGGACATGGATGCCACACCGGGGCCGACGAATTCCATGACTTTATTCTTTACATAACCGTTCTTGTATACAGCACCGCAGATCGCAATAGCGATATCCTGAGGACCTACCCAGGGAGCCGGTTTGCCTGTCAGATAGATACAGATGACTTCCGGATACGGGTTATCCCATGTATCACCGAGGATCTGTTTGTCCAACTCACCGCCGCCTTCGCCGACAGCCATCGTACCAAGAGCACCGTAACGAGTATGGGAGTCAGAGCCGAGGATCATCTTGCCGCAGCCTGCGCTCATCTCACGCATATACTGGTGGATAACTGCCACATGCGGAGGTACGAAGATACCGCCGTACTTCTTGGCTGCAGAGAGACCGAACATATGGTCATCCTCGTTGATCGTACCGCCTACTGCGTTCAGGGAATTATGGCAGCAGGTCAGTGTATAAGGGATCGGGAATTTGTCCATACCGGAAGCTCTTGCGGTCTGAATGATACCGACATAGGTAATATCATGAGAAGTCAGTTCATCGAACTTGATCTTCAGCTGATCCATGTTGTCATTCTGATTATGTGCTTTAAGAATACCGTAGGCAATCGTACCTTTTTTGGCTTCTGCCTTTTCGGCTTTCTTACCGGTCAGCTGTTCGACTCTGCCTGCTTCACCGGCAGGAACGATCTCTGTACCGTTAACGAGGTAAATGCCTTCATCATAAAGTTTGATCATGTTTATCCTCCTTGTCTGAGTTGTTTTCCTGATTACACTTTACAGCGCTTACATTCGTGTGTAAAATACACGGTTTCTATTCGTGTTATAGACTATATCTATGATTAAACAATTCTGCTATAGTTATATTCTCTTGCATATACTACTGAAAAACGGTCCTTTCAGACCGTTATTTCTTACCGAATGTTTCCTTCAGCAGATCGATGAAGTATCTCTGCGAGCGGGGCAGATATGCGCCATTGCGGTAGACTGCCAGTACGTTCCAGTCTACATCCGAACCTGTATACCGGTAGCACTGGTTCTCCCGCAGACCGCCCTGGGGGATGATCGCACGCTCCGAGACGATCGTAGCGCCAAGTCCCACGTTGGCCAGCTGCACAGCCGTAATGCCCGATGTCACGACGACGACCTCTGCCGGGTCTATGCCTGCCTCATGGAGGATCCTTTCCGCATACTTGCGGATATACTGGCCATCTCCCATCAGGATAAAAGGTACACCCTTCATCTTCGAGAGATCGACCATCGGCAGCTGCTCACTGTTACCCGGTTCCAGGATCATCTCCTTTGTGATCAGCGATCTGTCCGCAACCAGATAGAGTTTCTCCTTGTAGATCAGTTCTGTCGTCAGTCCTGCCGGCAGATCGGATTCATTACCCGGTAAGATAGCCAGATCGATCCTGCCGTTTTCCAGATCATGCACGATGACGGAAGAACGCGCTTCCCGCAGACGCAGTGTTACCTTCGGAAAACTGTGCTTGAACTGTTCCAGTACCTTCGGTAACATGTATCCTGCCCTTTCGGTCGGAATACCGAGGTTGATCTCTCCGGATTCTTCATTGCCGATATCATGCAGCTCCCTGAGCAGATCATCATTCATCTTCAGTATCTCACGGGCTGTCTCCACATAGCGTCTGCCGGCATAGGTCAGCGTGATCGGGGTCGTCTTTCGGTCAAACAGCTTGACACCGGTCTCTTCCTCCACCTTTGAGATTACATAACTCAGGGAAGGCTGAGCGATATACAGCTTTCTGGCAGCGGCTGTGATACTTCCGCACTCGGCAGCGGTAACGATATATTTCAGTTCACGGAAATCCATGTTTACTCCTGTTCTACAAATACGGCATCCTTCAGTGTCACAAAGTTCGCCGGTCCTTCACTGTACATGACAAATTTACCGACAACGGTGATGATCTCTCCCTCCTGCGGATACTTTCCCTCTTTTAGAAGAAACTCGATCCCCTGGGCACAGCAGGCTGTCGCATCCGGGATCAGGCAGTTGTGGTATGTCTTCTTTGTCTTACTGTCATAGAAAGGGGTATAGATCCCTTCCATCCTGACGATCTTACCGAGATAGTTCTGCGGTGTATACATCATATCCGATACCTGTGAATAGATCATCGTCTGTGATAACCCGACCAGATCTACTTCGATCGTCCTGTCATCCTTCACGGTCTTCACGGTATGCAGCGTGGGATCCCCGGTATATACAGGAGAGGCTGTACTCTGGTTCAGTACATCCTTCACTGTCTGCGTACCGCCTGAAGGCCGTGCCGTAGCCGTTTCTTTCTTCGTACATCCGGACACCGTGAGTATACACAGAATAAGCAGTATGACTTTCTTCATATCTGTATTCTAACATGTATGGTTTGTAAAGATATCTTTCGGTTCTCTATTCTTCCGCTATAATAGTACTGATGAAAAGAAGAGGAATTCCAGCTGTTCTGTACTATCTGTTAACGGCTGTCATGTGTATTACATTCTGTACCGGTGTCTACAGTTTTTTTACGGTTCCGGCGCAGGCAAAAGAGGAAGCCGAAGAGATCGAGAGGATGCTCAGACAGCGGCAGGAAGAAGCTGAGGAACGCCGAAGGATAGCCATGGAGGAAGCCCGCAAACGCCGGGAAGAGGAACAGCGTCTGGCCGAGGAGGCTGCCCGCTATCCGCTGAAACAGCGCTACAGTGATGCCTCCGAGATGTATATCGTCGGGATCGGCGATTCGGTCATGCTGTCAGCTCTGCCGCAGCTGTATAACACCTTCCCGAATGGGTATTTTGATGCTGTATTCGGAAGGACGATCTACGAAGGAAAAGTCGTTACCCAGCAGCTTGCCGCCCAGGATGCTCTGGGGGATGCGGTGATCTTCTCCCTCGGTGCCAACTCGTATATCGAAGAGAGCGATGTCGAGGAGCTGATCGGCATGTGCGGAGACAGACCGACATTCTGGATGTCTACCTACGGTGTATCCAATGACTCTACACAGAAGATGCAGAATGTGGTTGCCAGACACGAGAATGCGTTCATGATCGACTGGGGTTCCTATGCCTATCCGCATGCGTCGCAATGGATACTGGCAGATGGTCTGCATCCCAACGCTGTGGGCTCGGAAGCCTATGCCGGGCTGATCAGAGAAGTGATCAATGAGCAGGCTTTGAACAAGAAGCCTGAGGAGAAAGAAGAATGACACACCGGCGCAGTGCGATCAGCGGTCTTGACGGACTGCGTACACTGGCTCTGCTCGGTGTACTGATCTACCATGCCTTCCCGCGGGCACTGCCGGGCGGGTATTTCGGCGTTGTGCTGTTCTTTGTGATCAGCGGTTTCCTGACAGCCCTGTCCTCCGTACGCCGTGACAGAGTCCCGTTATTCTCCTACTGGGGCAGACGTCTTGTGCGTATCTATCCCTCGCTTGTGATCATGCTGTTTGTGACCGTGGAAGTTCTGGCGCTGGCCGATAAGTTCAAGCTGATGTCAGCTCACGAAGAGATCACAAGCATCCTGCTTGCCTATAATAACTACTGGCAGATCTCCAAACAGGCAGATTACTTCGCTAATCTGGCCAACACCTCTGCCTTTACCCACCTGTGGTATATCGCCATCCTGGTACAGTTTGAAGTGGTATGGCCTATCCTCTATGCGTTATACAGACAGAGACGCAGTCTGCGTATCTTCGGTATTCTGACAGTTGTCAGTCTGCTGATCATGCCTGTACGTGCCCTGCTGCAGGCACCGCAGAACGTGCTGTATTACGGTACCGAGTGCCGTGTCCATGCCCTGCTTCTGGGCGCTCTTGCCGGTCTCTGGTATGGCGAAAGGGAACGCAGAGGCAGACGCTTCCGGATCCGTCCGGTGATCTTGCTTGTGTTTACCATCCTGTTTGCGGCTGTCACTGTCTTCCTGTATATGAAGGTGCCCGGTACCGAAGCCGGTGTATATCGGTACGGTCTTGTTCTCTATGCTTTGTTTTGTACACTGATGGTCATCGTCTGTGCAGGCAGCAGAAAAGTCACCGGTACCCTGCTGGATCTTGCGCCGTGCCGTTTCCTCAGCAAGTACAGCTATGAGATCTACCTGTGGCAGTATCCGGTATTCTTCGTCGGTACGATCCTGAAGATGACTTCTCCCTGGGCTGTATGTGCAGAGATCATCATCGTTCTGATCCTGAGCATATGGACCAACACATTTACAAACTACGGTATCCTGCCGAAAAGAAAAACGTCTGCCGGATAAACAGACGTCCTGTATGATTTGTTCAATGATCCTGCGGGATCATTTCTTTTTGTCTTCTTCCTGTTCTTTTCTCTTTTTTTCCTCTTCTTCCCGGTTGATCTCATCGATCCGATCCAGAAGACTCTCAAGGACCGCACTGGCTGCGATCAGTGATGCCGAGATCAGAATGCTCATACCCAGGCCAAACCCGAATCTTCTTCTCATTCTTCATCCTCCTCTGTCTGTATATCCAGTATATCATCCATTGGTATCATTTCCTTATCTGCTGTAATGATCCTTCTCTGCAGAAGATCGATCTTCTTTATCTGTACATGTTCGGTAATATATCTGCCGCCCTCCTTGCGTTCATCCTCCACGAAGTAGGTGATCACTGCCTGCGGCTGATCCTCCAGATGCCTCTGGATATACTGCATGATGTCGTTCAGTCTTTCCTTACTGTTCTCTTCCAGTTCGATCCGGCTGTCCGTCAGTCTCGCGGTTTCCCGGATCTGATCATCATAGCCGGTCAGAGCCGCAAACGGCGCAAACTGGGCAGCTCTGTCTTCTCTTGGCATATGCGGGTGTACCTTGGACTGATGATGCGGAAGATACAGGATATCATCATACTTGCTCATGACTTGTGTCCTCCGATCTGCTTGTTGCGTTCCCGCATCGTGGCGCCTTCCTGGAAGTCAGTGCCTTTCAGCACGGCATTCTTTCCGTACTTCCTGCGTATGGAGAGGATCGCCTCCTGTACTTTGTGCTCTTTGGCCAGTGCTTCTCTTTCTTCGTCGATCTTTCTGACTGTCTCTTCCGTATCCGCAAAGAGATCCAACTGATCATACCGGTGATCATCATCTGCGTATTTTTCATCCACGACATTGGCACAGGTGATGCCGATCCTGCGCACCAGCAGACGCTTATCAGCGATCCTGGCATACAGTTTCATCACTGCATCCGTGATCAGCTTTGATGAGGATGTACGCTGTTTCAGCTTGGCGGTGCCGTGCGCATGCTTAGGTACACTGCGGCCATACCAGTCCGTGGATATCTCCCCCTGGTACTGACTCTTCGCGTTGGGATTGCTGAGACTCAAGGAGTCATAGCCGATCATCAGTACGACCGTATCCGTGATCAGATGCTTGTTTACCAGGTCAAAAGTCAGAGCATCGGTCATTTCTCTGACGATCACAGCTGCTTTCTCATATGTATAGGGTTCTGCCAGCACCTGCCCCGATCCCAGGCTGTTTGCCTGCGGTCTGTACTTCTTGATATCCTGCATCGTACATGGCTCATATCCCCAGGCATGATCGATCAGCAGTTCGGCATTGACGCCAAACATCGAATACAGCAGATCTTCGTTATACTTATCTTCAAACTTTCCGACAGAGCATCTTGCAATATCTCCCATCGTATATAATCCGGCTTCCTCCAGTCTGCGCTGATACCCGTGTCCGACTCTCCAGAAATCTGTCAGCGGCCGGTGCTCCCACAGCTTCTGCCGGTAGCTGATCTCATCCAGCTCGGCGATCCGCACGCCGTCTTTGTCTGCCGGCATATGCTTGGCAGTGATATCCATGGCTACTTTTGCCAGATACATATTCGTACCGATGCCGGCTGTCGCTGTTACCCCGGTCTCAGACAGTACATCATGGATCATCTGTATCGTCAGCTCATGTGCTGTCATGTGATAGACATTCAGGTAGTCTGTGACATCCATGAACACTTCATCTATGGAGTATACATGGATATCCTCCGGAGCAATATACTTCAGATAGATATCATAGATATGCGCACTGTATTCCATGTAGAAAGACATTCTCGGTACAGCGATCACAAAATCCAGCTCCAGATACGGATCTTTCTTCAGTTCATCATCATGTACAGACTTCCCGCGGAACGGTCTGCCCCCGATCTTCCTCTGTCTTTCCCGGTTAATCTCCCGGACTTTCTGCTTCACTTCAAAAAGACGACCCCTGCCGCCGATCCCGTAACTCTTCAGTGACGGTGATACCGCCAGACAGATCGTCTTGTCTGTTCTGCTTTCATCCGCTACGACCAGATTATCCCTGAGAGGGTCAAGACCGCGCTCAACACACTCCACACTGGCATAGTAGGACTTCAGATCTATACATACATATGTTCTCTGTTTATCCACGTCTTTATTGTATAAAAGATTGCGTATAACGTCAAAAAAAGCAACACTTTCGCAAGTGCTGCTTTCTGTAATCAGTTAAGAAGATGCAATGTATCGACAAACGGCAGTTCCTTGTCACTGTCGGATGCCGCATAGTAGACAGCCATGACCCAGAGTACGAATGATACTATGCTGATCAGATTGCCGACAAACGGTATTACTCTGCCGATGATTCTTCCGATCAGT
>DFIS01000065.1 GCA_002372175.1 Solobacterium sp. UBA3691
GCTTCTTCCTGATCATGTGTGACAAAGACGAAGGTAATACCTACTTCCTTCTGGATCTGCTTCAGTTCCAGCTGCATCTCTTTTCTCAGATTCTTATCCAGGGCACTCAGGGATTCATCAAGAAGCAGTACTTTCGGTTCGTTGACCAGGGCTCTGGCAATAGCGACACGCTGCTGCTGACCGCCGGACATCTTCGTGACATCTCTGTGCTCAAAGCCTTCCAGACCAACCAGAGAGATCATACGTGCCACCTTCTGGTCGATGATATCCTTAGGTTGTTTCTTGATCTTCAGACCAAAGGCAATGTTCTCATATACATCAAGATGCGGGAATAAAGCATAATGCTGGAAGACTGTATTTACATCTCTCTTATAGGATGGTGTCTGGGCGATATCCTCCCCGTCCATGATGACATGTCCCTCATCGGCGTCCAGAAAGCCGGCGATGATGCGGAGCAGTGTCGTTTTGCCGCATCCGGACGGTCCCAGCAGTGTGACAAATTCGTTCTCATTAATATCAAGTGAGATATCCTTAAGCACCACCTGACTGCCGAATGTCTTTGTTACGTTTTTTACCTGTATCAGTTTTTTCATCATACCCCTCAGCTTTCTAGAATATCGGCGGTGTACTGATCCACAGTATCACTGCCTTTTTTGTACTGCGATTGTATAGGTAATGTTCCTCATTCCCTCTGATGTAGAACGTCTCTCCCTTTTTTACCGTAATACCCTTGGGATCATCACTGCGGCAGAGGGAGATCCTTCCGTTGATCACATAGCCGAGTTCTTCACCTTCATGCGGAGGAATGATCTGTGATCTGCCCTGCGGATCGATCTCCAGCAGGATCGGCTCCATGGCATTCTTCTGCGCATTGGGAACGATCCAGTTGATCGTATATTCATCCTGTTCATCCACAAAGGTATCCTCAGCCGTAAAGACGATCTGTCCTTCATCCTCTTCCGCAAAGAAGCGCGACATCGTTGTCCCCAGTGCTTCGGTAATATCCTCAAGCGTCTGGATCGACGGTGAAGCCAGATTCCGCTCCAGCTGTGACAGATATCCCTTTGTCAGTTCCGTCCGCGATGCCAGTTCTTCCAGTGTAAGATTTCCTTTGATTCTCAGCTGTCTGATTCTCTTTCCGATCTCCATATACCCACCAAATAAAAATCCCAAAGAAATTATATATAACATCTTTGGGAATGCAAGTGATTTTAAACAAAAAGTTTAATTATTTTAAACCTCAGAGTCTGGACGCTGCCTCTTCATCAAGGAAGACATAAACTTCCGGGTGATCCTGCAGAATACTAGCCGGGCAGTCGGTTGTCTTGGGACCCTTGATCATGCCCCATACAGCATCTGCTTTATTGGCGCCGGTAGCAATCAGGATGATCTTCTTCGCACGCATGATCGAAGCCAGACCCATCGTTGCGGCACTGGTCGGAACCTGGTTGATATCATTGTCGAAGAATCTGGCATTGTCACGTCTTGTCTGCTCTGTCAGTTCCATCGTATGTGTAACACTGTCAAACGGACAGCCGGGTTCATTAAAGGCGATATGACCGTCACTGCCGATGCCAAGCACCTGAACATCTACGGTATACTTGGACAGTTCTGCTTCATATGCTGCACAGTCAGCCTCGGGATCTTCACCGCAGCCGAGAGGTACATGTACATTCTCATCTGGAATGTCGATGTGATTGAACAGATTAACATGCATAAATGTCCAGTAACTCTCTCTGTGATCTCTCGGCAGACCGATATACTCATCAAGATTGAAAGTAATAATATCCTTGTAGCTGGTACCATTCTCCTTGTGGTCACGGATCATTTCCTTATACAGGCCCACAGGACTGGAACCTGTCGCAAGACCAAGTACAGGTGTATGGTCACCCTTCAATACACCTTCCATGACCTTGAATGCTTCCGCACTGACTTCGTCGTAAGTCTTCTTTATCGTAATGTGAAACATAATTTACCTCCGATATTTCAAGTGTATCATACATCTTAATAATAGGGATAAGTATATCTTTGCAAACGTTGTGTTATAATATCATGGTTATAAATGTTATGACGGTACGCAAAAGGAAAAAACGCAGGCTGAAAGCCGGTATACGCAGATTCAGCCGCAAGACCCTGATCTTCATCATTACAACGATGGTGATCGGCGGCATTACGGGTTATCTGGCATTACTGCTGCTGTTCAAGGGACCTTCCCCTTCCTTCAGCAATCTTTTTATTGCGACCTTCTATGAGACCCGCAGAGGCAAGGCAGTTGTCCGCTGGTTCTTCAGCGAGGAAGAGATCACAGCGATCCTGTCCAAGAATCAGCCTACCTATACAACAGAGATCACCTGGAGCAATGAGGAATACTTCAATATTCCGCCGAGTGAGAAAAACAAGATCGAGATCCTGGATGTCAGCGGTTCTACCTTTAACGGCAAACTGATGATCGTCAGGGACCCTTCCCGTATGGCTCTCGGTGTCAATACACTGATGGGTGCAGCCGGTGCCCAGGGCTTTGTCGTACAGGATTATGTCGTATCTGAGGGTGCTATTGCCGGTATCAATGCCGGCGGCTTTGACGATCCTAACGGACGCGGTGACGGTTCCATCCCCTGGGGTGTTGTCATCAAGGACGGAGAACTGGTTGCCGGACGTATGGATGAATGGGTAACACTGATTGGTTTTAATGATCATGATCACCTGATCGTAGGCAATATGACAGCTGCGGATGCTCTCGAATGGCATGTACGTGATGCTGTTACCTTCGGTCCCGTGCTGATCGTTAACGGTGAAGCTGTGGCGATCACCGGTACCGGCGGCGGTCTGAATCCCCGTACTGTCATCGGACAGCGCGGCGATGGTGCTGTACTGCTGCTTGTCATCAACGGCCGTACGACCACCAGCCTTGGTGCATCCTATGAAGACTGTATCAGGATCATGCTTGAGCATGGTGCGATCAATGCGGCAAATCTGGACGGAGGCAGTTCTTCCGTCATGGTATATAACGGTGAGATCATCAACAATATCGTGTCAATGCGCGGAGACAGGACGGTGCCAACAGCATGGATCGTAAAGTAAAGAGAAAACCAAAGACACGCACCAGTTATGAGGAACGTCTGCGTCTTGGCAAGGGCTTTCTGTTTCACTGGCTCACCTATGTCCTCTTCGCTCTGATCGTCTGTACGGTCGGCCTGACATATATGTACTTCTGGCTGCAGCGATACGAGGAACACAGTGTCAACGGGGCAATGACCCGGTACATGCAGATGGTCGGCAATCATGAGTGGGATGCAATCTACGATGAAGACGTTGAGAACTTCCTCGAGCTGAATGACCGTATCACCTACGAGAACTACCTGATCTGGCTGTATGGCGATGCCAATGTCTCCGGTATGACCTTCAGTTATTCCGGCAGCGACAGCTATTCCGACTACTATGATGTCTATTACCAGCAGGAAAAACTCTGTGCTCTGGAAGTACACAAGGATGAGGAGACCGACAGCTGGAAAGTCCGTACGGTATCACAGTCAAAGCGTTACTCATTTGATGTGATGGAAGGCACGACCTTCAGTATCAACAATATCCCGATCGATGATACGTTCTATAACGAAAATGATCACGTACCGATGGGCTTTGAGAATTACGGCTTTGAGAATCTGCTTCCGAACACAAAACGGTATTATATCGACAGCTTCATCAATGCCCCTGCTCTTCAGCTTTCCAATCCTTCCTATACATATGTGCTTGACCATGTCCGCAATAACTTCTATATCGGTCCTTCACCTGATCCGGAGATGATCGATATATACACAAAGGAGATCACGGATACGGCGATCGCCTACTGTAAATACATTACCAAGGACGGCACCTTCTATGCCCTCAACCAGCATCTCTACCCGAATACGACATTCTATTACAATATTCTGGGTTTTGACCCGCAGTGGTTCTCCACCCATGATGCGATCGAATTCAAGAATATCGAAGTATTCGATCTGATGCCGATCGGTGACAACTTCTTCCTGGGGTCGATCTCCTTCGACTACCATGTCATCGCCTCCGATGTATCCAAGACCTACTCCAGTACATACCAGCTGTTCTTTGTCAAAAACAGCTACGGACAGTGGCGGATGTTCGATATGTCGATCATCAGTGACAGCGGAAATCAATAAAGAGCCAGATTACTCTGACTCTTCTTTTTTTGCGTTTTCGGCCGCGATCAGTCCGTATCCCCAGAATGTACCGTCATTGGTAAACAGAGGCTCACAGGCTGCCGTACCGTTGTTGTAGGCCTCCGTCTTCATGCATGACGCTTCCCCTGTCTCACCGATATACAGTGTCTCGTAGAATTCGAGATCTTCGGAGAGGACGACTTTGCAGGGACGCCCGGGATCCCTGGCATCTTCGCTGTCACAGGTCGATGGTGTCGGCTCGGGATCAGGCTGCGGATCGGTATTCTCCGGCGGTGTGATATCCGGCGGCAACTGGTTCTCTTCCAGCACCTTTACGATAATACCTGCTTCCGTCTCATTGCCGGAAGTATCTACACAGATCAGAACAGGATAATATTCACCAGGTTTCGTATAATCGATATTGCCGACAACATTGACTCTCAGCAGACCGTCGACATCATCATAACCGGTAATATTGGAGAAATCGATCGGATTGTTGACGGTCGTCTCGAACTCATACTGTGTGATATTGATGTAAGGTCCGTCGGTATCATAACTTGTACTGCTGTGTGTAAGAACCGAACATCCCATCAGCAGGACGAGCGGAACTGCACAGAGTTTCAAATATCTTTTCATACAAACTATTATACCGAAAAGAGAATATATAAGCACTGTAAATTGTTTAAGTTAAACGATACATATGTCTGATAAAATGAGATCAGTAGTTAGGAGGTCATCATGAATACATACAAAATCGGTGTACTCAACGGTGATGATATCGGTCTTGAGATCGTCCCTGTCGCTGTTGACGTACTGAAAACCGCTGCTGCCAAAAACAATGTACAGATCGACTGGCATCCCCTTCCCGTAGGATATACATCCTTCCTTGAACATGGTACAACTCTGCTTCCTTCCGTACAGGAGGAACTGTATACACTGGACGGATGGATCCTGGGACCGATCGGTCATATGGCCTACCCGAAGGATGAACCGCAGTGTTTCAATCCGCATCCGATCCTGCGCCGTGATTACGACCTGGTCTCCAATATCCGTCCGGCCAAGTCATATCCGACGGTTCCCTGCATCAAGGACAACGTTGACCTCGTGATCATCCGTGAGAATAATGAAGGATTCCAGCCTGACAGAAACATGTTTATGGGCAACAGCGAATGCATGCCTACACCGGACATGGCTCTCTCCCTGCGTGTTATCACAAAACGCAACAGCCAGATCGTTGCCAGAGAAGGCTTTGAGCTTGCCCGCAAGCGGAATAAACTGAAGAAAGTAACGGCTATACACAAGAATACGGTATTTAAGTTAGGCTGCGGACTGTTTATCGATTCCTGCCGTGAGATTGCAAAGGAGTATCCCGATATCGAGTTTGAAACATGTGTTGTCGATACCTTTGCGATGAAGATGCTGATGCATCCGGAAAACTATGATGTTGTGATCGCAACGAATATGTTTGGCGATATTCTCAGCGATGAAGCGGCCGGACTTGTTGGCGGTCTCGGCATGGCTGCAGGACTATGCGCAGGACCGAAGTACTGCATGGCACAGGCTACACACGGCTCTGCCCCGGATATCTCCGGCAAAGGTATTGCCAATCCGTTTGCGATGATCAAATCCGCACAGATGATGCTGGACTGGCTGGGACGCAGACACCAGGATCCCGTCGCCCTGAAAGCAGCTGAAGACATCGAATGGGCACTGGAAAAAGTACTGGAAGATAAAGCGTCTGTCACTCCTGATCTTGGCGGTACGGCATCTACTACGCAGATGGGTGAAGCTGTCTGCCGGCTGATCCGTGAACGCTGATTCTGACATACACATAAACAAGCTCCGCAAAGGAGCTTTTACTTTCTGCAGACATAAAATCCACTTATAATATATTCATGGAATTTAACTCCCTGTTTTTCATGATGATCTGTCTTCCGCTGTTTATCCTGATCATGCGGATGACCGTACATACCAAGGCAGAGCCTTATATCCTGCTGTGTTTTTCCCTGCTCTTCTATCTTCTCAGTGATATACACAGCTTCCTGCTGCTTATTGCATTTATCCTGTTTACCTGGATCTTTGCCAGGGCTGTGCACCGGCATTCTTCGCTCTATCCGCTGTATCTGCTGATCACTGCCGGTCTTCTCAGTATATTCAAGTACGGATCATTCATTGCTTCACACCTCGGCGCATTTCTGCACGGGGCTACCGCGATCAGCCTGATCATGCCCGTCGGCATCAGTTTCTACATATTTACCGGCATATCCTATGTCAGTGATGTCTATTACGGCAAGTATCCGCCTGAACGTGATCTGCTGTATCTTGCCTCTTATCTGACCTTTTTCCCGACGATCGTCTCCGGTCCTCTGCACCGTTACGAAGCGTACAGAGCATATCTGAATACACACCGGATCAACAGTGATACGATTGCTTACGGACTCAGACGGTTCATCCTCGGACTGGGCAAAAAAGTCATCCTTGCCAATCAGCTGGCTCTTGTCACTTCAGCAATATTCTCACAGAAGGAGCTGTCCCTGCTTCCTGCCTGGTACGGACTGATCGCCTATACGCTGCAAATATACTATGATTTCAGTTCCTACAGTGACATGGCCATAGGCATAGCCGCAATGATCGGCTACCAGCTGCCGGAGAACTTTGATCATCCGTATCTTGCTGTATCGTTTCAGGATTTCTGGAGACGCTGGCATATCACCCTGTCACGCTGGTTCCGGGACTACGTATATATCCCTCTGGGCGGTAACCGTGTCAGTACGCTGAAGTGGCTGAGGAATATGCTCATCGTGTGGATCCTGACCGGTATCTGGCATGGTTCATCACTTAACTTTGTTCTGTGGGGATTATGGAACTTCCTGTTTCTGGTTCTTGAGCGAAAGGTATACCGGGTCAAGAATCCGGTACTGGGCTGGATCGTGACGATGCTGATCGTCAGCGGCGGCTGGCTGCTCTTCCGTGTCACTTCACTCAGTCAGCTGAAGATGTATGTCCGTGCCCTGATTGGCAGAGGCATACCTCTGAATATGCTGTATATCCGTTCTCTGGATATACTCTGGCTGATTCCGATCGTCGCTCTGGCATTCCTGCTGCTGTTTGTGCCGCTGATCCGGCTTCCTTCAAAGACAAAGAGACGGTACAGACTTCTGTACGATCTGTTTCTTGTCATGATTCTGTGTATATCTGTATTCCTGATCATCAGCGGTTCCTACTCCGCGTTTATCTATTTTGGATTCTGAGGTACTATGCGCAATAAACTGTTTATTCTGATCCTGCCGTTATTATTCCTGATTGGTACAGGACTTTTCCTGCTTCCCCAGGAGAAGATCTCCGTACAGGAAAAGCGCAGTCTTGCCGTAAACAGCGATATATCCCCGTCGGATCTGCTCAACGGAACACTTTCTGACAATGCTGAGAAAATACTGAAAGACCAGTTCCCGGGCAGAGATACGGTCATGACTGCGTACTACCGTGTCAAGCTGTTATGCGGAAGACCGTTCAACAGCGGGAATATTGGTATTCCCTACCGGTATCTCAGTTCCAATGTCATCGAACTGGATGACGGCTATCTGATCAATGATCCCCTGTTTGCGGATGAAGACAAGCTGTTTACTGCTTCCTCCAGAGGATGGAATGTCAGTGAACTGAAGCAGCAGTATCCGGATACCGATGTCTACGTCTATTTCCCCACCAGAATTGAAGAAACGATCGCTGACGGCACTCTGTACCGGGAGACATTTAAGAAACAGCTGGTACCCGGTATCAGGACGGCTGAACTGAACAATACTGCTCTGGAAGATCATCAGAAGTATTTCTACCGTTCGGATTTCCACTGGAATGTACAGGGTGCTTATCATGGGTATACGGATATCATCCGGATGATCGCACAGGACTATGATATCGGCGAACCCCTGCCGGTCAGTGAAGAGATCTCATTTGACTACCCGTTCCATGGTAATATCAGCAGCCAGATCGGTCATCTCGGCAAAGCTGATCACATCACGGACTATAAACTTTCCGGCATCGGTGCGTATACACTGACCGCCAACGGTGAAGTCATCGATCTCAGCGACAGCAAACGCCGATACGCTGCCGAAGGCAATCATACGCAGTACTCCGATTATGACCTGTATTTCGGGAATAACTACTTTGAACGTATATTTGACTTTAAGCAGCCTGAGCGTCCGAATATCCTGATCTTTGCCGATTCCTACGTCAATGTTCTGCAGGAATGGCTGGCTTCGCACTTCAACAGGACCGTGATCCTGGATCTGCGCACAAGACCGGATGACTTCTCTCTTGAATACTATATGAAAGAGTATGATATCGATCTGGTACTGATCCTCGAGCCTTATCAGGATCTCTACTTCAACGGCAATATGTTTATTCCTGTATATTAAAAAGAGGATGTAACATTCAGGTATGTGATAGTCATCCATCAGACACACTGAGATTACACCTCTTTTTTGGTTTGAATCTTCTCTGTTACTCCTCTGCCGTAATAGACAGTGAGAGCGTATACCACTTATACGGCTCCGGATTGAAAGCCCTGGCAGGACTTCCTTTTGAAACAAGGATCTCATTTACCTTCCTGAAGTAGGCGTTCAGATCTTCTCCGGAAGCACGGGCATTATTATGATGCAGAGGCATCATCAGCTGGGCACCCATATTCAGGATCTGCTGAGCACAATACTCGGGTGTATAACTGCGGATACGGTGTCTTAGCATCAGATTTGGTTTTTCTTCTGTCATATGCTGAACATGTTCCTCATAATCACGTCCGGCTGAGAAATCGATCTTGAAGTTTTCCTGAGTCTCAATCATAAAGTTCAGATTAAACATGGAACCGAGAGGACCGAGACGGTTCGGACACGGAATGCCGAATCCTTCAGCACCTGCGTACAGATTCGAAGGATCACTCGGACGGCGGAATCTTCCCTCGCGGAAGGAACGGTTGTCATGAGCACCGGGATATGTCTTCAGGGTAAAGTCATCAAAGTAATATGTATTGCCGGGGTAAAGCGGATAGATTGCAGCATACGGGATATCGAATACTCTGGCCAATTCTTCACAGCAATCTGCCGGGCAGAGAATGCGACCGTAGAACTTGTTCCAGAGATCTCCGACGATATTGGAATGATCACCGTGGACATGATTCAGAATAATATAGTCCGCACCGGTGAAATCATCGGCACTGAAGCCGGTCTGAGAATATACGTCCTTTTCCATTTGCTGACTCTTCGTCAATTCCGTCATTCCTTCATATACAGAAGCATCATGGTAGAACGGATCGGTGACGATCACCTTTCCGTTAGGCAGTACGATCTCATAGCACTGGACAGAGATCCAGCGGATACGAAGTGACTTGGAAGAAAGCTGCTTCACATATGGTTCACTCATTTTCTTTGCCTCTTTCTGTTCAAAATATTTACATTATGCAGGATATGCAGGGAATATCGTCATGATCCAGAGTACGCCGATAACGCCGATGATCAAACTGGGAATCCAACTCATTTTAATCAGGTCTTTCTGATCATATCCGCCAAGACCTACAGCCAGAGCAATCGTACCGGTTGCGGCAGGTGTCCAGAATGCACTCTGTCTTGCGGCATAGAGCAGAAGCAGCGGTCCGACAGGGTTGCACTTGAGTGACTGACATGTCAGGATAATAATCGGCGTAAAGATATTTCCTACACTGGAGTTATTCATAAACTGTGTCAGGACAAACGGAATGAAGAAGAACATGCCTCCTATGATATAGCCGTTATGTGTATTGCCGATCATTCCGGCAAGTGTATCACCGATGACCTGACCGAGTCCACATGTAGTCATAGCCCCGCCTACAACCTGAGCAGCTGCCAGCATGAGCACGATACGCATCGGGATTGCCGCAATTGCTTCTTTCGGAGTCAGAACGCGTGTGAACATAACGAAGGCCGCACCGGCAAAGGCAATCTGCCATCCGGCATATGAACCAAGTTTGCTCTGGAAGATCAAACAAAGTGTTGTAATAACGAAAATCGCATAACCGAGAGTTTCACGTACCGGATCTAAAGGTTCTTTATCATCCGTTTTTCCCTTTGCTTTTTTATCTACCTCAGTAAACGACAGTTCTGCGGATGGTGTATCAGGACAAAGCTTAGGTGCAAAGAAGATTGCATAGATCATGATCAGGATCGCAATCGGCAGTCTTGCCTTCATCGGGTCAAGCATCTGCATGGCATAATCCGTATAACCGTAGCTTTCCAGATAACCATTGTTTGTGACATATGTTGTGGAAGCAACACTGACAGGCAGTACACCACAGCCTGCAATGCATACCAGAGCAAGCGGGAAGATCATTTTGGACGGGCTGACATTGAAGTCATTGCAGCATGTTGCCGCAAGCGGACCGACAACTGCAAATGCGGTCATCGGTGTCAGGCCGATGTTAACGAGCACAAAGATCAGCAGTGAGTATCCCGCCAGCATAACGCGGAAGTTTCCGCCGCTGAACTTATAAACAAGCTGTGTGACCTTTTTTACAGCCTGTGTACGGCTGAATCCTGCAGCCACAATAAACATGCCGATGATCTGCATGGAACTTGTCGGAAGCAGACCGCTGAGAATCTCTTTAGGTGCCAGGATTCCTGTCAGACTGATCAGGAATATGGACATCATAGCGACAGCACCATTGGAGATCTTGAATTTTCCGCCGATCACATAACCGACAATCATAAAGATCAATACGCCGAGGCAGAGAATCATCTGTGTTGTCATATGTAACTTCTCCTCCTTTTTAACAGACAGAATAACTTTTAAGAAGATCCGGAACATACCCTTTACCATGGCATTCAGGTATGTTCCGTTCCTCCTTCTGCAAATCCATCTTAATAACAGGTAAAGTTAACGTCCAATATCATTTGCCGCTCAACTCATAGCCAAACAGAATGACCGAAAGAAAACCAGAGCCATCAGGCTCCGGCACTGCATCTTTATATCATTTTTTTCAGAATCTGATATAACTTCTGAAATACCCGGCTGTTTTGTGCTCCCTGGCTGCAGGCAAGACAGATATCATAATACACATTTTGATCCGGATGAATCATATATACTGTACGTCCGCCGGATGTTACTGTATCACGCCCTTCCCAGATTGGAACAAACGAACTGGCAATTCCCGATGTTACCATTGCTTTCCTGCTCTGGTTGATTGCTGTATCGATCAATTCCAGTGAGATATTGTTCTTTTTTATGATCTCATCCAGGATCATACGGCTTGCGCTGCCTGGTGTATTGACCGCAAAACGCTCGCACTGAAGATCTTCCAGCCGCAGAACCGGATACTTCACATCTTCCAGGAAGATTGCTTTTTCTGCAGCCGGAGAATTATCTCGCAGCAGTACACCGAAACAGGAACGTTTGATCCGGGCATAATGAATTCCTTTCTGCTTTTCTAATGCGGAGAGTACCGCAAGATCCAATGTCTGATCCTGCAGTCCCTGCGTTAGTCCGTTGGAATCTCTGACCTCGATCTGAAGAAGCACTCCGGGTCTGTCACGGTAGAATTCTTCAAGCAGTTTATCTCCGATGTCCGCTGTACGCTGCGCAGTCATGCCAAGTGTCATCGTATCTTTCTCTGTCTTGCGGTACCGTTTCAGCTGTTCCCGGAAGCGGTTATGCGACAAAAGGATCTCATTTGCCATAGACAGAAACATTTCCCCTTCAGGTGTGATATGGGCAGACACACCTTTTACACGTGTAAACAGTACTATACCGTATTCATTTTCGATCTTTCGGATACATTTGCTGAGAGACGGCTGTGCAACATGCAGCTTTTCTGCTGCTTTACCGATACTCCCGGATTCGGCAATTGCGGTAATATATTCCAGATCCTGTATATTCATTTAAGCCCCTTTTCAGATATTCTGATTTATACCAGTATTATATCCCGATTTAATTGCACTGTGTTCATATCGCTGTTATACACAATTAAAAATACCCCCTGACCGGTGTATATCCGGTTTTGGGGGTATACTATCTTGCTAAACAGTTACTGTCTCTTTTGTTCAGTTGCCTCAGAATGCAACGATCTCGCCCTGTGCAGATCCGCCGATAGCAGCAGCGTTAGCCTCATCGGTATCGATATGCATAGCCAGTGCATAGCTGTCACTGACTCTGACAACTGTGTCACCGAAGATCAGGGAACGTCCGTTTGTCTCAACCTTGACAGCGACGATCTGACCATTCTCAACACCGTAGTTGGCAGCGTCAGCCTTTGTCATATGAATATGACGCTTGGCAGCGATAACGCCTTTCTCGAGTACAAGCTCACCGGCAGGACCGACCAGTGTCAGACCGCCTTCGGTACCTTCCAGATCACCGGACTCACGGATCTGAGCCTTGACACCAAGCTGACGTGCTTCTGTCAGAGATACTTCGATCTGTGTTTCCTTACGCAGAGGGCCTAAAATACGGGCAGAAAGCTCACCTTTAGGGCCTTTCATTGTCAGCTTTTCAGCAGACGCAAACTGACCGGGCTGAGAAAGATCCTTGATCGGGTGCAGTTCGGAACCTTCACCGAACAGAACATCCATATCCGCACGGGACAGATGAATATGACGTGCAGAAACTTCAACAATAAACTTATCCATGAATATGTCTCCTTCGTGAATATTTTAGCACAAAAATGCTGATGCGCACCCTATTATTCAAATCTTCCCGGTTTACACAGCCATTGTTCGAAATAGTCGCACACAGCACCGAGAACATCGCCGTTTTCGGGGGTGACCGGTGTATAGTCATGACAGGATCCCGCCAGTGCCAGATATTCCTTGTCTGCAGATGCGGACATCTCATAGGTGATCTCCATGTTCACGAATTCATGACTGGCCTGATTGCCCTGACACAGCAGCGGTACATGGATACCCTTTACATTTTCCCTTGTGGAAAGATAGGTGACATACTCCCACCACCTACAC
>DFIS01000019.1 GCA_002372175.1 Solobacterium sp. UBA3691
ATGACCACGATGAACATGAGCATCATCACCACCATGACAATGCGGCCAAGGAAGCTGCAGCCAACGAAGGCCTCTCCGAAGGCAACCGTATCCGTCTTGGCGGCGAAGAAGAACACGAGCATCATCACCACCATCACCATGGCGAACATGATGCGGATGAAGTTTTTGATGCTATCGGTATCGAGACCATAAACAAGTATACAGAAGATGATCTGCGCAAAGCCCTGAACGGTCTTGGTGAGAACGTTCTGAGAGCCAAGGGTATCGTTCCCGGCAAGGCAGGCGGATGGATCTTCTTCGACTATGTACCCGGTGATGTGGATATCCGCGAAGGATCCCCTGCTTACACGGGTCTGATCACGGTGATCGGTGAAAACATCGACATCGAACAGATGAAAGAGCTCTTTGGAGTACACTGATGACACCTGTATATCTGTTTACCGGATTTCTGGACAGCGGCAAGACAACGCTGATCATGGATACCCTGAATGACAAGCAGTTCATGGAAGGTATCGACCGCACCCTGATCATCTGCCTGGAACAGGGTGAAACAGAGTATACCGAGAAATTTCTGGATGAACACAATACGTTTATTGAGTTCATGGACAGTTCCCTGGAACTGACCTCGGAAAAGATGCGTGAACTGGATACGATCTACCACCCTTCCCAGGTATTCATCGAATATAACGGAAGTGAGATCGTTTCCGAAACACTGCTGTCGGGAATGCCGGATTTCTGGCCCCTTGTGGAGATCCTGACAACGGTGGATGCGACAACGTTTGCGTCCTATATCACAAACATGCGCAGTATGATGTTTGAACAGCTGCGCTGGTCCGATGTCGTCATCTGCAACCGCTGTACCGAAGATACCTCTGCTTCCCTGTTACGCGGCAATATCAAGGCCATAAACAAGCGTGCACAGATCTTCTACGAAGGCAAGTTCGGCGAACCTGCAGAGCTCAAGGGCGGTCTGCTTCCGTTTGACAAGAATGCTGAGATCATCGACATCACGGATGATGACTACGGTCTCTGGTACATGGATGCGATCGACAACCCGGATTCCTACGAAGGCAAAAAGATCCGCCTGCGCGGCAGATATGCGGAAGATATTCCCGGCTATACCAAGTCATTTGTCCTCGGCCGCAGAGCCATGGTCTGCTGCGAGCAGGATACTTCCCTGTGCGGCATTACTGTCACCGGAGTAAAGACCTGGGAGATGCAGAAAAACATGTGGGTAGAGGTCGAAGGAACACTCAAGACCGTACCGATCTCCGAAGGCGGCAAGACACTTGTGGTCTATGCGTCTGCGATCCGGAAATACCAGGGTCCCAAAGACGAATACGTATACTTCAGTTAAGCTTACAGGCTCATCAAACGATGAGCCTGTATTTTTTATTCTGGTTTTTTCGTGCCGCAGTTCGTGCAGAATTTGCCGCTGTTCTTCGTCCCGCACTCCGGACAGAACCAGTATGTCGGACGGGGCTTACCGCACTCCGAGCAGAAATTCCCGGTATTCTCGGTACCGCATGCACATGTCCAGGTATCCGGTTCTGTTACCTCAAGTACGGTAACAGGTTCCTCAGGAACCGTCTCTTCCGCAGGATAGAGCTCCGGACATAAGGCATTCTGTATTGCCTTTCCTTCCTGTTCATATACCTTGTATGCGATTACCATGGGATTGACCGGACGATCATCCGTCAGTTCAAACGAGATCTCGGGATAGTACGGAGAATCACAGGTAATATTGACCCGGAATTCATATTCATGCTTGTACTGTCTGGGATTATAACTGACCCGTTTGCCGTCCTTATCTTTCGTATAGATCTCTTCCTTGTGCTCTCTGACATCGATCTCACAATTCTGTACCAGAGACAGCGGGATCACATCGGTATTCAGCTCACGCCAGTTGGAGCGGGAACTGACTGCCATCTGTTTCTTCTCCTCATCGATATAGATCTTTGTGTTATGTCCGAGGACCAGTGTCGGCACAAACGCTGCCAGAACATCCCTGTTGGCTTCCCGGTACGCCAGCTGTTCGCGGATCTCTTCCACGGTAGATCTGCGCCGGTCGGAAAACCAGGGAGAAAGCTTAGCGGCACAGTCCTTGCACAGATTGCCGTCCTCCAGCTTTCTGTTGCCGAGAAGACCGATCTCTTTGCCGCAGATATCACAGTATTTCTTTTCAAACAGATTGCCAAACAATGCCATGGTTCATCCTCCTGTTTCTGATTTTACATTAACAACTTTTCAGTAGTACTGCAATAAAAGAAAAGGAACTCACATAAGTGAATTCCATTCTGATAGGGGGAAAGAAATATCAAACTATTTATTTGACACTTATATAGTATCTGTCTTTTGTGTAATAGATATGCGTAATCTGTGAAAGATTTGTGAAATCAAAGCATTTCCAGCACTTCATCGATCGAAGGCATATCAGAACCATATTCCGCATAGTGCGCATAGACGACAGTCCCCTCTTCATCCAGGATAAACATTGCCGGCAGCTGCAGTTCATCACCCTCGTAGTCACCATGCACAAAGCCTGCTTCACGGATCTTCGCGATCTTTTCCATCAGCTTTTCGGGATGCGGACCGCGCATCGCTTCCTTGCTGGTGCCGGGCAGGATCTCCAGTTCCCTGTAGATCTTCATTTCGGGATCACATACGATATCAAACGCAAACTTTTCCCCGTACTGGTCAAGATCCTTCTGAATATGTTCCTGATCACTCTGCATGACCATCAGTACCTTGGCATTTTTGGCTGTAAACTCGTCATACCGCTGATTGATCAGATGTGCTTCGTATCTGCATGTTGTGCATCCGATGTACCGCAGGACCCAAAATACAGTCTTCCCCTGCAGATAGTCGGAGAGATGTTTGTTGTTTTCAAAGCCTGTGTTAAAGCAGAAGTCCGGCATTTTTTCGCCAACGCTGATACGTCCCATAGTTTGCCTCCATTATCAGTATTTCACGATGATTCCCAAAAGACCGGCAATTGCTGCCGCCTGTTCGGGATTGACGATGACACCGCGCAGTCCTTCAGCCTCGCACAGGATCCCGGCGATCGTGCTGTCGGAAAGATCAAGACCGGCAAGTTTCGTGTTCGCAAATTCAGCACCGGTGAAATCACAGCTGCGGATCTCGGCATCCCTGAACTTACACAGGGAGAACGATACCTCCCGCAGACTGCAGTCTTCCAGCAGTGTACGCTGCCAGTGTGAACCGCCAAAGCCCGCATACATGCACTGACAGGACACAAACGCTGTATCCTCAAACCTGCTCTCCGTGCAGTCAGTGCCCATGAGCCGGCAGTGATCAAAGACCACCCGCCTGAACACCGCTTCCCTGAGATCCGTATTCGAGAGATCACAGTGCGAGAATACCGCATCCGCAAAGACACACCCGCGCATCCTGCCGGTGAATGTCACGTCCGTAAATGCGCACTCATAGAACTCTTTGCCGGCGAGATCCCGCACACATGTTTCCCTGCCGAAAGCCATTCCCTCAAGCCGGTAGTCACGCAGATCATCACCGAAAGAAGCTGCTGTCGGTTCACTGCTGAATTGTGGTGTCATACGCTTTTTCATCATGTCCATCATAGCGCATTATGCTCAGCAGTGCGTACACTTTTTTCCTTGCGCTTCTTACCCCGTTGACATAGAATCTATATGTAATGTCCCCGTAGCTCAGCTGGATAGAGCGACCGCCTCCTAAGCGGTAGG
>DFIS01000070.1 GCA_002372175.1 Solobacterium sp. UBA3691
AAAGCAAACAGTGTCCAGAAGATACTGTCACTGATCTGCAGACGTGATCTGCGGATATTGCGGATCATGATCCAGAGTGCCCAGAGAGCTCCTGCCACAAGCAGTAAACGAAATGCCAGCGTCATAATGAATTGATCTCAACTTTCTCACGGAACCATCCGATCAGCAGGATACTTGTACATACATTTGCCATATACTGAATACTTCTGGAGAAGGTCAGATAACTCTGCCCTGCTATACGCTCACGCATGGTCACCTGCACTTCGGTAACTTTTGCCCCGCATCGCATCAGGTAAGCAACCGTATCCGGTTCCGGTCCCATATTCCGGCTGTTAGCCAGGATACTGATCATCCTGCGGTCAAACATACGCATGCCGCTGGTGGGATCGGCAATCTTCCTGCCTGTGGTCAGACGCATGAACAGAGCGATCATATTACTGCCGAGCATACGCATCGAGTGCGGTTTCTTCTCCGTGATAAAACGGCTGCCGATCACGATGTTGTAACCTTCCGCCAGCTTGTCAGCCATTGCCTGGATATACTCCGGACGGTGCTGACCGTCACCGTCAAACTGGATCACCGCATCATAATCCTTCAGCTTAGCGTATTTCATGCCTGTCTGGAATGTACCGGCAAGACCGAGATTCACCGGCTGGTCAATATAATTCAGATGATTGTCCTTCAGGATCTGCAGCGTATTGTCAGTGCTTCCGTCATTGATGACAACATAATCAAAAGCCGGGCATGTCTGTGTCAGTTCACTGACTACCCGGAGAATATTCTCTTGTTCGTTATATGCAGGTATCACTACTAGAACGCGCACATTACTCTCCTGTCTTCTTATTTATCGTATTGGAATCCTGTGCCCCTCTGTACAGCAGGGCGATGCCTCTGGCGATCGGTGCCGGCCAGAACTTCTTCAGCATCCTGTATTCCTGTTCCGTACGTGTATGATCCTTGATCTCTCTGGATGTATGGGAATCCTCATGTACACGGTGTCCCATCAGTGCTTCCGGGATATAGGTAAATGAACGTCCGGGCACATTGCTTAGCTTGTACCAGCCGTACCAGTCTCCCTCACCGAGGAATTCATTCTGGCGGAAGATACGGTCAAACGGAATGTTCTCAGGCACAAATGTCACAGCCGGACAGCAGATCGCATTGCCAAAGCAGAGAGCGCTCTTGCGGATCAGAGAAGAAGACGTCGACCCTGCGGCCTTCATCGGCAGAAGCAGTGCCCTTTTGGTCTTCAGCACCTTGTTGGAATATACACGCTCATTCTCACGGATCTCATAATAATCCGTAAAGATGATCATGGAATCGGGATGTTCACGGTACATCTCAACTGCCCTTCTGCTGAAGGAAGGATCATACTGATCATCCTGATGGGCAATCGTTACCAGTTTATTGTTTCCGTGACTCCATGCAAAATCAAAATCACCGATGTTGCCGCCGTTTTTCACCGGGTTAACAACAACATCAAGACCGTATTTGGCAGCCAGCGAACGGATATGCTCATTATCGGTCGATGTACCGATGATCACTTCACTGGGATATTCCTGATGCAAGCAGGAAAGGATCGCATTCTCAAGATACGGTGATTCCTTGTAAGCCAGAACAATAAATGTATGGATCGGTCTTTCTGTCATAGTTACTCCTCAAAGATAAAATTGGTATCCAGTTCGGCAAGAACAGGACTGACTTCATTGCGGTCATGGGCGGAGAGGATCACACCGTCATCCCCCAGCATGCCGCAGATATCCAGTTCATTACGGTCATAGAATACGCTGAGTCCGCCGTTATTCTCCTTCTGACCGTTATAGATGTTGTCTACTTTGTAGTTATACTCACTCTGATCGCGCATGATCAGGACGCCGTGTGCAAAGCCTTTCGGGATGTAGACAAGCTTGTCATCATCCTCAAACAGGTGTACTACAGCCGCCCTGCCGAAGGTAGGACTTTCCTTCCGTACATCCACGGCAATATCATAGATCTCTCCTCTTGTACAGCGGATCAGTTTTGCCTGTGCATACGGTTCTTTCTGAAAATGCAGTCCCCGTACAGTTCCCTTCTTCGCACTGCGGGAACAGTTATCCTGTACAGGATGGAAGGATATGCCCAGAGCATCGATACTGTTCTGGTTGTAGATCTCGGTGAAGAAACCTCTTTCATCACAATGTCTGTTTAACTGAATGATCTTAACAGCGTTTAGTAGTGTTTCTGTAGTTTTCATGTTCCCATTATAATCTTTACACAGATGAATAATCAAATCTGTTTATCGCCGTCTCAGAGGATCCACCAGACATCATCCGGTGTCTGAAACAGAACCCCTGTCTCTTCCTTCAGCAGTGTACCGTCTGCGTCTCTGACGACCGTTTTATGGTAATACCTGTAATCCTCAGACGCGCAGTGCCTCTCTTCATCCCAGCCCTCTTCGACCCAGGCTTCAAGATATACTTTATCCTCTCTGATCAGTGCAGCCGTTTCATGACTGTCTTTTTCAAAAGATATCCGCTTCGGCCAGTAGCATTCAAAGCGTGAATTCTCACTGACGATATTCACGTGATCACCGATCAGCCGCAGATTGTAGAGATCCACTTCCGTCATCGGCAGTATTGCGATCGCTTCCGGTTCCTTTTCAGGCAGATATCTGTACAGCGTCACTGTCTGCGCATCATCATCCGCCCTCAGGAAAAAGAAGGCTCCGTCCGCAAAGACAGGTCTTCCGCAGATCACATTCCGTTTCTTCTCAAACGGCTGATAAACCGCACCGGTCTGCAGATCATAAAAGATCAGCACAGAGCCCTGATAACCGCCATGTTCACGCCATTCCGCAAGATCGTAGAGATCACTTGTATCCGTGACCGCATATGCATACCGTTTCTGTCCCGGGATCATTTCGGCATATAAGCCATGGATCGATGCAGCACGTCTGATCATGCCTTCACCTTCTTCCTGCCAAACACAAAGACTGCCCATGCCGCAAGCAGAAAGCTGAGATTTGCCAGAATCAGAACATACGATATCATTTCGCAGTTACTGCCGCTGATCATCAAAGACGAAAGCACGAAGCATACCGCTGTTGATATGACAGCACACAGAAGATGTGCATAGCGGAAGCCGCGGATCACGAAGATCTGTACGGCGATCCAGGTGAACGTCAGTGTCACTCCGCAGATGATGCCTGTATACAGGTAATCGTAATGCATGCCGGCTGTCTGACCGTAGACAAGCGTCATGACCGGTCTGCCGATCAGAAATACCAGGATCTCGGCTGCCGCACCAAGTCCGACAGCACCGCCGAACAGCAGGAACATATACCTGCGATAAGCATTGCGGTCCCCATCATGCCATGCCTTGGCCATATAGGGAGATAACGTAAAGATCAGGATATTGATGGCCAGCTGCAGGAAGACGACCATCGTATAGATCGTATTGTAAATACCAAGATCAGCGAGATCTCCGTACCTGCCGTATACCAGCCTCGGTATGGCCACGATCAGTGAGGATAACAGTTCAAATACCATGATCGGCATACATGCGCTGATGATCTGCTTCAGCCTGCTGTTAAAGACAAAGAGTCTGTCTTCCTGTACGATCTTTCTGACTCTCGGCAGATTATAGAAGAAAAACATCAGCAGTGAGATCACGGTAAGCACCCAGAAGCCGGCTGCCATACTGCCCTTCAGCTTCAGAACAAGCAGGAAGAAGAGAATGTAGGCAATACCGCGGATGATCATGGATCTGGCATTGACTTCCATGACCATTTTTCTTTGACAAAGACAATCCAGTACCTCGATCATTGCTTCAGCCGCCTTAAACACGGTATAGGCGCACAATGCCTTTACCGTTAATGCTTCATGACTGCTGAACAGGATATACAGGCCAAGCACAGCCAGCGAAATAACGATCTCCAGGACCCTTGCCCCGACATATTCCCCAGGCAGGTAGCGGTCATCGGTATCACTGACGATATATGTCCGCATGCCCCACAGAGATATCGCGTAGATCGTATTGCCGACACTGCTGACGATCGCATAATGCCCGCTGGCTGTTTCTCCCAACATGCGGATGATCAGGAAGCCGAAAAACCATACAGCCAGATTGTAAATGATCATCCCTGCTGTATTCATGATCAGATTGTTTTTTACCTGTGTATTTTCCATCTGTTCCATTATACCAGTATACCTGTAAGGAAAAATAAAAACCCGCATATGCGGGAAGATATCAGATTGGTGGGGCCAGTGGGACTTGAACCCACACGGTGTTACCACCAACGGATTTTAAGTCCGTTGCGTCTGCCTATTCCGCCATGGCCCCTAATAAAAAGTGGAGGTTCCTGCCGGGATCGAACCGGCGCTCGCAGAGTTGCAGTCTGCTGCCTTACCACTTGGCTAAGGAACCATCGCTTTATTATTATAATAAAGCCCCACTTAAAATGCAATTAGTTTCTGTTACCTGTTTTACGCTTTTACTCTTGTCCAGAGTTCAGAGAGCTCCTGCTTCAGGACTTCGTTGTATCTGAATACTTCGTCCTTTTCAAAGCCCTGACGAGGCAGATATGCATCAATACCTGCATATTCACCATCATCAGCACTGAGATCTTCCAGAACCTGTGTGTTGGCAGAGGAATACCCTACTTCTTCAGAGTTTGCGTATGCGACATCATAGCTTGCAGAGTAATTGATGAAGGCATTGGCAAGACCGGGACATCCGGCATTGGCAGGAATGACCATCGCATCAGACCACAGATTGGTACCCTGATAAGGCTCAATGTAAGCCATGTTTTCATTCTGGGCAATAACATATGCTGCATCACCGGAGTAGATCATGCCGATCGCCTTCTCACCGTTGACCATGGCGTCAATGATCTCATCGGTAACATAGGAAGGTTCCATTGTATCGTTGATCTCTCTGAGCCACTGGTATGCTTCCTGGATCTCTGCCTCATTCTCCGTATTCATGGAGTAGCCGAGAGCCTTGAAGGCGACCATGAAGGCATCTCTCTCAGAGTCATAGACGAAGATATCACCCTTGTAGCGTGTATCATGCAGGATATCCCAGCCCTGAGCCTCAATATCCGCAGGATCTACCTTTGTCGTATCATAGACAAGGCCTACAGTTCCCCAGAAGTAAGGAACCGCATATTTCAGATCAGGATCATATTCTTTCTGCATCTCACGCAGCTGAGGATCGATCTGACTGATATTCTCAATAGCCTCTGTATCCAGTTCCTGCAGTCTGTTCTCCTTGATCAGTCTCTCGATCGTATAATCGGAAGGAACAAGTACATCGTAAGCATTGCCGCCGAGCAGACTTGTATACATCATCTCATTGGATTCAAACATCTGATAGTTAACGGTAGCGTTGTATTCTTCTTCAAAATTGGAGATGACATCTTCGCCGATATACTCGCCCCAGTTGTAGACATTGATCACATTGCAGCCATAGAGTTCCTTGGCATCTTTCTGTTCGGCAGGTGCTTCGCCTCCGCTGCTGCTTCCTCCGTTGTTTCCGCCGCTGCATCCCGCAAGTACGAGAACGCTAGCTAAGAGAGCTGTTGATACTTTTTTCATCTTTCTTTCCCTTTCTTTCCCGTATCATCGGGACTACATTGATGATCAGCAGTACTGCTGTAATAACATATACGATAATTGCGCTTAACGCATTGATCGTCGGATTGATTCGTTTGACGTTGGCATAGACATACATCGAGATGTTGTTGATGCCGGGACCCGTTGTAAACAGCGAGATCACAAAGTCATCGAAGGACATCGTGAAGGCCACGAGAGCCCCCGAGATGATTCCCTCTCTGATCTGCGGGATGATCACCTTCCAGAGTGCCTGGATCGGCGTGCAGCCAAGATCGAGAGCTGCCTCGGCAATATTCGGATCAAGACTTCTGAGCTTCGGCATGATCGACAGGATCACATACGGTATGCAGAACGCGATATGTGCCAGCACCATCGTCGTAAAGCCGGTCTTGATGCGCAGTGATGTAAAGAACAGCATGAAGCCGATCGCCGTAACGATATCAGGATTGAGCATCGGCAGGTTATTGACCTGATTGATTGCTTCTCTGACGATCTTACGGCTCTTGGACATACCGATCGCTGTGATCGTACCTACGATCGTAGAAACAACTGTCGCGATCACCGCACAGGCAACTGTGTACCAGATCGCTTCCATGATCGTCCGGTTGGCAAACATCTTCCGGTACCATTCAAGTGAGAAGCCGGTAAACTTTGTCAGTGACTTCGAACTGTTGAAACTGAAGAACACGACATAGATGATCGGCAGATAGAAGAACAGCATGATCAGTACTATATAGAGGCGCTCATGAAGCTTTGTCTTCTTTTCCATCAGGCTTCCTCCTCCTTTGCACTGACATCCAGTTTTCTGGTGACAAACATACTGATCAGGATAATAATTGCCATGATCATACTGATGGCGGAACCAAAGTTCCAGTCACCGGTCTTGATAAAGTAGTCTTCGATCAGGTTACCGATCAGTACATACTGACCGCCACCGAGCAGCTTCGGGATAAAGAAGCTTGAGACCGCCGGCAGGAAGACAAGTGTGATACCGCTGACAACACCGGAGAGCGACAGCGGCAGCGTTACTCTGAGGAAGGTCTGGGTACTGTTGGCGCCAAGGTCGCTGGCAGCCGTGATCAGAGCCGGATCGATCTTGGACAAGGAAGTATAAACTTCCAGGATCATGAACGGCAGAAAGTTGTATACCATACCGACATATACGCGCATCTCACTGGAGAGATCCACATAGCCAAGCAGACCGCGCCATGCATATGTACGGACAAGCATGTTGATCCACATTGGCATCGTCACAAGCAGGATCATGATCGCCTGTGTATTCGGCTTGAATTTGGCAAAGATATACGCTGCCGGATAGCCGAGAGCGATACACACGACCGTGGTGATAAAGGCCATCTTCAGGCTTCGCCATAATACATTCGGGAAGATCGAATCCTGGAAGAACCGCAGGAAATTGCTGATCGTGAACTGAAAGGTCAGTACATCATTCCCCTGTACCGTGAATGCATAGAGTACGATCATCAGCATCGGAGCGATGATCATGACTGCCATCCAGACAAGATACGGGTAAGCCATCTTGCTGAAACCCTTCATTCTCAGGCACCCATCTTTCTCATGACATGGATATCTTCAGGATTCCAGTTCAGACCGACACGTTCACCTTCCACGTGATGATCTGTTGTTTCCACCTTGAGCTCACGTCCCTGTGTGGAGAATGTGATCGGATAATCACCTTCGGTAATATTCTCATCGTCAAAGTCATACTTGACATCCCAGATCTCTACCTTGGAATCATCCTCCAGGTTCCATGCGGCCGCATCTGCCCAGCGGATCAGATCCGTATCAAGAGCCAGAGACTCCTTGATCTCATCTGCACTTCTGTAGAAATCAAAGGCCTGGATCGCTTCTTCATTTGCCTGGTCTTCGATCGCATTCGGCTTGACAACATAGATCTTGATCGAGATCTCAGTGCCCTTGTCAGTCGCAAAGCGGCAGTCATATGCACCGACTTCGTTCTTCACATCATATTCAACCTTGGACAGGGAGACATCTTCATCATCATCTGTCCATGCCTGAGCATTGGCTCTGGTGATGACCTCTGCTGCCGTCAGGGAAGGAACATCCTCCAGGT
>DFIS01000031.1 GCA_002372175.1 Solobacterium sp. UBA3691
CGTTGTCATCGATAGCCTTCTGCAGTTCATCTCTGAGCTTCTGTACTTCTGCCTTCTGCTCAGGTGAGACATTGGCATTGTCTGTCTTCAGGGTCTCATCGATCTGGTTGATATATGCCTCAGCTCTGTTTCTTGTCTCGATATCCTGTTTCTTCTTGTCATCCTCTGCCTTGTGCATCTCGGCTTCTCTGACCATTCTGTCGATCTCTGCCTCGGAAAGTCCTGAAGAATTCGTGATCGTGATCGACTGTGTCTTGTTTGTGCCCTTATCGATAGCCTTGACATGGACGATACCGTTAACGTCGATATCGAATGTAACTTCGATCTGCGGTACGCCTCTTCTTGCCGGGGCAATACCGTCAAGGATGAATGTGCCGAGGGTCTTGTTGTCGGCTGCCATCGGTCTTTCACCCTGCAGGACATGGATATCTACAGCCGGCTGGTTATCGGCAGCGGTGGAGAATATCTGCGACTTGCTGGTAGGGATCGTTGTATTTCTCGGGATCAGTGTTGTCATGACACCGCCGAGGGTCTCAATACCAAGGGACAGAGGTGTAACATCGAGCAGCAGGACATCGTTGACACTGCCGTCATCGCTTAATACACCGCCCTGGATAGCAGCACCGAGAGCTACGCACTCATCAGGGTTGATACTCTTGTTCGGCTCCTTGCCGAGTTCTCTTCTGACGGCTTCCTGTACAGCGATAATACGTGTGGAACCGCCGACCAGCAGAACTTCATCGATATCACGTGATGTCAGTTTGGCATCGCTCAGAGCCTGTCTGACCGGGATCATTGTCTTATCAACAAGATGCTTGGTCAGTCTGTCAAACTCAGCACGGCTCAGTCTTGTCTCAAGGTTCAGAGCACCGGCACCGCTGGGATCAGGGCAGATGAACGGAATCGAGATCTCGACTTCGAGCATGCCGCTGAGGTCTTTCTTTGCCTTCTCTGCGGCATCCTTCAGACGCTGCAGGATCATTCTGTCACTCTTCAGATCGACACCGTGCTCCTTCCTGAAGTTATCATTGAGCCAGTCGATCAGGACGTTATCAAAGTCATCACCGCCCAGGTGTGTATCACCGGCAGTACTTAATACTTCGTATGTACCGTCTGCGATATCCAGGATCGAGACATCAAAGGTACCGCCGCCGAGGTCGTATACCAGAACCTTCTGTTCCTTATTGGCATTCTTGCCTGTACCGAAGGCAAGTGCGGAAGCTGTCGGCTCATTGATGATACGGACAACATCCAGACCGGCAATTCTTCCGGCATCCTTGGTAGCCTGTCTCTGGGCATCGTTGAAGTACGCAGGAACGGTAATGACTGCCTTCTCTACTTTCTCACCGAGATAAGCCTCAGCATAGTCCTTGATATAGCTCAGGATCATCGCGGAAACTTCCTGCGGTGTATACTGCTTGCCTTCCAGGGTGACCTTCTCATCCGTTCCCATCAGACGCTTGATCGAATATACCGTATTCTTATTCGTGATCATCTGACGCTTTGCGGCATCACCGACGATACGGTCTCCGTTCTTGAACGCGACAACAGACGGTGTTGTACGGTTACCTTCGGGATTGGTAATAACCTTGGCTTCCTTACCTTCCATGACTGCTGCGCAGCTGTTTGTTGTTCCTAAATCGATTCCGATGATCTTGCTCATATTTCATTTCCTCCTGTCATTCACTGATCTTGACCATGGCTGCTCTGAGCAGTCTGTCTTTTAACTTATACCCCTTCTGCAGTACTTCAATGACTGTTCCGGGTTCAACATCATCTTTAGCTTCTGACATCAGTGCCTGATGCCAGTTCGGATCAAATGGTTCATTCAGACATTCGATCTCTTCCACGCCTTCCTTCTGCAGTGCTGCTTTGAGCCCCTTGACGATCATTTCCACACCTTTGCGGTAATTCTCATCAGCTGTTTCCACAGCCAGTGCTCTTTCACAGTTATCCAGTACCGGCAGGATATTCCTGGCAAAGTCCTGGATCATATACTTGCTTCTCTGTTCAAATTCATTCTGGAGACGTTTCTTGATATTCTCCGTATCGGCATAAGCCCTGGCATATTCATTCTTGAGGATATCCACCTTGCCGTTCAGATCTTCGACCTGTGCTTTCAGATCTTCGATCTGCTGATCTCTGGGATCCTTCTCTTCGGTGTTTTCCTCAGCTGTTTCTGCCTCAGCTTCCTCCGTCTCTTCCGTTATTTTCTTTTCTTCACTGTTTTCCATTGTTTCCTCCCCGGTTGTACATCTTCTCGATCATTCCTGCAGCATACTCGATCATGGATACGATACTGCCGTAATTCATGCGGGAAGGACCGACGACCATCAGCTGTCCGGATTCGGTCTCATTGACCTTGAACGAGCTTCTGACGATCGCTACATCGTTGACCCATGTCAGTTCCGCTCCTCGGTTTGTCTTCAGAGCGACCGCATGTTCATCGTTTGTAAAGCTTTTCCAGGCACTTTGATCTTCCAGGATCGTCATCAGATTCTTCAGTTTGTTGATATCTTCAAACTCCGGCTGATAAAGCATCCTGTCACGTCCGCTGAAGTATACGTTCTCCGTTGCAAACTTGACAAAGGCCTGGATGAATGCCGTAAACAGCAGATCATGTCTCTGCACCACCGCGGCCAGATCCGGCTTCAGATCTTCCATACGCTTTGCCAGTTCGGCAATCGGCACATCTTTCAGTCTCGAGTTCAGGATCTCCGTACAGTTTTCAATATCTGTCAGGGAGATATCTTCACTGAAGTGGAAGTTCTTGGTCTCGGTATGACCGGTGTTGGTGATAAAGACAACGACAGCGTTGCGGTTATCCAGAGGGAACAGACGGATATGCTCAAGTCTCTGTGTGGAACTGTCAGGTCCGATCGCACCGGCGGTCATATTCGTCATCTCTGACAGGATCTCACAGCTCAGATGCACAGCTTCTTCTATATTCATATTCGAAGCGTCGAAGGCATCCCTGATCGCGACCTCCATGCGTTTATCAAGACCGGTATTGCTCAGAAGATTCTCGCAGTAGAACCGGTAACCCTGCGTACTGGGGATACGTCCGCTGGACGTATGCGTCTTCTCGAGGTATCCCATTTCTTCCAGGACCTGCATGTCATTTCTGATCGTGGCGCTGGAATACGGCAGGTGGTACTTGGTCTGGAGAGCTTTGGAGCCGACAGGCTCCGCCGTGCGGATGTATTCGTCAACAATTGCTTTAAAGATCTCGATTCTTCTCGGTGTCAACATTTCTCTCCGCCTCCTTTAGCATTCTATCTGTCCGACTGCTAAAAGTATATAACACCCTTTTAGCACTGTCAACACCAGTGTGCTAAAATCTGTCTTATTCATAATAAGTATCCACCGGCCAAGCCG